>DASPTU010000113.1:0-9050 GCA_035623255.1 Terriglobales bacterium | reverse complement strand
AAATCGGAGTTGAGGCCATGAAGCAGAAGGTCATAAGCATCCACCCGCTCGATCAATTGCTTGCCACGAAAATGCTCCAATTTGCGTAGGGAACCGCGGGGCGTGACGCCACCAGCCGCAAAGAGGGCATTCAGAGGTGTGGAGAGCGAGCTAATGTCATACGCACCCGGCTCAGCAACCTCTCCAACAACGTAGACGCGTACGGTTCGCAAGCGCGAAAGCGAAACATCGGCGGAGGTATCGCGAAATTGCGTTTGCAGAGCCCGCTGCACGGCTTGCTGAACTTCTCCTAGGGAGCGGCCGCTGACAAGCAGCGGGCCAGCTTCGGGGAGGCTGATGCGTCCTTCGCGATCAACTACGCGCACCAAGCGTTGCGAGATGCCACCCCAGAGATTAATGGCCAAACCGTCGCCGGGGCCGACAACATATTCGGGGCCAACGGGCAAATCCATGGGAATGGCTTGCGAATCGCGCGTGCCATTGCGAAACATGTCCAATCCAAAGCGCTTGACCTGGCCGTCGCGCTGCGCGGCTTGCACATACATGTCATAGAGGGAAGGGATGTCAGCGTAGGGATTGCGCCGGTGAACCATAGTCACTGGAGCAAAATCTTTCTCGAGATCTGCTGAGGTAGTGCGCCTGCCGTTCCGCTCAACCGAACGATTATCCGGGCGTTCGGTGCTCATTACTGAGTTAGAGCGAATTTCGGAATCAGTTGCAGGCAGGTCGCCGGTGTTACCGGGGCGGGGTAAATTCGAGAGGCCATCGACGGTGCCGGGTTGTGGCGTGGCAGGCAACACATCCTGGGGGCGCCTTGCTGGATTGGAAGCCAGCATTACATTTGGCTCACCACTATCGCCCGGATAAAGGTCCAATTGCCCGGAATCGGGACTCTGCCCCGCGCGTAGTAACGGAGCGGAGTTGGATGGATAGGACCGTGCTGGGCCGGTTGGAGAAGTGGGTTCAGTGTCTGGGACCAAGTCTTCTTGAGAGTTTCCGAGCCTTCGCCCGGAAGACGGCTGCTGACCGCAATCCGCACTATCGCGAGGGTCGCAGTTGGCGCGCTGCAAATTCTGCTCTCGTTTTCCGTGACCTTCCGCGTTCAGGCTTTGTGAATCTTCCTGCGCTTCGACTTGCACAAGGTGGTGAACTCGCTCTTTCAGGAGCAGGTCTTGTTCTTTGCCGATCTGCGAGTCGGGATTTACGCTGGGAAGCAGATAGCCGTAACGCTGCGCCAGACGTGTGGCGACGGAACGAAAGCGCAAGTCTCGTTCGAGTCGATCGAAAATGGCGTCGTCGGTAAGCGTGTCGTCTTCGACGAGTTGCCCGTTGTCGGTGGCTTCTTTGGCCACCCAGCGTTTGAGTTCGACCATCAAGCCGGGATCTTTGACCAGGATTTCTCGGACCTGGCTGGCGGAAGCGGCGACGTGGTTCAGATTTTCACGGGCGAAGTCGGGAGTCGGATCCACTGCAAAGCCAGCCTGACTTTGTTGGCCAGCGGTTTTCGATGGATCTTGCTGCTGGGCCAGTGCAGTCAGAGGAATCGAGAGAAGCAGCATAAAAGTCAGACAGAAGGACCTAGATCGGAGTGGCGTTAGCATAGTTCGTGCCTCAAAATGGCGCAGGAAACTCGTTCAGTTCGCGCCATTGGTAACCAGCTTTCGGCGAATAGCGTTCAACATGCCCTGTTCCGACGCTTCGATGTCATTGGAATGAATCTCCAGAGAGGCCCAGTAGCAAACCATGTAGTTACTTTCGTGGGCTACGGCGATGACGTGGACGCCGGGATGCTCGCGAAGCAGCGTGTCGCAGATATGGGGGCGCCTGCCGGGCTGGTCGAGCGCAATCACCACGAAATCAGGCAGCGTAGTCTTGACCTTTTCGGGGATCTCGGATTCGTCGGCGACCTCGCCAACAATCTCGATGTCCGGCTGATCGGCGAAAGTTGTGAGCACAATGTCGCGCATGAGTCGGGGATGGTTGGCCACGAGGACACGAATCGATTTTTCCATGGCACACTCCGCTGGATAGAGAGTGTGCGGGAGGACAAAATTTCAAGTAAGCACCAAAAGAAAACCAGAAGGGAAGCTAGGTCAAACGTACCGAGGAGAAAGGAAGCTTAAGTGGGATGTACCAAGATTGACCCAATGGGCGAAAGGGTAAGGTTGGGTCAAAAAAAGTAAGATGTACGAGTTCAAGGGGCTAAGACAACCCGGCCGACGAGGCCGCGCATCTGTGAGAGTGAGGTGCGCGGGACGCGTCTGTTACAATTGCGTTACAAGCGGAAACGCCAAGTCGGTAAAATCGTACGTTGTTAATTGACACCGAGGCTATGTAGAGGTTATTCTAGAAACGTTAGTTAAGGCGTTCTGGGTTTGTCGAACGGGCACTCCGCAGTCTTGGGATCAATAAAAGGTCGCTTGAAGCCAGGTCTCGATGAACAATTGTGACCGCGTTTCGTCCACACGCACATTCCTTCTGATTGAAAATCGCCTTCTGCGTGAATCGTTAGCTCGGTTGTTCCGCAAACGGACGGAGTTTGTAATTACCGGGCAGATTTCGTCGGCCGAAGACGCTCTCCCCGGCGTTCTCGATAGCTGCGACATCTTGCTTGGAGATTGTTACTTATTGAGTCGGATGCCCTTGTCGGCGTCCTTATCGAGTCAGGAGACAGCGGCTGCGCCTAAGATCGTACTTATCGGCATGAGTACGGATGAAGAGCAGTTTATGTCGGCAGTACGCTTGGGCGTAACCGGCTATTTGTTGCAGGACGCCTCGGCCTCGGATGTGGTGGCGGCCGTCCGATCGGTTTGCCGTGGAGAGGCGGTGTGCCCGCCGGTGCTGTGCGCCGCATTGTTTAGTTTCTTCGCGCAAAAGGCAACAGAAATGCCGATGCAAAATGCTGGTTCACGACCGGACCTGACCTTGCGTCAACAGCAATTGATCACGCTGGTGGCCAAAGGAATGACTAACAAGGAAATTGCTTCAGCATTGAATCTGTCCGCGTTTACCGTACGCAATCATATTCATCGAATACTCAAGCAGGTGGACGCCGAAAGCCGTAGCGAGGCGGTAGAGGCAGTTCGGGCGCACGGCTACTCCATCCCCGCATAAATCTGCCACGCCTAAGCCAGTTCCGAAGCTGAGGATGCTGGTCAACTTTAGCGAATACAGGGCCACCTGCTCTCGGTCCTCGGTCCACGCGCATCACGGCAGGTCTTTTGTTCTGAGGCATGGCTGGCGTTGTTGATTGCGCAGGGTACCCTTATGCTTGCAGTGACACCGAAATCCAGTTGGGATGACTGCGATGCGTAAGGCTGAACAGAAGCCACAAATCGATGCGAGTGAACGTTCCGCAAAGACGCGCTGGATTCTTCTGGGCGCTTTTGGCGGAATGCTCTTGATGATGATCCTTGCGGGCGTAGATTCTCTGCGCTCTTTGCAGAAGTTAAACCAAGTTTCTAATGAGGTCACGCAACAATTCGCGACGCGAAGTCATGCGCTCGTCGCCGTAGTGGTTTCGTTCCACACTTACACGGACCAGATGGAGCAATATCTTCTCAGCGATGAGATCGTGTCAAACGCGCCTGCCCTAGCAGAAGTTACAACGCGCGGGGCCGCCGTGCACCTGGCAGTCGGCAACTACCCCAACGACTGCGCACCGGAAGAGCGCTCGCTCCTAGGTAAAATCGATGAGCAGGTCTCTTCACAAGAAAGTCGCTTTAGCGGAGTGCTTGCCAATAGCACCACAGAGCGCAAACGACGGGGCCGCACCTTTGTATTCGAAGAACTCATGCCCCGTAGAGTGCAGGTTTTGCAATTGGCCAGTGCCCTGTCTGTCCTCAACGACAAGCGGTTTGGTGAGCAGAACACCGCTCTAGTTCTTCAATTCCAGGGGTTGCAAGCCAGGCTTGCGCGGATGGTGTTTTTGACATTGGTCGCCGGCTTGCTCCTTTCATTAGTCGCAGGCTATTACATCTTGCGACTAGAAAAGCGTGGCCGCGAAAGATATCTTGCCCTCTCCAGAAGCCGTCAGGAACTTGAGAGTCTCTCGCGGCGTTTAGTTGATGCACAAGAAGCCGAGAGACGGTCCATCTCGCGGGAATTGCACGACGAGGTCGGGCAGACTCTTGGCGCGCTTCTGATGGACATTGGGCGCTTGTCGAGCTTGTTGTCGCCTGGCGACAAGTTGAACGAGGAAATCGCGCGAATCAAGGCGGCAGCGGAGACTGCAGTAAAGTCGATCCGGGACATGGCGCTATTGTTAAGACCCCCAATGCTGGACGATCTTGGGCTTGTTCCGGCCTTGGAATGGCAAGCCCGCGAAACCTCGCGTCAAAGTGACATGGAAGTGGATATTCATGCGGAGGAATTTGCTAACGACCCTCCTGACGAAGTCAGGGTCTGCATTTATCGAGTCGTTCAAGAAGCGCTTCGGAACGCCGCTACTCACGCTCACGCCAAGAACGCAAATGTGATGCTCAAGAGAAAAGAGCACAGCATTGTGGTGGAGATCAGCGATGATGGAGAGGGATTTCAGCCAGAGCGAATGCGCGGCATGGGTATCCTGGGAATGGAAGAGCGAGTGCGTCAACTGCAAGGTACGTTCCTTATTCGATCGGAACCCGGCAAAGGCGCCACAGTACATGCAGAACTACCTATTGGAAGGGTCCCCTGAGTGATGAAAAAGGTTCGCATACTCCTGGCTGACGATCACCAATTGATGCGGAGCGGAGTCCGCTTAATGTTGGAGCGTGAACCTGATATGAGCGTTGTAGGCGAGGCGTCCGATGGCCGCCAGGCAGTGGCGCTCGCGAAATCATTGAGACCCGACGTCGTAATCATGGATATCGGGATGCCGAATCTAAATGGTATTGAAGCTGCCACTCAGATGACGCAGGAAAATCCCGAGCTCGCCATCGTGATCCTCAGCATGCACCCGGATGAGACTTATGTGCTCCGCGCATTGAAAGCTGGTGCACGCGGCTACCTTCTAAAAGATTCTGCCGAAGCGGATCTCATCAAGGCCGTCCATGTAGTCGCGAATGGCAAGTCCTTTTTCAGTCCGTCAGTGAGCAAGGTGCTGTTGGATGATTACGTCCGGAAACTCAAGCGCTCGGGTACAGACGATGCCTATGACCTGCTGACGCCGCGAGAGCGCGAAGTATTGCAGCTCATCGCCGAAGGCAAATCAAACAAAGACATCGCGAACCTGTTGAATCTCAGTGTGTATACGGTTGAGAGCCATCGCTCGAATCTGATGGAGAAGCTGAATCTTCGCGGGCTGCCGGAATTGATCCTTTACGCGGTTCGCAAAGGCATAATTTCGTAGAAGTCCGTAACGCTCAGCGGTTCTCCTGCGCTGAATCAAATTTCCTAGCACCTTAACATCCCCAATCGACGGGGTCGATTCTCCCTATTCGTAGGGAGAATCACTAGCCTCGCCGCAGGCGTCTCAGTAAGCGTGAGGACAGTTACGCAACCTCCAGAAAAAGCTCCTATGAGGTGCAATTCTTTGCTTAAGGAAGGAAATATGAAAGAGAGACGGTCTGTAGTTTTCTCGAAGCCCGCGGCCCTAGTCTTGGGGATGATTTTGGGTGCGGCAGGTTTGGGAATCGCGCATACAACCACGAAAGCGGTAACAAATCCCCCTGCCACGCTCAAAATGGCGGACAGCACGGAAGGCCCGAGCAGCAGCAGTTTCGCACCAGTCTTGAAGAAGGTTCTGCCCTCGGTGGTTAACATATCCAGCTCCAAGGTGGTGAAGGCGGCCCCGCAAATGGACGCTCGACTGGATCCGTTTTTCCGTCAATTCTTTGGGGACGAGGGCGGCCCGCTCAACATTCCTAAAGACCGCCGTGAAAAGAGCCTAGGCTCCGGCGTTATCGTCAGCCCGGAAGGCTATATTCTCACCAACAATCATGTCGTCGATGGCGCCACTGATGTGCGGGTGACTTTGTCGGATAAGCGCGAGTTTGAAGCGAGGACCGTCGGAACCGACCCCAAGACGGACGTCGCGGTTCTGAAAATCGAGGCTCCCAACCTGAAGTCGATCACTCTCGGTGACTCTTCCAAAGTGGAAGTCGGGGATACAGCGTTGGCGATCGGCGACCCGTTTGGTGTCGGACAAACGGTGACCAGAGGCATCATCAGCGCCAAGGGCCGTGGCAATCTCGGCATCGAGGATTACGAAGATTTCATTCAGACGGACGCTCCCATCAACCCCGGCAACTCCGGTGGCGCACTCATTAATGATCGTGGCGAGCTTGTTGGTATCAACACGGCCATCATTGCTGAAGGTTCGGGTGGCAGCCAGGGCATCGGTTTTGCGGTGCCCGTGAACCTGGCGCACAAAGTGATGGACCAGATCCTGAGGAACGGCAAGGTGGTCCGTGCGTACATGGGTATCCTGCCACAGGATATGACCCCGGAAATGGCGAAAGCGTTTGGCGAGACGGAACCCCATGGTGTTGTTGTGGGAGACGTGAGTCCCAAGAGTCCTGCTCAGGAAGGCGGCATACAGCGCGGTGACATCATTCTGGAGGTGAACGGCAAGACGGTCAACGACAGCAACCAGTTGCGCATGGACATTTCCATGATGGAACCGGGAACGGACGTCAAATTGACGATGCTCCGAAACGGCAGTGAGAAGCAAATGTCTCTGAAACTTGCGGAGATGCCGACGGAGACTGCCAAGGCGGAATCCGATAATGGCGATGAGTCTACAAGGGCCCTGCACGGCGTCCAAGTGACAAACCTGACGCCGCACACTGCCGAGCGTTTGGGGCTTCCCGCGTCGGCGACGGGTGTTGTGGTAACCGACATCGACCCTGCCAGCAAGATTGCTGATTCCGGCCTGCGCAAGGGCGACGTCATTCAGGAAGTCAATCACCAGCCGGTGAAGAACGTCTCTGAGTTCCAGAGCGCCGTGAAAAAAGCCGGCAACGAACCATTGCTCTTAGTGAATCGTCAGGGCCAGACGTTGTTTATAGCGGCATGACCTAAGGAGCCTGTCCACTCAAATGACGGAAGCCAGCCAGCAATGGCTGGCTTCATTTTTGATGGTTAGCTTCTCTGACAGTAAAGATGAGGCCGTCTAAGAGGCGGTGCAAAGCAATGAAAGAACAACGAAAGAAACAAAAAAAGGGACTTATCACTTTCCTCGAGGATTGCGCTCCGATAGAAGTTGGGGAAAACGTCGGCTTGGAGCGACTCTTTGAAGCCTTCAATGAAGATCCAGAAATCTTCCAGAAGAACTGGCTACAACCCCTGCTTGCAGAAGGACTGAATCTAGACAGCGTCTATGAACTAGTTATGGAGAGTATCCTGTGCCCGAACTAGAGCGCCATTCCTAGCCCTTTCCCATTCGCCCGGCTGCGCTCCACTCTCATTTCGCTACAGCTTTGACTATGGCTTCAACACCGTTCGAGGCGATCTGCACGCCGATACACAACAGGACAAACGCCACAACGCGCAGGATCCCGTGGATGGTCGCTGGGGCGATTTTTTGCGTGATTCTCGAAGCGTACACGTAGCAAAGCCAAATCGTGACGCCTAGCGCGACAATAGCCAAAGCCATGCCAAGGTGGCCCATCACATTGCTGAACAGTTCATGCCGCGAGGCGTGTGCACTTAAAGTCAAGGTGACCACGATACAGGCAGGTCCGGCAGAGATCGGAAAAGTCAGCGGAAAGAAGATCTTTTCGTTCAGTGTACCCGAGTCACCTACCGGGGAGGGGCTTTGCCCATTGGCAGTCTCCTTTTGGTCCAGTATCCGCCAACCCATCGCTGCCAGGACGAGGCCGCCAGCAAGCTGCACCACCGGCAGCGAAATTCCAAAAAAATTCAACAGAGCCGCCCCACCGACTTCAAACACCAAGAGAAACAGAACCATGCTCACAGCCACTTTTCGCGCCAGATAACGAAACTGCTCGGTAGGTAAGCTTCCGACAACGGTGAGAAACATCAATGCCGAGCCCAGTGGATTGATGACCGGGAGTAGGGCACTGTAAGCCAGCGCGAAGAATTTCAGGACCAGAAGCATTTCAGGAACAGCCTCTAAGCTGTGCAATCTGCTTTCTTCGAGGATGGTTGTCGAGGCGCCGCTTCTTGCAATCTAATGGAGGAAGTGCTCCTGACCACTTCGACTGAACAATGAGCGTGGTGTGCCACTGCCTCGGATACGCTTCCCATCAGAAAGCGCGCAACGCCGGCTCTGCCATGAGAGCCGATTACAATCAAATCGGCCTTCCACTCCTGGGCCTCGTCCAGGATTTTTGTCTTGGGATCGCCTTGCGCAACACAAGTGGTAACTTCCAGACCCGTACCACAAAATTTCTTGGCGACCTTTGTCACAAGATCCTCAGCCTCTCGCGTTTGAGCCTCCCAGACATGCTCCAAGGTTGGGTCGTACCCGCCCATTTCCCGTGCCACCAAGAGCGCTGGTGGCTCGACCACGTGCAAAACGCGCAGTTTGGTTCCGAGCGAATGCAGCTGTTCGCACACCATCCGGATTGCTGCCTCGGAAAACCTGGAATCGTCGATGGCTAACAGAATCCTCGTGAATTTGCCTTCCGGTACTCGATAAGAGTCCTTCGTACCGTTAGCCCCTGGAAGAATCCGCACAAGCTCAACCGAGCAATGAGCATGACGCATGACGGCATCCGCCACACTCCCCATCAAAAATCGATCCAAGCCGGTGCGCCCGTGCGACCCGAGAACAATCAGATCAGCACGCCACTCGGCGGCGTTGTCGATGATTTTCGATTTCGGATTGCCCCATTCGATGTCCGTCGTTACTTGTAGGAGTCCCGACGAGCGTAGCGATTTAGCGGCGTCGGCTACCAGTGTTTCAGCGATTCTACGCTGCGAGTCCCGCGAGTGCTCTATGCCGGGGTAATACGCAAGCCCATCCGGAATCCGGATAGTCAATATGTCGACGACGTGTACCACGCGCACTTCATCGCTTTGCGGTCTGGCCTGCTCCATGACGGCTTGGTTGGCCGCTTTTGAGAAGATTGATCCATCAACGCCCAGCAGGATTTTCATTT
>DASPTU010000112.1:0-74700 GCA_035623255.1 Terriglobales bacterium | reverse complement strand
CTATTCGACCGGCTGCACGCCCAGGGCAATACCATCGTGCTGGTCACCCACGAACATGACATCGCTGCGTACGCTCACCGCGTGATTCATATTAAAGACGGCGTGGTGGAGCGAGACGAGCTAAGAAAGAAGTAGCCCTTTTGACTCCGGGGGCAAAGTGACAGGGAAGCGTGCCCCTGGCTGCCAGCGATCGTACTGCACCTCTCAAGGACGGCTCTGGGCCGCTAGCGGCTATACTGGTTCTTCTTTTTGTCGGCGTGGCGCTCCAGGCCAAGCTGGATGAGCCTCTCGATCAATTGTGGATAGGGAAGCCCGGAAGCCGCCCACAGCTTGGGATACATGCTGATCGCAGTAAAACCGGGCATGGTGTTGATCTCATTCAAATAGATCTTGTGGGTCTTTGGCTCCATCAAGAAGTCCACTCGTGCCAGGCCGGAGCAGTCGACAGCTTTGAATGCCGCAATCGCAATCTGTTGGACTTTTCTGATCTCGGACTTGGTGAGTTTTGCCGGAATAATGAGTTGTGAGCCCTCATCCAGATACTTCGCGTCATAGTCATAGAATTCTTTGCTGGGCACGATTTCTCCAGGAACCGAGGCTTCGGGCCGGTCATTTCCAAGCACTGAGCATTCGATCTCGCGTGCTTTTTGCTTTTTTCCCCCAACCCCCTGTTCAATGACGATCTTGCGGTCGAACTTGGCAGCCTCTGAAATCGCTGCCTCGAGTTCCTTTCGATCGTGGGCTTTCGAGATTCCCACCGACGATCCGAGGTTCGCAGGTTTGACGAAAACCGGGTACTTCAGCTTACTGGCCACCAGCTTTTCGATTTTCTTGCGGTTTGCTCCCCAATCGCTTCGCAAAATGGTTACGTGCTTTACGATTGGAAGACCGGCGGCGCGGAAGAGTGACTTCATGATGTCTTTGTCCATGCCGGCAGCCGAGCCGAGCACACCCGCGCCGACATAAGGCATGTCTGCCAGTTCCAGTAGGCCCTGAATCGTTCCATCCTCGCCGAAAGTTCCATGCAGCACCGGAAAGACAATGTCGACGTTAATTGCGCGATCCGAGGCGCGGCGAGCCGGTGCCTGAGAAGATGCGTCGGTCTGAAACGCGGTAAGCGAAGCCCCGTGCGGCTGAGGCTCGGGCGGCACAACCACAGCTTCGCCATTCGCCAGGACCGCGGCCGCTGGTGTCGCTTCCGGATCGCCCGCGCGGAGATGGCGTTCCGGGTGGTGAGCAAATTCGCCCCGCAGTAATCGCTCGGCGTCCGCCGCAGTGACCCAATGACCTTCCTTGGTGATCCCAATGGGTACAACTTCATATCTGTTTTTATCAATCGCATCGAATACGGAAGCCGCCGAGAGCAGGGAAACCTCGTGCTCACCGCTGCGCCCGCCAAACAGGATGCCTACGCGAAGCTTTTTCATGACCCTTTAGTCTCGACGCCGATGGGCCTGCCGTCAATTAACGGTTATGATCTGTGCGATTACTGGGGAGCAGGAAAGAGTTCATGAACCGCAGAACCCTGTTGGCTACACTTGGATCAGCGGGATTAGGATTATGGGCTATGAAAGTGCCAGCAATCGGCGCCGATGCATCAGAAAAGGACTTGTTAACCACGGCCTTAGGTAAATTCAGCGAGAAGTCACGCACTCGCCTGCTCCGGGTCGTGACGGCGGCCGGGTTCGACGGACGGATTCCTGCGGCCGAAGTTGCTGCGGCTCGCGAAACTGAGGGGCAGGATGAAGATGTCGTTATGCTTGGCCTGCTTCCACTGGCTCGAATCTACTCGCACTCGCCCATCTCGAAGTATCAGGTTGGAGCGGCAGTTCGCGGATTCAGTGGCGACCTGTACTTGGGCACAAACATCGAGTTTCCCGGCCATTCCCTCGGCTTTTCCCTGCATGGAGAGCAGTCCGCGCTGTCGAATGCGTACATGCACATGGAACAAGGAATTTCGGCGATTGTGGTTACCGCTGCTCCATGCGGTCATTGCCGCCAGTTCCTGAATGAGCTATCTCCCGATATTCAGGTGCTGGTTGACGGCAAACCTGCGGCAAAACTTTCGACCTTGTTGCCTTCGGCATTCGGACCTAAAGATCTGGGAGTGACTGAGTCAGCCTTTCCGGCGAAAGAAGCGAACTTAGGTCTGAGGAACGGCGCGAGCGATCAGTTGACGAGAGCAGCGCTGGACGCTGCCCGAAAATCTTATGCACCCTACACAAAAGCACATTCGGGAGTTGCGGTTGGCACTCGCTCCGGGCGCATATTCAGAGGCGCCTACATCGAGAATGCTGCGTACAACCCAAGCCTTCCGCCGCTGCAAGCCGCGCTGTCGGCCCTAATTCTTGCGGGAGGCAGTTTTTCGGACATCTCAAAAGTGCTGCTCGTTGAGACGGAGGGCGCTCCGATCAGCCAGAGGAGTGTGGCTGAACCGATCTTGAGCGTGATCGCGACGAGAGTGAAGCTGGAGACGCTTGTTGCGCAACTGAGCTAGGCTGGGTGCTCGACTGGGGCGGCCGAGGGCGGCCGTCCTACCGGTGATCTATAGAATTTTCTTCCCGAATGCCGATAGAGCCAATTCAACCGCGAGATCAGCGGTTCGGTTGTGTTCGTCGATAACAGGATTTACTTCGACGATTTCCATGCTCAGCATGCGGCCATGGTCGGCGATGATCTCCATAGCCAGATGCGCTTCGCGGTAGGTTGCGCCCCCACGCACCGGAGTACCTACGCCGGGGGCGTCTTCGGGATCGACCCAATCCATGTCGAGCGAAACGTGATAGCCGGCAGTCCCCCGTCCTGCCATTCGTAAGGCTTCTTCCATAACAGTTCGCATGCCGCGCTCGTCGATGTCGCGCATCGTCAGAACTTCGATGCCAGCCTGATGGACGTGCGCTTTTTCGATGGCGTCGATATCGCGCACGCCCACTAACACGCAATTTTCCGGCTGCACTTTGGGCGAGAAATTGAAAATGTTGGCCAGCTCCGGAGGGCCCAGTCCCATGATCGCCGCCAATGGCATGCCATGAACATTGCCGCTGGGGGAGCTGTCAGGGGTATTGATATCGGTATGCGCATCGATCCAGATCACGCCAATTTTTTGGTTGTGGCGGCGATAAAATTCCGCCACCCCCGCAACCGTACCTGCGCCCATCGAATGATCGCCGCCTAGACAAAGCGGGAATATTCCAGCCTCGAGCGTTTTGAGCACGAGTTCGGCATGCTTGTTGCAGGTCGCGGTAATCTCTTTGAGATACTTCGCGTTGGCGTGACCTTCTTTTTTCTGTTCAGGGATGGCGACTGCGATATTGCCGCCGTCTTCCACCACGTGTCCTAAAGCCTCCAGCCGAGCTTCAAGTCCCGCGACACGCACCGCTGAGGGCCCCATATCGACACCTCGACGCGATTGACCAAGATCGAGCGGAACACCAATGACGCGAATCTTCTTCGGACTGATATTAGTCACCGGTGGAATCGCTGTCGTCATCGATTAAGAAACCGAATTCGCTACGCTATGGATAAAGCCGATATAACATTCGCGGAAATGGGATTGTCTCGCGCACATGCTCCAGACCGCAAATCCAGGCCACAACACGTTCAATTCCCATGCCAAAACCCGAGTGCGGCACACTGCCGTACTTCCGCAAATCCAGATACCACTTGAAGGCTTCTTCCGGCAACCCGTGCTCGTGAATGCGCTGTAGCAACAAATCGTACGAGGCCATACGCTGCGAGCCACCGATGATTTCGCCGTAGCCCTCAGGCGCCAGCACGTCCACACACAACGCCAGTTCGGGACGCTGCGGGTCTGGTTCCATATAGAAGGCCTTTACTTTGGCCGGGTAGCGGTGGACCATGACTGGGCGGTCGAACTGCGAGGAGATGTAAGTTTCATCCGGCGACCCAAGGTCCCCTCCCCACTCGAAGTTGCTTTCCAAGGCGCCTTTCTTGTGGGCTTCCTGCAGCATCTTGACCGCATCGTCGTAACTGATGCGCGGAAAGGGCGGCTGAACGGTCTCGAGCTTGGACACCTCCCGGCCAGCCATTTGCAGATCGGCGCGGCGTTTCTCCAAACACCGCTTCACGACGAAACTGATGAGCCCCTCGGCAAGTTCCATCAGATCGTCGAGGTCGGCGAACGCGACTTCGGGTTCGACCATCCAGAACTCAGTCAAATGCCGCCGGGTTTTCGATTTCTCCGCACGAAATGTAGGTCCAAACGAATACACCTTTCCCAGCGCCATGGCGGTAGCTTCAATGTAAAGCTGGCCCGACTGGGTCAGAAATGCCTGCTCGTCGAAATAGTCGACAGGAAACAGCGTGGTGGTGCCTTCGCACGCCGCCGGAGTCAGAATCGGCGGATCAGTCAGCACGAATCCGCGCCCGTCAAAGAAATCGCGCGCGGCTTTGATGATCTCGGCGCGGATGCGCAAAATCGCCGCCTGCCGTGGGGAGCGCACCCAGAGATGCCGGTGCTCCATCAGAAAATCGACCCCGTGTTCTTTCAGCGAAATGGGATAGGGGTCGCTCTCCGGAACGCGCTGAATGACCTGTACGTTGGAGACGTCCAGCTCGTAGCCACCGGGAGCCCGCTTGTCCGCCCGGACCTTGCCTTCGGCGATCACGCTTGATTCCTGGCTGAGCCCCTTCACCGCGTCGAATACTTCGGCAGGAACAGCGTTCTTCGCCACCACTCCCTGAATCACACCAGTGCCATCGCGAAATTGAGGAAACAGCAATTTGCCGCTTTCGCGCAGGTTATAAAGCCATCCCCGAATGCTGACACTCTGTCCCTCGTGTTTTCCGACTTCCGCGATCGTGCTTACAGGCGATCCCATCTGGAAAATCTCTAAGCGGCAAAGGATATCGCTAACGAGTGTGTCAGCAGCCTAACTTCTTCACTCCAGGGTGGCCAAGCGCGTTTCAGTTCTGCTCCAATTGTTTGAAGGCATCGGGCATCTTGTCGGCCGGATTGACTTTCTCCTCGCCTTCAATCTCCAGCAGTATCGGCGGCTTGTTGGGCGACGATCGCAGAAGCTTCATAGCTTGTTTCCAGTCAATCGAGCCGCTTCCCGGCCAAAGATGAGAATCGCGGTCTTTGGCATTGTCGTGGACATGTGTGGAGCGTATGTAGTCCTTCAGAGTTTCGAAAGCTCGTGGAACGTCGCTCATCAAGTGGGCGTGCCCGACATCGAAACACACTCCGAGATCCTCAAAGTGCGTAGCCTGTATAAATTCCACCAGCTTTTCGGGAGTGGACATTTCGTTCGGAATATTTTCGAGCAGAATGTGCACGCCCAGCGGCTTGGCAAAAGCACGCAGATGCTCGATTGAGGTCATCGCCGCTTCAAACTTGCGCTCATCGAACGATTCGTTGCCCACTCCCATGTGCTGCACCAGAAAGCGAAACGGAATCTGTTCCGCAATCTCGAGCGCGCGCTTGATCTCGTCCATGGCATCGATGCGATGAGCGCGGTCGGTCGAGGTGACGTTCACCGGAGGCGCCCCAGTGCGTCCCCACTCATAGTCCGCGAACATCGGCGCATGCACGGAATGCAAAGGCACGCCGCTGGTCCGAAACCAGTCGGCAATTTCCCGTACATGCTGCTTGCGGTTGGCATAGTCGAGATGCTGGCGGGCGGCAAAAATCTCGATGCCCTGTGCACCGCCCCTTACTAACGAGTCCAGCAGACCGGGATGCAACCGCTCCTTGACATAAACATAGGTGGACATCGCTTTCAACATTTAGTAGCCCACCGCCTTTCCATTGTGTCTGACGTCGCTCGCCCCCAGACGCTCGCCGGTTTTCGGATCAATTCCGATGCACTCGGCATCGCTCCAATAGCCGCGCCATTCATCGCCTTTTCCAACCCCGAACTTTATCGTATATCCCATCTGTTCCAATATCTTTACTGTATCGGGAGAAAACCATTCCTCCAAGCTCAGAACATCCGGTATCCACTGGTTATGAAAGCGCGGTGCATTCACTGCTTCCTGAATGTTCATTCCGTAATCCACGACACCGATCAAGACATTTGCAACCGTGCTTATGATACGAGAGCTGCCCGGCGAACCAAGCACCAGAAACAGCTTGCCATCGTTCAAAACCATGGTTGGAGCCATCGACGAGAGTGGGCGTTTTCCCGGGCTGATGGCATTCGCCCTGCCTTGAATAAGGTCATCCGAGTTGGGCACGTCTGGCTTGGCGGCGAAATCATCCATTTCATCATTCAGAAGGAAACCCAGGCCCTCGGCCGTCACCCGGGACCCGAACCAGTCGTTCAATGTAGTTGTGACGGCTACCGCATTTCCTTCTGCATCGACGACGGAATAATGGGTGGTGTGCGGCGACTCGGTCGTGACGGTCGGCTGGGGATGCGCCGCCGCGTATTGTTCGAGCTCACTGAAAATTGCCGGACGCTTCAAATTCTTGCTGATGCTGGCATGCTCCGGCTCAATTGACTCCCGCCATGCGGCGGCATACTTTTTGTCAATAAGCTGTGCCACGGGGATCTTGGAGAAATCAGGATCACCCATGAACTCGGCGCGATCGTAGAAGGCACGCCGAAACGCTTCTGCCACGAGGTGAACGGATTCTGCGGAGCGAGCGCCAGACCTCGCCAGATCATAGCCTTCGAGAATATTGAGAATCTCAAGCAGCACCGTGCCCCCGGAAGAAGGCGGCGGGGCACTGATGACCTGATATCCGCGATAGCTGCCCTCGACCGGCGCTCGCTCCTTGACTTCGTAGTTGGCCAAGTCATTCGTGGTGATCAGGCCGCCACCCTTTTGTATCGAGGTGGCGAGCTCCCGTGCCATCGCCCCATGATAGAAATCACTTGGGTTGCTTGCGATGCGCTCCAAGGTCCGAGCCAACTCCGGCTGCCGGAAAATCTCGCCTTGTTTGTAGTAATTGCCATCGCGCTGGAAGATGCGCCGAGACTCCGGAAACTTGCCCAGGTACTTGTCATCGCGCATGTCGCGAGCTTCTTGCCAAGTCAGAGGATAGCCTTCGCGGGCCAGCCTGATTGCTGGAGCCATGACCTGCGCCAGGGTTAGCTTGCCAAGATGGGTCTCGGCAAAGACCAGGCCGGCGACGGAACCGGGGACTCCAATCGAGCGATATCCGAGCCAGGGGTCGTCGGTCACATCACCGTTGGAATCCAGATACATGGTGGCTGTGGCGGCGGCAGGTGCTTTCTCGCGGAAGTCAATAAAGTGCAGTTTGCTATCCGTCATGCGCACCAGCATGAAACCGCCGCCGCCAAGATTTCCCGCCGCTGGGTGGACCACCGCCAGGGCAAAGCCGGTCGCGACTGCTGCATCGACCGCGTTCCCGCCCGCTCGCATGATCTCCACGCCTGTTTGGGACGCGAGTTCGTGCACGCTAACCACAATGACATGGGGCGCATGAACGGGTTGGGTCGAGGCAACTGCTGCGGCCCCCAGTAAAAGGTTGAAGCAGACTACGGTCAGCAGCTTGCGGGTGCTTGCCATCTTGTTCTGAGGCGGACTTCTGAGGCTAGCGTAGCGGCTCGCGAGGAGTCAAATGCGCCGACAGTCAGGTCCGCACGAAAGCCCGGGCTATGCTACTGTGATCGCGGTTTCAACGGGGCTATTCCATGACATTTAACACTGCGCCCATTGTGAAGACACAGATGCTTATCCGCAAACCGGTCGAAGACGTATTCGAGGCGTTTGTGAACCCTGCAATCACGACGAAATTCTGGTTCACCCGGGGCACCGGAAGATTGGAAGCAGGCAGAGAAGTTCGCTGGGAGTGGGAAATGTACGGTGTATCCGCAGAGGTGAAGGTGAAAGCGATTGAACCGCACCAGCGAATACTGATTGAGTGGGATGATCCACCTTTACCCGTTGAGTGGCTGTTCACTTCCCGGCCAGACGGTGCTCTCGTAGCCATCTCCACCTGGGGTTTTCGCGGAAATGATGATGAGATAGTCAAGCAAGCCATGGACGCGATGGGAGGGTTCTCGTTTGTTCTGGCCGGGCTCAAGGCACTGCTAGAACACAATGTGGATCTCAAGCTCGTAGCCGACCACTATCCTGACGCTCACGTCACTTGAGATCGTTCCCCAGGTATAAATCTGAAAGCGTGCGACCGTACTCGTAAACGAAATTCAATCCTTCGTGCCGCACGGCGCAATCCCGAGTGGGCCTGTGCCCGCATTCGCCTCGGGTAAAGCAAGTCTATCCATCTGCCGATATCCCAGGAGATGACTGCGCTCTCGCCTCATTGCGGGAACGGGGAAAGCCACGGCTTGCGTGATTGGTGGTTGGAAATGCACAGGTAATGCGGGTGCAAATCCATCTGCTTTTGATCAGAAACGGATGGACAGCGGTGTTTGGACTGGGTCAACGAACTGGCACCTGGAATGATTGTGCAACAGGACATCCGCACTTTTTCCGGACTTCTGGTTGTATCAAAAGGTCAGGAAGTCACCCTCCCGCTGATTCTTAAGCTCAAAAATTCTCTCGAAAAGAAGGCGATTACCGGGGACGTGACGGTTTCCCTACCCAGGGCTGCGGCAGCGGCTGCCGCTGCTGGGAGCTAATGGAAGCTGCGACTGGAGTCGTCCCGCTCGATGCCACTTGCCGATTTGTTTGGTGGCGGCGGTTGGACTCGAACCAACGACCTACGGATTATGAGACCGTCGCTCTAACCACCTGAGCTACACCGCCAAAGCGAACGTAAGGCCATCATAGCACGCTGATTTTATGAGCTCAGACTCGTTCCCGGAGACCCAGTTTGACCGACTTTCCGCCCGAAAAAAGTGTGCTTATCAGATCACTTCGCAACCTGCGCGGTATTACGCACGAGCAGATCGATTGTCTCAGCCAAAACGATACGGAGTCTGGCTTCGTAAACTGGCGGGACCGCCTTTGAGATCAGCAGCATCGCCGTCCCGTGCGACAAGGCCCATCCCGCGAGTATTAGATCGATGTAATCCTCGGGAGATCCACCCATCCACTCGGCGCTTCGTTTCTTAATAAGTTCGAGGTTGGGCCGATCGGCAGCGACCTTGGAAAACAGGCCTGAATTGGCCAATTGATATTCATGAGGATGCTCCAGCATGAATTCAACAAAGCTCTGACACACCTCCCGGAGAGAAACACAAGGTTCCAGCACTACGCCTAAGTCCTGCTGGATACGTCGCAGAAGCGCGTTCAGGATCTCTTTCCTGTTCTTGAACCGGCGATAAACCGAAGGCGTATTCGTATGGGCTGCCTTGGCCAGGGATCGCATGGAAAGAGCTTTCTCTCCGCCTTTCAAAAACAGTTTCTGCGCAGCTTTCAGTATCCGTTCTTCGAGATGTGGGTCAGGCTTTCTGGGCATCAGGTCTCCACTGTATTCCAGGTTGACAGACCGCAAAATTATATTGACACTGTATATTTAACACTGTATACATTACAGAAGTATTAATCGTCACTGCTTTTTTAGCGTTTTTTTTGGCACGATCGTGGCAGTGCTGATCCACGGGGCCGAACCAGTAGTGGGATGAGGGGGGATGCGGTTGAAGTTAAGTTGTGAACCGCTCTTGGGCGCTCCTTCTTAGCGCCGGAATCGAAGAGTTGCTTACCGCGGTAAGATACACGGCACAACCTCACAAATTCCGTCAGCAGGTCAAGGCAGCGTCTGCTCAAAAAGCGCAACGCGACGACGCTTGCCAATTCCGAATGCAGCGTTTCATTGAGCGAGTCATCGCAGCCCGCCCTTAGTTTTATGTTCAAAAAATCTTAGCCTTGGGTCCACAACCTGGGGCCGGCGTTGCTTTTTTTTTGCCTGCTCGAGGAGGACCGATCTTTATGGAGGTATCACCGTGAATCCTAGTAGTGCGGGATTAAAGATGCTTATAGTGCACGACGATCCCGAAATCATTAAGTTGGTTTGTGATGCGTTAGGGGGCGAGAACATCCAGTTATTTACGTCGCCCGGTGTGGAATCTGCCTTCGAACAGCTAACCCAGATTCATCCGCAAATTGTCTTATCCGATCTCTCATTACCCGGTCCGGGTGGGATGACATTGCTGGATCGCGCTCTGGCTAATGATCCGGGAATCGATTTCATCTTGATGGGCCATCATTCGACCGAGTCAGCGGTAGAAGCGATCCGCCGGGGAGCTTCCGACTACCTGCCCGAGCCGCTGGATGTCGAAAGACTGCGAAACTGTGTTCGCCTCCTGATCGAGGCAGGGACAACACGTCGGAAAACTTTCCGCCTGGATCAGGACTTGGTTGACATCTTCCAATTTCGGGGAATGATCGGACGAAGCCCGCTGATGCTGGAGGCCTTTGCGAAAATCCGCCACATTGCCCCCCACTTTCAGACGGTTTTGATCACGGGAGAAACTGGAACCGGCAAAGAGCTGGCGGCAAGAGCGTTGCATGATCTTAGTGCGGTAGCATCTGCCCCTTTTGCAATTTGCAATTGTTCGGCGCTGGTGGAAACGCTGCTCGAAAGCGAGTTGTTCGGCTACGTGCGGGGCGCGTTTACTGGCGCAGTGCAGAACAAGCAGGGCATCTTCGAATACGCCAATGGCGGGACCGTATTTTTGGATGAGATCGGAGAGCTGCCACTATCGGCACAAGCTAAGCTGCTGCGGGTTCTGCAAAACCACGAGGTCCAGCGCGTCGGATCTCCGGTGACTCACTACGTTGACGTACGCGTGATCACCGCGACTCATCGTGATCTTCCCAAGATGGTGGCTCTGGGGCAGTTTCGCGAGGATCTTTTCTATCGCCTGTCGGCGCTGGAGATTACTGTCCCCAGCCTGGCGGAGCGGAAGGAAGATCTGCCGTTATTACAGCGGCATTTTCTGGACAAGTACACTAAGCGCTACGAAAAGGAGATAACCGGAATTACTCGGCGCGCTCAAACTCGACTGGCAGCCCATTCCTGGCCGGGAAACGTTCGAGAACTGGAGAACACCATCAGTTCCGCCTGCATGATGGCGGTTGGCCCGGTTATCGATGTGGCGGATCTGCCAGAGACACTTCGCATGCCTGTGCGTGTGACCGATATCGCCAGTCAGGGCTTGATTAGCCTTGAAGCTATGCAGCAGCGCTATGTGCTTCAGGTATTGCGTCAGGTTCAAGGGAACAAGGCCAAAGCCGCCGAAATTCTGGGCATTGGGCGAAACACGATTTACCAAATGCTCAGCCGGATGGGGGAAACCGCCGAAGCTCTCGCGGAATCAGAAGCTAACAAAACCGCATAGGTGCGTTCGTCGATTCAACAGCATCTTGATATCTGCTGCGAGCGCCAGGCGCGCACTGAAGCTGGTATCCAGATGTGCCCACGCCACTATTGCAACCACAGCCGAGAAACGGGAAACTTGAAATTGAATGAAGGCCATTGCCGTCATTCCGGCCCGGCTCGGCTCTACTCGCCTGCCGCGCAAGATGTTGCGCGACATTGCTGGTGAGTCGCTGATTGTTCGCGTCTACCGCGGGGTGCGCTCCTGCACTCTTCTGGAAAACGTGTTGGTGGCCACCGATTCGGACGAAATTGTGAAAATCTGCCAGGAGAAGGGAATTCAGGCGCGACTGACTTCAGCAGCATGCCGCAACGGAACCGAGCGAGTTCATGAAATCTCCAGGTCAATCGCTGCGGACGTATACGTCAACGTGCAGGGAGATGAACTGCTCGCACGCGCAGAGCACATCGCGACGCTGCTGGCGCTCATGGAGAATTCAGAGACTCAGGTGGGAACGCTGAAAACTGCTGCGGCTGCTGAGGATGTTAACAATCCGAACGCGGTCAAGGTGGTGACTGATCGGAAAGGCTCCGCGCTCTATTTTTCCCGTGCCGGAATTCCCTATGATCGCGATGGCATAACGCCGTCATATTTTAAACACCTGGGATTTTATGCCTACCGCAAATCTGCGCTCGATTGCTACGTCACTTGGCCGGAATCGCCGCTAGAGCAGAGTGAACGTCTGGAACAGTTGCGGTTTCTGGAAAATGGCATTCCCATCCGGGTAGCAGAGACACCTTACGACACACTCCGCATCGACGCGCCAGAGGACTTGCGGAAAGCAGAAGAGATTCTCGGGGGACAGTGATCTTCTAAGCTTATGCTTTTGCCGGCTGCTTGCTCCACTCCTCGGCAGCCGCTACCCGGCGTGAGACTGCCGGATGGGAGTGGAAAAACCACTCCACCCATTTCGAAGGTGAACGCTCGGCCAGATTCTGCTCCGCAAGTTTATTCATGGAAGAAATGAACGGTTTGACGCTCGTAATGGATCGAAATGCGTAGCGATCGGCCTGACGTTCGTTATATCGCGAGAAAGCGTTGATTGCGGGCAGCAGAATAAACGACAGCACCGTTGAGACCAGCACCAGGAGCGGAAGATTTGCAAAATCGGAAAGCGTTTCGAAGCTATGCCAGCGTTCCATGGCGTAATGCAAAACCCAGTTTGCTGTCCAGAATCCCGCGAACGTAATCCCCGCCTGTACGAGGATGCTTTTGAAGATGTGCTTGTGCACATGGTGCCCCAGCTCGTGGGCCAGCACCGCCTCGATTTCGTCCGGGGAGTACTGCTCAAGCAGAGTGTCGGCCAGAATGACTCGGCGTGTGCTGCCTAGGCCGGTCAACGCCGCATTGGCCTTCTTGCTTTTTTCCGAAAGATTCCACTTGTAAACGCCGCGAACCCGGGTGCCGGCTTTTTCGCTGAGTCTCACCAGCCGCGATTTGAGTTGCTCGTCCTGCAGGGGCTCGAATTTGTAGAAGATCGGAAAGAGAACTACCGGGGCAAGCTGGGCCATCAAAATAAATAGACCAAGAAATGC
Source organism: Terriglobales bacterium (assembly GCA_035623255.1). Lineage (GTDB taxonomy): Bacteria > Acidobacteriota > Terriglobia > Terriglobales > Acidobacteriaceae > JAFAGX01. The sequence continues at coordinate 61,886 of DASPTU010000112.1, read as the reverse complement.
TGCCCATGCGATGAGCCACCAGTACTGCGGGGCCAGGCGGATAATGAGGTACAGAACCTCAACCGCAATGGACGCCAACACCGTTCCCACGAGGAATCCTTTGATCTCGTCCCATAACCAGGCCCCCAACCTTTGATTGGACAGGTTGAAGCGATGCTCTAGGTTGAATCCGTAGTAATCGAGGCCCAGGCCGAGGATTTTCGCGATCAGCATCAGCATGACGACGTACAGGAAGACTGCCAGCACGTACATCTGAGAGGAAGCGCGGTAAGCGACGTCGCGCAGAGTCCCATTCCAGCCGGTCAATAGCAAGATGACCAGCAGGGCGAGGCCTAGAGCAAAATCAGCGATGCCAAGCCATCTCTTGATCCGGTTATAGCGCCGAGCTTCCGGAGTATCGGCGGGAATATTGAGCATGGCTGGTGTGGCGACCATAGACTTATTCATTATTGTACTGGGATGCGAGGGGCGCTACCCCCGAAAGTGAGGTGACCAGCGGTTTTCCCGAGCTTGTGAGACAGCCTTTTCTAGCTTTTTACAAAGGCTTCGGCGCTACTCAGAATCTCTCTTACGAGGTCGGGCGAAGCTGCCTCGGCGTAGATACGCAATAACGGCTCGGTTCCTGACGCGCGGAGCAGCACCCAGGCCTCGGCGCCATTGCCGTTTGTGGGTGCATCGAGGAAGAACTTAACTCCATCCAGAGTTTCTTTCCTTCCGATCGAGTACCCGTTCAAGCGCCTGGTCGTATCGGATCGCGCTCGAACGATTGCAGCCTGCTTCACATCATCCGGAATATGAAGGTCAAGCCGGCCATAGTAATGCGCTCCGTACTCGCGTTGCAGATCGGCAACGAGCTGCCCGAGCGGTTTATGTTCTTCCGCCATAACGCTTGCCAACAATAGCGCGTTGAGAATGCCGTCCCGCTCCGGCAAAAAGCGAGAGTAGCCGATACCGCCGGATTCTTCTCCCCCCATTACAATTTCGCGATCCATCATCAAATCGGCAATGTACTTGAATCCGATGGGGCACTCGTTCAGCTTGCGCCCATGTTTTTTGGCGATTCGATCTACCATGCGAGTCGTATTGAAGGCGCGCACCACTTCCCCGGACCACTGCTTTCTTGTCAACAACCATTGCAGAAGCACAGAGAAAATCTTGTGTGAGTCCACGAAACTGCCGTCTTCGGCGACAGCCCCGATGCGGTCCGCATCACCGTCCGTTACCAGGCCGGCATGGCAATGCTCCTTCACGACAGTTTCCTGAAGCAGGGCCACATGAGGCTCAATCGGCTCGGGGTTGATACCCGGGAAAAGCGGATTCAACTCCTGACGGATGGCGACGTAGTTGATGCCGTGATCGCTGAAAATCTTGGTCAGCACTCCGCGCCCTGAGCCGTACATTGAATCCACGGCTAACTTCAGTCCGGCCTTCGTAATCAGATCAAGATCCGCGAAACGGCAGACAGCCTGGATGTAGTTCTCTTTGAGATCTACCTCTTCGATCGGAGACTTGTGGCCATTCGGTAAGGCGCCCACGTACAACTCTTCCTCAATTCCCTTAATGATCTGGGGAGTTGCCGAGCCGCCGAACTTGCCTTTGAACTTCACTCCATTCCAATTCCACGGATTGTGGCTGGAGGTGATGACGACGCCACCGGCAGCTCCACGCTGCTTTACTGCAAATGAAATCGCCGGAGTAGGCGTGTAATCGTTGGCAAGCTTAATCGGTATATCGGCGGCGGCCAGAACCTCGGCGGCAAGACGAGCAAAGCGCTGTGACGAAAAACGCGTATCATAACCCACAATCAAGCCGCGGGCCGGTTCCTCGTGTTTCAGCACATAAGCCGCGATCGCTGCTGCCACGCGCCGCACATTCTCATACGTGAAATCGTCCGCGATGACGCCGCGCCAGCCGTCAGTGCCAAACTTGATCTCTGCCATGGTCAGAATCTTGTGTATTTGCAGCGTCCAGTCTTGCTCCGAAGAACTCGAAACCGGAAACCTACGTTAGCTTGTCCAGCCGTTTCTCGTCGAGGTACTTTACGACTTTTCCCACGTCCTGGGCCTTTTCGCGCGTCGTGATCAGCAAGGCGTCATCGGTTTCGATGACTACGACGTTCTTGACGCCCACGGCTGCAACAAATTTTCCTGGCGCATGAATGTAATTGTCTTCTGCATCCAGGGTAAAAACGCCCTTACCAGAAATCAGGTTGCCATCTTTTGGGTTGCGTTTGGCGCTTTGATGTTCGTGCAAAGCGGTCCACGATCCGAGATCGTTCCAACCAAAATCTGCCGGCAGACAATAAATGTTGGAATCTTTCTCGCCTTTGGCGGAGCGAGGCTCGAGCACTGCATAGTCAATACTGATATTTTCGCACTTGGGGTACAGTCGTCGAAAAACACGGCCAAATTTGGATGTCCCATATTCTGCCGCAATATCTTCGAGAATCGGCGCCGTTCGTGGCAAATGCTCGCGCAACGCATTGACAAGCGTTCTTGCCGACCAAATGAACATACCGCTATTCCAAAAGTAGTTCCCAGCCTCCAGAAAACCCGCCGCTTGTTCGGCGTCGGGCTTTTCGGTGAAGCGGCGGACGCGAAGCGCGCCGTTCTCCATTTCCGCTCCTGCCTCAATGTAACCGTATCCGGTTTCTGCACGCGTTGGACGGATGCCCATAACAATGATGTTCTCGCCTGCAGCGGCAATCTCTATTCCGCGCTTCAGCAACTCGTGAAAACGTTCTTCGTTTTCGATCACGTGGTCGGACGGAAACATTCCGATAACGGCGTCGGGATCAGCGCGAGCCAACAGGAACGCTGCCAGCCCAATGGCAGGCGCAGTATTTCGTCCCAAGGGTTCAGCAATGATTTGCCGGGCAGGAAGGCGGGGAAGTTGTCGCGCGATCTCCCGCCGCAAATCTTCATTAGTGATAACCCAGAACTGCTTCGGCGATCCCAGTTTCAGCAGACGGGCTACAGTCTGCTGGATCATCGTCTGTTTGCCGTCCAGGGCAAGCAACTGCTTCGCCCGGCGGCGACGGCTCAGTGGCCAGAACCGGGTGCCGCGGCCGCCCGCCAGGATCACGGGATAAAAGCTGAAATTTTTCTGCGACGAAACTCTTCTTTGGTTGGCCATGAACACTACAATTTTGTCACAGGCTCTGGCATATCTCCCGATGGCAAAGAAGACTTTAGAAATTCCAGCGTCCATTGCGGTCGCACGCGGAATTCCGGTAGGACAGCGGGCACAACCACCGCGTCGCCTTTGGTGATAGCCAGCGGTTCGGTTCCTGCTGCTTCGACCACGCCACAGCCCTCGGTTACGACCAGAATCTGTACCGATTTCTTCATGTTTTCCCGGTACATCTGAAATTCGTGCAGCTGCTTCAACTCAAACATTTCAACCACGAAATATGGCGACGCGATCAGCTGCGAGTAACGATTGTCGCCGCCATTGAGGGCCTGCGCTTCGGAGCGAACTACTTTTCCAGAAGGTACCTGCTCTTTTAATACCGAAAATCCTTCGCGGAGATGTAGCTCACGGGGTCGGCCATAATCGTACAGGCGGAAAGTGGTGTCGGACTGCTGTTGCGTTTCCACAATGATGGCGCCGGGGCCTAAGGTGTGGACGGTGCCTCCCGCGACATAAATCATGTCACCCGGAAATACCTCGATCCAATTCAACAAATCCTCGGCACGCTTTTCGTGGACAGCCCGCTCGAACTCGGCCTTTGTAACTCCGGGTCTGAGGCCCAGAGCAACCTGTGCGCCGGGTTGGGCATGGGCAATGTACCAGCACTCGTTTTTCCCCCAGGGCTGACCGATCTCGCGGGCAGCCTCATCATCAGGATGCACCTGAACCGAAAGCTTTTCGTGAGGAAACAAGAACTTCAGAAGCAGCGGAAAGCGAGTCGGCTCGTTAGCGGCATCACCGACCAGGTCTGGACCATACTCGACGCTCAGGTCCGCCAGGGATTTGTTTTGCAGAGGTCCGTTTGCCACCCGGCAGTGATCTCCCGTGAGCCAGGATTCCCCAATCTTCTCAACGAAATGCTGGTTGGGATAGATAGGGGAGAGGTCCCGCGTGCCCCAAGGCCGGGGATCGAAGGCGGGAATCATTCGTAAAGGATAAAGACCAGTCATTTCGCGTAAGTTTCAGGTTGGCCAGCCAACTCCCAACCGACGAAAAACGCGCCTCGGTTAGCAGCATAAGCGGCCAGAGAAGCTGCCTTCCGTCAGGCTTTCTAGAGCGCAGCAAGAAACTGGCGCATGCGCTCCAGACCACGGTCGAGTTCCGTGAGGGAGGTGGCATAGGAGACGCGAATGTGATCGCTCGTGCCAAAACCCTCGCCAGGCACGGTCGCGACGTGTGCTTCTCGCAGGAGCTTCGCGCCAAGTTCGGATGCAGAACGGATGGCGCTACGCCCAAAGAACGCTGATATGTTCGGATAAGCGTAGAACGCGCCTTGGGGTAAGGCACACTTAATGCCTGGAATCGCACGCAATCCGGCAATCACGTGATCGCGAAGTTTAATGTATTCCTTGCGCATGTCTTCAACACACTGCTGTGGTCCGTTCAGTGCCGCAACCGCCGCTTTTTGCACGATCGAAGTAGGATTCGAAGTGGATTGGCTCTGCAACTTCTGCATAGCGCTGATCACCGCCGCCGGCCCTAACGCGTAGCCTAAGCGCCAGCCAGTCATGGCGTATGTTTTGGAAAGCGAGCCGACGATCAACAGTCGCTCTTTGAAATCCTGCATCGACGCGACTGAGAAGCGCTTCTCGGTGTAGTTGAGGTAGACGTAGCACTCATCCGACATCACCCAGATGCCGCGCTCGTAAGCGAGACGGACGACTTCAGCCATATCCTCAGGAGTCATTACTGCCCCGGAGGGATTGGAAGGCGAGTTCAGAATTATGAGCTTGGTCCTGGGCGTGAGACAGCGTCCGATCATCTTCGCGGTGATCCGGAAACCCTGCTCTTCATCAGCCTCCGCGAAGGCGCAGTTCCCCCCGGCATAGCGAACGATGTCTTTGAATGAAACCCAATAGGGCACGGGTAGAATTACTTCGTCGCCGTGGTCCACCAGGACCTGGATAGCATTGAAAATCGCATGCTTGCCGCCGACACAAGCGATGGTTTCTTCTCGCCGATAATCAGAGCCGAAATCCGTGGCGTGGCGACGGACAATGGCGTCGCGCAACTCTGCCGTGCCGCCCACCGCCGTATATTTGGTGAAATTGTTCTGGATCGCGGCAATGGCGGCATCTTTGATGTGCTGAGGAGTGGCGAAGTGTGGCTCGCCCGCTCCAAAGTCCACAACGTCGACACCTTGCTGGCGCAACTTGTCCGCTTCGTTAACTACGGCCAGAGTAGCTGACGGCTCGATGCGGTTGATACGGTCGGTGAGCTTCAGTGCAGGCGTCGCTTGCAGTACTGGACTCATTTATTTTCCTCTCATCCTCGGTTCCCTTGCATGTTCCAGTTTAACCGCTGGATCGAGTTTCTCTCTCAACCTTTGTTCTACGAGTTCCGGTACCAGACCCTTGATAGAGCCGCCAAGTTGAGCGATCTCACGTACCAGACGGGAACTTAGATAAGAATACTGCTCCGCGGGCATCATGAACACGGTTTCCAGATCAGGCCGGAGCTTGCGGTTCATCAGTGCCATCTGCAGTTCGTATTCGTAGTCACTGATGGCGCGGATGCCGCGCAGAACTGCACTCGCCTTCACTTTTGAGGCGTAATCCACGGTGAGGCCATCAAAGGTGTCGACGTCCACATTCTTGAAGTCTTCGGTCATGGCTTCCAGCATTCGCTGGCGTTCCGAAAGACTGAACAAGGGGCCTTTTTCCGGATTGCGCAGGATCGCTACGATGAGCTGGTCGAATATTTTGCTGCCGCGCGCGATCAAGTCGAGGTGACCGTTTGTGGGAGGGTCAAACGAACCGGGGTAGATAGCGATGATCTTTTTCAATCATCCTCGCCGAACTCAGGAGTGACTTCGGCAAGAGATTCTATTCGTCAGAGGAAGTGAATAGCAATTTCTCTTTCCTGAAATTCAAAAGTGTGTGACTAACGCCCGTTGTACTGAAGGACAGTGCAACCACTCTTGGGTATGTCCCTTTGATATGGCACGATGGTGGTACTTCGTAACTTGCTGATGGCGGGGGGTGGAACTTAGCCTCATCCTTGATGCCGCTACGCTCCCTCGTATTTTCGTCCCGGCCGGAGACGGCCAACCCCCTCCTCCAGGCCCTTCGTGAACTCGACCTTGTGGTCGAACACTCGGTCGAAATCTTTGCCGCCATCCGGGAACTCACCAGCCGAAGCTTTGATCTTGTTGTGGCTGATTTGGACGAAGGTCCGGAAGCAGAATTTCTCTTGAGAACTGTCAGCGAGCTAAGGATCAACAGCAACGCGTTTGTGCTGGCGGCGACAAGCGCTCCTGACAGTCAGTCGGGCCCACATAGCAGGGCCGATTTGGTGCTCAGCAAGCCCCTGATTCCAGAACAGATAAAGTACTCTTTGCTGGGGTGTGACCGCTTTCTTGTCGCCTATATGCGTAGCGGTGCGATCAGGATAGATTCGCCCAGCTCGCAGAGGACTACTTCACCTTCTCAGCGTCCAATATCGACAGCTGTACCGCCGCACAATCTCCGGTCATCTGTACATCGCCAGTAAACCAGTTCACAACTTTTTACCTCTTTTTACCCTCAATTGACACATCACTGTCGGGGAATGACTATGTTGTCTCCAGGCTGATGCACATCCGCATCAGAGGCAACGAATGAATCCCAAGCGGCGATCCAGTGAGCGAACCCGGCTGATGTTGACTTTGGAATTGGCCGTGGTACTGCCGGCAGCCGCGTTGGTGTTTCTGGGGGTTGTCCACTTGAAATCGGTGCAGCGGGATCGTGGCATCCAGGCGGCCTTCCAACGAGATTTCAATCAGGTGCTGCTGATTACGGAGAAGCAGTTGAACCACAAAGCCTATGAGCTGATTGATGAGGTCAGTGATGGCTTTCCTAAGTCGGGTGAGGCGTGCACCGAGACCATGGACCGGATCCTGGCCGCTCATCCGTATATCGCCCACGTTTTTATCTACGATCCAGCAACCGGCCTGGTTTTTCGCACGCAGCCGGACAAGATGAAGAACCCCAGCTATCGCACCGAGCACGATTACCTGTCGGGAATGTTCAGTGGCTGGATGCAGATTGAGGGGAAGGACCTGCAGAAGGATGTGGAGGAGATGGCCGGCAAAGGCCGGCGGCACGCCTTTGCCGATTGGGTCCCGCGGGGCGACAAACACGTGTATGAGTCGGGCCAGTTTTTTCTGACGGCTGATGCTTCCGGACAGAAGAAGGTGCTGGCTGGCGTGGTCTTCGATGGCGATTTTCTGCACGATGAGTTGTTCCCGCAAACGATCGATTCAGTCCTCATGCACCAGGAAGAGAAAGGCGAGAAGACCCACGTGGCGATGATGATCCGTCCAAAGTACGAATCTACGCCGCTCCTGACCTCCCCGGGCTGGGACGGAGGCACGCCCGAGGTAGAACGCAATCTTGAGGGCGCCTTCTCCGGGCTGACTTTGGGAATCAAGTTGCCAGGCACGACCCTGGCGGCTTTGGAGCAGCACTTCGTTCGAACGGACTTTATCATTCTCGCCGCCATCTCGCTCTTACTGGCCGGGGGGATTGTGCTGACCCACCGAAACATCACGCGGGAAATGGCGCTGGCGCGGCTGAAGTCGGATTTCGTTTCCAATGTTTCCCATGAGCTGCGAACGCCACTTTCCCTGATTCGCCTTTATGCCGAGACGCTGGAGATGGGGCGTTTGAAGTCGCCGGAGAAGTACCAGGAGTACTACTCGATTATTCGCAAAGAGAGTGAACGCCTGACCGCGCTGATTAACAACATCCTTGATTTCTCACGGATTGAAGCAGGCCGCAAGGAGTATGACTTCCGCGAAACCGATATGCGCGAACTGGTGCACAACACGCTGGAGTCGTACCGCTATCAGATCGAGCAAAACGGGTTCGCTTTCGAGGAAAAAATCGCTGACGACGTTCCAGCGCTGCGAGTGGACCGGGAGGCCATGGCGCGCTCGCTGTTGAACCTGGTGAACAATGCCTTGAAGTATTCACAGGACCAGAAGTTTATCGGCGTGAACCTGTACCGCCACAACGGGACAATCAAGCTGGAGGTTGAGGATCATGGAATCGGAATTCCGGCCCATGAACAGGGAAAGATTTTCGAGAAGTTTTATCGTGTTGGCGATCCGTTGGTTCACAACACCAAGGGAAGCGGACTCGGGTTGTCTCTGGTGCGCCACATCGTGCAAGCACACGGTGGTGATGTTGCAGTCGATAGCGCGCCGGGACGGGGAAGCAAGTTCACGATTACCTTGCCGGTAAACGGCCGGGCAAGTGCCAGCGGAGCGGTTTCCGCATAGTTTCGGAGATCCGGTCATGGCGAAAATCCTGATCGTCGAAGATGAGCCGAACATGGTTGCAGGACTGCGCGACAACTTTGAGTTCGAAGGGTATCAGGTCATCAGCGCGCCCGACGGGGTCGCCGGCCTGGAGCGCGCCCTGAGCGACGCTCCGGACCTGGTGATCCTCGACGTGATGATGCCTCGCATGAGCGGGCTCGACGTCTGCAAGTCCCTCAAGGCGAAGAAACCCGGAATTCCGATCATCATGCTTACGGCGCGTGGCCAGGAAGTTGACAAGGTTGTGGGCCTGGAATTGGGGGCGGATGATTACGTCACCAAGCCCTTTTCGATTCGTGAGTTGTTGGCGCGGGTGAAGGCCGTGCTGCGAAGGGCAGGGCCGGCGATCAAAACACAAGAAAGATACGCGTTCGGTGAGGTGGAAGTGAATCTTCGCAATTGCCAGGTTTCAAAAAAAGGCAGGGCGGTGGATTTTTCTTCCAAGGAATTCGAACTGCTGAGGTACTTCCTCCATCATCCCGGCGAGACGTTGACCCGCGATCGTTTGTTGGAGGAAGTGTGGGGCTACGACCATTTTCCGACCACCAGAACGGTGGATGCGCACATCGTCAGATTACGGCAGAAGGTCGAACCTAAGCCGGACGAACCGCGCTTCATCCTGACCGTTCATGGGACCGGCTACAAGTTTGTGGGATGAGTTGTTGCAGGGGGATGGCAAGTGGAAAACGCACTACAGCTGCAAGGACAACCACGGGAGAAAGTTGGCACAGCCCGGATCGATGATACGTTGCTGGTCCGCGAAGCCCAGATGGGCAATACCGCCGCTTTCGAGGAATTGGTACGCCAGTATGACCGTGCCGTGCTTCGCCTCGCCGTTCATCTCACTGGCTCCCAGGAGGACGGCCAGGACATCTACCAGGAAGCGTTCCTCCGCGCTTATGTCAACCTGGGCAGCTTTCGGTTCGAATGTTCGTTCTACACCTGGATTTATCGGATCGTCACCAATCTTTGCCTGGACCATCTGCGGAAGCGATCTTCACGCGCTCGCGATCTGACTACCACCATTTCGTCCGATGGTGAGGAGGAGCAAGTGCTTGATCGTCTGCCTGACCAGCGTGCCGGAACCAGTCCCGAGCGAAGCATGATGAGCCGGGAACTCCTCGCCTTTATACGACGGGCGATGGAGCGACTCTCGCCCCGCGAGCGAGTGGTTTTCGAATTGAAGCATTATCACGGCTTGCGCCTGCGCACGGTTGCAGGCATTCTGAACACCAGCGAAGGAACCATCAAGAATACGCTGTTCCGCGCAACCCACAAGCTGCGAACGCAGCTGGCCGAGGTACGCTAGCGGGCTTCTCCACCTCCTCGAGTCGGCATCTCTCCCTAAGGACGGGCCATCGGCCCGTCCGTTTTTTCGTTGCTGACCCGCTGCTACTTGATGTCTTTCATCGGCAGCATCGAACCGTAGTCTCGACCTGAGGGTTCGACGGCGCGGGCCACAATTCCGTCAAAGGCACTGCGCAGCTGGGGGAACTTAGCCAGGACTGCTGCCATTACCGAGGTATTCTGTTCAAATGTCCGGGCGGTGTCGGACACATCGGCGCATTGATATTTAACGACGAGATCGAGATCGTCACCGACTGGAAGCGGGAAGATCGTGGTTAGCGTATAGGTTTTCCCCCCCGCCGTGAGACTGGTCGTGTTGCCGCTTACGGGCAGATCCGCTGGTTTCACAGTCTGCGATTCGTCATAGAGCTTGTCGGTCATTTGCGTATACATGAATGGAACCGGGACCAACAGCTCACGAGCTTCGACGTAGTAAAACCAGGCATTCACACTCTCGCCCTTCGACTTGAAGTCACGAGCTTTGTCTGCAAACCAGTTCCCGTCATGTCCTTTGATCTGCGGGTCCTTCACATAGAATCCGCCGATCTTCCAGTTGCTGCCTTGCTGTTCCAGTACAAAGGAGACAGTGCGTGGGCCTTTCGGGCCACTCACGTCGATGATCACGATCCCATAATTCCCGGGCGCCAGATTCGGGATGACAAACTCTGCGCTATTGGCGGTTTGACCACTCGGCCCAAAGACACCGCAAAGGAATTCGGCACGCTGCAAGGGTGTGGTCCCTTCCACCCTCAGAAGAAACGGCGGCCGCGCTGTAGCTGAGGATCCTGCGAACGCATCCTGACTGTCCTTGAGCGCATTGTCGATCCCGGAAAAATCGGACGCCAGGCTGGCGATTGCATTCTGTTTTAGCGAACCACTATCGCCCCGCGAGACCATGTCGAAGTACTGCTTGCCTGCATTCTGCAGGGCGGTTCGAGTTGCCTCTTCCATGTCGGCGGAGGTGAAACAGGTTTGCGCGTGGGCCAATGCTGCAAGGCTCACAGCAATCACACTGACGTAAAACATCCGTACTACAATCTCAAAAGAACGTTTCATAGGCGCGTCTGATCGTCATGCGTGCACGACACCTACAGTATCTTTGATGCTGAGCGGATCCATGCGGCCACAATGCAACCCCAAGCGGCAAATCCAAGTTTAACTCTACGTTCGTGGGAATAGTACCGCGCCAGATCGCAGGCCGTTATTGCGCCTGTTTTCTGCATGTGTTACCGTCCCATTTGATTCTCATTTCTGAAGGGAACGCAAATGGCCGGTTGGATCATTCTTGGCATTATCGTAGTGATTGGGTTCTTCCTGGTTGCCGTGTACAACCAGTTAGTCCAGCTGCGCGTGCGCACCGATTCGGCTTGGTCGGACATTGACGTGCAACTTAAACGGCGCCACGACCTGATTCCGAACCTGGTCGAGACGGTCAAAGGATACGCCGCCCACGAAAAGGGGACCTTCGAGAACGTCACAAAATATCGTTCAATGGCGATGCAGGCCACTACGCCCGCGGACAAGGCGCAAGCAGAGAATCAGCTCAGCGGAGCGCTCAAGAGTCTGTTCGCCGTTGCTGAGAACTACCCGGAGCTCAAAGCCAACGAGCAGTTCATGCAGCTGCAGGCTTCATTAAGCCAAACTGAGGACAGCATCCAGAATGCGCGCCGCTACTACAACGCCGTAGTTCGCGACCTAAACACTCGAATTCAGTCCTTCCCCACGAACATCCTGGCAGGTATGTTTGGCTTCACACAGCGGCAATTCTTTGAAACTGCTGCCGCCGACCGCGAACCCGTTGCCGTTAAGTTTTGAAAATCGATGAGTGGTGAACACCGGGACGCGCAGAAGATTCTGATAATCGGGTCCGCTTGGTTGCGTGGGTATCTCTCGCGAGCACTGTTCTGCCTCGGAATCGTCGGCGTACTCGCTGCTCCGCTGTTTGGCCGCAGCTGGCGCATCACTGACTTCAACAGCAATATTTCAGTCGCTCAGGATGGCTCTGCGATTGTGCAGGAGCGAATCACATTAGAATTCAGCGGCCAATGGCACGGGATTCACCGTTTCATCCCCGTCGAATACCCCGGGCCGGGCGGGACTAACTTCACACTTTTTCTAAAGGTCACGAGCGTGACCGATGAAAATGGGGAGAAGCTCAAGTACCAATCCTCAAAGTCGGGGGATTATCGGGATCTTAAGATCTACATCCCCGGCGCCGAAGATGCCACGCGAGTTGTAAACATTGATTACATCGTCCGCAACGCCACTCGTTTTTTTGAAGACCACGACGAATTTTACTGGAATGTGACCGGCAACGACTGGCCGGTGCCGATTGATCATGCCTCCGCCTTGGTGACCTTTCCCGGTTCTGCTGCCGGATCACTTCGGGCCCAAGCCTTCACCGGCGTGTATGGCTCTGCTGAGCGTGATGCAACCTCGGACGTAAATGGCGCCCAGGTCAGCTTTGAGACGAAGAATCCACTGCCCATGCGCGGCGGGCTGACAATCGACATTTATGTCCCCAAGGGAATTCTCGAATCGCCGGGAGCATTTACCCGAGCAATGTGGTTTCTGGGCAGCAACCCTATCGTGTTTCTGCCTTTCTGGACGCTCGCTGTGATGTTCGTCATATGGTGGTACTGGGGACGCGATCCTGATCCCGGCATTTCTGTGGCCCCAATGTACGAACCGCCCTCCGGCATCTCGCCCGCTGAGGCCGGAACCCTGCTCGGCGACACCATTCATCCTCGTGACATCACTTCGACCATCGTGGATTTGGCCGTTCGCGGCTTCGTAAAAATTGAGGAAACCAAGGATGAGGGACTGGTATTTCATCACAAGGATTACATTCTCCATCTGCTGGTCTTGCAGCAGAAGTGGCAAGGTCTGCAGCCACATGAGCGGGTGATGCTGGAGAACATTTTCGGCGGCGGCAGCGAAATCCGCCTTTCCAGCCTAAAAAACCGCTTCTATACTGCGATTCCCGTCATCCGGCAGGACATCATGGCCCAGCTGAAAAATAAGGGCATGTATCTCCTCGATCCGGAGTCGGCAAACGGCTACAACTTTGTTGGTGTTCTCGTCATCGTGGCTCCGTTCTTGTTACTGCAATTCCTGTGGCATAAAGACGTGTTCAGTTCGACCTGGTTGCTGGTTGCGTGCGGCATCATTTCTGCCATTATTTGGTGGCTGTTCGCGCGACAGATGACGGCCAAAACCATCAAGGGCGGCCGCACGCAGGTTGCTGTACTCGGCTTCCAGGAGTTCATGAACCGTGTAGACAAGGATCGCTTGCAGCGTATGCCTCCCGACACATTTGAGAAGTATCTTCCCTATGCCATGGCGCTAGGTGTGGAGCACCATTGGGCGCAGGCTTTCGCGGGAATTGTGAAAGACCCGCCGAGCTGGTATGTTGCGCCCGCGGGATACGCTTATCCTATGGGATTCAATCCGATTTTGTTTTCGAGTTCGATGAATAGCATGGCGAACGACATGCACCAGGTTTTCGTCTCAGCTCCGCGGGCGAGTTCCACCGGATCCGGTTGGAGTGGCGGCGGCTTCAGCAGCGGCGGCGGATTCTCCGGCGGAGGCTTTGGCGGCGGCGGTGGTGGTGCGTTCTGATCAGCAGGGCATCCGCCGGGCTACTTTGTAAGCGTCGGCGTTACGTTGGACCACAAGATACCTCCGAGCCTTACCCGAGTCGAGTCAATCCATCTCAAACGCGAGCCACTGCAGGCCTCCGTCACGCTCGATCTGCAGCACAACTGGCGAATTCGGCTTTACCTCTTTCAACATCGCCCGAAACGAGTCCACTGAGTTGATTGGCATGTTGTTGACGCTGTGAACGACGTCGCCGGTTTTAAGACCGGTTTCGGGGCTGATAAGTTCGGCCGCGCGGGCGACCACCAACACCCCGTCAGGAATCCGCAAATCGCCGATTACCGAACGAAATTGATCGTTCAAATCAACCGCCAAAATCCCCAGCGGCTCAACCAGACTTTTGTCAGGGTCGACGTCGTCCACTAATTTCTCCATGGGATTGCGCGATTCGATCACCGGAATGTACAAGGTTTTCGTTTCAGTCCCCCGTTTCACCACCATCTTCAACGGTTCATCAAGGGGATGGAGATACATTGCGGCAGTCAGCCCAGACAAGGTATCGATTGGACGATCATCGGCGCTGATGACAATGTCCCCAATCTTCAGGCCGGCGCTTTCGGCTGGACCATCCGGCGTAATATCGCAAACGATGACGCCGTAGCTCTGCGACAGATGAAGTCCCTCCGCCAGAGAAGGCGTGATGTTCTGCATGGCCGCCTTGATTTCAACGCGATGCACGTGGCCGTGCTTTCGCAGGCTCAAGTACACGAAGCGCACAACCCTCGCAGGAATCGCGAATCCCAGGCCCTCGCTGCCGCCGCCTTCGGACAAAATCATGGTGTTAATGCCGAGGACGTAGCCATCCATGTCCACCAGGGGTCCACCGCTGTTTCCGGGATTAATGGGAGCGTCGGTTTGGATGTAGACCATGGGGTTCTCCGGATCGGGTTGGCGCCCGACCGAGCTGACCACGCCCATGCTCACGGAGTTTTCCAGGCCTTCCGGGCTGCCGATGGCAAAGACTAATTGTCCTTGGTGCACGCGGCGTGCACTTCCCAGCGACAGGGTTGGCAAGCCGGTTTCGTCGATCTTAATGAGCGCGAGGTCGGACTCTTTGTGCAGGCCAATCAGCTTGGCGTCTACGACATGCTGTTTTCCAACCGGCTGGACTTGTGGGAAATCGACTGAGGGCATTGGCAATATCACCCGAATGCGCCGCGCACCCTCCACCACGTGAGCGTTGGTCACAATGTAACCGTCGGAGTCAACGATTACCCCTGATCCAATGGCACGCTGGCGTGCAACCAGAGCTGTTTCACCGTGGCTGCTGCTTCCTTCCACCGCTCCGAACCCGGTTACCTGAATCTGCACAACTGCCGGCGAAACCTTAGCTACCACGCTCTCCAGGGCCGAATTCAACTGCTGCAGGATTGCCGGCGCTTCTGATGGGCGGCCGCCTGCGGCTTTACCCAGTTCGGTAATGGGATTGGGCTTCTGCGGAGCGGACCCACCTGATTTGGCCGATTGCCCAGAGGGAGTCTGCTGACTCCAGGCACAAGCGGACACCAACTGCAGGGCAAACGAACACAAAACCACAACGTACAAAGCTCGAGGAAACTGCTCGCGCCTGAGGGTCATGTGAACTCCTTCAAAACCTTATCGGTCAAACAGTTTAGATGAGCCCTTTCCTCAGAAGCTGACCACGGGGAAGGCGTGCTACTCCGGGCTCGGTGGGTCATTAGCTTAGCAACTCGTCAACGATCGCTTCCACGTGAATTACGGTTGTGTCGAGAAACTTGACCGGGGAACTGCCCGAGTCGCGCAACAAGAGCGGCAACTCCGTGCCTGCGAGGACCACGGCTTCCACTCCGTCTTCGGCTTGCATGCGTTGCGCAATCCGCAGAATCTCGGTCCTGCTTTCCGGCAGAAATTGGTTGTTTAGGAGTTCATCGATGTACTTCCTATGGATGAATTCGCCTTCTGCTTCCTTAGGACGGACCAAGGCGATCCCTGCCCGCTTAAACTCCTCGGGGTAGAAATTTGCCTTCATGGTAAAACCGGTTCCAAACAGACCGACCTTCTTCAGGCGCAGTGACTTTGCGTGCTCACACGTCGCACGAACGATGCTGAGAAGCGGGATAGCCGACCGGCCTTGAACCTCATCGAAGATGAGATGGGGCGTGTTTGCCGCTATGAAAGCGAAGTCCGCACCGGCCCGCACCAGCGACTCCACACCGCCGGAGATATAGTCAGCCAGGTCGTGAAGCTGCCCCGCATCGAGGAAGGCAATGCCTTTGTCGACGTCAAGGCTGTTGATGATCAAGTGCGGATATCCCCCGCCCGGTTTCCGGGCGCGAAAGCGTGCAATGATGGAGCGGTAGTAATCGATTGTGGACTCGGGCCCTAGCCCGCCGATCATCCCTCCGGTTCGCACGTTACCCGGCAATAGATGTTTGGCCAGCACCATGGGATTCGACCCAGGCGGGATGATTCTTATTTGACGGTATTTGCGAGTCCTATTGTGGCAGGGGAACCTACTTCCTACCCGTGTTCTGGCACGAATCGGGCTTGAGAGGGGGTACTATCCGTGATATAAGGGCGGGTTAGTACAATACAAACTCCATAGGAGACGCTTATGGAGCTGGCTTCTGCTCGCACGAATGGCCAGGAACGAGGAGGGCTTGTGTCCGAAGCACGGACGGGAAAACGGTTCCCTCTGGAATTACCCATAAAAATTCACAAGACCGAAGAGGCGGGGCAGCACGCTGGTGTAACTGGAAATTTGAGTGCGGCGGGAGTCTACATCCGCGCCGATGCTGCTTTGGATGTCGGCTCCAATGTCGAATTTGAGATCGCCCTGCCACCGGAAGTGACGGGCGCTAAAGAGCCGGTCGTTGTGCAGTGCCGCGGGCGAGTAGTACGTACGGATGAGCCCGCCTCTGGCGACGCGAAGGACACACGCGGCGTGGCCTGTGTGATCGACTCGTACGATTTTATACGCCGCGAATAGGATTCTGTGATCGGGGGATAACCGATCGGGTCCGCCCTGATGTGCCCGGCCAGATCAGGCCGGGGTTGCGTAACTTTGAGGTGGTGACGCCATGTTGAAACTGATTCTGGCCGACAATCAGGCAATTTTCCGCGCGGGGATCGCCAAAGTGCTCGCCGTTGAAGACGAGATGCGGATTGTGGCGCAAGCCCAAACTGCTGAGCAGATGTTCATGGCTCTCGATAAGTTTCGTGCGGCAGTGCTGATTGTGGCGGGTGGATTTCACAACGACTTCAATGCCATCCTGCAGTCGGCAAACAAGGTTAAAACGCGAGTGGTGATCCTGGCCGATACCGGCGAGAGCGCCCAGCGATATATGGGCAACGGAGCTCATGGAGTTGTCTATCGCAACGTGACCAGCGCAGCGCTGGTGGATTGCGTGCGCAAAGTGGCGCGGGGCGAGACTTGGGTGCAGGACATCGCGGTACCGAGCGAGCTCACCGAAAACGATATGGTAGGCCTGCGAGTCCGCGACCGGTTGACCGCCAAGGAGCTCCGGATCGTTGCCCTGATCGTCCAGGGATACAAGAACAAGGAAATTGCAACCCAGCTCGGTACCACCGAGCAGGTGATCAAGAACTACTTGCGCAATGTCTATGACAAGATCGGTGTTTCCGACCGGCTGGAGCTGGCTCTGTTCACCATTCATCACCGCATCCTGAACGAAGCCGCGGCGGCGACGGCCGCAGCCAGTCCCCAAGCGGGACAGCAAGCGGTCCCATCGTAAAACTAAGCAATTTGAGGAAAGGGCCGCCACTGGCGGCCTTTTTATTTGGATCCGGTGGCTTTCATTCTGCTTCCCGTTGCGCGTTGTGGCGCGGGCCGAAAGTTGTGCCGAAGAAATCTCCCTTGTTCCAGTCGGGAGGATTGGCATGTTGGGCCACCTGGTATCCCACGAGAAAATTCATTACCGCTCCCTTTGCGGCAGAGTCGTAGTCGATCGGCTGTTCCATGTTGTCAAGCGGTGTGTGGTAACGGGTCACCAGCCACTGCTTGATCACCGCCAGCCCGTCCACCTTGGGATCGGTCGAACGCGTGCCATCTGTAATATCGACGGCGGGTATTCCTTGCAAAACGAATGAGTATTGATCGCTGCGGATGAACAAAACCTCCTCCGGCATCGGATCTGGACTCAGGTCGTAGCCAATCGTTTTCGCAGCCGATGCGACCTCATCCCCGAGACTGGAATGTTCCGCTCCAAGTGCGACAACGTCTTTCATAGGAAAGTAAGTTCCCGGAGCGCCGTCAATATTCACGTTCGCCACAATCGATCTCAGGGGAACGGTTGGAAAGTGTGCGAAATAATCTGAGCCGAGCAGTCCCATTTCTTCTCCGGTGACGAAGACGAAGAGTACGGAACGCCGGGGCGGCGGCAGTGTGGCATAAGCTCGGGCGATCTCCAGTAGCGTCGACGTCCCGGAACCGTTATCGATAGTGCCGTGGCAGACATTGTCGCCATTCACAGGAGGACAAATTCCAAGATGGTCAACGTGCGCCGTGTAGACCGCGTATTGATCGCGCAGAGCCGGGTCGGAGCCTTTCAGCTCAGCAACGATGTTAGGGCTTTGAACGACGGTTTGATTCGCAACGGTGTGGATGTGGGCACCAAGCGGCAATGGGAATCCTTGCGGCTTACTGGCTCGAGCCGCAGCAAAAACTTCTTCCGCGGTCTTCGACGCCCCGGAAAAGAGCAATTCAGTCTCCTGTTCGCTGAGCAGGGCAGCACCGCGCAACTCCGGAAAGAAATCATGCAGCACGCCATGACTGTCGAGCCAATGCATTTCACCCACTTGAATCTGTGGAACCAGCCAATCCCACGGATACCGTTTCCAATCCTCAGGCAGCACGATCGAGAGTCGCCCCACTGCTCCATGCGCGACAGCGTTTCTCTGCTTCACAATCTCATCGGAGTAGTAGGCTCGTTCTGTGGACGGAAATGCCGGCGGCCCGCCGTAAATGGTCGCGACAATCTTGCCGCGCGCGTCAACCCCAGAGTAGTCGTCATATTTCCGGTTGGGTGCAGTCACGCCGAAACCCACGAAAACGACAGGCGCACTTACATCACTCTCCGGTCTGGATTCCCCTTTCGCCGGGCTCGCGAACCACGTCGAGAGAACATAATCCTTGGCATCAATCAGCTTCCGCTCCTTGCCATTGCGCGTAAGCACCAGAGAACTAGCAGACGCATCCGTTACAGCCTTTGCTAAGGGCACTGTCTGATACCAGCTGCCCGAAGCGCCAGGATTCAGACCCATGCCCTCCAATTCGGTCGCGACGTAACGAGCAGCGATGTCATACCCGGCTGTTCCGGGGGCGCGGCCTTGCAGAAGGCTGTCGGACAGAAAGCGCATGTGTGCCCGTATCTGGGCCGGACTCATGACTTTGCCGGCCGCCTCGGCAGCCGCGCGGCCGGAAGGATCCTGCGCGGACAACTGCATCGTTATGCAACAGATGAGGTAAAACAAAATTGCCACCCGAAGTCTCATTGGTTCTTTCCCCAATTGGAAGATAGTTAGCAAGCCGGCAATTCGCGAATCGAGACTGCCCCGCCGGATCTGTGCTCTTGGTACTTTACCGCAGACGGCCACCCCGCCAGTTGAGCAAGCGATTCAGATGCGTCTGCACGGCGTGACGGCAAGCGGCCCACCAGCTGTCCTCACTGGCCGCCTGCGAATGACGATGTAGCTCGGCACGGATTTCCCTGGCATCTTTCTGCAAGTCCTGCGCCAGCGTCAAGTACTCTTGTTGCCGCTTGAGGTCGTTGGTTGTTGACGCGAGCTGCGCCAGGCGCAGAATTTCGCGCTCGATTATGTCCAGGCGGGCTTGCAACGCAAGCGCAATGAATTCCTGAGAGTCCGAAGTGAATGAGAGACTCGGCGGAGTGAAAGGTGCACGCAGCGCTAACGTCGTTCGCATCCGTCGGACCTAAGAAACCTTCTCTCCCACGGACTTGGCCTGGGTGAAAAGATATAGGTAGTCGGGCCCTCCGGACTTCGAGTCTGTACCGGACATGTTGAAGCCGCCAAACGGATGCGCGCCAACCATGGCGCCAGTGCATTTGCGGTTTAAGTACAGGTTGCCGACGTGAAATTCACGGACTGCGCGCTCGAGCTTCTCCCGAGACTTGCTGTACACCGCACCGGTCAAGCCGAATTCGGTGTCATTCGCGATTTCCAGAGCATGATCGTAATTTCTTGACTTGATCACGGCCAGCACCGGGCCGAAGATTTCTTCCTGTTCCAGTTTTGATTTGGGTTTAATGTCGGCGATTACCGTGGGCTGAACAAAATAGCCTTCCCCGGCATTGCTCGCCCTCCCGCCCCCGGTGATGAGTCGGCCATCTTTCTTGCCATATTCGATGTAGTCGAGGATCGACTTCATCGAACCTTCGTTGATCACGGCGCCCATGTTCGGATTTTCAGCGGGATCTCCGACGGTGATCTTCTCGACGCGGGCCTTGAGCCGTTCAAGAAATTTGTCGTAGATCCGCTCGTCCACGATGGCGCGGGAACAGGCGGAGCACTTCTGGCCCTGGAAGCCGAATGCAGACGCAGCGACACCCTCGACAGCGGCGTCGAGATCGGCATCCGCGTCCACGATGATCGCGTCTTTGCCGCCCATTTCGAGGATGGTCCGCTTGATCCAGAGCTGACCGGAGCCAACTTCGGCGGCGCTCTTGTTAATGTCGAGCCCGACTTCGCGCGACCCGGTAAATGCGATATAGCGAGTCTTCGGATGCGCCACCAGAGCATTGCCGAAAGTAGCGCCTGATCCCGGGCAGAAGTTGACTACGCCCTCCGGGACTCCTGCTTCCTCCAGCAGCTCGACAAACTTTGCCGCGATCGTTGGAGAATCGCTGGAAGGCTTGAGGACCACAGTATTCCCGGCAACGATGGAAGCCAGCGTCAAACCAGCCATGATGGCACAGGGAAAATTCCACGGTGGAATAACGGCGCCAACGCCCAGGGGAATGTAGAACAAGGAATCACGTTCTCCCGGTAGCTGGACATCTGCAGTGACCTTTGACAGTCGCAAGGCCTCGCGGCTGTAGTATTCGCAGAAGTCGATGGTCTCGGCGACGTCGCCATCAGCTTCGGCCCAGTTCTTGCTGACTTCAAAGACCATCCACGCCATGAATTCGAACTTGCGCTCGCGAAGCAGGTCGCCTACCCGAAACAGCAGGCTGGCCCGCTCCTCGACGGAGGTCCGGCTCCAGGATTCGAACGCCCGCAGCGCCGCCTGGATGGCCGGTTCGACGTGCTCTTTGCCTGCCTTCTGGTGCACTCCAACGACTTGGGAAGGTCGGGCAGGGTTGAGCGATTTGATCTTCTCCTGAGTTTTGATTCGCTTGCCGCCGATGATCAGGTCATATTCGCGGCCCAGTTGTCCGCCCACTTTCTCGATCGCGGCCCGCATCTTCCGCGCGTTCTCTTCCTTGCCAAAGTCGAGCAGGCGCTCGTTTTCAAACCGGCCTTCATGCAAGCGGATCTCTGGACGAACCGGGGCTTCAATCGTTGCCATAAGTGCACCTCACGTGAAGATGATACTACCGCCAGTGTCTGAAATGCCTCTGCTACGGGACCTTCACCGACTCGCGGCTTTGCGGCACTTTGTAACTCAATGCGGCGGTCCGCTCCAGCTTGTCCCACGCAAACCGCTGACCTTCAATCGCCCGCTTCAAGGTCTTAAAAAGAACGACTGAAAACAGTTGCCGATAAGCAAAGCGCTGCAGCCAGACCTGGCTTAGCAGTCCGACATCTTCTTTTGCTTCGGGCTGCCGCCGTTCCAACGCGAATGCGATGGCCGAAGTGATGAAATCAATGACCAGGAATGCGGCGAAAAACAAAACCAGGCGCTGGAAGCTCGCAGGATCGGTCGAATCCGGATGAAAATATTTTTGCAGGAAATACCAGGCCGCGCCGACGGTAAACATCAGATCAATGAATGGCGACACCACCGGCAGCAGGATCTGAAAGATCACGATGTTCGGCAAAGCAACCCAGCCCAAGACTCCTTTTCGCGCGAAAACCGCGCGATGCTTCCAGACCGACTGCAAAATGCCGAAAGACCAGCGAAATCGCTGCCGCATGAGGCCATTGGCATTGACCGGCGCTTCGGTATAAGCGAGCGCCAGGTCTTCGTACTCCACGCGGTAGCCACGTCGCAGCAGGGCCATCGTAAGGTCGGCATCTTCGGCAACGGTGTCGGTGTGATAACCACCGGCTTCCTCTACGGCCGAGGTTCGCCATGCCCCGATCGCGCCGGGTACGACACTCACCGCTCCTAAAGTGTTGAGCGCGCGCCGCTCGAAGTTCTGGCTGGTGATGTATTCTAGGGCTTGCCAACGCGTCCAAAGGTTGACGCGGTTTCCGACCTTGGCATTTCCCGCAACCGCTGCGACTTTGGGATTCTGGAAATGCGGAACCAGACGCGAGATTGCATTGGGGGCAATCACAGTATCTGCATCGATTCCGACGAAGATCTCTTCATCTCGAAGATGTTGAAGTCCAAAATTCAACGCCTCAGCTTTGCCCGAGTTCGGTTTGGTGAGGATAAGTACGCGACCAGACCTCTCTTCCTCGGCAAATGCCGCGCGCGCTACTTCCAAAGTCCGATCACGCGATCCATCATCGATGACAATCACGCGCAGGTCTGGGTAGTCGGAATCCAGAACCGCCTGCACGGTTCGCGTGATGACCTTTTCCTCGTTGTAGGCCGGAATTAAAACCGCAACTTTAGGCCGGTAGGAAGCCGCCCCGACCGGAGCGTCAACCTGGTTCTGCCGCACACGGTCGTAAATCGCGAGAGCCCCAATGGACAAAAGCCGCCCGGTCATCAATAAGTCGCCGAGGAAAAAGATCCAGACGATGCCTTTGCTGACAAAATCCCACAGCGCGAAGCCAAGCCAATCGATGCGCGCCGCCCAGCGCTCGTTCGCAGGTAAGGCCGGCATCACATCAGCCTTGGTTTTACCCAGCAAGTCGTACAAGGGAACAATCTCGAGGCCCTTGGCTCGAATGCCGTCAATGATTTCGGGTAATGCAGCCACCGTCTGGCTGCGGTTTCCGCCGCCATCATGGAGCAGAACGATGCTTCCGCAGAAGCGGGTATCGGCGCCACAGGGCGGCAGGTGAGTAATCACGCGATCCGCGATTTCCGCTGCCGTGGGCCGCGGGTTCTCTCGCCAATCGTTGGGATCGACCTTGTCGCCCACGATGATATAGCCCATATCCTGCGCGATCTTCAGCGGTCGAACCTGATCCGTGGTGTCCGGCTCCTGGTCAATCGAATAAGGTGGCCGGAACAGAATCGTATGCACCCCGAGACGGCTGGCAAACAGTTCCTCCGTCAGGTTGATTTCCAGCTGATTCAGTTTTGTAGATATGTTGCTGATATCGGGGTGAGTAAACGTGTGATTTCCGATTTCATGCCCCTCGCGGTAAATGCGCGACGCGATGCCGCCGAACTTGTCCGCCTCGAGGCCGATCAGGAAGAAAGTCCCTGGCGCGTTTTTGCGCTTAAGGACATCGAGAATTTTTGGCGTCCATTCTGGATCGGGACCATCATCAAACGTGAGCGTCACCTTGTTGGGGTCGTACCCATACCGCGCGACTCGATATGGCTCGGGTAAAGCGTCAAACTCTTCGTCACTAATCAGACCGGACGAGGGTTCAACTGTGAGAGTGCGCGTGCCGTGAGTAGGCTCAGCCTCGATTCGAAAAATCTCGCCGTTGCCTTCCATGTCGACGTCATCGCCCGGAGGCACATCCTTCAATTTGTCGACTGAATCTGCCTCGCCCGGGATGTCCCACACTTTCCAAAGCGAGCGGTCCTCTGATCCCAGACGCCAAAGGGCGAAGCTTTGGATGCCCAGAGTTTGGGCGGCACGCATCTCATTCAAGGCGGTGACCGCATCCAGGAACCAGATGTCATGGCGGAGGTTATTCTCGTCCATGTAGCTGACATGGGGGTTCAGGGCGTCCCCGTCGAAGTCCACGTCTTCTTCGGAATCTCTTGCCGTCAGCCAGGCATCCTGGACTGAAGAATTGGTGTCTTTCATGCCTGGCGGAAGTTCACCGGTCTTTGTTCGCTGTACCCAGTCATAGCCGTAATTGCCGATGGCCACGATGATCTTCTGCGGTGCAACTAGTTTCTTAGCAATCTGCAGGTTCTTTACGAACCAATCCTGCGAGGCAACCGGGCCTGGCTCGCCGCCGGGGAAATGCTCGTCGTAATCCATGACGACTACCCCGTCGGCAGCGGCAGAAATTACTGAATAATTGAAGTCTTCGTTATGAGGCTGAACACTGACGTACAATTTCAGCCCCCTGCCGTGCAGTTCCACGGAAAGTTCGGTTAACAGCTTGTTGAAGCCCGGCTGACCGCTGCGGGGAAACTCCTCGAAATCCACCATGAGGCCGCGGTACTTGTCGCTCGCCAGAAACACGGCAATTTCGTGGCGGAAGCGCGCGCGGGCCGCCGGGTCATTGAGAAAGCCGCTGATATCGACCCAATCTGCTCCGTTGGAATTGTTAACCATCGGGTACACTTCCATGCCGGTCCCTTCCGACTTAAGAAAGGGCATTACCTTGTCGTCCACGGTGCGGGGCGTCGTGCCCTGCAATACATCGAAGAACTTGCCCGTCTGCTCGTCAATCGCCTGCAGCCGCCCGTCTCGTGTTACTGCGTGCAGCCATTCGGGATACAGAAGGTCAATTTGGCGGGCGTACTCGCGCAAAGACGAGAAGCTCGCCGCATCCCAGGCGACGTAAAAAGCCGCCCGTGGCCCTTCTTCGGTATCTGGTTTCAGAAGCGGAGATCCCTGCCCTTTATGGTGTGAGCGACGCTCGGCGGCCAAACGGCGACGCTCTCTGGCCCTTTGCCGCTCAGTTTCCCTCAAAGCGTGGTAAGGCTTGGTTTCTGCCTTCCAGAACAAGGCCGGGAGTTGCTCGCCGTGTATTGCGTTGTACAGAAAGAAGATCACCAGCAGCATGAAGCAGATCGCGAGGGCGTCGAACAGGCGCCGCAGGCGCCTCCATCGGGCCTGGCGGGGATCGTAAAAGACGGGCTGTGTCATTCGACTCACTACATCGTAGAATGCATGCAAAATGCGGTCAACGACATGCGCGTTGATTCTTATCGGCCCGCTCGGTTTCTATCCACCTAACCTCTCGTTCGGGCGCGATGACTCGGAAGCTCTGCGGATACTGAAAGCTGCTATATTCCGTGTGTGCGCGAGATCGTGCGCAACTCTTCTCGTTTCGTCTTTTGGGTGCTGATCGGCGGAGTCGCGCTTCGCCTGCTGTTTATTTTTCGTTTTCCTGCCATCACGACAGATTCTCTCGTTTACGGCGACATCGCCAAGAATTGGGTGCTGCACGGCATCTATGGACTTAGCGGCATCAACGAGGTTTCCCCAACTTACATCCGCCTCCCGGGATATCCCGTTTTTCTCGCCATCGTCTTCTGGATTTTCGGCGTCGAGCACTACCGGGCAGTCCTCATTTTGCAAATGATCGTGGATATTGGCACCTGCTTTGTGGTCGCCGATGTCGCTCAACGGGTGATCTCGCCAAGAGCTGCGAAGATTGCTTTTGTGTTGGCCGCGGTTTGCCCTTTTCTCGCCAACTACAGCGGTGCAGTATTGACCGAGACATGGGAAATCTTTTTCACCTCTCTGGCCTTGGATTTAGCCGTCATCGGCCTGGAAAATTCAAGCTGGCGCGTATGGACGGGCGTCGGCCTGGCGACCGGCGCTGCCCTGGTGCTGCGGCCGGACGGTGGATTACTGCTCGTCGCGATCGAGGTGTATCTGGGTTGGCGTTTGATTCGCCCGGATCGCACTGACGATGCCCGCGTAAGCGTGCTTCAGGCCACCATTGTCCTGATCACTGCCATCGCCCCGCTTGTCCCGTGGGCGGTGCGGAACATGCACACCTTTCACCAATTTCAACCCTTGGCGCCGCGGTATGCGAACGAAGAGAGAACATTTGTCCCGCTGGGTTTTGAGCGTTGGATGAAAACTTGGATCGCCGATTACGCGTCGACCGAGGAAATCTACTGGTCGGTGCCCGGAAGTCCGATGGATGTGGACCAGCTTCCTTCCCGCGCCTTCGACGATGAGTCAGAGCGGGATCGCACTAACCGGCTGCTGGACGACTACAATCGCGTGCTACGCATCACACCCGATCTGGATCTGAGATTCGCGGAAGTGGCTGCGCAGCGCATCCACCGCGCTCCATTGCGGTATTACCTCTGGCTGCCCCTGTTGCGGATTGCGGATATGTGGCTTCGGCCGCGCACCGAGTTACTTCCGTGTAACACGCGATGGTGGGAATTCGACGAACCGCCAAAATGGCTTGCGCTCAACATCACACTCGGCGTTGTCAACTTGCTCTATATTGCTGCGGCCCTGCTGGGAGGCGTTCGGTTGCGGCACATGCCCTACGTTGGATTGTTGCTCACTTTTGTGGTGGTACGGTCCGCTTTCCTGGGAACCCTGGAGAATCCCGAGCCACGCTACACTCTTGAGTGCTATCCCGTCGTGATTGTCCTGGCAGCTGCAGCAATTCTGACGCTCTGCCGCCAGACACTCACCCCTGCGAATGCTAACGGTAACCTCGGAGAGCAGGCTCAGGCCAGAGGAGAATCGGTCATCCGAAAACGGGTGCGCACGTGCTCGGAAAGCAATTCGATAGCCGGGCGATTTGCGATTGGGTCAGCCCGAGTCAGATATTTCATCGCTTCAACTAATAGCCGTTGTCCGTCCACGTAGCGCGGATCGGGATTGCGTTCACGGCGGCGGGGAACTTTGGGAGGAACAGGAATTGTGAAAACTCTGGCCATGAAAATTCTGATGAATCTGAGAACCTGTACCGCTGCAAGTACGTTTTTGCAGTATAACGCCCTACTTTCATTTTTTCAGCCTTTATCTTTCGCCGGGCTAACTCCAGGTAACACTTAGCCTTTGGGGGACAAGAACTTCGTTCTGCCGCTGGTCTTAAGCCTGAAAACGCTGTCCGGAATTTTCTCGTTCAGACGAATGTCAGAATATTCGGCAAGCCGGTAGTCTCCGTCCGGCGCGAAGAGTTTCTGCTGTACCGATACGCCGCGATTCGGGTCGATCCACAGCCAAATGCGATTAAAGGTATTGCGTGCCTTCTCGGACTTAGGCACCAGTTCAAGCTTTGCCGTCTCCATGCCGCCGGCGTTTTCCACGCCGAGATACTTGACCTCGAACGACTTCAGCATGTCTTGTCCGCTGCCCCCAAAACCAAGGACCAGGAAACTCTCGAACGCCGCGCGATCTTTGCCGGTATCGTACTGGGTGACTTGATCTATTTTTGGCTGATAAACCTGGACTTTGCTGCCGGTGAAGAGTACGTATTTCGGCGGCGCAGGATCGCTGATGTCTGCCATCATTTCCAATTGCTGGCCGGCATGGCGGAAATAGACGGTCCCCTTTTGCGTGTCGGTAATGTCGTTTACCACTGTGGTGTATTGAGTCCACACAAAGCTGGCTCTCGTGGTGCGAAAGCTGGACGCCGTGTGATCCATCTGGGCAATCACACGCTGCAACTCCGCGCTGGCGCCACTCAAATTGCCTGGCTCTCCTCCCATTTGTGCAGCTGCTGTAGGAGTCTGATGTGCCGTTGAAGCTTTCAAGCAGGGAAGAGCGGTGAAAACCACAAGAAAAAAAACGAACTGAAATGATTTTGATAAGCTCACGTTTCTTCGCCTGGTCTCCTTACTCTCGTTCTACCCAGACTTTGTAACGCTGAACGTGGCCAGAATGGTCGCGTACGCCCTCGATTTTCGTGATTGCGACTCCGCCGGAGATGGGCTCAATGATTCGCAATAGTTCGCTGTGCAACCCTGGTTCATCTTTGGCCGTGATTGCCGAGGCATCCACCTGATAGACGAGGCCGCCGTGCTCATCAGGCATAACCACAACTCCCGTGCGATGAGGATTGTGCTCTACCGGTTTGTCCTTAAAATTTATGAGCTTCGGCGAAAGGAAAACAAATAAGAGAATCAAAGTAACCATCACGTCGTATTGAATCGTGCCGCGCTCGTGCGACCACAGAACGTAACTGCGGATTACTCCCCAAGCAGTCGCGAACGGGGCTGAGGGAGGGGTTGCAACCGACGCGGTTTTTGTCTCGACTGTAGCCAACTCTTACCTGTTCCCTACCTTGACAGTGTAGATCAGGAATGTGCTCCTACCTTGCTCTTTGCCGCCACAAAATCCTTTGCTGTAATCCGTTCGACGCCCATGTAGGGGCGTAAAGCTTCTGGAATGAGCACGGTACCGTCAGCCTGCTGATACTGCTCGACGACGGCTACCCAGGTGCGTCCAATCGCGAGTCCGCTCCCGTTCAGTGTATGCACGAACTCCGTCTTGTTTTTTCCTTCGGGACGATAGCGGATGTTCGCCCGCCGCGCCTGAAATGACTCGAAATTGG
Source organism: Terriglobales bacterium (assembly GCA_035623255.1). Taxonomy (GTDB): domain Bacteria; phylum Acidobacteriota; class Terriglobia; order Terriglobales; family Acidobacteriaceae; genus JAFAGX01. Next base: position 33,931 of record DASPTU010000112.1, on the reverse strand, counting down.
AGCAGGAAGAAATTTCGCGAAATAGCTGCTGGCCGGGCAGCCATACTTCCAGGTCATACGTCTTCGCCGAGGATGAACCCATGTCGCCCGTGCTCAGAGCCATGACGCGATAGTGCAATCCCAGCTTCTGCAGCACTTCTTCCGCATCGTGCGTAAGTTTTTCGAGTTCATCGTACGATGCTTCCGGTCGGGTGAACTTCACCAACTCCACTTTTTGAAACTGGTGCTGCCGAATAATGCCCCGGACATCCTTGCCATACGATCCCGCCTCGCTGCGGAAGCATGGTGTGTAAGCTGTGAGGTAGACCGGAAGTCGTGAGCTGTCGAGAATTTCATCGCGATACAAATTTGTGACGGGCACTTCGGCTGTGGGAATGAGCCATAAATCCTTATCGCCGTGCGGAACACGAAACTGGTCCGCAGCAAATTTTGGAAGCTGTCCGGTGCCGTACAGGGAATCTGAATTCACCAGAAATGGCGGCAACACTTCTGTGTAGCCGTGCTCTTGGGTGTGCAGATTGAGCATGAAGTTGGCCAATGCCCGCTCCAGCCGTGCTCCCAGGTCCCAATACACTGCGAAGCGTGCTCCAGTGAGCTTTACCGCACGTTCTAAATCCAGGACCCCAAGCTGTTCTCCCAATTCCCAGTGAGGTTTGGGCGTGAAATCGAATTTTGGCGCCGTACCCCAGCGGCGGACCTCAACGTTATCTTCGGCGCTGCTGCCGACGGGCACGCTGGCATGCGGCAGATTTGGAATGCCGGCGAGAATATCGCGCAGGCGGGTGTCATATTCCTCGGCGGCCTTTTCCATTTCCTGAATCTGCTCGCGCATTTGCTTGGTTTCCGCAATCAGTGCGGAAGTGTCCTGGCCTGCTTTCTTCAGCTGGGAAATTTTTTCTGACGCCTGATTGCGCTGCGCCTTCATGGTCTCGGCCGAGGTGATGGCCTGCCGCCGCTGTGCATCGACCTGGCTGAAATCCTTCAGGACTTCGGCTGGATTCAGCCCGCGCTGACGCAGCTTCTCTTCCACCAGCGGCAGATTGTCGCGAACAAAATTAAGATCCAGCATGGAGTTACTGTATCGGAAAACGTAGTCTTATTGCATCTGCTTGGTGAAGAGGATCAGCGGTAAGGTACACTACAACCGCGATGACATCTCCTGGTAATGGCCGAAGCCGCTCAGATTTGAATGTTACTTTCTCCGGCATTCGGTTGAAAAACCCGGTGATCGCCGCCAGCGGCACTTTCGGCTACGGAGTCGAGTTCGAAGATGTCGTCCATCTTGATAAACTCGGGGGCTTCGTCGTCAAGGGTTTGTCGAAAGAACCGATGGCGGGTAACCCTCCACCGCGTCTTTATGAAACCGCTGCCGGAATGCTGAACGCAATCGGGTTGCAGAATATCGGGGCGCGGACGTTCGTAGATGAAAAGCTCCCCAAACTACGGCGCCTCAAGAACATCGTGGCCATTGCAAATGTGTTCGGCTACACCCGCGAGGATTACGAACGAACCATCGAGATCCTGAATGAGGGCGAAGGAATTGCGGCTTACGAACTGAACGTCTCCTGTCCCAATACCTCACAGGGTGGAATTCAGTTCGGCTGTGATCCGCGGGCTCTGGACGAAGTTGTTGCCACCGCAAGACGCCACTCTGCCCGCCCGCTCATCGTGAAGCTGTCTCCCAACGTGACCAGCATCGCGCAGATGGCCCGCGTAGCCGAAGAAGCCGGCGCGGATGCGATCTCGCTGGTGAACACGTTTTTGGCGATGGCAATCGATACCGACAGCCGCAAACCACGGATTTCCAACGTCACTGCCGGTTTGTCGGGGCCGGCGATTAAGCCGATCGCGGTGCGCATGGTTTATGACGCGTCCAAAGCCGTCAAGATTCCGGTCATCGGCATGGGCGGCATCTCAAGCGCGGCGGATGTGATTGAATTTATGCTTGCCGGTGCCACCGCGGTGCAGATTGGGACGGCCAGCTATTGGGATCCATGCGCCACCGAGAAAATTGTCGATGAACTGCAACAGTGGTGTTTAGACCATAAGATCGACCGTATCGCCGGTCTTACCGGTGGAATGGTGTTCGACTAGAGAGTTCGTTGCACTGCGATTCCGTGGCCGCAGACCGAACGCACTCATTGGTACTCCGAATAAGCCCTCATTTTCAGTACTTTCGTAACGGGCATTGTCCTGCGGAACCAAGGCGTCAGGCGCCCCGATCCCAGTAAACTTTTAATGAACAACTTGCGTGTGATTGCCGTGTCTGACACGGCTTGAGGCCGCTTTGCCGCTGAAACTGCCGAAACCATCCCGCATACCAATTCTGTACGTGATTCTCGGTGTGCTCATCCTGGTAAGCGTGGTTCCGATGTACTTTTACTCGGCCCAGGTGGAATCCATCAATCGCGACCGCCTGATCACCAACGAAAGACTCCTGCAAAACACGGTCACGCGCTCGGTGGCCGACGATATCTCGCAACATCAGGAATCGCTCCGGCTGATGCAGGCCAACCTATCTTCCGCGCTGCAAGTGGCGAGCGGAGGGGATCTCACTTCCGAACATGTGCAAGCGCCGGAACTGCGCGCTCTGCTGGAGAACTTTGTTTCGTCTTCCGAGGATCTGGCTTACGCCACCTTACTTAACTCGGAAGCGAAAGGAATCTCGGCGGGCAGGATCGCGGCGGATGCTTTTCTGCAACGCGAATTGGAGCGGGCCTACGCCGCAGCTCGTGAAGGACGCGGTTACAACGGTCAGGCCCTCGTCGTGGGCACGGGCAAGTCCGCGCGCACCGTGATGCTGGTAAGTACACCCGTCATGGCCGATGGGCGTTTTGTTGGGATGATTGGTTCAGTCGTCGATTTGCAATTCCTGATCCGGCGCTTACAGGACGTGAGCCGCGGTGGACTCACTCCCTATGTGGTGGACGACCAGGGACGGCTGGTCGCGGGGGCCTCAACCCAATACGCTACCGGTCAGGACATGAACAACCTGGAGATCGTACGCAACTTTGTCGAGTTGGGCAGCCGGGCACAAAACGTGGCTGCTACACGTGAATTCGATGTCCGTGATGATAAGCAAGTCATCCGAATGCTGGGAACCTACAGCCCGGTTACAAATCTGGACTGGGCGGTGGTAGTTCAGAAACCGCGAGGAGAGGCCTATCGCGGTGTCTACGAATTGCAGCGCTATGGCCGCACTCTGGCCATCATGGCAATCGCCCTCAGCGTCGGGATAAGTATTTTCGCCGCCCGGCGCATAACCAACCCCCTCGAAGTCCTGACTCGCTCAAGCCGCGCCATCGCCCGTGGGGATTTCACTCAACGTGTACATCTGAGCAGCAGAACAGAAATCGGAGAGCTGGCAGCGACGTTTAACGTCATGTCTGCCGAACTGGAGCAGTTCGTCCTCGATCTGAAGCGCGCCGCCAATGAGAACCGTGAGTTGTTCATGGGCTCGATTCAGATGCTCGCCGGTGCGGTCGACGAAAAAGACCCCTACACTCGCGGCCACTCTGACCGCGTGACTCGCTACTCAGTGATGATCGCCCAGGAGATGAACATCTATAAGGACTTCATCGAGGTGGTGCGCATCTCCGCGCAACTGCATGATGTCGGCAAGATCGGAATCGAAGATCGAATTCTGAAGAAACCGGGTGCGCTCACCCCGGAAGAGTTCGAGATCATGAAGACGCACACTACCAAGGGCGCCAATATCCTCCGCCCAGTCGCGCAGTTGAAAGACATGATTCCGGGAATCGAATTGCATCACGAGTCGCTGGACGGTCGCGGATATCCGCATGGCCTCAAGGATGAAGACATTCCACTTCTGCCGAGAATTATCGCGGTAGCCGACACCTTCGACGCGCTGACGACGACCCGTCCTTATCAGCGCGCGCACGATCCCAAAGAAGCTTTGCGAATCATCCACTCTTTATCGGGGAAACGACTCGATCCGACCGCCGTGGCTGCTTTGGCCGCGATCTATGAACGCGGGGAAATCCAGGTGCCGCGGCCCATGGAAATCAGCGTGCCGCTCGCCAATGCCGCTGCAGCTGCTGTGGTCACAGTGGCCGCTCCCTCACAGACCTCAGTGCCCGGCGCGCTGGGAACTGACCCGGAGACCCATCCTCATACCGTTGCCGAGATGCACGCAACGCGGTTCTAGCAAAACTTAGGCGTTGAGGACGTCCAGAACGTAACCAATTCCTCTGTGGAAGTCTGCCGGCGGGCTGATCAGGCTAACGACCAAGTATCCATCACTCGCAAAATCGTAGAAGTGGCCGGGGTGAACCAGAACGCTTGTCTTGCGAAGAATGTCGATTGCCAGCTCTTCGTCCGACTGCGTAACCGGAACGCGCAATACCGCATACCACCCGCCTTCCACCGCCAGCCGCTGGCAGCTTTTCTGCCTGGCTATCCCGCGGTCGAGTTCTTCGAGATTGGCGCGAATCCGGTCCAATAATAACGGCTGGACCTCTTTGCGTTGATCAAGCAGCGCCGGCAGTGCGAATTGCAGCGGAGCATTCATCGACAGATATGTATCAGCGATGATTTCCAACCGTGCCATGGCCTCTCTCGTGACGGTTTCCGGCCCGCTAGCTACGACCCACGCTACTTTCATCTGGGGCAACCCGGAGATCTTGGAAAGGCCGCTCAGCGTGAACGTCAGTACGGCATCATTGGTCGCGAAAGTGGGTCGCATGGCTCCGTCGTGCGCATAATCCAGGAAGACTTCATCGACGATCAGCGACAAACCATACTCCCGGCAAAAGCTGTTGAGCTCTTCTCGTTCTGTGCCGGAGACGTATGATCCGGTGGGATTGTTGGGATGCACGACAACTACGGCACGCGTGCGATGATTCACAGTTTTATACAGCGATGCAAAGTCGATCTGCCAGCCATGATCGTAGAGCAACGGGTACGGTACTAGCTTTACGTCCTGCAGGTCAGCCAGGAATTCAAACAGCGGATAACTGGGCTTGGGTACCAGAATCTCATCCTCGAAGTTACAAAGCAGCCGGAAGACGTACGAATATCCCTCGCTGGTGCTCGTGGTCAGCACGAGCGCCTCGGGATCAATGTCAAATTCTTCATGCTGGTTACGGTAGTAAGCCGTGACCGCCTGCCGGGCCGTGAGCAAGCCCTTGGGTTGGGGATCGTACTCGAGGGCTTCCGGCTGGATCAGCGCCTGCATGATGGCTTCTTCGTCGTAATGCAGTTCGGCTAGGGTGGGGTTGGAGAGTGTGAGATCCAGAATTTCCTGCCCCGCAGCTCGGACCTGTTGCTGCGCCTCCGAGAAGTGATTGGGCGTGAGCTTCCAGCCGGTGCGATGAGAGAACATTGTGCACAGATGATACTGAATGGCTGGCCGTGGCAAAAGTGACAGCAGATGGAGTCGACGAATTGCGGGTTTCACGATAAGAATAGTCTGAGATGTTCACACGCGGTTCACGAAGGTTGCTGGTTCTGCTTCCCACCGTGTCGGGTCTGCTTACTGCAATGTCCTTGATTCGCCCGAGTGGCGCCTCGACCCCAGCGCCTACGTTTTATCGTCAAGTGCTTCCAATCCTGCAGCAGCACTGTCAGAGCTGCCACCGGCCGGGTGAGATTGCGTCTTCGGTCCCTCTGGTTTCATACCAGGAAACACGTCAATGGGCTTCCGGAATTCGCGATGCCACGCGCTCGAAGGCGATGCCGCCATGGTTTGCGGATCCATGTTGCGGCCATCTTTCTAACGATCCTTCGCTCAGCCCCGACGAGATTTCGACCTTGGCGGCATGGGCAACCGCAGAAGCTCCTGCTGGAGACCCGCGCGATGCCTCACCGTCGCCTCAGTGGACGGAAGGCTGGAACATCCCACGGCCGGATGCAGTTCTGGCCATGCCAAAGCCGGTCGAAATTCCGGCCGGTGGCGACGTGGAATATACATACGAAATCGTTCCGACCAACTTCGCCAACGACAAATGGGTGCAGATGTCCGAGGTGCGCCCCTCGAGCCGGGCGCACCTGCACCATGCGGTCGTTTACATTCGTCCTCCGGATTCAGATTGGTTACGAGGGGCGCCGGTGGGGGTGCCGTTCACCGCGTCTGGTCTGAGCGACCAACATCTCCGCCACCAGGCGCACGAAACCAAGAGTGACATGCTGTTGGTATACGCGCCCGGCAGCTCGCCCGATCACTGGCCCGATGGCATGGCCAAATTTGTTCCGGCACATTCCGATCTTGTCTTCCAGATGCATTACACAACCGACGGCCACGCTGCGCCAGACCAGAGCAGTATCGGCGTGGTTTTCGCGAAGCAGACTCCATTGCAGCGAGTGATCACCTTGCAGCTTGCCAACGACCACGACATAATCCCAATCCCGCCCGGCACGGACAATTATCGAGTGGAAGTACATGGGACCCTTCCCAACGATTGCACGCTGCTCAGCTTCTTTCCGCATATGCATCTGCGAGGCAAGCGTTTCGACTACAACATCGTTCAGCCCGACAAAAGCCGGGAGACTTTATTGCGGGTCAACTACGACTTTTATTGGCAACTCAGCTATCGACTGGCGCAGCCGCGTTTTCTCAAGGCAGGAACTGAGCTGGAGGCCGTCGCCTGGTACGACAACTCGCGCCACAATCGGCATAACCCGGATCCGGATGCCGCCGTCACCTGGGGCGATCAAACCTATAACGAGATGATGGTGGGTTTTTTCGACGTTGCAGTGCCGTCCGGTATGGACAAGTCTCGATTCTTCGTGCGCCACCAGAACAACTGAGCAACTGGCAATTCATCTCCTGGCTGGGCGCCTCTTTTTTCCTTCTGCTCTGTAACTTCTGTAGAATCTCGGAATCATATTGGTGCCACGCCGCGTTTTTCAGAGGTTGTGATGAACTCACCAATCGCTCCCAAAAAGTTCAGAAGCATCAACCGCCGCGAGTTGCTGAAGCTCACGCCAGTCATTGCCTTAGGCGCATTCGCTATCCCGAAGCTGCAGACGCCTCTCCTTAAGTCCGGCCTGAGCTTCAGCGACTGGGCATCTGCAAGGCTTTTTCGTCCGGGACATCTGGCGCCGACATTTGCCGAGAACGAAGTTGCGCCTTTCAGCAAGTTCCCCATCAACGACTATGACGTGGACGACCCGGGGGTTGATCCGGAACATTGGACTCTGGCCGTTTCCGGTTCCGTGCAAAAGCCCGGTGAATACACTCTCGGGCAGATTCAAACCTTGCCTAAGATCACCCAAAATACCCGGCACGTCTGCGTGGAGGGCTGGGACGTGATTGGCCGTTTTGGCGGCGCCCGCCTCTCCGATTTCCTGAGGATGATCGGCGCCGATCCCTCGGCGCGTTTTATCAGCGTCGAATGCGCCGACGACTATTACGAGTCGCTCGACATGCCGACCGCCATGCATCCGCAAACATTGCTCTGTTGGGAAATGTACGATCAGCCACTGACTCGCGAACACGGCGCGCCGTTGCGTCTCCAAGTGCCCACTAAGATCGGCTACAAGCAGGCCAAATATTTGACAACCCTCAAGGTCAGTCACGTGCTGGAGAAAGTTGGCTACTGGGAAGACCAGGGCTACTCCTCTTTCTACGGTTTGTAACAGCAGACGGAGATGAGATGGCAACCCGCGCAATCGTAGTGGAAGACGCAAAGACAGGCGAGGTGACCGAAGCTGCTTACGAGCACCCAGTTGTTGTGCGTCTTTGTCATTGGCTCAACACAGTTTCTCTTTTCGTGATGGCAGGCAGTGGACTGCAAATCTTCCGGGCTTTTCCCAGCTTTGGAGCCAAGATTCCGGAGAAAGACCTGCTCCACTGGCCAAGAGCTCTTGCGCTCGGCGGCTGGCTTGGCGGAGGCCTGCAATGGCATCTGACCTTCATGTGGATCTACATGGCGACAGGTCTGGTGTATGTCTGCTACCAGTTGTTCAGCGGTAACTACAAGCAAATGCTATTTGTTCGGCGCGACATTCCAGAGGTGTGGCCGATGATTCGCCATTACTTCCTCTTCGGTCCGAAGCCACCGGCGAGAGAAGTCTACAACTCTCTACAAAAGCAGGCTTATACGGCCGCAATTGTGTTGGGAGCGTTGTCAGTAGTGACGGGTTTCGCCATTTGGAAGCCGGTGCAGTTTTCGTGGCTGGCATGGCTGATGGGAGGTTTTCACTGGGCGCGGCTGTGGCATTTCCTGGTCATGTGGGCGCTGCTGGCCTTTGTGTTTGGGCACGTCGTGATGGTGGCTTTGCACGGCTGGAATAACTTTGTGTCCATGCTGACGGGGTGGAAGAAAGATCCGGAGTATCGATTGGAGTAACGGTGTCTGGCGGCAGTAACGGGCTCAGGGTGAGGAACGATGCCGGAAAAGCGGACCTCGCTGGAATCTCCAGCGGAACAACTAGACGAGGGAGTGCTGATCCGGCGCCTGCGGGATGGTGAACGTGATGTCTTTTACCAACTCATTCGACCTTACGAACGGCGCGTGTTCGCCGCTGCGTTTGCCATCTTGCGGAATGAGGCAGATGCGGAAGATGTCGCCCAGGAGGCGATGCTCAAGGCGTTTAAGTATATTCGCCAGTTTCGGGAAGAGTCGAAGTTCAGCACCTGGCTTCTCCAAATTACGGTGAATGAGGCGCGCATGCGGAGAAGGAAAGAACACGCCCGCATCATGGAACCGATGGTGGAGCACCAGGACGAGGAGGGTAATTACGTTCCGCGCGATTTTGCCGATTGGCGGGAGATTCCTCTGGAAACTTTGGAGCGCAAGGAGGTCCGGCAAAAGCTGGCAGAAGCACTGGCGTCCTTGGGAGAAAAGTACCGCGAAGTTTTCGTGCTCCGAGACATGCAGCATATGAGTATCGAGGAGACCGCGAAGGCCCTCGGGATCACAACCGCGTCGGTGAAGACCCGCCTGTTAAGGGCCCGCCTCATGCTGCGCGACTTGCTCGCTCCGGGACTTGGCGGGACCTGGAGCCGAGCGCTGTCTTTTGCAAAGGGGGCGAAGCCATGGTAGTCGGCTGCGAACAAGTCTGGCGCGAGATTTCCAACTATCTCGACGGAGAGGTCGATCCGGCTTTGCGCGCTGCCATAGAAGAGCACTTTAGGGGTTGCAAAAATTGTTCGGCGGTGCTCGAGGGTACGCGCAACGTCGTCCAGTTATACGGTGATGAGCGCATGCTGGAAGTACCCCTGGGGTTCAGCCAGCGTCTACACCGCAGGCTCGAGGAGAATGCAGCCCCCGCAAGGCGAACCTTTCTGGGCTGGATGGTTGCGGCTGCTGCGTCATTGCTGGTCGCCGGCAGCTTCGAACTCGCGCGCTCGTCCACGTCCACTCGGCCGGAACTGCGCTCTGAACACGCATATCCTGGCAGCGGCGTGCCACCCGGCCTGATGGTAGTAGTTGCGGACAGTGGCAAAACATTTCATGTACCCGGTTGCCGCTTTATTCACGATAAGGCGAGGGTGCGAACCATTGCCGCCGCAGAGGCAATGCGAGAGGGGTTTGTGCCCTGCGTGCGGTGCATGAAGAAATATTTGAATTCGTAAGACTGAGGAGAACGATGACCCCTGCTGTTTAATGTCCCGGCGACGGGAATGCCGCCGGGACTTCCGGTGATCCCCGAAACTCAGTGCTGCATGTTGTCGTTCTTCATGTTGTCGCTCATGCCGCCCTTCGCCATCTTTACCGACATGACGTGGATTTCATTCTTGTCCGGATATACATGGGCCTTCAGGGTGACGTGATGCCCTTCATGACCTTTTAGTGCTTCCGGGTTTACGACCGTCCAGGTTTTGTTGTCCTTGTCACTGGTGAACATCTTTCCATCATCACTGATCTTGCCGGTGACGCTTACAGCCTTCTTCGATGCGTCATCAGATTTCATGTTGTCTTGTCCCATGCTGCCGCCGGATTGCGCGAAAGCAGCAACAGAAGCCGCAAGCAGACACATGGCCATCAAGCGGCAGAAAATCTTTCTCATAAATCCTCCTGATTTTGACGTGAGTTTGTGCCCAAAGGTTGGGCGGTGGTTCATGAGATGTTCCAGGCTGGCGAAAGTTACAAGGACCGAAGCAGAATGAGGGCCCTGCATTCATCGGCTCGTAACCGACCACTTCGGGGAGAGTGAAATCGAGCTTCTTCTATAAGTGCTAAACTGTGCGGTTTTCAGGAGGATGTGATGTCTCGACGTTATTTGTGGAATTTTGGTGGGCTGATCTTTTTGCTGATATGCCTCACGCTCGCTGCCGCGCAAACGCAGCTTCCGTCAGATCTGCAGCAGAAAATTGACAGCCTGGCTGCTGACATTCTGGCCAAAACCGGTGTGCCGAGCGCCTCAGTGGCCATTGTCAAAGATGAGCGGATCGCGTATCTGAGGGCCTATGGAGACGCGCGCCTTGAGCCGCAAACTTCCGCAAAGCCGGAGATGCGTTACAGCGTCGGCTCGATCAGCAAGCAATTTACCGCAACCGCAATCCTTCTCTTGCAGGAACGCGGCAAACTTTCTCTGGATGACAAAGTTTCCAGGTTCATCCCCGACCTTACGCGAGCCAACGAGGTCACCATTCGTCAACTCTTGTCCCACACCTCCGGCTATCAGGATTACTGGCCACAGGATTATGTCATGCCCATGATGCTGCAGCCGGTCACGGCCCAGAAGATTCTCGACGTTTGGGCGAAAAAACCGCTGGATTTCGATCCCGGCACAAAATGGCAATACAGCAACACCAACTACGTGATCGCCGGGCTGATTGTGGAAAAGGCCAGTGGTATGCCCTTGATGCAATTTCTGCAGAAGAACGTCTTCACGCCGCTGGGGATGCAGAGCGTTGCAGACACAGACCAGGCAAAACTTGGCGATACTGATCCAACTGGCTACATACGCTATGCGCTCGGTCCGTTGCGCCCCGCGCCGAAAGAAGGAAAAGGCTGGCTGTTTGCGGCCGGGGAACTTGCCATGCCGGCCGAGGATTTGGCGAAGTGGGACATTGCGATGATTGATCAAAAGCTCTTAAAACCCGAATCCTACCGCGAGTTTGAAACCGAGGTTGTGCTGAAAAACGGCTTGGGAACGCGATATGGACTGGGGGTGGACATCAGCTCTGCATTCGGGCATCGCGCTTTGTCTCATGGTGGCGAGGTTTCTGGGTTTACGGCGGAAAACATGGTTTTCCCCGATGACAGGGTTGCCATCGTCGTGCTTACCAACCAGGACGCAGTCGCGGCCTCCGGCCAAATCGCTCGCGGGATCGCGCCTCTGATATTGGCAAGCGATGATCCGCAAACCGCGGCAAAGCTGGAGCAAGCGAAGCGAATTTTCACAGGCCTGCAGGCTGGAACCATCGACCGCTCTCTATTCACAGATAATGCCAATTTCTATTTCAGCGAGCAGGCCCTTAAAGATTTCGCCAGCGGGCTGGGGCCTTTGGGCAATCCGCAGCAGTTCAGTCAAACCAACGAGGCTTTACGTGGCGGGATGAAGCTGCGAGTTTACGAAATCAGGTTTCCCGGCAAAACCCTGCGGGCCTGGACTTATGAGATGTCGGATGGCAAGTTGGAACAGTATCAGATAGCAGCGCAGGACTAGCCGCGGATCCCGACTCTCATCCGACCTCGACGAGCCCATACGTTTTATGCCACTTGGTGCGCATATAGCGCAGAGCCCTATCGATCTCCGGTTCGCTGATCTCGCGGTTGGGCCCGTCGAGGACGGCTGCCGCTTCCCGTTTGGCAGCTTCCAGCAACTGCCGATCGCGGATCAGGTTCGCCACGCGAAAACTCGGCAGACCGGCCTGGCGCGTTCCGAAGAATTCTCCCGGCCCACGCAACTCCAAATCGAGCTCGGCGATTTGAAATCCGTCATTCGTGCGTACCATGGCATCCAGACGGCGCTCTCCGTCTTCGGAAATCTTCCCGCCGGTCATCAGGACACAGTAGGATTTCGCGGCGCCTCGGCCGATGCGTCCCCGCAGCTGATGCAACTGGGCCAGGCCGAAGCGTTCGGCATGCTCAATCACCATCACGTTGGCATTCGACACGTCTACGCCCACCTCGATAACGGTGGTTGAGACAAGGATATGCAGTTCATTTTTCTGAAACGCCCGCATCACCTGCTCCTTGAGATCAGGCTCCATCCGCCCATGCAACACTCCCACGCGCAAATCCGGGAAGACACGCTGGCTCAGTTCCTTGTACATCTTCATTGCTGCCTTAAGTTCGCGTTCTTCGTTTTCTTCAATGACAGGGTAAACAACGTACGCCTGGTGCCCGGCTGTCACTTGTTTGCGCACAAAATCCCAGACTTCTTTGGCGCGGTCATCAGAAACGCGACGGGTCACAATCGGCGTTCGGCCGGGTGGCATCTCGTCAATGACACTGACATCAAGGTCTCCATACAGGGTGAGTGCGAGTGTTCGGGGTATCGGCGTAGCTGTCATCACGAGTACGTCCGGCTCGCCTCCGGCTGGATTGCGCTCAGGACGTTCTCCGATAGATCGACCGCCATCCCGGGGTTCGCTCGTTTTTTTCATCAGCTTGAATCTCTGCAGAACCCCGAAGCGATGCTGTTCGTCAACGATCACCAAACCCAGCTTGGCAAACTCAACCTTCTGTTCGATCAACGCGTGCGTTCCTATCACGAGTTGTGCATCTCCGTGCGCGATATGGCGGCGTATGTCTCGCTTGCGGTCGTCTTCCAGCGACCCAGTTAGCAGGACGATGCGGTATCCGGCAGCCTCAAGGATGTGGCGAGCAGAAAAATAGTGTTGTTGCGCGAGAATCTCGGTCGGCGCCATCAGCGCCACCTGGAAGCCGTTTTCGATGGCGATGATTGCGGCTTCAAACCCAACTATGGTTTTTCCGGAGCCCACATCCCCTTGCAGCAGGCGTCGCATGGGAATCGGCTTCTCCATGTCCGACGCAATCTCTTTGAGGGCCCTTTTCTGCGCAGCCGTTGGGTGAAACGGGAGTATTTTCTTGATGGCCGCACGAACGCGGTCGTCCAATTGAAAAGCAATGCCGGTCTGGGCCTTCTGCTCGCGACGTTTGAGTTCCAGCCCTAGCTCGATGAAGAACAGTTCTTCAAAAATAAGGCGGATGTGGCCAGGCGTACGCAACGATTGCAGGTCTTCCATGCTTGTGCCTGGTAAGGGCCAGTGTACTTTCCAGAGCGCCTCATGAGGCGAGATGAGGCCCAAGTGGCCGCGAACCGCAGCCGGAATTGCGTCCGGCAAATCAGGCGTGAGGTTCTCTAGCGCGGTGTGAATACTCCGCCGGAACCAGCGCGAGGTCAGCCGGCCTTGGCCAGCTGATTCGTAAATGGGAACGATGCGGCCAATCTCGAGTGAGGCTTGCAGCTTCTTTCCGGTTACGTCGTCACTCTCATCCGCGGGATCGCCCAGAATTTCAAACTGCGGCTGAACGATCTGCAAATCGCCGCCGCGATAGTCTTCATCCACCTTGCCGTATAACGCGACTAACTGGCCCGGCTTGAACTTGTCTTGAAGGTACGAGGCATTGAACCAGATGCATTTGAGCCGCGCCCTCCCCTGGCCCGCCGTCATTTGAAAAATTGGCATGCGGCGGGTGCGAAAAAGCCCTGAGGTCCGGACTTCAGCTATAACGGTTGCCATTTCTCCCGGCCGGAGCTCCCCAATGCCACGCGGATTCAGGCGGTCTTCGTAGCGGAATGGCAGATAATGGAGAAGATCGTCGACAGTATGGATCCCTTTCGCCGCCAGAACTTCCGCTATGCGCGGGCCGATTCCTTTGACGTATTGAACAGATGTTTCCGGTTCGAGCATCTGAAGGGATGTTAGCAGGATGAATCCGAGCACGCAGTAGAGGGTCCGCTAGAGGTCACAAGCATTGTCTAAGTCAACGGCCAATTTTCTCCATGCCTTGGTAGCGGTGGTCGCGGGCAACGTGATCTACTTTGTGCTCGAGAGACACCTTCCGGTGCGTGCCCACCATTCACCCTTCAAGATTGATCTGGGTATGGCCGTCGACTTCTGGTTTTGCCTGGTTGTCTTTGGAATCATCAAGACCGTGGCTGCACGAAGGCGGCAAGCGAAGTTGCACAAGCTATAGGGCTAAGTTGGGACTGACTGCGGCATCAGAGTTGCGATCCTCTCAAAGCTGAAGCACATTACTTTCGGTACCTCGGTAATGCACAAGATTCCCGCTAAAATTTGGCCAGCCGAATGCAAAAAATCGCCATCCTCTATGACGCCAGCCAGGCGGTGTTGTCCACCTTTGATTTGGACGAGGTGTTCCAACAGATTTTGCTGATCGCGCGCGACTATTTCCATTTGCAAAATGTCGCAATCTTGCTGCTGGATAAGGAGAGTGGCGAACTGTATGTGCGCCGACAGGTCGGTTGGGATCATGGCCAGGACAGCATGCGGGTGCACGTCGGAAAAGGTATTACTGGCGCAGCTGCGCAACAGAAACGACCTGTCTATGCCCCGGATGTGACCAAGGACACTCGTTACGTTTTGGCCGCCAAAGCCACCCGTTCCGAACTGGCCGTACCCTTAATGGTTCGAGATGAGGTGGTGGGGGTCCTCGATTGCCAGAGCGAAAAACTCAACCACTTCGATGCAGAAACCGTGGATCTGCTCACGCTTTTCTCGACCCAGGCATCGATGGCTTTGCAGAATGCGCGCCTGCACGCACTTGAACGTCGGCGGGCTTCCCAGCTGGAGGCGATTAACGCTATTGCCCAGCAGATGACCGCAGTGCTCGATTTAAATGAGCTTCTTTCAAAGGTCTGCGTACTGGTTCAGCAGGCGTTCGGTGTATCTCAGGTTTCGGTGCTTCTCAAAGATGAAGAAGAATTGGTGATGCGGGCAAAACATGGAACCCTTACGTCGCGCGTAGCTGACGGCGGCCACCCGCAAGCAGGTGAGCACCTGCCCTGGCGACGGGCCTTGGAGGCTACCAAAACCATTATCGAGGCTGACGCCACGGCTGACGCTGGCTTATACCTCGAAAGTCGCTCGCAGATGTGTATTCCGCTGATCTCATTCGGACAAACCCTGGGTGTGCTGGCGCTCGACAGTAATAAAAAGAGTGCCTTCAATCCGAACGAGATCCAACCACTGGAGTCAGTGGCGGATATTTGTGCCACAGCCATCCAAAACGCATACTACGTAAACCGTGTGAAACAGCTCGCATACCTCGACGGGCTCACCGGCATTTTCAACCGCCGCTTCTTCGAATTACGAATCGCTGAAGAGATTGAGCGTGCACGCCGGCTGAGGTCAGGGCTGGGCGTGCTGATGATCGATATTGACCAGTTCAAAAGGCTCAACGACGAATTCGGACACTTACTGGGTGATGAGGTACTGCGGCAGGTGTCATCCATATTTCATCAACAGGTTCGGAAAATCGATGTGGTTTGCCGATATGGAGGCGAGGAATTCGCCATTCTGCTCTCCCAAACCACACCGCAGCACTCACTGGCGATAGCTGACAAACTGCGACGAATCGTGGAGACCTGGCAATTTCCCGGGGTTGCTCGTCCCGTAACCATCAGCGCCGGGGCCGCAAACTATCCAGAGCACGGGACCACACGCGACGAGTTGGTCCAGGCCGCGGATGCGGGGCTTTATGCCGCTAAACAGGCGGGAAGAAATCGGGTTTGCCTGGCGCCGGATCTCGCGCGCAGCCGCCCGCACGCGTCCGGCCGATAACTGCTAGATTTCTGCGCAGCCGGGTTGCCACTGGTGATGACGCAGCGCTTTTTCGATCTCCCGCTCGTGATCCCGCAGTTCACGTTCCGCTTCAAGCATGGCCCTTTCAATCGCGCGCTGATGGGTCTCTACTTCTTTCATGGCCCGTTCGGTTTGTGGCCCGATTTCGGCGAGACGCTGGTTGATGGCCTCTTCCATTTGCGGTTCGATGCGGGCCCATTGACCTTCGAAGTCTGGAATGTTCAAGCTTTCGCGATTTTGCCCGGACTGTCTCCGCTCCGGCAGGGTGAGTGTAATGCTCTGTTCCTTTTTGTCCCGCAGAATGCTGATGCTGGCTGTGGTGCCCTGTCGGGAGCGAAGCGCGTGGGAAAAATCACTGGCATCGTGAATCGGCTCATCGTTGATCTTCACAATGACGTCGCCCGCCCGGAATCCGGCCTTCTCTGCACGGCTTCCCTTTTCGACTGAGCGTACCAGGACCCCTTCACCATTCTTAGCTCCAAAGAAATCGCCCAGTTGCGACGTTAGGTTTTCCACTATCAGCCCGCTGCGCCCCGCCGAGTGCACAATCACGACCGATACCGGCACATCGATTTCGGGCATGGCCGGCAATGCTGGCATATCAAAATGGAAATCCTTCATCTTGGATCCAAAATCATGCAACGAGCTGCTCTTTCGGTCGGCAAGCTGCACCTTGAACGTCATGGGTTGGCCGTTACGACTCACACCCAATTCGATTACGCGTCCCGGCGGCGTTTCCCTGATCATGCGGCGGAGCTGTTCCACACTGACGACCTTCTCCCCATTAAGCGTCAGGATCACATCCTGCTCTTTGAGACCGACCTTTCCCGCCGGGGCATCCTGATCCACCATGGTGATCACGACTCCGGTCTCTTCTTTCAAGTGCAGGGCGCTCAGCTGGTCCGGTGTGATGTCGCGCGTATCCACGCCCAGATAGGAACTGTCCCCGAAATCTTCGCTGGAGAAACCGTAAACTTCACCGCTTGGGGGCGAAGTTTCATTCGCAAACGCAGCGTATGGAAACAAGGTCAGCGTTAATACCGCTACCAGAATTTCGCCTCTCATATGCACCCCCGACTCTGACTACTGACCGGCACGACGAAATGAAATGTCCCCCGTCATCGTTTGCACCTTCAGTACAGGCCCGCCCCCGTTCAGGCTGCCTTCCGCCGTCACCGTTTTGGGACCGTAGTCGCCGCCTTCTGTCGTGACTCTAATTTCCGGAAAATCCGAACGAATACTATGCCCATTCGCCACTTCGATCGAAGCTCGAATGCTGAGGTTCACGTTTGAAACCAGATAAACGGTGATATCGCCGGCTGAGGTTTCGAGCGAGGAATCGCTTTTTTCACTTGAGGGAACGAATTTGGCTTCGATTCCGCCGGCGCCGGTTTCAGCGCGGGCTGAAGGCACGCCCCACAGTTCGATGGTTCCCCCTCCAGTCTCGGCGCGTACCGGACCTTTGGCCGAATTCAGGCGGATGCTGCCGCCACCGGTCGAAATTTCGGCTGGGCCTGCGATGTCTCCCAGATCGATGCTTCCGCCTCCCGTGCTGGCTTTCACTCGACCATCACAACGATCCACGTGAATGCTGCCGCCACCGGTTCCAAGTTCAGCGCCTTGCGCGCCAGATACCACGGTCACATTGCCACCGCCGCTCTCGGCGACAATCTTCCCCTTTGCGGAGTTGACCTTGATTGATCCGCCGCCGGTGTGCAGGTTGACCTCGGAGGCCACCGTCCCTACTTCAATGCTACCGCCGCCCGTCTCCGCATTTATGGAGCCGCCAATGTCGTCGAAGCGGATGTTTCCGCCGCCGCTCTCCGCTTCAACCCGTCCGGCAATGCCGGTGGAGGAGATACTGCCGCCTTCCGTTTCAATCTTTACCTCGTCCATATTTCGCGGCACGCTGATATTGAATTCCCCGGAAAACCGATGGGCTCGGCCTCCGTCCCAGTCGGCCACGATCCATGCGGTATCTCCCCGAACATATGTGTTGATCTTGTAGTTTTCGAACTCCCGGCGGGCCTTATCCTCCGAACCGCTGTAAGAATGGTTGCGAATCGTGTAATCAATGCTTGACTGGGAGCCACCGGTAACCTTGACTGACCCTACATCTACCTTCACCCTGAGATTCCTGGCAGCGGCAAGGGACCCGGTAATTTCTTGCGTCCAGTTTCCCCCGTCGCCATAAATCCGGCCCTGTTGCGCGAGGGCGAGGGGCAGTGTCAGAAACAAAACTGCAATCGCTTTAGAGAATCGTTTCAAAATCTTTCCGCTCCAATCTCATCCTCACCCTGACATTTGTATTCGTCGACTCCGCCGTCATGACTCAATCGAACTCCGGAAGTTGCGCGAGCATGGTGCGCGCCTGCGACTTTATATATTGGTTCGAGTCGTGCTCAGCCAGGCTCTGTAACACCGCGCGCACGCTGCTATCAGCACGAACTGGTTCGAGCATATGCAGAGCTTGCGTGCGCACTCCAGGGTTGGCATCGTTCATGAGGGCTTCCAGCAGTGCATCGCGGACGCGAGAATCGGTTTTCACATAACCACCCAGACCATCAAGCGCCTTAAGACGTACCCCAGGATTCGAGTCGTAGCGCAAAGCATAGATCAGCGCCTCCCGAACGTGTGTGTCATTCGGTTGCTGTGTGAGCAGGTCCACGGAATCCATCCGCACTCCCGAGTTGTAGTTGTTTCGTGCGGCAAAGAGAAGCAACTGCTGAATGCGCTGATCATTAAGTGAACCTTGCGTTTCCTGGGTAGAAACCGTGTCGTATTTTATGCTGATTTTGTCTGAACCGGGCTCCTGTGTGACCGATCGGATGCCGGCGATGGAGGCCTGTGCCGGTTGAGGAGCCGTGCTTGGCACGATTGAGCTCACGCTGCCAGCACTGCCAAAGACTCTGTAGGTGGCCCCAATGCCGGCCGCAAAGCCGAAGATGAAAAGAACCGTTGCCAACGCGGGCGAAAAACGAATTTGCCGCAACCATGCACCGGGGTCGAATATCAACCTATGCCAGAACGTCCCCTGTCTCGTGGTCTCCAACGACTCCTGCAGCCGCATACGGGATGCCGTGACCAGGTTGGGTGTCGGCTCCTCGACCGGCAACTCGGAAAGCACTGCATGAAACTTGCGAGTCGATTTCAATTCCGCGGTGCAGTCAGTGCAGCGCGCCAGATGCTGCTCCAGTTCATAGCGGGCATCATCGGCCAGCTCGTTGTAAACGTACAGCAGGATATTTTCTTTGACCCACTCACACTTCATAATTGCACCTTCTTGGATAGCGGCGGCCACCATCGGAAATAAAGTTCTGTAGCCATGTCATCTCATGTCCGCCAGCGCGCCACGTAATTTCTGCGTGGCGCGAAATAAAGTATTCTTCGCAGTCTCTTCGGTAGTGTTAAGCACTTCCCCCACGGTTCGCAATTTCAGACCGTGATAGTGCTTCAGTTCGAAAACCATCCGCTCACGAGGAGTGAGTTTTTCCAGCGCCCGGTTGATCCTGCCGGCGAGCTCGCGGCTCATCAGATCTCGTTCCGGATTCGCTCCCGCCCGGCCATCCGCGACCCGATCCAGCACATCGTACTGCTCGCCGCTGGCATCTGTCGCGACCGGAGCTTCTTCCCTTCGCACCTGCTTTTTCCGCAAGTGATCCAGACACAGGTTGGTCACGATGCGGTAAATCCAGGTGTAAAAGGAGCATTCGAAGCGGAAATTGCCGACGTTCCGATAGGCCTTGAGAAACGCTTCCTGATAAATGTCCTGCGCCTCATGTTCCGAACCGGTGAGATGCATGGCGAGTCGCAGCACTGCCTGATCATAATGCCGTACCAGTTCCTCGAAGGCAGCGCGATTGCCACGCTGGGCTTCGCGGACCAGTAAAGTGTCATCGATTCGGCCTAGACTGCGACCAGCCATAAGCTCCCGAGAAGGGGAATCCTGGGTGCGGCTAGTTTCTGGTTCCGGTCCTACTTCCCGACGGGAACATGTGCCAACCGTAAATGGTACAGCCCACGCATCGGCCGGCATAGCGGATCTGGGTCCTCGACTGAACCGGGCCTCTCTCTCGTTTCTTCCCGGTTGCATAGCTATGGACGTTTCAGGATGAGAACCGTGAGCAAAATTATGGCCGATCAGAAGGCGGGCAAGCACGTAACTCCCGCAGCACACGGTTCTTAGCTGCGGTCCGGTTTGGAACGATGGCCACGCTGCGGACAGAGCTGTGGATGGCGCTCTGCCCCGGACTCTTACTCTGCGGTGTCTTTCTCGATCAATACCTTCAGATGGGTGGTCACGTCCTTGTGCAGCTTGATCGGCACCGTGAATTCACCCAGCGTCTTAAGGGGTTCATGCAGCTGCACCTTGCGGCGGTCCACGTTGAAACTCTTCTTCTCGAGCGCTTCTGCGATATCACCGGAAGTAACGGAGCCAAAGAGCTGATCGTGCTCCCCCGACCGTCGCTGGAAGCTTACCGACAAGCCTTCGAACTGCTTTGCCAGTTCTTCCGCCTGCGCCTTTTCTTTGGCTGTGCGGCGTACGGCGGCCGCTTTCATCTGCTCAATCACCGCTTTGTTACTGGCAGAGGCTTCGATGGCGAGCTTCCGGGGCAGAAGATAGTTGCGGCCGTATCCCTCCGCGACTCTCACCACATCGCCCCGTGACCCAAGCTTGGCTACGTCTTCTTTAAGAATGACTTCCATGAAAATGACTCCCGTTCAGATGTTATGAGCCGCCGCACCTTGGACATGCGGTAACTCGGACTTGTAGGTTCGCCGTGCACCTTCGATGGCTAGACCTAAGAAGCGCGCCCGGCAAACGGCAGCAGAGCAATGTTGCGTGCCTGCTTGATCGCAGACGACAGCCGTCGCTGGTGAGGGGTGCAGACGCCGCTAAGACGTCGCGGTACGATCTTGCCGCTTTCCGCTACAAATTGTGCCAGCAGGCGGATGTCTTTGTAGTTAATGGCTTCAATCTTCTCGACGCAAAACTTGCAGACTTTCTTGCGCCGGAAATACTTGCGCCCACCGGGACCTTCGCCCCGGCCTCCGGGACCTCCTGGCCCACTGCGTGGAGGGCGTCGCTCTCCGCGATCTGGGCGCTCGCTAGTCGGGGCCGCCTCGGTGCTTGGTGCTGTTGTTGGTCTGGTCTCGTCAGCCATGATGCTCCTCAAATCGAAAATTGATCACCCGGATTGAGCCGTTCGCTCAGGCCGTTGCTGCCGGCGTCTCGGACGTCGGCTCCGCCGCGGGGGCCGCAACCGAAGTCTTACGGCGCGCATCCCGTATGGCCTTGATCTTGTCCAGACGCTTCTGCTCCTCGTCGATGCGTACCGTCAGAAACTTGATCACCGGCTCGGTAACCCGCAACCGGCGCTCGAGTTCGTGGATCACGCTGCCGCTTCCTTCCAGCGTGAGCAGGATGTAAATGCCATCGTGGAATTTGCGGACTTTGTAAGCCAGACGGCGCTTTCCCATCCGCTCCACATTCTTGACTTGTCCCGATGACGAAGTGACGACCGATTCCAGGGTGGAAATCAGCTTGTCCTGATCCTCTTCCGCCATATCGGGACGAACAATGAACATAAGTTCGTAAGTGCGATTCATTTCCTCTCCATCCACTAACTAATCTTTTTCGTCTTCCGCCTTGCGATTGCAGCGGTTCATCGCCGCCGCCTCACCTTCGGTCAAGATCACCTTCACCGCATCGACCGCGATGTCCAGCATTCCATCCACGATCTTGAGCTGAGCTTTGCGCAACGGGGAAAGCAAGTAGCTCATCCCGTCCTCAACTTTGCGCTCCGGCGCTACGCCCATACGGATTCGCAGGAAATCCTGTGTACCTAAAGCCCCGATCAGAGACTCGATGCCGTTATGCCCGGCCGAGCTCCGGTTGCGATGCAGCCGGAGCGTCCCGAGCGGAAAATCGAGCTCGTCCTGGAGGACAATCAAATCGGCCGCCGGATCAACTTTGTGCTCGGCTACAAGCTCGCGCACCGAGAGCCCGCTGAGGTTCATGAATGTTTCCGGCTTGGCCAGCAAAGCCGCTTCCGAGCCGATTGTCGCTCGAGCTGTCAGCGCGCGGCACTGACGGTTCCTGATTTCAACCCCGCACTGTTCGGCTATGCGATCAACTGCAAGAAAGCCCAGATTGTGCGGCGTGAATTGGTAATCGATTCCGGGATTGCCGAGACCTACGATCAGCTTCACGCGCGCGCTTAGCTCTTTAGCTAGCTCCTGGCTCCCAACGCCTGATCGCCACCGGCCCGCCAAAAACGACATGGAAACGGACCGGCAGCGAACGAACTCACTTCTTTTCCTTCTTCTCTGCCTTCTCGGGCTTCTCCGCAGCAGCCTCCGCTCCCTCTTCTTCGGTCTCCTGTTTGCCCTTCTTGATGACCTCGGGTTCGGCTGGTGCCGCCGCCGCTTCGGCCGCCACTGCTTCTGGAGTTGGCGCCGCTTCTTCTTTCACGGAGATTATGTGCGCGACCGGCTGATTCGGATCCGACAGGAATTTCACCTTGTCAATGTGCTTCAAGTCGGCGATGCGCATGACCTTCCCGAATACCAGATCGGTTACATCCGCTTCGATCGAGGCCGGGATATCCTCCGGCAAACACTCGACCTCGACTTCGCGGCTGATCTGCTCCAGAATCCCGCCTTGCTGTTTCACGCCCGCGGGTTCGCCCTTCAGCACAATGGGCACTTTGACGTGTAGTTTTTCGTGCATGGCGATGCGCTTGAGGTCGATATGCAGCAGAGCGCCTTTGATGGGCTCATATTGCCAATCCACAATCATCGCTTTGGTGTGCTCACCATCAAGCGTGAGATCAAAAATCGTGTTGTAACCGGTTTGCGAATGAAGAATGCGTGAAACCTGCCGGGGATCAACGCTCACCGAGCGCGATCCCTTGCCGGCGCCATACACCACCGCAGGAATCTTGCCCGCGCGGCGCACGCGGCGAGCGTCGTTCTTGTCTCCTGCTGTTCGCGCCTGCGCTTCCAATATGTTGCTTTCAGTTGCAATTGCCATACCAAGTCCTATCTACATGAATAATTTGCTGACGGACGTTTCTTCGTGGATCGATTGAATGGCGCGTCCGATTAAACCAGCTATCGTCAAAACTTTGATCTTAGGCTCTCTTTTTGCCTCTTCGTTCAGCGGAATCGTGTTGGTGACCACAACTTCCCGAATACACGATTTAGAAATGTTCTCGACGGCCGGCCCGGACAACACCGCATGAGAGGCACAGGCATAAATCGCCGTCGCCCCGTTCTCGATCAGCGCATTCGCGGTCTTCACCAGAGTACCCGCCGTGTCGATCAGGTCATCAATGACCAGACAAGTTCGGTCGTGCACATCACCGATCACGTGCATGACCTCGGCGACATTCACATCCACACGGCGCTTGTCCACGATCGCCAGCGCAGAATCCATCTTCTTCGCGAAAAACCGCGCACGCTCCACACCACCCGCATCAGGCGAAACCACCGTGAGATTCGGTAAATTCAGCTTCTTAAAATGATCAACCAGTACCGGCGATGCGAAAAGGTGATCGACGGGAATATTGAAAAATCCCTGTAACTGCGGAGCATGCAAGTCCACGATCAACGCCCGATCGGCGCCCGCAGTCGTCAACACATCGGCCACCAGCTTGGACGAGATCGGGACCCGCGGCTTATCTTTCCGGTCCTGCCGGGCATAGCCGAAATACGGGATCACAGCGGTGATGCGCCGCGCTGAGGCTCGCTTCAAAGCGTCCACCATCAGGAGCAACTCCATGATGTGCTCATCCACAGGCCGGCAAGTCGGCTGCATGACGAACACATCTGCGCCGCGCACGTTCTCCTGGATCTGAACATAAGCTTCCCCGTCGCTAAAGCGAATGATCATCGCCTGGCCGCGAACCAAGCCCAGAAATGCGCAGACTTCATCGGCCAGCGGTTCGTTCGCAGTCCCGGAGAAGATCTTGAATCTGTCGTCCACGCGAACCCGCACCGGTTTGCGCTCTGGTCTTTCTTCGGGGCTCATCTGAGCTTTCTTGTCCGTCGCTGTCGCAAGAGTGGCCATAAGTTGCTCGCAGCTATCAGCTCTGTGCCATCAGTCGAGCTCAAGCGTCAGGCTGAAAGCAAACGGCCGATAGCTTTGTTTCTGGCTGGGCCGCTAGGATTCGAACCTAGACAAAGTGCTCCAAAGGCACTTGACCTACCATTAGTCGACGGCCCAGTACCGATTGCAGATTAATGATTTCAGATTTTAGATTGAAAAAGCCAGCAGTGAGGCAAAAATCTGCAATCAAATCTTCAATCGAAAATCGCCTTCCAGTACTGCCGTCGCGTCAACGTGGTCGTGAGCCTGGCCTCGACCCCGGTTTTTCGCAGCCTGGTTGCCGCCCTTTCGGCTCCAGCCCGGCTGGCAAACAAACCGTAGACCGCCGAACCGGATCCCGATAACGACGCATACGCAGCACCTGCCCTCTCAAGCACATGCTTAACCTCGCGTAATTCGGGATATTGCGGAAAGACGACCTGCTCAAAGTCGTTTTCGATCCCGGTACGGACGAGGTCGAGAAGCGGGGTCTCGGCCCGGCCCCTGCTTTTGGCAGAGACACCGGATAAACCCTTCCCAGCCTTACCTTTTTGCTGGGTGCTCAGCCCAATGGCAACCTCACGGCCGAACTCCTTCATTCTATCGGGGAGCCCGGAGACCGTCAATTCCGAACCGCCCGCGTGGGACGGACATTCTTGTCCGCCAGTTTCTGTCGGGATCGGGGCGCCGATGCCACCCGTTCTTGCATCCCAGTCGGCAAACGCTTTCGGCGTCGACACGGCGACTTTCGGCAACGCCACCACGCATGGAGCCGAAGGCAAGTCCGGCAACGGATAGACCTCTTCGCCATGGCCAAGGCCAAGCACTGTCCCCCCCATGAGAAATAACGGCAGGTCGGAGCCCACCTCCGCCGCGATGCGCAATCGCTCAGGACCGGATAGGGATTTCTTCAGGGCGTGCTCTAACCCGAGCAGCGCGGCTACGGCATTTCCGGATGCTCCACCCAACCCCCCTTGCACCGGTAGTCGCTTTTCAATCTCGATGATGACTCGTCCGCGCGACTTGAGGGCCTCCAGGGCGCGCTCTACGACTCGATGGCATGTGTTCGATTCATCTCTGGGCACCCGCGGATCTTCGCAGCGAACTTCAATTCCAACTCCGCGTTCGACTCTAACCCGAACGATGTCCTGCAAACCTATCGTTTGGTAAACCGTCCGTAATTCGTGAAAACCGTCAGCCCGCAGCGCGCCAATGCGCAGCCCGAGATTGATCTTGGCGAACGAGCGAACGGTGATGGCCATGGATGGATGATTCTAACTACGGAAACACCGGCGAGCGAAGAATTTTAGGGGAGCCGAATTCTGCTAGCTTCGTCTCTTGTAGTAGATAGCGAACTCGTACCCGGGATTGGCCGGGAACAGCTCCGCCACTTTCCGCAGTCGTTCCGCCAACTGCGCCGGCGCCAAGAGTGGATAATCGCGCTCCCGCAAATCGTAGTAATCCACATCAATAAACAAAGACAGCAGGTAAATCGAGATCGCGTCGGAGAAGGTGGCCGCCAGATATTCGTTCTTATGTTTTTCCGCGTCAGGGCCATGCCCGGTCGCCAGTTTCCGCGACTCCCAGGCATCGAGTGAAGTTTCACCTCGGGCATTGGATTCCACCTGTTTCCAGACCAGGTCAGCAAATGCCTGCGATACACCCGCCCGCTCTACGACCGCATGGCCGACATTAATAAAGAACTCAAACGCGACCGAAAACTTGTCGTCCATCAGGCGCGTGGAGATGAATACACACTGCGAATCCCCAAGATCCAGATTGCGGTGACACACGGCGTTGTCACTGAGGGTGACGTCATAGCGATCGGCGATCACCGTGTCATCGCCCGCATTCACGGTGAGCGGAACGAAGTAGTACGCTTTGCGCTTGAGAGCGGCAGCGACGGAGTCAGGCACGGCACCCACCATTCGCTCCAAATCTGCGACCGGAACCGTGACCTCACCCGCAATGGCGTAACAGATGCCGTTTGGGGCCTGAGAAACCGGAGTTCGACGAACCACCTCCGCCGGGGGACGCGTGATGGCAGGTGCAGCTTGCGACATGAAAGGTATTCTATCGCACCCGGAAAATCTCTCGAAACTCGGGCACACGGAAGCCACGACTAGGCGATCCCGGGGACTAGAATGGGACATGCCCGGCCAACAACCTCACCCTGCCAGGCCGCGCTGGTACCTGATCCCGGCACGCATTCTGCTCATTACTTTTCTGCTCACGCTGCTCTCGTTTGCGCTAGGCCTGCTAGGCGGGATTGTGGGAATTGTCATTGTGGCCCGTATTCACGGGATCCATCCCAATTTGACCTTTGCTTATCGCCAGGTAGCCTTACCGGTGGCCGCGGTTGTTGCCAGTGTTGCCTTGATTGCCACAACGGTTCTCGAAATCAGGGCGTATCGCCAGACCAAGATTCTGGCGGGAGTCGCCCGGGCCAGCCGATAGCGCTGGATTGCGTTCAGTACCCTCCGTGGCCTCTACGGTTATCGGAGGAGACGTTACAATCAGGCATGCGCCCACGCATCGCGATCCCGGTGCCCCATTCCGAGCAGGAGTATGCCAACCGCTCGTTGCCGCAGTACGAGCGGGCTGTTGAGATGGCTGGAGGCGAGCCAGTCCGGGTTCCCCTCAATGGAGCCCCTGGAGAAGCCGGTAAGCTCATTGAAAGCTGCCATGCTGTGCTCTTGCCGGGAAGCAGGGCCGATGTGGATCCGGAGAAGTACGCGGCGCCCCGCCATGCCAGGACTGCTTCTTCTGATGAACGGCGTGATGCGGTCGACGCGTTACTTCTCGACTACGCATATAACGCAAAAAAGCCGATTTTGGGGATTTGCTACGGCCTGCAGAGTTTGAATGTGTATCGCCACGGAACTCTGGTTCAGCACATCGAATCCGCAATCAATCATGAAGCCGGAAGAAATGTCGCGGTAGCTCATGAAGTGACAATCGAATCCGATTCAAAGCTGGCTAAGATTCTGGGTGCGGGCGAGGGTGCATTGATCCCGGTTAATTCCAGCCATCACCAGTCGGCAGAGGCAATCGGTGATGGACTTCGCGCCGTGGCACGCTGTCCCAGCGATGGCGTGATCGAGGCTGTCGAAGGAACCGCGCCCGATCACTTTGTACTTGCGGTTCAGTGGCACCCCGAGCGATCAGTGGACCGGGATGAGCCGTCGCGAGCGCTCTTTCGAGCGCTCGTCGCAGCGGCACGTCAGGGGCACGCGCACTGAAGCAAGGGGCCCTTAATTTCCCGTGTAGCTGACACGCCAGATTGAGTTCGATCCGTCGTCACTCACCAGCAATGAGCCGTCGGAAGCCACCGTGATGCCGACCGGCCTTCCCCACACCTGCCCATCATCCAGTACGAATCCGGTAACGAAGTCTTCGTACTCGCCGCTGGCATGTCCCGACTGGTGAAGGGGCACGCGAATCACCTCGTATCCGGCACGGACCGACCGGTTCCACGATCCATGTTCCGAAGCGAAAATGTCTCCCTGGTATTCGGCAGGGAATTGTTTGCCCTCGTAGAAGGTGAATTCCAATGACGCGTTGTGCGCTTGCAGTAGCACGTCGGGCACAATCACTTTATCTTTCAGCTCGGGATGCTTGCCCTTCTGTCGTGGATCCTGGTGTGCTCCGAGGTACCACCATGGCCAACCGTAGAAGCCGCCGGGCTGTACATGAGTTATGTAGTCGGGCACCAGGTTGTCACCGAGCGCGTCACGTTCATTGACTGAGCACCACAGCTCACCCGTTTTGGGGTTAATTGCCAGCCCGCCACCGGGGTTTCGGATACCGTATGCGTACACCTGCATATCCGATCCATCCGGATTAAATTGCAAAATGTTGGCGCGATTTTTCTCGTCGGGATTGTTGTCGGTGTCGTCGTCATTTGAACGCGAACCAACTCCCACAAACATCTTCTTGCCATCGGGAGAGAACTGAATGTCTCTGGTCCAATGGCCTTCCGTGTCCGGCAGGTCAGCGATGTGTTCTGGTGAGCCAGAGGCCTTCAAATCGCCGTTGTGATACGCGAAGCGAAATACCGCACTACTCGTCCCAATGTAGATCCATTGCGGATTCTGCCCGGGCGGATAGAACGCGATTCCGTAGGGCCGCTTCAAACCACCGGCAAAGATCGCGCTCAACTCTGCTTTGCCGTCCCCGGTGGTCCCGCGAAAAACGCGAATACGGCCGGCTCTGCTTTCGGCCAGAAAAACGTCCCCGTTCGGCGCAGTCCGCATGAGCCGCGGATTCTCCAGCCCCTCCGCATAAAGTTCGACCTTGAACCCTGCGGGAGCCTTGGGCCACGCACTTGCCGGGCGGGCAACGACGTCCGGACCGTTTTCTGCTGAGGCCGTGGCATAAGCCTGCGGCAGATCGTTGACCGTGATCTTGCGGAATCTTCCGGGCTGCTCATAGCGGAAATCAGTAAACGGTGGGGTAGGAGGCGGAGCCTTGATTTTCGACACCATCGCTGCCGCTTCAGGGACCGCATTAGCTGTTGAGCTCGTTTGCGACAGGCCCAGGTTCTTTACGTAAGTGACCAGCTGCCAGCGTTGCTGCTCAGGCAATTTGGCAAATGAGGGCATGCCGCTCGCCTTGTCTCCTTTTGTGGTGAACCAGAAGATTTCGCCGTCGCTGACCGATTCCAAAACTCCATCCACGAGCGCGGGGATGTTCCCCGATCCCTCCGCATTAGGTCCATGACAGCGCGCGCACTGTGCCGAATAGAGCCGCTTTCCTGCTGCGGCATTCTGCTGCCCAACGTAAGGGTTGTTCATCTGCCGGGAGGATTCGGGAGCGTTATGAAAACTTGGGTTCTGAGCTTGTGAGAACGCGAATGGGATGACTACTGCGAGGGCGCTGAAGACTGCGGTTTTGATGACTGATCCTGGGTCAAAGAGTCTTGCCATTTTTCTTCTCCAAGTTCCTGCGCTTGCCCGATTCGATTCCATCGAGACAAACCTGGATTCACTGTAACAGTTTGAGCCAGGCAGATACTCTGAACTAATTTGCCTGGTGGCTACCATCGACTCTTGCAGAAGTTTAGAATTACAATCTTCGCGTGTAACCCTTCATGACGCTGAAGATGGAGACCTGCATTTCGGGTGAAGTCGTCATCGTGCGCTGCGCCGGGCGCATTGTCTTTGGTGACGAAGCCGCGGCTTTGCGCGATAGGGTAAAGAACATTCTCTTGGGAACCAACCAGATTGTCTTAAATCTTGCGGACGTAGAATATATCGATAGTGGCGGCTTGGGCACACTGGTTGGAGTTTTGGCATCAACGCGAATTCAGCACGGCGAGATCAAGCTCGTTCGTCCGACTCACCGCGTGGCCGAATTGCTTCGACGGACACGGCTCGATACCGTGTTCAAGTCTTACCAAAATGATGACGAAGCAGTGGCCGCCTTCCGCACGCCCTCGAGCTAACCTCAACGTACCCGAGGGATTCTAACTCCCCGAAAATCGGCAACGACAGAAGCTGGTCACATGGATCCAGCGGCGTCACTGCAAATCACCTGCGCGCTGGGCTCACTGTTTCTTGCGAAAAATGCGAAGGTAGGCGATGACGTTGTCGATGTCGGCCTCGCTCAGGTCCTTCCGGGGCTTCATTTTGCCTGACCCCTCCAGGATGATTTTTTTCAGCTCGGCGTCTGTTTTCTTCTGGACCTTGTCGGAACTGAGCCGCGCAGGTTTGAGTCCCATCGCCCTGGCATGCCCGGTCTCGCCTTCACCATCAGCCCCATGACAGATCATGCATTTACTGCTGTAGACGGATTTGCCCGCGGTGGCGTCGCCTGTGCCCGCTGCCTGGATCGCGGGCGCCACTCCGAGAAGCACGGCGACCGCAACCATCGCTCCGAATGAGCTCTTTTTCATTTCCTCTAATCCTTCCTCGACTGTGCGGCCGCTTTGGCTCTTTTCGCGGCCTGCCTCGTGGCTTGCTGATTCATCGTGCTCATGAGGTCGCCCTGCGCAGGATGCACGAATCGAAGCATGTGCAGAAACTTTCTTTTTCCAAGCATTGCGACCCGGACACGTGTTCTTGCCCGAACTGTTGCGTGATGCGGCGCGTTGCTGATCAGAGCCGTCTCGCCGAAGTGTTGTCCCTTCTTAAGCCGGGCTATCACTGTCTCCACTTCCGTATCTCGCCGGAATACCTCGACTTCGCCTTGCTGGATAAAATAGGCGAAGTCGCCCTGATCTCCCTGTTGCAAGATGATGTCGCCCGGTTCGAAGAGCGCGAACGCGAACAGGCTACTGCGCCTGAGATAGCGGTACAGGGCCACCCCGGCCAGAGCCAGCGTCGCCAGGAGAACCATCGCGGGCGCCACGACCGAGAAGAGGAAGAGAGTTCCTCCACTGGTGCGAAGCAAGAATCCCGCACCCAGCAGATACACAGTTAGGGCGAGCACCTGCGCGCTGATTAGCGTCCACCGAATGATCCGCGGATCGAGCTCGATGGTCCTGACCGAGGGTGTGCTCATGGATTGAACTCTCGCGCCTCCAGGGTCTGATGATGCGCGGGGTTGGTTTCCCTGTGGCATTGCATGCAAGTTAGCTCACCCGCGAAGATCCTTTGTTGGCTTTCCTCGTGCGCCGCAATCCATTTGGTCGCTCCCGCATGGCATTTGAGGCAATCTCCGTCGCGGTAGGGATGACGCAATTGCAGCGGAAGCTGAAAGGTGTGCGTGTAGTATTTGTAAACGTCGATCACCCCTTGCTTTTTGGCCTCCAGCGTCCCCAGCATGCCGTAAGAGGTATGGCACTCATAACACTGGTTCTCGGCGATGTATCGGTTGGTGTAGTGGACAGCGGCCAGGCTATTGCTCTCTGGGTTCATCATGTCGTCCACGTAAGATCTCATCGTGAGGTGGCACGACCCGCATAGCGGTACGGTCCTAACTCTTTCTAACGCCAGGATTGTTCCGACTCCCGTCAACATCATCGGAAAAATGCTGGTGCCCGCGATCAGAAACCCCCATGAGATTGCTCCGATATCTCGGCCGCGATAACGAGACAGACTCCAGAGCACCAGCCCTAGGCCGATGAGGATCACCACAGTAAGAAACCGGGACATGTACTGGTCAACAGGGTCTTGCTGGAATGCGTGTTGCTGCGCCGTCGCTTCGGGCGGCAATGACACAACTAATGCTGCGCACAATCCGTACTCCACGAGGTCTGCGATTTGGCGTTTGACACAACTCATGCAGCGCC
This sequence comes from Terriglobales bacterium, assembly GCA_035623255.1. Taxonomy (GTDB): domain Bacteria; phylum Acidobacteriota; class Terriglobia; order Terriglobales; family Acidobacteriaceae; genus JAFAGX01. The sequence continues at coordinate 2,896 of DASPTU010000112.1, read as the reverse complement.
GCGCGTTAAGAGAACGAATCCGAAATTTTCCGAATCTTAGGCATCGCCCTCGGGGAAGTCAAGCGCGGTCCATGTTTACGCAGGGCCGCTGAAACTCGCGACAGCAGCGGAATCGCTGTCGAAGATTTCGAAGAAAGTCATCAATCTCGCGAGCTGCATAACTTCCTTGGACTTCGAGCCGAGATTCGCCAACTTGAGCGTAGAGCCTTGCGAGCGCGCGTTGTTGAAGATGGCGACCAGCGTTCCGAGCCCGGCGCTGTCGATGTAAGTGACGTTCGCCAGGTTCAGCACGATCCTTTTCTTTCCCGCCGCCATCAGCGCCTTGAATCGCTCGCGAAGCGCATTGCTTTCCTCACCGAGAACGATCCGCCCGTCCATATCGAGCACGCTCACACCATTTACATCGCGGTCCGTTATTCGCAGGGCCATGTTTTTCCCTCCGGACAATCGACGATTTTAAGATATCGGATTCCAATTCCGTGAAGCTGCTTCTTGCTCCTCGAATCGAGACCCAGAAGGACAAACCGAAGTGGATCCGTTCTTTCGCCAAATTACCGGCAGAGTGACTGCCGTCTGACCTGGATTTTAAGCGCCTGTGGGCGGTATCAGTAGCGTTCTTGCAGCAAAAAGAACCCTCACTGACTTGACGGGCTTTATCGGACGTGCTGCATCTGGTCACTTACTTAAGAGCAGCCGGCTTGACTTGCTTCGCCGCCGCCGGGATTCTAGGCCTTGGCCGACCCATCCGTTTCGTCATATCGGCTAAACGGATGTTCTCATACCCTTTCCGCCGGGCGACGATGCGGTAATCAAATGCAACGTTGGAAGTTCCATGATGCAGTTCGTGGACCGTGAATCCGGCGCCATCGCTCTCCGCGACGTAGAGGCCTTCACACTCACCGCGCGGAGTTAGGAAAACGTGATAGTTCATCTCGGTGTTGACCGTTTGTGCGAAGGTCGGCTCCAGGCGGATCACCACTTCCCCGTGCGACAGGCGTGCAGAGCCGAAATCCTCAAACCAGTTTTCTGGCGCCTCCACTGCATAGAGGGCCACTTGGCGCGCGCCGCCATTCACAGGAACGACTGCCGATTTGCTTCCAGTGCAGACGAAGCCGCCGTCACCGAACACAGCGCAATGCCCAGTCGGTCCGTTGAAATATGCGGAAATCCCGGTGCCATCTGCGGTCCAGGAATACAGTCCATAACCGCCTGAGTCGTTGATGGCATCGACGCCGTCGCCATCCTCGCTGCCGCTACCGTACACTCCCGTCACCCCCGTTCCGTAGACGCCATAGCCGTTGCCGCTGTACCCGTCCACGCCATGAGAACCGGACGAGAAGTCGTACCCAGCTATAGGGTAGGCGCCTGAATTGGCAGTTGCATAGATCGGTCCCGAGGAAAAGCCTCCCGTAGAATTCCGCTTGACGATCGCGTTTGCAGTGCTGGAGTTGGTGGGAGCCACGGTCCAGTTCAACCCAAGGGTGCCGCTCCCCGCCACCGGCGACCCACTGACGGTGAAGTCTGAAATTGGTGCGCTGAGTGCGACGCTTGTCACCGTACCGGGGAAGCTCTGCCCTCCGGCAAAAGTGAGCCGTCCATTGCTTCCGATCTTCAGCCCGGTCTCACCCGGCGCATTTGATCCCGATCCGAACAACAGGTTCAGAGTTCCACTCGGGCTGCCCGTGTCGTTCCCGCTCGGCTCTGCCTGCCACTGGAAGGTCTGGGGCACAGCCGCGCTCGTGCTGCTGTTATAGGCCGAGGCTATGAAATCCTGCGGCCGCGAGTTGTATCCTTTGCCGGCCGTGGCCGTGCCGGCGCTGTTCAGGTACAAGGTTCCACGCACGCTCGCTGTGCCATTCACATCCAGGGTTGTGCCCGGCTTGCTGGTGCCAATGCCGATCCTGGCCGTGCTTCCGCTGCCAGTCTGCGTCATCACCGAGCTGGTGATGTCGCTGACGGAGTCCCACAGCGGTACTGCGTTCACCGAACCGTCAGCGGTGGTCACCGCCGTGGTGCCCGTAACCGATGGCTGCGCAGCCTCGCTCTGAGTAGCCGCGCTAACGCCGCTCGAACTCGGCGGAGCCGCCAGGACAAACGCCGATGCCGGCAGTCCGCCCACCGTCTGCGCGTTCGCGGCCTCCATTGCGTAAGGCACGCTGAGTACAAAGACACGCGGCTGCTCTGCTTGTCCTTGCGGCTGCACTCCCAGCCAACGCGCTTCCCCGGAAGCAAAAATACGCGACGGAATTCCGCTGCTGCTGGTCGATCCCAGCATCACCGTGTAGTGGCCGGTCTTATCGGGATAAACATTTTGCGTTTCCAGCCATAAGGGTGTACCGCCCTGTTGCTCCGCATACAAGGCGAACGTCACACCCACCACTCCGGTCAAAGGTTTTCCGTTCACATCGCTTATCACGCCGCTGAAGCTCACCAGCGGCGGAACTACCTTTAAGGTCTCTGTGGTAGCCGACGGCTGCGCGTACAGAGAACAGGAGAGGCAAGACACTAAGAACCACAACCGACATTTCGCGAGTTGCATAGTACGCTCCTCTTTAATCCCGAGGGAAACCGCTCCCAATAAGCTCTACTGGTAAAGGCGAAATGCTCGAGCAAACCAGATCAAAAAAAGTTTAGGAATTTCTCAAAGAAGGACTGCCAAGGAGGGGAGACAGGAGTTGGTCCCAGGTTTAACACGACAGGCGAAATCCCGAGCGCAGCGAGAGACCTCAATTAAGAAAAGTCGTTTTGGGGGATCTGGTAGCGCTACCGGGAATCGAACCCGGGTTTGAAGATTGAGAATCTTCCGTCCTAACCCCTAGACGATAGCGCCATGTTGCTTGTTTTGTTAGTGCTTACCTTGGAGTTCGATTTTATGTCCCAGCCCAGCCGCCGTGCA
>DASPTU010000111.1:0-14235 GCA_035623255.1 Terriglobales bacterium | reverse complement strand
CGCCATCGGCTATCTCAGCCGGCTCTTTCATCTCGATGCTGCGGGCACGGGATGGGCCGCGGGATGCGCGCTCGTAGGGTGCATATTTGGCTGCGCAATTGCCGGAACTGTCGCGGACTATCTCGGCAAGAAGAAAGGTCTCGCGCTCTGTGCTCTCTGCTTTGCGCTGTCCTCCGCCGGCATGCTTTTTGCCGCCAGTCTCCGCCAGTTCGTTATGTGGCGGGTGATTGGCGGCCTGGGCATTGGGGCAGCTTCGGTGATTTCACCCAACTACATTGCTGAGATTGCGCCGACAAGAATCCGCGGGCGCTGCGTCACCCTCTATCAGTTGGGTATCGTCGTTGGAATTCTTGCGGCGGTTTACGTCAATATGCTCATCCAGCGCATGGGGGACGAGGCCTGGAACATCTCTGTCGGCTGGCGATGGATGTTTTTCGCTGGAATTGCACCTGCGCTCCTGTTCGGTGGCATGATTCTGCCCGCGGTCGAAAGCCCACGTTGGCTATTGAAGATGGGCCGGCGTAACGAAGCAATGCGTGCACTTGTGAGCATCAGCGATGCCGAAACCGCACAACGGGAAGCCGCTGAAATTCAGGAATCCCTTGAGAGCGAAGAGGGACACATCACAGAGCTGTTCACCACATTCCGGCGGCCGTTGTTACTTGGCATCATGCTGGCAGGTCTGCAACAGATCAGTGGAATCACTCCTCTGTTCTCGTTCCTTCCTGAAGTCTTTCGTGCCGCTGGAACTGCCGCCGGCGATGCCTTCTATCAATCGGTATTGGTGAGCTTGATCAATTTAGTATTCACGCTGTTTGCTCTCTGGCTCGTGGACCGCGCCGGAAGAAAAACACTTATTCTTGGCGGAACGGCGTTGCAATTTGTCTCGTTAGCTCTGGTCGGCTGGGTCTATCACACACACGGTAGCGGGTTGGAGGTTCTAATCTTTGTTATGGCATTTGTTGCCGGACACGCCTTTGGCAACGGAGTAGCCTGCTGGGTGATCATCTCCGAAATTTATCCCACCAAGGTGCGCGGACGCGGCATGTCAATCGCTACGACTGCGCTTTGGCTGGTTGGATATTTAGGCAATCAACTGTTCCCGATCATGCAACAACGCCTTGGGTCGGATGGCACTTTCTGGTGCTTCAGCGCCGGAGCCCTGTTGACGGTCGTTCTTGTCGGCCTGCTCGTTCCGGAAACCAGGGGCAAGTCTCTCGAAGAAATCACGCGATTCTGGACCTCGCCTGGCGCCGCCTCTGCGACTGCGGGCGGCAGTTTGAATGGCCGCGTCTGACCCACAGCTACGTCGATCCGAACACTCGAAACTGACGCTCTGGCTGACCGGCAACATTGGTCGAAATAGCGTACAAGCCCCCAGCCAAACGGTCTCCTGGCGGGGACTCGAGCTTGGCAGTGGTTACGTAAAGTGTCTTGAGGTCGTCTCCGCCAAACGTACAGGTTGTGATGTTCTGTACCGGCATCTCGATCACGCGATCAATCCTGCCATCAGGCGCAACCCGCACGATGCATCCTCCAAAAAAGCGGCAATTCCATAGATAGCCGTCGGAGTCAACTGTCGAGCCATCCGGCAGTCCTCTTGCAAAATCTCTGAAAAAAGGCTGCTCATTCGCAATTGCGCCGGTCGCGGGATCAAAGTCATACCGCCAAATTACGTTCGCGAGGGTATCTCCGAAATAGAAGTGTCGGTGATCCGGGCTCCAGGCCAGCGTATTTGCGATTCCGATGTCTTTGCGCCAGGTTTTAACTTTGGCGTTCGGGTCGAGGCGAATGAGTATGCCATCCTGTCCACCTGCTTCACCCGATGATCCATCCGCGTTCACATTGTTGCGCATGGAGCCAAGCCACAACGATCCTAGCGGATCAGGCCGGGCATCATTCAGCCGGACTCTCGGCCATCCCGCAAGCCGGAACAAAGGATCATGGCGCCTGTCGCTATCGGGCTCCCACAACATGACAGATGATCCCAGCACGACCACCAGAACTTCGGGCTTGTTAGTCAAGGTCACGGCTGTTACAGGCTCCTCGAAGAACCAGGTTCGAAGGCAAAGGTCTTTGGGCCGGAATCGGTGGATCAGGAAGCGATTAATATCGGTCCAGTACACAGCCTCGTGTGCGGCATGCCAGACGGCGCCTTCCCCGCATACGTCACCGGCTGGAGCGACGCAAACTGGATCGCCAATCATTGCGTGCCTCCGGCGAGCAGGCCGTCGTCAGCGAGATAGTCTCCCCCGGTGCCGAACGATGTTCGGTCGAATGCCCAGAACGGCCCCAACTCGGCTACTTCTTCTGAAGACAATCCGTCCGCGGATATCTTATTGAAAATGGTCGGGGAGAGAGGATTTGAACCTCCGACCCCCTGGTCCCGAACCAGGTGCTCTACCAGGCTGAGCCACTCCCCGACGTCTCAGTATTTCCTATCTTACTATGGCGTTCCGCACTCTGCCTGCGCAACTTCGATTACCCCCAATCCCGGAAATGATCGACCGTGCGTTTCACTCGCATCCTTTCCATGGTCACACAAAGCCCGTGATTTTGGTCATCTTCGAGGTGTCCGTCGTCACTGTCACACGGTGCCGCACCCGTCTAAGATCAAAACGGTCGAGGAGGAAATCCGTGTCGACTGCCTGGAAATCGCGCTTCGCAGTACGTTCCAAAAACATCAAGAGTTCAACCATTCGCGAACTGCTGAAGATTACGCAACAACCGGAGGTGATTTCCTTCGCCGGCGGCCTGCCTGCCCCCGACGTTTTTCCTGTCTCCCGCTTTCAGGAGGCATGCCGCAAAGTGCTGGAGGTAAATGGACATCAGGCGCTGCAATACGGCGCCAGCGAAGGCTACGAACCCCTGCGCGAAATGATTGCGCGGCACATTGCTCGCTACGGCATCAAGGCCAAAGCCGAAAACGTGCTCATCACCTGTGGATCGCAACAAGCCCTGGATTTGATCGGCAAGCTGCTCATCAATCCCGGCGACCGTGTTCTCGTCGAAGCCCCCACCTATCTGGGAGCGCTGCAGGCATTCAACGTCTATGGAGCCGAATACGTTTCGGTCCAAAGTGACCAGGATGGTCTGCGCACCGATCTCCTGGAATCTCCGCTGCGCACTGGGCCGAAATTCATGTACGTGCTGCCGAATTTTCAGAACCCCGGCGGCACCACGCTTTCCGAAGGAAGGCGCCATGAGTTGGTGCTCCTGGCCGATAAATACGGCGTTCCGATCATTGAAGACGACCCCTATGGCCAATTGCGCTACGAAGGCGAGCATTTGCCCCCATTGGTAGTCCTCGATCGCGAAAATCTGCGGCGAGACGACGGCTACTCCATCGGCAACGTGATTTACCTGAGCACATTCTCCAAGACCCTGGCTCCGGGTCTGCGTTTAGGCTGGATTGTCGCGCCGGCAGATGTGATCGCCAAGTTTGTGCAGTTTAAACAAGGTGCTGATCTGCACACTTCCACCTTCGGTCAAATGGTGGCCTACGAGGTTGCGAAAGACAATTTTCTCGATGAGCACGTGAAGCTCATCCGCCGCGTCTACCGCCAGCGTCGTGACGTCATGCTCGAGGCAATGAAGCAATACTTCCCACCCGAGGCGACCTGGACCCATCCCCACGGCGGGCTGTTTCTCTGGGTTACTCTGCCCGAAGGGATGGATTGCAATAAGCTGTTTGAGGCGGCGCTCAAAGAGAACGTGGCATTCGTGCCCGGTGATTGCTTCTATGCCGGCAACTCGTCCCCGGACAACTGCCGGCACTTGCGGCTGAATTTCTCCTACGGCCAGCCCGAACAGATTTGCGAAGGCATCAGGAGGCTCTCGGTCGCAATCAAGCAGCAAATGCGCCAACTGGTTCACGCGTGACCAAAGGGATCTTCTAACGACGGGCTCTGCGAAGTAAACAACTCCGCCCCATCCTCCGTGATGTGCATATCATCTTCCAGGCGAATGCCGAATTCGCCCTGAATGTAGATGCCCGGCTCATCACTGAACGTCATATCTTTGGCCATCGCTAATTTGTTTCCCGGCACCAGGTACGGCCATTCATGTCCGTCCATTCCCATGCCGTGGCCCACGCGATGTTTGAAGTACTTATAGTCGGGCCCGTAACCAGCATCGACAATCACTTTGCGAGCGGCAATGTCGGCCATCTGGCACTGCATTCCGGGACGAGCGGTCCGTAACGCCTTGCTCTGCGCCTGCTGCACGATCTCGAATACCTTTTTCATCTTGTCGGAGGGTTTGCCTAGAGTGAACGTCCGTGTGATGTCCGATGTGTAGCCTTCCACCAGGCAGCCGTCATCCACCATGATGATCGACCCTTCGCGAATGACCTGCTCCGCGGCCGATCCATGAGGATTCGCAGTATTCTGGTCGACCTGCACATCCGCCTCGCCGTGAAAGCCGAGACGGTCGTACGCGCCGGCGATAAGGTCCTCGAACTGCGGTTTCGTCATGCCCTCCTTCAACGCCCGGTACGCAGCTTCATACGCCGTCAGCGTTACTTTTGAGGCCAAACGCATAAGCGCGATTTCATGATCACTCTTGATCATTCGGCATCCCGCGGTCACCGGCGTGGCGCTGACAATCGTGGCTTGCTGCGTGGCATTCACTATTCCGCGGCTGAACACGAATTTGATCGTTTCCTCCAATCCCACCGTTCCAGTTGAGATTCCCCGGTCCGCCAGCCCCTTTGCCACAAGCTCGTACGGATCATCGTCCTCTTGCCAGGTCCTGACGTCCGTCTGTCCGTCATTGGGTCCCTTAGCGATCTGCTCGCGCGCCCGTCCCTCCTCAAATGCAGGACAGATGTAGAACGGCGCACCTTTTGCCGGCAGTACCATTCCGAAAAATCGTTCGCCGCCCCACCACCGGATCCCTGTGAAGTAGTTGAGCGAAGTGCCCTCCGCAAGCAAAATGGCATCCATTTCTTGTTCGGCCATCAGCCTTCGCGCCTTGTCCTGCCGCCCGGTCCGTTCATCTTTGCTGATCGGAGTTGCCTCGTCCTTCATCGATTTAAGTTTGCTAATCGAGGACGGCAGCGAGGTACATCGTTGTTCCCCTGAAACCAGCGGAGCGGTCCCGAGCGCGGCTGCACCCATGGTTCCGACTTGCACAAAACGGCGTCGAGAGATCACTAAGCCTCCAGTTCAGAAAAAGTCCCACTATGTTTGCACTGAGGAGCGCTTTCCGGCAATAGGAAGAACCGAAAACGGTGCACCGTTGATCGTCGCCATTGTTGTTGTGCTCGCCGAACTGGCGGTGATCACTGGATTCGCCACCGCTCTATGGCCACTTCCGCCGTACCGGCTGCGATGGAGTTCGCTCTCGGTGGGGGACTGGTGTTTTGCGACAGGGATGTTGGTCGGAAGTTCGTAAATCGCCGAACGCTGAAAAAGTTCTAGCTCGATTCTTTTACTGCATCGCGCCCATGCTGGTGAGCCGGTTTCGTTCGAACTCGTCGCCCTTCACCCATCCGACTTCCTTCATCTGCCCAGCTGCCTCCCAGCCTACAGCGAATCCGAAGCGCGCCATCACCGCATCCCCGGTGAAATCCATCGACGGATGATATTCGTCGCTCGGCTGATGGTAGTGCTTGGCCGTGAATTCTTCCGCCTGCTGCTCGCCCCACGCCGCATCGTGTCCCTTATATTTCACGCCTTCGTTGATGGAAAAGGCTGGAATGCCCACTCGCGCCAGGCTGAAGTGGTCAGAGCGGTAGTAATGGCCGGCCTCGGGCCGTGAATCAGGTCGAATCGTCAGCCGAAAGGTTTTGGCCAAAGACTGGATCGCCGGATAAAAGCTGGTGCGCTCAGCCCCGGAAACTTCTACCTCCTCCGGTGCACCCAACGGTGGCACGTCGTCATAGTTCAAATCCAGGCTGATCCTGCTGGCTGGAATCGGTGGGTGCTTGCCCAGATATTCCGAGCCGAGCAATCCCTGTTCCTCCGCCGTCACTGAAGCAAACAGAATAGAGCGGCGGGGCTTCTGCGGCCCCTCGGAGTAAGCCCGCGCGATCTCCATCAGGATGCCGCACCCGGTCGCGTTATCGTTTGCCCCGTTATAAATATTGTCTCCCGGCATATCCGGCCGAATGCCCAGGTGATCGTAATGCGCCGTATACATCACGGCTTCATTCTTCAGAGCACGATCTCCTCCCGGCAAAACGGCGATGACATTATTGGATTCAAACGGGCGAACCTTGCTCGCCATGTGTGCCTGCAACTTCACCGGGAGCGTTACCGGATGAAAATCTCTCGATTGCGCATCTTTCATCATCTTGTCAAGGTCCATACCGGCAGTTTTGGCAAGTTGTTTTGCTACATCCAGCTGAATCCACGACGCAACCTTTAGGGCCGATGCGCCTTCGAGCTTCAGAAACGATTTCTCGCCCGAGTTCGAGTTGCGCACCACTTCCCACGGATAGCTCGCCATCTCCGTTTTGTGGATCAGAATGGCGCCGGCTGCCCCTTTCCGTGCGGCTTCTTCATACTTATATGTCCACCGGCCGTAGTAAGTGAGCGCTTTCCCTTTAAAGAAGTTCACGTCATCGGAGGGCGGTTCATTCACCAGCATCAGCAGCACCTTGCCGCGGACGTCGGTACCCTTGTAGTCGTCCCATTTGTACTCCGGCGCTTCGATCCCATAGCCGACAAAAACGATCTGTGCATCCACGTCCGAGATCGCTTGTTGAGTCTGGTCATAGGCCACATATTGATCGAGCGGCGTCAGATTCATGGCCGCACCATTCGTCGGAGCAAAGGAGAATGTCGTTTCCGGTGCCGGCGTGATCCCCACCAGCGGTACCTTCTGCATGTACGTTCCGTTATCGCCGGCCGGTTTCAGTCCGTAGAGAGCAAATTGCGTGGCGATGTACTCTGCGGCAATATCGCCCCCGCGTTGTCCTGTGCCGCGGCCCTCCAACAGGTCATGGGCAAGAAAACGCACATGTGCCCGGATTTGCTCAGGATCAATCTTCTGCATGGCCGCAATGGCCGTGCCTGGAAGCCGCGACAAGGTATCAGAGGAGCGCGACGGATCGTGCGACCGCTGCCCCTGAGAAGCCGGGATCAATGCAACCATCAAAAAAAGCACGAGTGTGCTTCGACGCATGTGGCTGAGGCTCCTTACGGAAGACATTTCGGGGGGATGCTCTATTCTACGGAAAAGTTGAATCCAAATGTGATTACGGCGAGACACATACCAAAGTACAAGCCTACCCTCGTTCCACCGGCATCAGCCTTCCAAGCCTTCGCCTTGCCTTACCGGGTCTCCTAGGCCCACGACCGTGGGCTAGTTCTTGGACCCTCAACCCGCCCGAAAATCCGGCACGCTTTCACCCGCGCGAAATACCGGGTTGGGTCGTCCCCCGGTGCTCGCCGCGGCTTTGGTGTTGATGTCGTCAAAGTCGTTTTTCACCCAGCCCACGCTCGAGACCTCAATCTCGCCATCCTGCGCAATCCAGAAAATGCTCGGAACGTTGGTCAGGCCGTACGCATTCGACACCGGATAACTCTCCGTATCGTCCAGAAGCACAGGGAAAGTCACGCCAAATTCTTTGATAAATGCCGCCGTGTCTTTCTTGTCATTTTGCGAAATGCCGATGATTGTGACGCCGCGGTTGCCATAGGCTTTATGAATCCGCTCAAGAAACTGGAACGCAAATTGGCATACAGGACACGACACTTTAAAGAATGCCGCAAGTACAGGACCACGAGCCAACGCATCTTTCAAAGAAAATTGCTTCCCGTCCATTGTGGGACGTGCGAAATCGGGAGCCGAAACACCAGTGCCTAAAGCGGCCATACTACGTCCTCCAATAATGTTGCGCAGCCAATTCATCCATCTCGTATTTTAGATGACCTCGACCGCACGAAGAATCTTTCGAGCCAGGCCAGCAAGCGGCAACCTCGTAATTCGCGATTTGGACACCCATCGGCCAACCGCCCCTTCCGGAGCCCGGCACCGTACAACGTGAACCAGGTAGTCCGTTACCGTAATCGAATGCCTCAGCTTAATAAAGCTCACCGCCGACCCATTCGACCCCCCGATCTCCGGCAACTCCCACATCCCCGGCATCAGCGTGGCCGCTTTGTCGCGCTGAACCAGAAAGACAGATTCGTTGCGGCAGTCGAGCGCGTAATAGATTTCGCGTTTTCTCTGACGCTGTGGCTGGTGGGCGTTATCAAGTTCTCCGCGCGTGGCGCACATCTCCGACACCGGGCACAGCAAACACCTTGGCTGACGCGGCAGGCACACCGTCGCCCCCAGTTCCATCATCGCTTGATTAGAATCTCCCGGACGGCTCCGGCTCAGCAGATATTCCGCCATCTGCCACAGTTCACCGTTTTGCATGCGCAAACCGCACAGCCGCTGGAGCACGCGTTCCACATTGCCATCCACGGCGGCAACCGGCTCACCAAACGCGATGCTTGCGATGGCCGCTGAAGTGTAGCGTCCGATGCCGGGGAGTGCCCGTAGTTCCTCCGCGGTTGCCGGGAATCTTCCCGATCGCCCACTCGCAATCTCCTTGGCTGCGGTATGCAACATACGAGCGCGGCGGTAGTAACCCAACCCGCTCCAGGCCGCCAGCACTGCGGATTGCTTCGCCGCCGCCAGCTTCTCGACGCTGGGAAAGCGAACCAGAAATTTCTTGTAATGCTCAACTGCGGCCGCTACGCGCGTCTGCTGCAGCATGATTTCCGAGACCCACACGCGATAAGGATCCCGATCTTTTCGCCAGGGCAACTCCCGCCTGTGCCGATCAAACCATTGCAGCAGCTTGCGTCGAAAACGCTCTTTGGGAATAGCCTGTCCCGATGGCCACTGGCGGCTCATGGCGTAAGTGTTCGGTCTTTAGGTATTTGCGTGTCGTGCAACCTTGACGCAGTCTATGGCCACAAAGTACCACGTAAGACGCTTGCTTGTACGTGCGACCGAAGGGTTGTGGGCCGTCTGGCTCGCTTCCTTATCGGACTGTACCGCTACCGAAGCAAGCAACTCGCATGACTCTGGTTGGTTATGACAAAGAATGCCTTCCTGTTGACCGTGCCCGCTGGAGCACGAAATAATGACTGAGCCTGGCATCCGCAATTCACGAGTGGCTTTCTTTGCCCTCACAAGGAATCGACATGAGCGACTTCAACCGCAAGGTGGAAGAGGCCTCCGTCCGGCTGGGGAAAACCGTCGGCGAAGTGGCGAATACGTTGGAGAAGGAATCGGCCGACCTCATCAACTATCTGAACGACGAAGTTGTTCCTGCAGTGCGCCAGCAATCCACCAAAGCGTTGCGCATCGCAGCCGACAAACTGACTCGTCTGGCCGAATACATGGAGTCACAGCGCAAGTAGGTACGCTCCCGTCTGCTCGCACTGCGATTCTGGTTGTCTGCTCATTACTTCTTGCTGGCTGCGGTCACAAGCAAGCCAAGGTTACAGTTCCGCCTCCGCCAAGTATCAGCCAGCCCGAGACGACCGCTGAGAGCCCCGAGTCCCCAAACACAACCGGGCCGTCTCAATCCACGCTGTCCCCGGATTTTCCGAATGATTCCAAACCCCTCATGGTCGAAACCGGCCTCGCTAGTTGGTATGGCGCTCCCTATCACAACCGTCGCGCATCGAATGGCGAGGTCTATGACATGCACGCCCTGACGGCGGCGCACCGCACACTGCCTATGGGATCCATCGTGCGCGTCACCAATGTCAAGACCGAACATTCAGTCGTCGTACGAATCACCGACCGCGGCCCGTTCATCCAGGGTCGAATTCTGGACCTCTCCGAGGCCGCCGCAAAGAAGGTGGATGTCTGGTCTGCTGGCGTCGCCAAGGTCCGGCTCGAGGTCTTGCAAACACCTGTTCCCATCAACAGTGCAGGGCGGTGGGCGGTGCAGATCGGCGCATTTGAAAACCAGGACACCGCCGACAAGCTTGCCGATCACTTGTCTCGCCGCTATCAAACCGCCAAAGTCCGGTGCTTCAGCAGTCCGGTCGGAGACTGGTGGGTGCGGGTGCGAGTTCAGGATGATGACCGCCACCGGGCCGAGTCAGTCGCACGCGAAACCCACACCTCCGAGGGCGACATCTTCCTCGTCCGGCTCGACTAATCCCCCAGGCTGGGTTCCGCCACCGGCCCTTCGTCAGGGTTTCGATGACTTCCGGGCCCAACACAGCATCCCACCGCTCCCATGCGGTATATTAATGTGCTCCCATCGTTGTCGTTCCACCGGGCCCCTTACTGGTCACCAACAACACCAAATGCAGACATAGGACTGTCATGAGTGATTGTTTGTTTTGCCGCATCATTGCCGGTGAGATCCCCTCAAAGAAAGTGTACGAAGATGACCACATCTATGCTTTCGAGGACATCAACCCCCAGGCGCCCACCCACGTGCTGGTAGTTCCGAAAAAGCATGTATCCGGTTTGAAGGAAGCCAAGGTCGAAGATGCTGAACTAATTGGCCGCTGCCATCTCACGGCTGCCAACATCGCCCGTCAGCGCAGCATTGAGAATGGATACCGTACCGTCCTCAACGTCGGACCGCACGCCGGTCAGTCGGTGTTTCATCTGCACGTCCATCTCGTGGGTGGGAGAAGACTTGGATGGCCGCCGGGCTAGTCCGCCAGAACGCCTGCGACCGAAGATCGACGCCCTCTCCCAGCCTTCGATTTGCCTCTCTGTTATTGCACCGGCGGTTGGTCTTCTGAGGCTCCGTGGCGGCGCAGAAGCTGGGGCAAGTTCTGCGAAAACGCCGACCGCGGCAGCACCATATCGCAGCCGACTTCATGCGCCTTCTGCTTCAAATCTCCCTGCACATGAGAAAGGAAGCCGATAATTGACGTCGATTTCTTCAGCTTGCTCTTCAGCTTCGGAATCAGCGTCAACGGCTTGGCATTCGCATTGTTCAGGTCAAAAATGATCAGCGATGGCGGGCCTTCTCCATTCTGCTGCATACGCTCGCCAAGGTCTTTGTCGCTCTTGACGAACTCAACTTTGACGTTGAGCTTGCGGGCGGTCTCCTGGATCTTGGCCTGAAAGAACAGATCATCCACAAAAGCAAAGATGCGGGAAGTGTCGTCCTCTCGTTGCGGCAGTGGCTCAGGCTCCACCGGCGCGTAGGATGGGGCGAACCCCGGCCGGCTTCGCCCGCGATGCGCCTTGTCACCGGCCATTGCCGCCCGGTAACTGTGGTCCATGGGGGCGGTGTAGATGCCCCCGTGTTGTTGGCGGTCCCGCCCGGGACCACCCCTATGCGAACGCCGCCCACGGCGCCGTCTACCTCTTCCCCCGCCTCCCGAGGGATGTCCGGGTCCAACATTCATATTGTTCTCTTATTGTCCTATGTCTGAATCTGCCTAAGTCCGGCAGCTTCGATTGTTCTTCTCTCGCATTCACCGCTTTCCGGTTGCTGGTAGCACCGCGCACAAATGTACGTTGCGCACTAGAAACCCGACGCGGTTGGAACTCGTTCCTGAATGATCGTGTCCGTTTAGGCGCCTGGAGCTGACTGGCGCGGAAGGCCCGCTAGGAAGCGTAGCCGCTAGGAAACACCTTGATCGTACCCTCCGGCAGCGAGAAAAGGCAAGTCCTAAGTCACTCTAGTTTTACACAGAGGTAACTGCATGTCCCGGCTCGAACCCGGTCTGCTTCCGGCTTATCCATCACCGACAAGCTGATTCCGTAGTTATTGGGAACTCACTCGCTGGGCCCAATGCACCGCTTCCCAGTATTTCTCTGCCACCTCGCTATCAGCGAGATGGAGTTCCCGGGCCAATTCCCCACTCGCCTGCCACTGTCCCGATTCCTGGGCCAGCATCAACTGATAAAACTTGTGCAGCCGGCTTTCGGTGCCAAGCAATACTGCTCTGGTTTCCTTGTCCACGGGCACACTATCCAGCACCCGGCTCATAGGCATCTCCAGAATGGCGTCCATCAACGAGAGCAGACCCATCAGGAACAGATCTGAGCCATGGTCGGGGATCTTCGGTGAAAGCAGTTCGCAGAAGCGCGCGCGCACCAGCGCAGAAAGCACCAGTTCACTGGACTTGTGCTGGCCGGCGCCCAGCGTGGCGACCAACCGCACCCAGCGGCGTACTTCTCTTTCCCCAAGTATTGCCAGCGCGTGGCGCACCGAATGAATTTCAGTAGCAAACCCGAATACCGGAGAGTTGAGATATCGAAGCAAACGATAGCAGAGAGACGCCTCGCTTTTGATCACGTTTTCGATTTCCTTCACATCCAATTCCGGCTTGGCTACCGCCTGCCACATGCGCAGGTAGTTCAGCTGATTGGCCGGGATTTCGTTGGCGTGAAGCGTTTCTGGCCGGTGGAAGAAATAGCCCTGAAAATAAAGAAATCCCGCAGATTTGGCGGCGGCAAACTCCTCCCGCGTCTCCACTTTCTCGGCCAGCATCCGGCAGTGCCACGGACCGTAGCGTTGCACAATGCGCCCCGCGTCCTCCAGCGACACTCGCCGCAGGTCCACTTTGATTATGTCAGCCATGTCGATCAGGGACTCGCGCGGGTCGTCAGTCACGAAATCGTCGAGCGCAATCAGATACCCAGCTTCCTTTAGACGCTGGCACGCCGCCAGTGCCAGGTCATCTCCCGGAACAGTCTCCAGAACTTCAACCACGGTCTGGGTCGAGGGCAGCAGCGTTATGTAGTCTTTCAGCAGCACTTCCCGCGTACAGTTGATGAAAGCTCGGCGCCCATCGCAGAGCACGTCCAATCCCAGCAGCATTGAGGTGTTCAGCGTGCTCCGGCACGCGCTTTCAGCATCTGAGCTGCGAAAGAAATCATCTACCCCATTCCGAAATAGCAGCTCGTATCCGAACACTTTTTCTTCCCGCGTCAAAATTGGCTGGCGCGCGACAAAACTCCGGTTCGGCCTCGGACCCGACGGGCCGGCTATGCTAGGACTGGCCACCCTAAATGTATCGGCACAGACCAGCAGAAGGATTAGTGGGATTCTTTATAGGCAAAGACTCTTCGTTACTTGCTTTTTGCTGCCGGTCACCACTACTTGCGGATTCGCAGGCTCATCTATCCACCGAAATGGCCTCGGCTCACGGCTTTCTCACTCGTCTACCCACTCAACTCCGCAGGTGTAGCACTTCCAGTTCCCTTTGCGGACGGGAATTGGAAATGAGAGCAGCAGCCACAAGCCATATGTCCAGAAGCGGTCGATTTTCTCGAAGCCGATATCCAGGGAGTAGCAACGCGGGCAACGCGGCTGTACAAAGGATTCGCCGAGCTCTTCGTCCTCAAACTCGGCGGGAATTGGCTCATCGAGAATCGCGCGTGCGGACTCCAGGTCCCGCTGGTCCACCTGCAGCCGGATGCCCCCAATCGCGTTCGACAGCAGCCAATCCATTCGGATCAGGTTGCCGTCCGCGAGTACACACCCAATGCCGGCAGACTCCAGCTTGCCTTTCGCCAACAAGGCGTCCGGTATGTCACGGAAGTGCTGCAGCGTGACCAGCGACGGCACGGCTTCCCAGCCAGGGAGCTCGATCCTGTATATATGATCTGACACTCACCTTCATTCTAACGTCCTTGGGGCGCTGTCCAGAAAATCGCCCAGAGCCCTTGGTCAGTGCCAAACCCAGGGATGTCTTGCTATTGCACCGTCAGAGTAACGTTAATTTTGTGCGAAATGACATTGCCACCATTGGACGCAGCCGTGATGGTCAACGTGCTGGTCCCGGCTGGCGTGCCCGCATTGCCCGAAGTGCCGCTGCCGCCCCCGCATCCACCCAGCCACACCAGTGAAAGGGCGACCACGGCGATTATGCCCAACCAGCGCACTCCGTGCCCCACTTTCAAGCGACGCCCCGCGCCCACAATCATGAACCCAAACACCCCAGGAAATAGAAATGCGTAAACCATCTGTGTTCGGTGAGATCGCCAGTCCTTCGCTGTTGAGGGAGCCGTCGTAGTGATGTCCAACAGCTCGCTCGTTTCGGAAATGGATGTGAATGTGGCATTCGCCTCGGAAGGCAGTCCCGTCACACTGAAGGTCACGGTCTGGTTGAAGCCGCCCAGACTAGTTATCGAAATCGTGCTTGCGCCGCCCTGCCCGGGAGCGCTGATTGTGATCGTTGACGGACTCGCTGCAATAGAGAAATCAAGCACGCTCAGCGTCTGCGCTGCCGACGTCGAGGCCACGAAGTTCGTGCCTCCACTGTAGGAAGCAGTAATCGAATATGTGCCTCCCAC
>DASPTU010000110.1:0-76099 GCA_035623255.1 Terriglobales bacterium | reverse complement strand
TTCAGCGTCAGCGGGATTCCGACCTCGGCGCCGACGGTTACGGGCGTCACCCCTTTCGACGGTTCTACAGCAGGGGGCCTTGCCGTCACGATCAGCGGCACAAACTTTGCCAATGGTGCGAACGCACTGTTTGGCACCGCTCCGAGTGGCCTCTCTCTACAGAACTGCACCGTGAACAATTCCACCACCATGACGTGCACTACGCCGCCTGACAACTCGGGCCCCAAAGACCTGACGGTTGTGAATGTGGATGGTAAGACGGGCTCGCTGCCAGGCCTCCCAAGCCCTCCGGGTTTCAGTTACACAACCAACCCGCCTACGGTCACCGGAATAAGCCCCGCGACGAGCACCACGAATGGTGGGGCACAAATAACAGTCACCGGAACTAATTTTGATCCGGATGCAACCGTGAATGTCGGTGGGCTTTTGCCCAGGAATGGGTTTGGCATATTCGGCGACAACATCGTGGTCAACTCCTCGACCAGCATCACGTTTACTACTCCTGCGATGACGACAGGACTACAACCTGATGGAACGACCCCGGCCTCGCCGGCGGACGTTACGGTGGTGAATCCCAGTGGTGCCGATCAGGGCTCGGCTAAGCTCTCGGGGGCACTGACATATACACTCGGCAACGGTCCCATCAACTTCATCCAGCGTGGTGACGCGGCCCTTTCGAACGGCACAACCGGGAGCGTTCCAATACCGATGCCCAATCCTCAGGGAAAGAACAATCTGAACGTAGTGATCGTCAGTTGGAACGACGCGCTGGCCCAGGTCAGTCAAGTGGTGGACAGTGAGGGTAACACCTACGTTCCCGCCTTCCTGACCCCCGTAACCGATGGTGTTGCCTTGAGTCAGATAATCTATTACGCCAAGAACATCAAGGGAGATACCGGCGCTACCAACAACCAAATCAACATTACATTCAGCCGCAACGCGAATACCCCTGACGTTCGTGTTCTGGAGTACAGCGGACTGGATCCTAACTCTCCGCTGGACCAGGCGCTCAGCAATGCGGGCACGACGACGACGGCTGACACCGGGCCGTGCACGACGACGGCAGCTGTGGAGTTGATTGTGGCCGCAGCCACCGTAGACGCACAGGTGAGTGGAGCCGGGCCAGGTTTCGTCACGTCTGATTTCACCTTCAACGGCAATAACGCCGAGCAGAAGATCACGTCTACCATCGGCAGTTGCGAAGCACAAACGGAGCTCAGCGGTCCAGGCTGGGTCACGCAGGTGGTGTCGTTCAAAACTCCATCAGGGGCGCAGACTCCGGACTTCAGCATGACCGCGGTCCCGCCGACCAGCGCCACCGTGAACGCCGGAAGCTCCGCTTCTTATGGTGTCACGATGACCGCTCTCAACGGGTTCAACGGCTCGGTGGATCTGGCTTGCTCCGGCCTGCCTGCCGGCGCCGGCTGCTTATTCAGTCCAGCCAGTCCGGTAACGCCAACCAGCTCCGGCCTTGCGGAGACGGTCACCATCAGCACTCAATCGGCAACGCCAAGTGGGATGTCGAGCATAACCATTAAGGGTACGTCGGGCAACCTGAACCACTCGGCTACGGTGACGCTTACCGTGAATGGCAGTACATCTCCCGGCTTCGTGCTGTCAGCGTCGGCTTTGTCACCCGGCTCGGTCTCAGCAGGAGGTTCGGCGACTTCCACAATTACGGTGACCCCGACCAACGGGTTCACTGGCACCGTAAACCTAACTTGCAATGTCACGGGTGGCGGCAGTCCGGAGCCTACATGCGCGCTTAGCTCGAGTTCGGTGAACGGTTCAGGCACTTCTACCTTGACCGCAAGCACCACCGGCAACACGGCAAAGAAGATGCATTCGACTGGTATCTTCTACGCGATGCTCTTGCCCATCGGCGGTATGACGCTGCTGGGAGCAGGCTTCACCTCGCGCCGTAGGAAACTGCTGGGGATTCTGCTGATTTGCCTTGTTATCTCGGGCCTGGTGTTCATGGTGGCCTGCGGTGGCGGGTCATCCGGCGGTGGCGGTGGCGGAGGCGGCGGTACACCGGCTGGCACCTACACCATTACGGTCCAAGGTACGAGTGGATCAATCAACCAAAGCACAACGCTCACCCTAACCGTCCAATAACCAACGACGCGGATGCCAGCCGGGGGCTGGCATCCGCAACTTTTTCGTCCCTTCGTTTCACAGCCATGGATTCTGGAATCCAACCCCACAATCGGCCGACCGGAAGGCCCAAGTCGTGACGATATTCGGTGATATTAAGCAATCTTGCATTGTCCCGGCGGTATGTTTAAGCAGCTGCCAGTCAATCCAGAGGATGTATGAGCAGGTACTATAATTGTGCAATTGTCTCTTGATGTGAGGGTTCGAATGGGTTTTGGAGTACTCGCGCGAAACATCGCGGCACTGATGCTGATGGCAGGCATGAACCTTGTTGCGCAAACAGCCACCCCATCAGTAAAGAGTTTACCGCCGCTGCCCACAGACACCAGTGCTGGCCCAGCACAAGCGCCAGGCGCTTCGACAGATGCAATCACGCCAGTTCGCGACCTTACCATTGGCATTGGCGATCTGTTGAAAATCAGCGTCATGGGAGCGCCAGAGTATGACCAGGACGTCCGCGTTTCCGGGAGTGGCGATGTTTTCCTTGGGCTCGTGGGAAAAGTTCACGTTGCTGGAGAGACGCCCGATGAGGCTGAACAGGAAATCCGCAAGCGGATGATCAGCGGCGGATATTTTACTGATCCTCAAGTTTCGGTCTTGCAAAAAGAATTTGCCACTCAGGGCGTATCGGTGCTTGGTGAAGTGCAGAGGCCCGGAGTTTACCCTGTCACCGGGCCACGTCGCTTGTTTGACATACTTTCATTAGCCGGGGGGACGACAGCCAAAGCGGGACAAACAATTACGGTCGCGAGCCGCGACAAGGACAAGGGCCCGCGCACGGTGACGCTATCGAGTGACCCGGAAAAGAACATGGAAGCAAATGTGGACATCCGTCCGGGCGACACTGTAGTTGTATCGAAGGCAGGTGTCGTCTACGTGGTTGGCGAGGTGAGACACCCGATGGGAGTAATCATGGACAACACCGGGCAGATTACGATCCTGCAGGCGTTGGCGACAGCCGAAGGACCGAGCTCTACCGCCAATCTGCACAATGCCCGCATTGTTCGAAAGGGGAAAGATGGCCCCACTGAGTTTCCCGTTGACATCAAGAAGATCATGGAAGCGAAGGCGCCGGATACGAAGTTGCAAGCGGAAGATATTGTCTTCATCCCCTCGAGCACCGCGAGAAACGTAGGTGTTCGCACGTTACAATCCATCGTGAACATAGCCAGTGGTATCGCGACATACCGGGCGGTTTACTAGCTTGATCGAGATACGGATAGCGGAATCAAGCGGAAGTTTTGGGTTCTAACATTACACGTTCGGTTTCGACCTCCTCCCTTTTGTCCGGGCGAAGCGCTTCGGATTCGCACAACGCTGCGGGCTATGCGCTGTAAGGAGCTTTAACTATGACCACTTCGGTACTGCATGCACTGGAGCAGCCCTCAGAGTACGGCGTCACGCCCCATGCCGCTGGGCCGGAAGTCAGTGTTGTTATGCCCTGCCTGAACGAAGCTCGAACTTTGGGAGCATGTCTGGAAAAAATCCAGCGAACTTTCCGGCAGCACGCGATAGAAGGCGAAATTGTAGTGGCTGACAACGGTAGCAGCGACGGTTCACAGAATATTGCGCGATCTATGGGTGCCCGCCTGGTCGAAGTTGTGCAAAAGGGATATGGCAGCGCATTGATGGGTGGAATCGCAGCCGCTCGTGGCCGCTATATTGTGATGGGCGATGCCGATGACACCTACAACTTCACTCACATCCCGTTGTTTCTGGAAAAGCTTCGACACGGCGATGAGTTGGTGATGGGCAACCGTTTCAAAGGCGGGATTGAGCCAGGCGCCATGCCAGCCCTCCACCGCTATCTTGGTAACCCTGTATTGTCATTTCTCGGACGCGTGTTTTTTCGCAGCAATATCGGTGACTTTCATTGTGGTCTTCGTGCCTTCAGCAAATCTGGCTACGAGAAGCTGGGAATGCGCACTACCGGGATGGAGTTTGCCAGCGAGATGGTGGTCAAGGCCACACTCACGGGATTAAGGGTCGCAGAAGTGCCGACAACCCTCTCGCCGGACCGGCGTGGGCGTCCTCCTCATTTGCGGACCTGGCGGGATGGCTGGCGCCATCTTCGCTTCATGTTGCTTTACAGTCCCCGGTGGCTATTTCTGTACCCAGGTATTCTGCTGATGTTCGTGGGGGCTGCGATGGGCGCGTGGCTTTTGCCGGGACCACGGACGGTCCACGGGGTCACGTTCGATGTTGACACGTTATTACATGCAATGGTCGCGGTCCTCATTGGCTTTCAGGCAGTCGCTTTCTCGGTGTTCACCAAAATCTACGCTACCACCGAGGGACTCCTTCCAAAGGATCTAAGGCTTGAGAGCCTTTTCAAGGTCATCACTTTGGAGACCGGACTGGTAGTCGGGGCATTGCTGAGCGTTGCGGGAATAGCTGGTTCGCTTTATGCGGTGCAAGTGTGGAAGGCACATCATTTTGGCCAACTCAATGCGATCACCACTCTGCGCATCGTAATGCCGTCGGTCACGGCGATGGCGTTGGGTTGCCAAATCATTTTTTTCAGCTTCTTTCTCAGCGTGCTCGGTCTGGCGCGGAAGAGATGACCGTCGTCTGCGGAGCAGGCGCTGCCAAGATGGCAGTGAGCAAACCGCACGAGCAGATCTGAGATCAGGAGGGAATTTAGTCGCGTGTCATTGGCGATCAGCATTTTCGGCTTGGGGTACGTAGGATCGGTCACGGCAACCTGTTTAGCGAGCCAGGGCCACCGCGTCATCGGAGTAGACAGCAATCCAAGGAAAGTTCAGCTCATTGCCGAAGGCCGGCCGCCAGTGGTAGAACCCGGACTGCGGGAGTTGATCGCGGAACCTTGCCGCTCCTTGTCCTTGCGAGCCACTGGTGATCCGCGGGAAGCCATCCTCAACACAGAAATATCATTCATCTCCGTGGCCACACCCAGCCTGCGAAATGGCAAGCTGGATCTAAGCAGCATTGAATCGGTGTGCCGCCAGATCGGAGAGGTGCTACGCATAAAGGAGACTTTTCATTGGGTTGTGCTACGCAGCACGGTTTTGCCGGGAACCACGCATTCATTTGTTACCCCGATTCTCGAGTCTGTCAGCGGCAAGCGGGCGGGAGTTGATTTCGGGGTGTGTTTCAATCCGGAGTTCCTGCGCGAGGGAACGGCAATTCATGATTTTTATAACCCTCCATTCACCGTGCTGGGCACGATGGACAGTGCCAATCGCTCGCCGTTACGCCAGATTTATAGCGATCTTCCCGCTCCCGTATATGAGACTGATAGTGCCACCGCGGAGATGGTCAAGTATGTCAGCAATGCATTCCATGCCCTGAAGGTCACATTTGCAAATGAGGTCGGAACCCTGTGTCTCGAGCTGGGCGCCGACATGCACCGGGCGATGGAGATATTCACTTCAGACAAGAAACTGAACATCTCCCCTGCCTACCTTAAGCCAGGATTTGCATTCGGAGGCTCGTGCCTCCCAAAGGACCTGCGGGCACTTACTTATCGGGCGAAAGAATTGGACCTGAACCTTCCCGTGCTGGCTTCCATTTTGTCGAGCAACCATCAACACATCGAGCGCGCGGCCGATGAGGTACTACGGACCGGAAAGAAGCGTATCGGGGTCTTGGGACTCAGCTTTAAGGCAGGTACCGATGACCTGCGCGAAAGTCCGATGGTGCATCTTGTAAAGCGTTTGTTGGGCGAAGGCTGTCAGTGCCGGATTTGGGACCGCAATGTTCGCATGGGACAGGTTTTCGGATCCAACCAGGAATTCATCCAAAGTACTATTCCCCACATTACAGCACTCCTGCACGATGACATTGAAGAGGTTCTGAAATTTGCAGAAGTGATTGTCGTGGGCACAAACGAGTTCGACAAAAACGCAATCTTGAAACAACTTCGCTCCGACCAAACCTTCTTCGATCTCGTCACTCTCGCCAGATCGCGAACTGGCGAGCAGGAAGCTATCCCGGTCCCTCAGACTGAGCCAGTGGAGGAATGAGCATCTCCTCGGTTCGTTCCTGAACTATCCAACCGTTGTCCTCGTGTCTCTTTTTGAGGCATTTTGCAATCAGGACGTGTAACGTCCCGGCCCCGCCAGGCAAGCCTTTTGCGTCCTTCGCAGATTCATCCAATCCTGGTAACAGGTTACGCGCCTGCGCAAACTGCGCAAAGATTTGCGGCGAGATCAAATGCTTGACAGGCCGCAGAATCGTAGTCAGAATGTTCACAACTGCCACGTGTACTGTGGCCTTTCTCGATAACACTCAGTTGTTGTCACTTCGTTTTTGTCGTTTTCTCAGTCACGAAGCTTTGCCACGTTAGCGGGATCAGACGCGTTCCACGCACAAACCTCCGCTTCACGTGAACAATTCAGTGGGGGATGTTTTGCCGATGAATGGGAAACTGTTAAGGGTCAGGAATTATAGCGTACTGAGCTTTCTTCTTGTTGCTCTGTGTTGTAACACCTTCGGCCAGGTTTCAATCGTCACCCAGCACAATGACAATAGCCGCACCGGCCAGAACAACGCTGAAACCTTCCTCAACACTTCGAATGTGAACGTAAACAGCTTCGGGAAGTTGTTTACCGTGGCGGTTGACGGTTCGATTTACGCTCAGCCGTTATACCTGACGAATGTGACGATTGGCGGCAGCCTGCACAATGTAGTTTATGTAGCCACCGAGCACAATAGTGTGTACGCCATCGACACTGATGACCTGAATGGAAACACGCTCTGGCACGTCAACCTCGGTCCATCCGTGCCGAGCAATGATATCTGCGGATCGGGTTGCTACACCGATCTGGTGCCGGAGATAGGCATTACGGGCACTCCTGTCATCGATCCACAGCGGGGCATCCTCTATGTAGCGGTGAAAAACAAGGACTCGGACGGGACATACCATTATCGGTTGCACGCGCTGGACGTCACTTCGGGGGCAGAGTTGTTGAGCGGGCCGGCAGAGATTTCGACTGCGAACTTTGGCCCGTTACTCCAATTAAATCGCCCAGGGCTTCTGCTCTCTGGCGGGAAGCTTTACATTGGTTTTGGTTCTCACGGAGACACGGCCCCATGGTACGGGTGGTTGATGGAATACGATGCGAGCTCATTGGCGCAAATAGCGGTCTTTAGCACCGCGCCCTCGCTGGCATCGGGTGGAAGTATTTGGGGTGGAGGACAGGGTCCGGTAGTTGACAGTGCAGGCAACGTTTATGTGATTACCGCCAACGGAAATTTCAACGCGAATACTGGGGGCAGTGATTACGGCGATAGCTTCTTAAAGCTGGATGGCACCAATCTCTCGGTGCTTGATTATTTCACTCCGGACAACCAGTCTTTCCTGTCCCAGCAAGATAGCGACCTGGGTGCCGGCGGACCTATGCTGATCCCGGGAACATCATTGCTGTTGGGCGGGGGAAAGGACGGAATCCTTCGCCTGGTCGACAGCACGAACATGGGAAAATTCAACTCCTCCTTCAACGGCGACGTGCAGGAATGGCAAGCTTTCTCGGAACCTATCATGGGCGGGCCGGTCTACTGGAACAGCCAGAAGTTGGGTCCGGTTGCTTTCACGTGGGGTGGTGGCCAGACGCTTCAGGCATGGAGTTTCAATGGCCAGACATTTCTCACGTCTCCAGCATCGCAAAGCACAGTTCAAAGTGCGGACGGATATTCAAACTTCGCACCCATGTCGATTTCGTCCAACGGAAATACTCAGGGAACGGGCATAGTCTGGGCAGCTACTTCATTAAATGGAAATGCCAACGATGGCACTGTCCCGGGACAGCTATGGGCGTTTGATGCTGATGACCTGACTCAGGAATTGTGGGACACTCAACAGAACGCTGCTCGAGATGGAGCCGGGAATTTCGCGAAATTCAATCCTCCTACCATCGCAAACGGCAAAGTATTTCTACCGACTTTTTCGAATGAGTTGTTGGTATACGGCCTGTTCAATCCACCGGGTTTTTCGATAACTGCGTCTCCGTCGTTTCAGTCGATAACGGGGGGGAATTCTGCCTCGTACATTGTGTACCTGAACCCGCAACCGGGATTCAGTGGCACCGTGTATCTCACATGCTCGGGACTGCCCTCGGCTTCTGCATGCTCTCCCGTGGCAATCTCGGTGCCAGGAACCGGGACACAAGTGAGCACGCCCCTGACGGTTACTACCAGCGCGTCGACGCCGACTGGAAATTTTGACTTCACCATTACGGGCAACTTTGGATCTCTGGCCCAGACAACTGCCGCGAGCCTGACGGTTACGGCAGCACCAACCCCAACCCCCTCCTTCTCAATGGCGGCTACGCCATTGGCGCCTGCAACCATCTCAGCAGGGAGTTCAGCTACAACCACGGTGACGATCGCGCCCTCGGGCGGTTTCAACTCGACAGTGAACTTGGGCTGTGCGATTGCTCCGGTGACGGCGGTGCCGCCCACCTGTGGTCTTAGTTCTGCGTCGATAACCGGTGGAAATGGGACTTCGACGCTCACTGTAAGCACGGTCGCGCCAGTCGCTTTCATTCCTTCAAAACAGGCAATGGGCTTCTATTACGCGATGTTATTGCCGTTCTGCGGATTGACGTTCATAGCAGGCTCCAGGCCGGCGCGCGCAAAACTACTCCGATGGTCATTGGGGTTGCTGATGTTGTCGACGTTGTTCTGGTTTGCTGCTTGTGGTGGCGGTTCATCAACCAATAATGGCGGCTCCGGAACGACCCACCAATCAACACCCGGGACGACCTCGGGAAGCTACACAGTAACAGTCACTGCGACTGGCGGGTCACTGACGAAAACCACCAGCCTCTCGCTAACGGTTCAATAGCGTAGTTCAAGGGCCGTTGGTCCCGAGACGTAGGCGATGCGTCTGTCGCACGGTACGCCGGGTTCTAGATAACCCTGAGCAAAGCTCTAGACTCACCTTGATTAGGACATGTTCGGGCGATACTGTCACCCAGCCCAAAAACCAGATATCCTAAGAGAAATTTTGTTTAATTGAACAGTATGCGAATTCATCACAGTACGCTGGTCATCACGCTTTTTGCTTCCTTAGCAGTCGGACAGATCAACCCTTTACCGCAGCCGGACGCATCATCCGGGCAATCGCAGCATCACCGTCATGAGGACGATGAGGAGGCGCTGCCCGCGTCTGCCAAAACTGTCCCACCGGAAAGTCCGGTAATTACGATTAAAGGTGTCTGCCAGCCAAATGGGAACACCCAAAGCGGCCAACCAACCACAGAAGGCTCTCCCGCTGGCCAGCAGAAACAGAACAGTTCTCCGAGCGACAAGGGATGCGAGACGGCCGTGACCAAAACCCAGTTTGAAGAATTGGTGGAGGCTCTCAATCCTGACATGTCGGGAATGGTAAGGCGGCGGCTGGCGCTCTCGTACCCCAGATTGCTTTTGTTTGCGCAAAAAGCTCGCGAACTTGGCCTCGATCGTGATCCTCATTTTGCCGAGGTGATGCAGTTTGCGTCTCTCCAGATTTTGAGCCAAAACCTGAATCGCTACTTCGAAAAGCAGGCCAGCAACATTTCGGATGCCGATGTCGAAAAGTATTACAACGAAAATGCGGTAAAGTTCGAGAAGGCTGAGTTACTGCGTGTCTTCGTGCCCAAGCAAGGCAAGGACGAATCCAAGGCCGGGTCTGAGGGCAACTCCGAAAAGACAATGCTCGGGCTAGCTGAAAAGCTACGGGCTCGGGCGGCGACTGGCGAAGATTTTCAGCAACTGCAAAAAGAAGCTTTTGCAGCAGCACATATTTCTTCCGGTACCCCAACTGTGAGCACTGGGAAGATTCCTGTTACCAGGCTTCCGGTCACTCAGCAAAAGATTTTTGAGATGCAAGCCGGCCAAGTCTCCGATGTCCTCGTCGATTCCACCGGATATTACATTTACAAGATGGTCTCCAAAGAGCAGATGCCACTCGGCCAGGCCAGTAAGCAGATTCGGAAATCGATCTCCTCACAGAGGGTGCAGGAGTTGCTGGATTCGCTCACCAAAACGCTGAAATTTGATTTGAACCCTACGTACTTCGGAGCTGACTTCACTCGCTCTACCGAGCAAAACTTGTCCAGCATGGAAAACAACGGAGTACCGAAGTAGACGAAGCCTCGCACGAAGCGGTTTCGTTACGCGGACAAGGAGAATGATTCAGGGTCCTACAGTATACTTTCTCGTCAATCGGGATTTCACTGTATTGTCTGACACAAGACAAAGGGCCTACCTTCATTTCTTGTTCTATCCTCAAGCAGGTGCCCGCTTGGCTAACCCGACATCATCTGGTGAGGCGCAACCCAGACTCAGACCAGAAATGGATCAAAAGGCCACTATCCTCTGCATCGATGACGAAGAGCCGGGGCGGATGCTGCGGAAGCTCCTGCTGGAATCAGCTGGGTACGACGTGCTGACGGCAGCGTCAGGCCGTGAAGGCTTACAAATCTTCCGCTCGCAGCCAGTTGACGCTGTAATCGTTGATTACTGGATGGCGGACATGAACGGTCTCGCGGTCGCGAAAGAACTCAGGCGCTTGAATCGCAAGACTCCCATCATTGTTCTCTCGGCTTACGTGCCCATCCTTGACGAGGCTGTCGGCCTGGCAGATCTCTGGGTCAGAAAAGGAGAGGAGAATCCGGACTTCCTGCTGGGCAAGTTAAAAGAGTTGCTGGAAAAGCGCCAACAGAACTGAATATCCGCGATTCGGCCAGGATTCGGGGAACGGGCGTCCAACAACTTCAATACAGCCTGAAACTCACCTCGATGTTCACTTGCACCGCGACTGGAATTCCATCCTTGCGCGCAGGCTCAAATCTCCAGGTGCGGATTTTTTCGATTGCCTTCTCGTCCAGACCCATACCTAACGAGCGGTAGACGCGAATATCACGTGGGCGGCCATCGGGTCCGACAATGACCCACAGAACCACGGTCCCCTGATACTTCGCCTTTCTAGCTTCTTCGGAGTAATCGGGATCCGGTGAATAGATAGGCCGGGGCGCGGTAACTCCTCCCCCCACGTGGTACACGCCACCCCCAATTCCACCACCTATTCCCGGTCCAACGCCGGGCCCCGTTCCCGAACCCACCCCTCCGCCGCTGCCTGAGCCAATTCCACCGCCGAACCCCGGGCCATTAGAGGGAGGTCCGAGAACCGTGGACAGTGGGTCGCCGAGTACTCCGGTTTGCGGAAGATGAATCTGAGGAGGCACCACTACGGTAGGTTCAACGGCGAGTTTTGGATTGTCGTTGCGAATCACGACTGCTGGGGGCGTTATCTGCTCGCGCGACAGGCGAGGTAAGGCACCTTTCGAGGCGGCAAGCTTGTCCCGGTCCCCACCCCCACCGCCACCGCCAGCTTTCGTTTTGGAAGGAGGAAGGATATAGGGGCTCACGTCGGTGATGACATTCACCACCTGCTCACGAATTTCATGGCGGTGAGTTATAACGAAATGACCGGAAGCAACTAAAAGCGCGACCAGCAGCACGTGGCCGACGAAGGAGCAAACGAATGTAAGCGGACGTGTCTGATAAATACCATACCCTTCACCGAAAAGCGTAGGCAGTGGCAGTGCGTCGGCTTTGCGGCGCGTTTCTTCGGATTGCGCGTTTTTCAGCCCGGCCGCTGGCATAGTTCAGCCCGAACAGACCCCAAGGTTATCGTATGAGTTCGGTGGTTTGCAGGCAGTGATATCCCTCACACGGCGGTAACCCCTCAAGCCGCTAAGGCACGATCCGGACCAGGCTGCCAGCGCGTCTCGCTAGCTCTTCTTGCCAGTCACCGCGTAAAACGCGGCCACTTCCTGCTCTACATTCTTACTGCCGCAGTGCGGGCACCGGATGCTTTCCTTGTCGTGTTCCTGCAGGGTGAGAACTGTCTCAAACGACTTGTTGCAGTCGTGGCAGATGTAGTCGTATACGGGCATGGGGAGCACCTCGCATGTAGACTCTGCAAGAATTGTAACTCCACCTAAACTTCTGTGTTGTGGATTTATCGGCTGTTTGTCGGAGACCGCCCTCGGGCTGAAGACGAGTTACAACGAGGCGGCGACCTCACTGAAATCAAATAATCCCTTTTTCCCTGGCAACCACTCGGCTCCGCGCACTGCACCTTCGGCAAAGCCGCGACGGGACTTGGCATCATGGCAGAGGTAGATGGTGTCGACGGACGAATCGAAAATCAGTTCGTGCATGCCAACCACATCACCCTCTCGAAAAGAAGTCACTTCCAGTTTAGTTCCCGTCGCAGTCTGGATCAGGCGTTGCAGCGCCAGGGCCGTGCCGGAGGGCGCGTCTTTCTTATGCGCGTGGTGACGTTCGAAAATTTGTCCGAAATACCCCTGGCGAAGAGCGGCTGCTGCACCGCGCGCGATTTCAAAGAACAGGTTGACCCCGATCGAGAAGTTAGCGCCGTAAAGCAATGCGGTGCCACTCTTTTCAACCAGTTTCCGGATACGCGGAAGTTCGTGGTACCAACCGGTCGTGCCAACGACCATGTTTCTGCCGGCGGCGACACAAGCCTCGATGTTTTGCACCACCGCCTTCGGCGTGGTGAAATCGATCGCAACATCAATACGAGAGAGCATTCCAGAGGTAAGCCCGGACGCGTCAGGATTGTCTGCGGCGCTGAGCACGACGACTTCGTGGCCATGCTCGCGCGCAACCTCAGCGACCAATGATCCTGTCTTACCACGACCCAGAACGAGCAATCTCATACCCAATCTCTAAACCAGCCTTGAAAGACACGCACGCTGCGGCGTCACGCGAAAATCTCCGGGTCAAGCTCCGAAAAAAATGCCGCGTGCAACCGCCGGATCACCTGCGGAACTTCGTCCTCCTCAACGACAAATGTCAGATTGATTTCCGATGCCCCCTGGGAAATCATGCGGATTTTCGTATCGCCCAGTTCTCCGAAGACACGCGCAGCAATGCCGGGAGTCTCCCGCAAGTTTTCCCCCACAACGCAGACAATTGCTTTGCGGCCTTCGTATTTGACATCGGCTAATTTGGCAAGATCCGCGGCCAGAGCGGGAATGGCCTCGTTCGAATCCACGGTCAGCGACACGCTCACCTCGGAGGTCGACACAACGTCGACAGAAACGCCATGGCGATCGAAAGCCTCGAAGATGGAACGCATAAAACCATGCGCCAGGAGCATGCGGGGAGCCGCAACATCAATGATTGTGATCTTTTTCTTTGCGGCGATGGCTTTGAAGAAGTTGCGGCACTGGGGCACGCGGGCCGCGATGCGCGTGCCTTCGCATTTCGGGTTGCGCGAGTTCAGGATGTAAACAGGAATATTCTTCTGGATAGCCGGCAGCACTGTAGCGGGGTGTAACACTTTCGCTCCGAAGTATGCCAGCTCGGCGGCTTCATCGAAGCTGATAACTTTGATGCGGCGGGCTTCAGGGCACAGGTTCGGATCTGTGGTCATCATGCCGTCCACGTCGGTCCAGATTTCTATGCGCTCGGCGCCGAGTTCGGCTCCGATGATCGCAGCGGAATAGTCCGATCCGCCCCGTCCGATGGTGGTGGTGACTCCGGACTTAGTGGCGCCAATAAACCCACCCATCACCGGCACACACCCATCTGCGACGAATGGTTGAACTTTTGCCTGCAACCGTTCGCGAGTTTCCTGCATTAGCGGAGCGGCGCGCATGTGTATGGCATCGGTCACGATACACTTGCGTGAATCAACCAGCTCAGCTTCGATGCCGCGGGCAGCGAAGGCGGCCTTCACAATTCTGCTGGACAGGACTTCTCCAAAGGCAGCGACGTGATCGGTGGTGCGAGGGGTCAATTCTCCGACGGCCGCGATGCCGCGCAGTAGTTCATCTAAAGCTTCAAACTCCACCCCTAAGTCGCTGTGAAATTGCGTAAATAACGCAGTACCAAGCAATTCTCCGGCGGTGTTGTAATGTCGTTCGCGCAGCGCCCGGGAATGCTTCAACGCTGCTTTGCGATCTCCGGCGCCGGCCGCACGAGCCATAGCCAGCAGTTGGTCGGTGACCTTGGCCATGGCACTGACAATGACGACCGGTTTCTGCGCCAGACGGTTCTTGACGATAAAAGCTGCACGGTCGATGGCTTCGGCGTCCTGTACTGAGGTGCCGCCAAATTTCATTACGATCATGGGGCGCCCCAACGCGTGCAGCTGGCGGAAGTCAATCGAGATACCCCTGTACTTTGAGCAATTCGGCGTTGAGCAGAGCCGCCCCCGCGGCACCGCGAATAGTGTTGTGGGATAGTACGGTGAATTTCCAATCCAGAACGCTGCAAGGGCGTAAGCGGCCAACGGTTGCGGTCATGCCAACGCCGGCATCCACATCGAAGCGGGGCTGTGGGCGGTCTGCGGAGGTGAGGTATTGTAGCGGCTTCGCAGGAGCGCTTGGGAGCCTCAGTTCTTGAGGAACGCTGCGAAATTCATCCCAACTCGCGATAATCTCTTCGGTGGCTGCTATCTTCCTTAGCTTGACTGACACTGACTCGGTGTGTCCGTCTTCGACTGCGACTCGGTTGCACTGGGCGCTCATACCGAAATCGGCGGAGACGATTTTTGAGCCATCCAGCCTGCCCAGCAACTTCAGGGTTTCCTCTTCCATCTTCTCTTCTTCCTTGGCGATGTAGGGAATGACATTGCCTAGGATGTCGAGCGATGCTACGCCGGGATATCCTGCGCCACTAACCGCTTGCATGGTGACGACCATCACCGTGTCGATGCCAAACTTCTGCTGCAATGGAGCGAGCGCCATGACCAGGCCGATGGCCGAGCAGTTAGGATTCGTGACCACGAAACCGCGCGATTCCCGACGCCAGGACTGACACTCGAGCAGCTTAATGTGTTCGGCGTTGACCTCGGGAATGACGAGCGGCACATCTTTCTGCATGCGAAGGGCACTGGAGTTCGAGACCACGGCACAGCCGGCTTTAGCAAAACGCGGCTCCAGTTCGGCGGCGATCGAGGCATCCAGGGCGGCGAAGATGACCTTGGGAGCGCCGTCCGGAATCGCCGGCGAAACCCGCGTGTTGCCAACCTGGGGCGGCAGTGGAGTCTTCATCCGCCAGCGGACGGCTTCGCCGTACCTTCGTCCCTCCGACCGATCTGAGGCGGCCAGCCAGGCAACTTCAAACCAGGGATGATGCTCGAGCATCTGCACAAAGCGCTGCCCGACGACACCAGTCGCGCCGAGAATTCCAACCGGAATCTTGTTTGGCATGGTTGTCTGGATTTTATAACAGGATTGGTGAGCCTACAGCGGATGAGGGCTCAAGAATTCGTGAATAATTGCCGATTAAGAGTCTGAGGAGCCTTGTATGCCCGAACTACGGCAAAACTTTGCGACCAAAGAATGGGTGATCATTGCGACCGAGCGCGCCAAGCGACCCAAGGAATTGGCTCGTCCGGAGCCACCCAAAGCGCCAGCTTCTTTTGTACCTACCTGTCCATTTTGTCCTGGGAATGAAAGCAAGACTCCGCCCGAGATCTTGCGGGTGCCGGACGGCAGTGGATGGCAGGTCCGGGTCGTGGCCAACAAATTCGCCGCGCTGGCACGGGACGCTCAACTGACCCGAACGATTCATCGCTCGCGGCGGAGTATCGGTGGTTTCGGGGTCCATGACGTAATCATCGAAACGCCTGATCACGCCCAGGTCATTGCGTTGATGGATGATACGCATGTAGCCAATATGCTGCGCGCCTACAAGTCACGTTACGACGAACTCAGCCTCGATCCGCGGATCGCGCATATCACGATTTTCAAGAATCATGGCTTGGACGCGGGAACCAGCCTCGAGCATCCGCATTCTCAATTAATCGCCACTCCAGTGATTTCCAGCCAGGTGCGAGGACGCTTTCAGGTGGCGCTGCAGCACCATGATGACTTTGGCGAGTGCATGTTTTGCCAGATGGTCGAGGAAGAACTTGCTCAAGAAGATCGCATCGTGCTCACCACCGAGCATTTCGTGGCATTGGAACCGTTCGCCTCGCCAACGCCATTTGCTACCCATATTTTTCCGCGGCGGCACATGGCCAATTTCGGCGACATCAGCACGGCCGAGATCTCTGATCTGGCTCACGTCCTAAGAAAAGTTCTGGGAAAGCTCTATCATGGCCTGGGCAATCCGGACTTCAATTACACCCTGCGCAGCGCACCTGCAGAGTTGCATGTCGTGAAATACTTTCATTGGTACGTCAGCATCATTCCACGCCTGACTCGCGTAGCGGGATTTGAACTGGGATCGGGGATGTTCATTAACACCGTTCCGCCGGAAGCAGCGGCAGAATTTCTACGAAATGTGAAGACGGAACTCGCCGCTGGAACCGCAGGCTAGCACACCTATTGCCACGAACAGCGGGGAGCCGGGCGGAAGGTGCGGGATTTTTACTGTCGTGGAGTGATTTCCGTGGTGAACGAATATTCGTTCAACGGGCCAAATCGCCTTTTTTCCGCATAGGTGCGCCAACGCCGCCACACGATGCGCAGGCTCGCCATCACCGGAATCGAAAGATAGACTCCGAGCACACCCGCGATCTCTCCGCCCGCCAGGACGCCGAACAATGCGGCCAAAGGATGTAATTCCATGCTCCGGCCCATAACGCGCGGCGAGATCACGTAGTCCTGCACGAGACGCCAAATTCCGAGGAAAACCAGCAGAGCGATCCAATGGGGAAAGCTGGTCAACAGCGCGACCAAAAGAATCAGCGCAGCGGCCAGCAGAGGTCCGACCACCGGGATGAACTCCATAAATCCGCCGGCCGACGCTAGCATCAGGGCATAGGGCACTTTGATCAGCGCCATGAACGCTCCGTAAACGGCGAAGGAAAACAGAGCCAGGGTCAATTGAGCGCGTATGAAGTGCGCGAGCATCTGATTGAGATCACTGCGTACACCGTCGAGGAACTCGCGCTGCGGCTTGGTATGAACGAGCGACGCCGCTGATTCTGCAAAATAGGCGCCATCTTTCAGGAAGAAGACGGCCAGAATGGGAATCACGATCAACAGCCAGGAATTCTTTGCGATATCCGCAATGTGAATCCCGACGCTCTGCGCAATCTTCAACAGATCCTCGCGGTGACTGACAAGGAAGCCTTGCGCGGTGTGAATCGTAGGCAAGCTCCAGCCATGTTCCACCCCGATAGTGACCGCTATGTTGCCGGAGCTGATCTGGTCGAGCATTTTGGGCAGGGCCTGGGTCAAGCGCTGTGCTTCATGCGCGATCCTCGGACCCACGAAGAAGAAGAAAGTGGCGAGCAAAGCAGCGAGAAGCAGATAAATTATGGAGATGGCCATCGCCCGGCTGCGAGTCCATTTTTCCAGTCCGGAAACCGCGGGTTCCACGAGATAAGCGAAGAAAACTGCAAACAAGAATGCGAACAGGGTATGACGCGCCACGTAGAAAAATCCTAGGCCCAGCGCGAACAGAAGTGCTGTGGCTAAAACCCGGGCCGCACGTGCATCAATCAGCGCCAATTGTGACTAATCTCGAATAATTTCAGTATTGCCGGACAAATCCATAATTTTTTCGAGCTTCAATTGATCATCCAGCCAAAGAGCCCAATTACCCGTTTCTGTGGTCACGTCCAGCCGAATGAGCTCCCGTTCCGCATTGTGAACGGAAACTTTTTCTCTACCAGAATACTGCACGCCCACCGACATCGACTGGCGGGTGTGTGGGTTGAGGGTTCCGAGCTGCACCGACTGCTTTAGTGGGCAGGAAATCTGACCGTTTTCCTGTTTGCAGGTGGTCGCCAGAAACTTCCACGCCAGAACTTCCCGCTGAATCAGGAAATAATCATCCAGTATTGTCGTAGAAGCCGGCAGCAGGAAAGGCTGCTCGTGCGGCTTTTCCTCCAGGCTTTTGCTGAAACGCTCTGTCAGGAAATCCTGGGCAGGAAACACTGATGCGTGCGACTCTCCCGGGCTGGTCTCTTTCCATTCGTAGCTCTTAAGCTCACCCTTGGGATCCAGTTGGAGCTCGGAGCTCTGTGCGGCCTTTTGGACTCCAGCTTCAGTCTTAAATTCAGAAATAACTGAACTGCCAGACTCGTCTTCATGAATGGAAAACGTTTCCGTTGCCACGCGCTGGCCATTCATGAATACCCCGAACGAGCCGGAGTCGACGGTTTTCCCCGCCGGCTGCTTGGGCGTACTGGTTGAGAACGCAAGCGGGCATAGAGATGAGAGCAGGACCACCACAAGTGCCCCATGGCCAATTGAAACCTTCATTCCAGTCGAAGACTGCATGCTACCTCCCCGGCAATGGTTTCCTGATCTTTCCCGTCAGTGTTAATGTGCCAAGCGGCCTTTAAGTAGGACGGCCGGCGACGTTCATAAAGTTCACAAAACTGCTTCTGATCCCCGCGTAGCGGGCGATCGCGCCCTTCCCGCTGGCAGCGCCTGAAAAGCTCTTCCGGAGAGCCATCCAGGAACACGATCGGAACGCCAGCACTTTCAAGCAAAGCAGCATTTTCGGCCTGCGTAAAGGCTCCCCCACCCAACGCAATGATCCTTGGGGATGAACCTAAGTCTTCGAGCAGAGCACGAAGGGCGGCGGACTCTGCGCGGCGGAATTCGGCCTCGCCAGAGTCCTGAAAGATCTTCGCAATTGAACCTCGCTGCCGCTGTTCGATACGATCGTCCAAATCCTCGAAAATCCAGCCCAACCGGCGGGCCAGGGCTTGACCGACCGTTGTCTTGCCCGCTCCCATAAAGCCAACCAAGAAGACTACACGGCTTTCGCGAATCGATCGTATGACCGGAGTAACTGATGGGGCCGAGGCGGTTATAGGTTTCATGAAATGCAGGAGACCCGATGAGTCCTCGGGGTGCAGCGCTGTCGTCAGCGTTTCTTGAGGTGGATTTTACCACTGAAAGAAAGCAGCTTAACCGAGGATGCTGCCTTTCCCATGGTGCCTGCAAAGGCACTCCCCGCTCTTTGGGCCAGGGACGTGTGAACGGGTTGGAGAGGAAAATCGTTGACAACCTTTCCCTGCGAAGAGCTCGCTAGAACGTCGATGGAAGCATAAGAAGGCGCTGTGGCTTCAATGTCCCCGGTGTGAGTCATCAAGGAATACTCGCCGCCACCGCCGAAATCACCGTCATAGACAATTCGCCCGCTATTCGAATTAACATGCACGAGGGGACCATCGACGGCGAAGAGTGAAATCTCACCACCCACGGAGGTGATCTCCACGTGGCCATCGCTAACATTGGTGAGGGTCACGGGACCGTTGAGGGTCTTGATGTGGACATGTCCATCGCTCAGGTCGCGCACATCCATGTTAGCGGTGTTTCCTTCGAGAATCACATCGCCGCGCAGCTTTTCTGCACGGAGTGGCCCGGTGGCGGAACGCAAAGTTACATTCGCGTCTGCAGGAACGAGAACTTCGTAGTCTACCCGTCCGCTGTCGGGATCAGCTCCGGCCAGGAGATGTGTAGACACAGAGACACGATTGCCGCTGTGGCTTGTGTCGACTTCGGCTTTGTCGGAATGAAGAATGGCGGTTACCAATACGTCTCGCTCTGAGGAAGGTTTGACCGAGATAGCTCCAAACTGATTCACCACAGAGACGCTAGCGTGGCGATGTACGCGAAAGCGGAATTCCTTGCGGGTCTCTGCGGCTGCGACCACGGCCGCAAGCAGCACCATTGCCACCACCAGCCCAGCAACCCAATTTCTGCGGTACATAAATTAACCTCGTCCCCACATCAGTTCGGCATAGCGTGACATATTACGGCAGAGCGCGATCCATTGCCATCTCATAGATCATCGCTCTTTGCTCATAGGCATTCATCAACTGTTCCTGCGAGATTTCATCGTTCGGATTGTTGCGCGCGGACAATTCAGCATCTCGTATATACGCGTCGACCGCCCGCAAGTTAGATTCGTAAGACTCGCGCATGCCAGGGGCGCGAGCTGCAACCAGTGTCAGGATCGAGTCTTCCGTGGAGGCCGCTGGGGAGACTTGGCTGGGGTGGGCTATTTCCACCGCCGGATTGGACGGAGTTTCTTGTCGTGCGACCTGATCGTTGAACTGACGATGGATTATGAAAAGTCCGATGCCGAACAGGAAGGTCGCAGCAATTGGTAGAAACCAGGCAAATCTCCAGCGCGGCGCAGCCGGAATTTGCGGCAGTAGTCGAAGTTGGGGTTGACGAATCAACCCCTCCTTCCGCAACGCAGCCTCAATGCTATTCCACACGCTCGGGCTTGGTTCCTGATCTTCCAATAGCCGCGCATGTTGCGTGATGGCATGGAGATCGGAAACCAAATCCGCGCACGCAGAGCAGGTTCTCAGGTGCTCTTCCTGCTCCAAATTGTGGCCGCCCTCAAGCTCCGGCAAGACCCGTTCAAATTCGTCACAGGTCATACTACCCTCTCCCCGATGTTTCCTTGCAGTCGCTCCTCACGGCTTAGTGGCTTTTTCAGCTCTGCTCGTTTTGAGGAGATCTCGCAACCTCATTCTAGCTTTATGCAACTGCGATTTGCTGTTGCCAATCGAGCACCCCACGATCTTCGCGATCTCGTTGTGCTCGTATCCTTCGACGTCATGCAACAGGAAGACCGCCCGATAACCTGGAGGCAAATTTGCGATGGCATGCTCCAGTTGCAACCGGTCGATGGATCCCGCCAATCTTACATCGTCCGCCCCCGGCTCCTTCTTGTGCGCTTCTTCTTCGGTCTCAATTGTGTCTTCCAGCGGAACCACGGCCAAACCTTTCTTCCGTAGTTGCATAAGCACCACATTGACCGCCATCCGGTGCAACCACGTAGAAAACGCGGACTCCCCGCGAAAGGTTCCGATCTTGCGAAATAACTGCAGAAACGCTTCTTGAGTAAGATCTTCGGCAGCCGCCGTATTGCCGGTCATGCGGAGACACAACGAGTACACACGGCGCTTATGCAGGAGATAAAGAGTCTCGAACGCCTCTGCATCTCCCTGCTTGGCCTGCTCGATTGCCTCAGCTTCCGAAAGCTTTTCGCCCTGCAGTTTTTTTGCGCCCGTCAAGTTACCTTAACCCGGTCGCATTCAGTCTGATGCGGCCTAAGTGTCATAGTGTTGTACTGCTTGCGGGTTACCTAAGTGTCGGGTAAACCCGGCTCCGAGCTTTACACTCCGAACCCGAGCGGCAAAGAAAGCTATCGCCGCCACTGCTTTATAGATTCGATATTTAGCGACGAGACCCACAAACAAAGTCAACAACTCGTCAAAAGACAGTCAGAGCCTAGGCGGCAGCTGTGGCGGTGGTTATGGTCTCCAACCCGTGGCCCTGGGGGCCAATTTCGCGCTGGCGCAGGAGGAAAGCAAAGAGCAACCCCAAGAACCCCAAAATCGAGAAAATCCACATCCCCAAATGGTATCCGGCGGGGTTGTTGGGCCCGGCATGACTGTAGTCGTTCGCCCAGCCTACCAAAAGATTGAATCCAGCTAATCCGATGTTCTGAATCATAGTCATTAGGCCATAAGCAGTTCCCAACTTTGACTGGTCCACGATATAGGCAACCGAAGGCCACATCACGGCTGGAATCAACGAGAATGCAATGCCCATCATGGCCATGGGTACATAGAGGCTGATGTGGGTGTAGGCCATCATGAGGTAGACGGGGATGAGCAGCGTGGATCCGAGCATCATAAGCAGAGCGCGCTTGCCCACTTTGTCGACGAACAGGCCAAACAACGGCGTACCGAACATCGTGGATGCAGTCAGAATACTAACCAGGAAACCGCCCAGCTGCCGCGATGTTCCGTGGGCCTCAATGAAAAATTTAATTGCGAAGGTTTCAAAGGGAAAAATAGCCGAGTAGAAGACGATGCACAAGGCCACGATATACCAGTAGGACAAACCGAACTTGAAAATATCGCTGAACACGACTTTGTCGGTGGATCCTTGCTGCCCCACTTCAAAGTGCTTCTCCGCATAGGCTTCCAGGATCCAATAGACAGCTGGGCCAATTACACAAAAGCTGGCAAAGGCTATCGAGATCAAGAGCGGAGTACGCCAGTTGGTATAGGCAAAGCTGGCCCAGGTCGGAGAGTTCTGCGCAAGCCAGGTGCCAAGCCGGGCAATCATGAGGTTGATGCCGAAGGCGAAGCTCAGTTCCTTGCCGCGGAACCACTTTGCCAGTGCGGTCGTTACTGCCACGATCAACGATTCCGCACCTAATCCGAAAATCAAGCGACCACTTGCCATCACGGCCAAGACTGGCGAGAGTACCGTCACGATCGAGCCGATCAGGCAAATCGTTCCGAAGATAAAAATCGATTTGCGCGTCCCTATACGGTCGACAATGTAACCACCGATCAGCACCATGACCACGTTGGGAATGCTGTAGATCGCCTGCAGAAGACCGATGTTCGAGTCCGAGAAATGGAGCTGTCGCGCGAGAAGATCAGCCAATGGCGCAATGCAGTCGTATACGTAATAGTTTCCAAACATCGCCAGGCTTACAAAGATAAGAATTGCCCAACGGTATAAGCCCGAGGGGCGTGGCCGAGCTGAATCTGACATCAATGCTCCTTAGGGTTTTGTAAACCAACGAAGATAGCAGAAGCGGAAGGGAAAAGCCTAAGCAGCTTTCTGCGCCCGGGTGGTACTGCCTGGCACGTTGTGGGGTGACTACGGGAGTTTACCGGCCGATGTCCAGCCTGAGTTCTTACTGGCATTTCCTCCTTAACCTACAGTGCGAGGATACTAACAACTTTCAGCAGTTTCGGTGGCTGGGTTGGTGGTCCGGGCACGCATGGTGGCTTTTTACCCTGCCGGAGGCATCGAAGGCTTCATCGGGCCAGCAGGACTGCGGCTTGAAGTGGGGGATGGGATCTATGTTAACAATGGCAACTACAACAACCTGCGGGTTACTTTCGGCCCTCATATTCGCTTCTAGGCAGGCCCGTAAGGCAAGATTCGGCAGCCCGAGAGGGCTGCCGTTCTTGTTTCCAGAAGTGGGGGACCGTGATAGAGTGTTCAGACTGGACGCCGCTGCACGCTGATCACCCCGGAGGAACCCAGCCATGGCGCTAATCTACGATTTGGTCAAAGACCGCCGCGTTTATTCAATTGGCGCGGACGCCAGCGTCCTCGAGGCTGCTCGCTTCATGATGGAACACAACATTGGTGCGTTGCCTGTGCTCCGCGATGGCGAATTAGCCGGTATCTTCTCCGAGCGGGACATCATGAATCGCGTGGTGGCCGTCGGGCGTATGCCTGGGACCACCAAGGTTTCCGAGGTCATGACGCCGAATCCAAAATCAGTAAGCAGCGACGAAACGGTGGAGAACAGCCTGTTTCTGATGAGCGAATTCGGTTTTCGCCATCTGCCAATTGTCGACGGCAACCAGCTCAAAGGGCTGGTTTCCTTGCGCGACGTGCTGCTGGGTTCGCGGAAGGAAGCCGAAGGTCGACGCATAGCATCGTAAGCGTGGGAGTTTCGACGTTTCTTCCCGGCACCGCCCCATCTCATTTCTCGTCGTTAGCGCCGCCGCAGTATGAGATCACCCCGGCTTGGCGGCAAGGCAAAAGGGAACTCCACGATGCGGTTTGCGACTGAAATCCGTAGCAGAAACTTCTCCTGACTCTTCCAATCCCCCAGCCATTTGCTGTTGGTGTTAAAGAGAATCCAGCCCGTCTCGACGGGATGGGCGGGCTGCAACGTCATTGGGCGGAGGCTCTCCGACTGCACGAATTCCCGGGTCTTTGTGAGGTCGTTTTCGTGAGCTTGGAGCATTGATTGTTTCTCCGGATGCCTCTCTATCTCGTGCGCCATTTGAGCCGCGAACGCGTCTGCCTTGGTCTGCAGCTTTCGCGCGAAATCATCGGGATCGATTGCCTTCGGCACGGCGTGATAGTGATTCACAAACTCCAGACTGATGTCGGCGGGGTTCATTGGCAGCGACTCTTTGCCACGATAACGAAGGCTTAAGTAAATCGCAAAGAGAGACTCAACCCGCAGGCGTGCTTGTCGCACTTCATCGGCATCAACTGCGACTACGATTCCCAAATCATCGGTCCACAGGCCGTAGCGGTATTTGCCGTCCTCGTCGGCACTGAATGTGCACCCGGCCCGGCCTTCGGCCCAGCGCAATACGTTCTGAGATTTATCAACGCCGGCTGACAAAACTGCGCCGGCAAGCAAGCCAAGCCAGGCACAACGCAGGAAAAGGGGATAAGGCAGCATCGTGATCTGAGTCCAGTCTATGCGGACTTACTGCCGTCGAGACTTCCGGCAACCAGGATCCAACTTGGGACCGTTCCCGGTTTGGGAACACCGAGTAATCCAACCGGAAAGAAAGCCTAAACCGCCTGCCGCTGACGGGGAAACCGGCAATGTTCTTGGCTTCTGTTAATTGTAAAAATTCGGCTGCAGGCGGCACCTTAGGCCATTCTGCGTATATGATGGCACCTGCCAAGCGATATCTAAAGTGCGGCGGGTAGCGAAGGACTCCGATGAAGTACCTGCGTTGCGGTGGTTCGTTCCTGGTTTTGCTCGTCGCCATTCCGCTTATCGCCCAGGGGCGGGGCTCTCGAAGCTCCGGGAGTACGCCTGGGATAAACCCCACGCCCTTGCCGGGAATGAACCCATCAGCCTCGCTGCCGATTACCGCATTCATTTCGGGCAAGGTTACCTTGGATGACGGCAGCCCCCTTACTGATCCTGCGGCGATTCAATTGTCCTGTCACGGGCAGC
Source organism: Terriglobales bacterium (assembly GCA_035623255.1). GTDB lineage: Bacteria > Acidobacteriota > Terriglobia > Terriglobales > Acidobacteriaceae > JAFAGX01. The sequence continues at coordinate 51,277 of DASPTU010000110.1, read as the reverse complement.
GCCACACCACCGGCTATACCGACACGCGGGGCAACTTCAACTTTCAGTTTGCCGATCGCACCGCCGGCGCCGCTGCTGATGCCAGTGATGCCGGCGTGAGGGCGATCGCATCCGGTGTCGCGGACGAACGAAGCTGGCGTGATTGTGAATTGCAGGCGGTCTTGGCAGGATATTCGTCGCAGGTGATTGAACTTGCGAGCCGCATGAGCACCCTGGAAAGCGTTGATCTGGGCACGATTACCCTGCACCGGCTTGAGCACGTAAAAGGAACGAGCATCAGCATAACTAGTCTCATGGCTCCTAAATCTGCCAAGCAGGCGCTGGAAAAGGCGCGTGAGGAAGAAAGAAAAGGGAAGTGGGACCAAGCACGGAAGTCGCTGGAGAAGGCCGTTGACATTTATCCAAAATATGCGGTTGCCTGGAGTGAGCTGGGTGGAGTACAGATGCGGCAGAATGATCGAGCAAGCGCGAAAAAATCATTCGAACAATCTGTAACGGCGGATCCACAGTATGTGAATGCTTACGATGGATTGGCGCAACTGGCATATCGCGATAACCAGTGGCCGCAAGTGGTGGAGATTACGAACAAACTCTTGGCTTTGAACCCGGTGAACTTTCCGGGCGCGTATTTCTTGAATGGAGCCGGGAACTACTACCTGGGGAATCTGGACGCTGCAGAAAGGAACGCGCGCCAGGGGATCAGGGTAGATGATACGCATCAGGTGCCGAAACTCCAGTTTCTCCTGGCGATGATCTTGACGCGGAAGGGCGAGTATCAGGAAGCTGCCGAGCAGATTCGACAATATCTAAATGTTGCCAAGGAACCCGGCGAAATTCAGGAGGCACAAAAACTAGAGGCTGAGATTGACCGTCTTGCGGCGAAGCCCGGTTTGGCTGGGGTTCAGGAGAGAAAATGAGCCGAACCTGAAGAAGTACAGTTGGTCTGCTGACCGACTGCTTGTCCCAAGAGTAATCCGCCCTCAGTAATATCAGGCGAACTTCCATAATTGTGAAACTGCGAACAAAACCACAGCAATTGCCGCTGCCACCCCAAAAGGAATTTTTGAAGATTCGGGATTGTCCAACGACACTTCTTTGCTCGGCAAATGCAAGCTGGCCATTGCTGCCAGCATGGTTCCAATGTTTCGTAGAGTCTTCCCCAGGCGTTTCTTCCAGATCACGACTATCAGCGCCATCACGCCCGCGATCAGCACAGTGGCGAACAGAACCGTGATCAGATTACCCGGACCGAGAAACGCACCCAGCGCGCCGATCAGCTTCCAGTCTCCCGCTCCGAGACTGCGTAACAGCACAAAAGGCAGAAGAATCAGCAATCCTAGAGCGGCCCCCAGCAGTGAAGATTTTGCGCCATGCCATCCGTCCGTGGCCGATTTGAGACCGATTCCCAGCAGCAGGGCGGGAACCGTCAGCCAGTTTGGGATTCGCCGCCAGCGATAATCGGTGTACCCGGCAATTGCGCCGACCACGGCAGGCAGAATCCAGAGCGTTTTGTGGATTATGCCCATGAGGAGAATAGCCGGAGGGAAGTGTTGCAGCGCGCAATGTGACCGGAGTTGATGTGCGGATTCTAGAATTCCACGAGTTGAGCAGTCAACCGAGCAAGCTATTGCCGGAGTGGTTCAATTTGAATCCCCCCCAATGCCGTCATCCTGAGTGAAGCCGTTTTTCAGGCGGAGCGAAGGATCTCGCGTGGGGCGGTCCAGACATTCCGCGCCATATCCCTCGCCCCGCTGGTCAAAACCCGGGGCGTCGGGATGACGCACAACGTAAGTTTCAAGCTGAGTCACTACGACGCTTTCAGGTCACAAATGCAAAAGGCCCGGAACCCCGGGCCTTTGAATCACAAGGCGCCGATCAGCGGCTCAGCGAGTGAGGACTGGTACGCTCTGCCACCACGCGCCGGGCATTCTCTGCCAGCTGTTTTGCTTCGGGCATGAGGTCCAGCGCCTTAAGCACGAGAGGATCTGCCTCTTCCTTCACCTTGAGTCCCTCATTCTGACCGAACGCGTCGATGAAGATCTCGCTTTTGATACTGGCGCGCACCCAATCGTTGTTCTCGACGAGATCCGCCTCGCTGAAGGGAATTTTCTCTTCATCGAGGAATTTGCGGAAGTCGGTCATGGTGGCGTCATCCACTTCGAACTTCTCGGTGGGATGGTGGTTTATGACATACCGCTTGGCGAAGTTGAAGAATGCGTAATGCGCGAGCAGTTCGTCCTGGAAGCGGTTGCTCTTCACCGGCGGGATTTCCTTATCGGGTGTAATGCCGCCACCACCATAAACGGTACGGCCGCTATCGGTGAGTTTCACCTCGCGGGTTCCGTTGTTGTTATCAGTTTCGCGCTCGAAATAATAGTCGTAGAGCGAGATGTTGGAATAATCACGCTGAATGAGGCGTCCACTGGGCGTGTAGTACTTCGCGGTTGTAAGTGCTAAGCCGGTATTTTCCGCCAGCGGATAAACGGTTTGTACCAGTCCTTTACCGAACGTAGTTTCCCCGATAATCAAACCACGGTCGTGATCCTGAATCGCTCCGGCGACGATTTCTGCCGCGGACGCTGTGCCGCGATTGACCAGCACAACTAGCGGGTAGTCCTTGCCGCCGTTTCCATGACTTGCGACGTAGCGTTTCTCAGGTGAGTTGCGTCCGTGATGGGAGACAATCAACTGTCCTTTGTGCAGAAACTTGTCGGCGACGCCCACGCCTTCGCTGAGCAGGCCACCAGGATTACCACGCAGATCGAGGACCAGTCCTTTGAGGTCGCCCATTTCGTCCAGGGCCTTCTGCACTTCAGCTTCGGTGGTCTCATTGAATCCGCTGATGTGCATGTAGCCGATGCCCGGCCGAATCAGGAAATGCAGGTCAACGCTGTAGCGCGGAATCTCGTCTCGGACCACGGTGAACTCCAGGGGCTTATCCGAGCCTTCCCGTAAAATTGTGATATGAACGGTAGTTCCTTTGGGTCCTTTCAGAAGATCGGCCACGTCGCTGGTGCTCATGTTGTCGGTCGATTTGCCGTCAACCGCGACGATGATGTCACCGGGACGAATCCCGGCGCGATATGCGGGGGTGCCCACAAAGGGCGCAATCACGATGACCTTATTATTTCGGGGGCCGACGGTCATGCCCACGCCGTAGTACTTGCCCCGCTGGTCCTCTCGCAGCAGCGAATATGCTTTGGGATCGAAGAAGTTGGAATGCGGGTCGAGTACGTGCAGCATGCCGGGAATTGCCCCGTTATAAATGGCCTTGTCGGCGTTTACCGGTTCAGCGTAGTTTTGCTCGACAATGCTGTAGACCTGGGTGAACTGGCGCAGGCTGTCGCGGACGTCCGAGTCGCCGCTGGACGAAGCCGCAGGGGTGATCTTCTGGCCGAAGACCATTCCGAAGAAGCCGCAGGTTATAAGGACGAAAACAACCAGGAAGAGGGTGCGCCGAGAACTACCAACCATTTTGTATTCCTTCGGTTTCGGGCTGGAAAACACACCCCCGTCACCGCATTCTAACGGCAGTATAGCATGTGGAATATCGCCCGCCCGTTGGATTCTCCCACCCGGGAGTAACTCCCCAATGCCACCTTACCGCATAGATGCGGTTGAGGATAGAAGTGATGCAGCGGTTAAGAAAGAATCCCGGGGATTCGAGGGTCGAGGTATCTCAATGTCGGAAACCAGCGGGGTCGAGCCCAAATGTCATTCTCTCGTTTCCACCGGTTCGACAACATCTTTTGCCAACTGCTCGCGCGTTTTAGCGGCGTTATCGATCACGCGAACCCTCCGTGCGGCGATGTTCACCGGATCCAGCCGAATGATCTCGCCCTGTCTGACCTGTAGCTGGAAGCGAAACCAGTCGGTCCGAAACAGACGACCCGAGGCGTAGAAGGTCACCGAAGTGGCGATCTGGCCGTCATAGTCGTCGCCGGTGCAGGCAAACAGATTCTTCCCAAGCTCATCAGCCCAGGTCGTGCCCCCGACCAGCGGCTCGTTGATGAACTCTCGCAAAGCTGGCACACCCATAGCGATCCGCCGCAGCTGCACCATCTGGAGCAGTACGGAGATTCTCGCCAGGTTTGTGACTACGATTCTCGCCTGCCGCGAGGACACCTTTTCAAGTTTTATGTGCAGCTCAGGAGACCATTGACGCTCAAACTCCTGGCGTGCCAAGGACAGACTCTTGTCGCTGGATTCGGCGTAACGCAGGGTCGCACGCGCCAATACTATGCTGAGGACGGTAGTCGCCACGGTCGCAACCAGCGGGATATAGGTCACGATGAAGGTGAATGGGACGCCGATGTGGTCAAACCACTGCATGTGCATGCCGGGGTGTTCCTCCTGATCGCGGGGAAGGGATTCCAGAGAGTCTAGCGAGAATGCTGCCAAGTGGCACAGTTGTCGGAAGGGACAAGCCAGTGGCCAGAGGTTACCCCCTGTCTTTAGTGACCTTGATGGCAATCTCGTTTGGACTTTCACCTTAATGCAGAATTCCCCCTCAGCAATCCTTCGTCTGCTCAAAGACCCGTGAAGTCCAAAGATCGCAATGGCTTAGGTTAAAGTCAGTCTCCGCGTTCAGCACATTGCTGCTAATCGGTCGCGGCAGTATCATGAATCGCATGGGGTTCTCCGAGACGATCTTCCTGTTTTTGCTGGCCCTGTTGATTTTTGGCCCCAAGAGATTGCCGGAAATCGCCCGTCAAGTCGGCAAGGCGCTGAGCGAGTTCAAGCGAGCCTCAAACGAATTCAAAGCCCAGCTGGCATCCGAGATTTCGCAAATCGAACTCGAAAGTCAACGCCAGATTCTCCCGCCTGCCCCCGAACCGAAGGGCTCGGTAGCAACGCTTCCACCCGCGACTCAGGGAGTCGACTCAGTTACATCTGAAACAGCCTTGGTCGAACCGAAAGCTCCCACGAAGGTTGCTGCCGATGCCTGAGATTGCCGCCGAACTCCCGTCCGGCAAGAGCGAACAAGAAGCCATGCCCGCCATGAGTTTTCTGGAGCACCTGGAAGAGCTTCGGCGGCGGCTGATCTATTCCATTATCGCGGTCGTGATCGGCTTCTTTCTTTGTTGGGGATATGCGGAAAACATCGTCGGCTGGATGCAGAGGCCAATCATGGAAGCGCTGCAGCGTAACAAAATGCCGCAGACGCTGGTCTATTTGAATCCAACCGATCCTTTCAACCTTTACTTGAAAATCGGACTGCTGGCCGGCTTGTTTGTCGCCTGCCCTGTTGTCCTTTACCAGGTCTGGATGTTTATCTCGCCGGGGCTTTATCGCCATGAGAAGCGCTACGTCCTGCCATTCATGCTCTCAACGATTGCGCTTTTCATTTCGGGTGGAATTTTTGGCTACAAACTCGTTTATCCGGCGGCGCTGGATTTTCTGATCGGTTACGGCAAGCAGTTCCAGCCGATGATCACCATCCACGAATATACAGACCTGTTTTTGACCGTGATCCTTGGCCTGGGAATAGTTTTCGAACTGCCAATTCTGGTTTTCTTTCTGGCGCTTATGGGCGTAATCAGCGCCGGCTGGATGTGGCGCAATGTTCGTTATTCGATCCTGGTGATTTTCATAATCGCTGCTGTCCTCACTCCCACTACTGACATCCTCAATATGTGTATCTTTGCCGCTCCCATGGTCGGCCTTTACCTGCTAAGTATCGGTATTGCTTACCTGGTGCATCCGAAGCAACGAAAAGCCCGGGCCGCGCGAAAGAGCCAATGAGACATCGCGCAATCCGGTGTTTCTGGCGAGTACGGGCAAATCTGGGGCGTCCCCTGTCCTTACTCTTCGCAGGCTCTCTTCTTATCGCCCTCGTGGGAGGCGCGCTGAGATCGACTGCAGAGACGGGCTCGGTCGGTGGTCCAGGCCCGCCAATCACTGCTCTGCCGAATGACGCGGGGCCTCCGCCCGCCTTTGATGCTGGTCGCGCCATGCAGTATACGAGGCAGATTGTCGCTTTCGGCCCGCGTCCGATTGGCAGTGCCAATCACAAGAAGGTTGAAGAGTTTTTCCTTTCTCATCTCAAAGGCGACAACCTCGAGCAGGATTTCTTCACTATCAGCACCAGCGAAGGCAAATTTCCGGTACACAACATCATTGCCAAGTTTCCTGGGGCCCGGGATGGCATCATCGTCGTCGCCAGCCATTACGACACGAATTGGCCATTACGGGATACTTCGTACGTTGGCGCAAACGATGGCGCATCATCCAGTGCTCTGTTGCTTGAGATTGCAAACCAGCTGCGAGGCAAGAAGCGTGGTGGCTACAGTATCTGGCTGCTCTGGGACGATGCCGAGGAATCCATGCGGCTGCCCTGGTACGATCCCGAGAGCCTCTATGGAGTGCGTCACATCGCGCAGAAATGGCAGGACGACGGCACGCTCAAGAAGATGAAAGCCTTCATCTTGGAAGACATGATCGGTGATGCCGACCTGAACATCGAACGCGTGACCGATTCGACACAATGGCTGGAAGATCTCGTTTATCAGGCTGCCACTCGCCTGGGGTACCAATCACATTTTTTTGGGCGTGAAATCGAAGTGGAGGATGACCATCGCCCCTTCTTCGACCATGGCGTGCCTTCCGTTGACCTCATCGACTTCGATTACGGTTACAACAACGTCTTCTGGCATACCACGCAGGACACGGTCGACAAACTAAGCCCCAAGAGCTTGGAAATTGTCGGTACCGTCACGCTCGAAACCGTCCGCATGCTGGACAAGCAAAAATAACCCAATTCTTCGGCACACAACTGCGCCAGTTTGCCCAGCCATCAAACGAGAAAGCAGACGGCAACCACTGGATGTGCCGGCGCTCCACATCTTCGCAGAATGTCGTGGCAGGGTGTACACTGCCGACGCTCGGGATGTCAGCAGCAAAATCCCGCTAATCAAATAAGAGGAAATCCATGACACAAAAATTGTGCAACTGGCTTGTATTTGTGTGCGCGTTGGCGATTGCTACTGCTTTCGCCGTGCCCGCCTTCGCGCAGATGTCAGAAGTAAAAGAGAAACCTCCGATGTACTCCTACGTATCGTTCTGGAACATTCCGCGCGCGCAATGGGGGGACATGCAGAAAGCAAACGCGAGTGACCAGAGCATTCTGGAAAAAGCGCTGAGCAATGGGACGATCGTGGGATATGGTTTCGATCAGAACCTGGTGCATCAACCCGATGGGGCCACGCACGATGACTGGTTTTCGGCAATGTCAATGGCCGGCTTGCTTAACGCCCTGGATCAGCTCTACAAGTCGGGCGTCCCTACAGCTCCCGTGTTGGCCAACGCGACCAAGCACTGGGATACCTTCTACGAAAGCCGCTACTACAACTGGCATTCCGGATCGTGGAAAGAAGTCTATACGGGCGGCGCGTCTTTTAAGCTGAAAGCACATGTTCCGGATAGCGCGATCGACACGCTCAGCAGGAATTTCATCGTGCCCATGATGGAGAAACTGCTCTCCGACGGCTCGATTCACGAATATGAAATCGACACTGAATCAATCCATAGCGACCCACCGGGAATGTTCTGGCTTTTCTACGTGGCGGCAAACGCGGACACCTTCGACAAAGTTCATGCGATCTTAAGGGAAAACATCAAAGCGAACCCGCTCTCAGCCGAAGCTTTCGACTCCATGATTGACTGGTCGGCGCACCGCGACGATCTTGTGCGCACAAACGCAACCTATAAATAATTCGGATTCTCCTCCTCGCGTATCCACCCGAGCCGGTTTGGCTTGGGTGGATTATTGCTTAGGGATTCTTGCGAGGTTAGGGTTAGAGACCGGCAGCCCGCCAAAGCCTGTTTACACGGATGACCCCTGCGTCAGATTTCCCTCGCCGCAAAAACCAGGAATTGGCTTAAGATTGGCCCATGGCTAAAAAAACTGGGATGAGCGATTCGTCGCTTTGGGTGCTTGCGATTATTCTGCTGCTGGTTGCCGCCTGGACCTACTTCAAGAAGTAATTATTAACTGGCAACGAGTCGCAATCCTTCCAGACGTTCTTGCCGCGTGATCAGAGGTGCAGAGGCTCTCTGGTTACAGCATGATTCTGTTCTGTTTTACAGCCACGAACCAGTGTCAGTTCCGCGCAGCTGGTTCCAGAACCGGACATTCATCATTGCACTTCTCCGGGACCTCTTTTGAAAACAAGCGAGTTACAGGTTCCAAAGGTTGGCCGATCCATTGCTCCGGTTGTGCCCGTCTTGGTGTCTGTAGCGCTGAAGGGAGGTTGGGGCCATGGCAATCGAACGAATACGCCAGGTTCTGCCCGGTCCGATCGATTGGCAACAGGTGGAGGCCTACCAAAAGCAAGGGTGGCGACTCGCCGCCGTGGAATGGGAGCGGGAACTAGGTGGCCATGGAATCACGCAGGCAGAAGCTCCACCGTATGGGTTGCGTGTGGCAAAGGACTGCGCAATGTTGGAAGAGAACCCAAAGGAGAATGAAGTCCTGTTCACCATGATGGAGCTGTTGATTGAGGACGGCCCGTATTCGTTCATCGCGGAAGAACTCAACCGCAGAGGTTACTCCACTAGAAGTGGGGGGAAGTGGAGCGCGATTTCGGTGTTTGAGATGTTGCCGAGACTGATCGACGCGGGACCAAAGATTTTTTCGACCTCAGAGTGGCAAGAGCGGCGTCAACGATCTCGGGAGCAAGGGGCAGGACTTCGAGTGTAGACAACGACTGCGCCAGGTTTGGAATTCACTACAGAAACGGAAGCGGCATAGCTCCACGAGTTATACCGCGCCGAACGCCTGCGATCTTCAAGAGCACTAAACGTGCGAGCTACCCCTTCGTCCCAAATGCGTAATCAGGGCAATGACAAACAGCAAAACGAAAATGAAGAACAGAATCTTCGCGATGCCTGCGGCTGCCGCTGCAACGCCCGCAAATCCGAAAACGCCGGCTATGATCGCGATCACCAGAAATACCAACGCCCAGTAAAGCATGTGGCCTCCTCAGGTGGTAGGCAATCGTGAATTCTCGCCTGCACCAGGCAGGAGAATAAAGTGATTGCCCAACCGCAGACAATCAGGACTACGCTTTAATCAGAGTTCCTTCTTGCTGTAGGGAGAATTCCTCACATTTGATGGTGAGGTACTTTAGGTTCGAGGTCGCGGGACGGCAACACCGATCATGCTGAAGTCCCTACTTCCGTCCCCTGTACAATCCTGCGATGCCGAACGTGTATGGAGTCCACGAGACCTCCCGGAATCCGGCCTGCTGCATTCGACGTAGCATCTCTTGTGGGTGAGGGAAGCGTTCTACAGATTGCGGTAAATACCTGTAAGGACCACGAACCCCGGAGATGAACGTACCTACACGCGGCAATACGCGTTTGAAATAAATTCGGTACACCTTGCCGATCAAACCGCCAGGTTCACCGAAGTCCAGAATGCCGTATTCCCCGCCCGTCTTCAAAAGACGTGCAACTTCCCTAAGTCCGGCGTCGTAGTCAGCCAGGTTTCGAAATCCGAAGGCTGCCGTTACGAGGTCGAATTGACCATCTGCAAATGGCAATCTTAATGCATCTCCCTCGACCCAGCTCAACAGAGTGCCAAGCGATTTCTGTCGTGCTCGCTGCAGCATGGCATGAGAAAAATCGACCCCTAGAATATGTGCTTTGGAAAACCCTGCTTCTCGCAACAGCGCGAAGGTCATATCTCCGGTTCCACAACACACATCCAGCACGCGCGAGTCCGGCTGACACAGGATGAAACTGAAAGTTCGTGCCGCGCTTCGCCACCACCATCGATCGACGTTGAACGACAACAGATGATTCAGAAGGTCATAGCGGGGGGCAATCGAAGTGAACATCTCCCGAACGGCCTGAGCTGCGTCGGCGCCAGCAGCTCCATCTGGCGCGGCGCCGATCACCTCGATCTTAGAAGGATTGTCTGGCCGTACTGGGTTGGTCACAGCAACATACCTTCCAGTTCTGTGAGCAGACTAGGGTCGGTCCTTTTTTGACAATGTTCGCAAATGCTGCAACGAGCCCCTTACAACCGATTCGGGCACTTGGCTAACAATATCGACGTGCCCGATGGCACGCGGCAGAACAAAATGCACACAACCGTTACGGGCTTTTTTGTCTGCCTGCAGTAGCCGAAGAATGTCACGAGTTTGAACGTTGACCCTGGGGAGGCTACCAAGGCCTAATACCGCCTCGGAGATACGCCGCTGCGTTTCGCCATCACAATGCCCAATCTTATCCGCAATGTGCGAGGCAGCAATCATCCCCCAGCCAACGGCTTCGCCGTGGAGGAAATAGCGGTATTTAGATTGGGCCTCGAGAGCATGGCCGATGGTATGCCCGAAGTTGAGAACGCGCCGCAACCCAGCTTCCCGCTCATCGCAAGCAACGACTTCCGCTTTCAGCTTCACCGATTCGGCAATCACCCACTCCAAGCTGGGAGAATCTCCTCGCAACACCTTCAAATCTGCTTTTTCAAGATAGCTGAACAAGTTTGGGTTCCCGATCACGCTGCACTTTAAACATTCGTACAGACCGGCGCGGAATTGACGCTCCGGCAAACTTGAAAGCACCTCCGGATCGATCAGTACCGCTAATGGCTGATAGAAAGTCCCAAGCAGATTTTTCCCCAACCGCAGGTTGACACCGGTTTTCCCTCCAAGGGAGGCATCCACTTGGGCCAGCACCGTCGTGGGAATGTGAATAAGACGCACGCCACGCATATAGATCGATGCCAACAAGCCGGCAGTGTCGCCGACTACCCCACCTCCAAAGGCTAGAATCACGGCGTCGCGATCTGCATGCAGGCGCGCAAGCTGCTCGGCTAGCATCTCCACGGTTGCCATCTTCTTGTGCGGTTCGCCGTCCGGCATTTGCAGAAATGTGGCCTTGAAACCTGCGTTCGCGAGCGAGTCGTGTAGCCTCGAACCCCACCTTCGACGAACCGGCGCCACCGTCACTATGAAAAAACGGGAGTGGGTTCCGTTCAGTAGTTCGGACAAATGCTCACCACATCGCTGCAGCAAACCGCCCTCGATCAGCGCAGCGTAGGGGCGAGGTGAGACGGCGATTTCAACACGCGTCATGCAACGCCATCATAGCGTACCGAGCGCCTAAGCCGTCGCACGAGGCTGATTTAGCTTGCCTTCGTTTTCGGATGCGCTATGGACAACAACACTGATACCAGCAGGACTGCGGCGATCACCGCCAACGTGATACTCGTCGGAATTCGATAGTAATCGGACACCAACATCTTCGCGCCGATAAAGATAAGGATAATAGAGAGGCCGTAGTGCAGATAGTGAAACATCTCGATCATCCCGGCCAGCACAAAAAACAGGGATCGTAACCCAAGGACCGCGAAAACATTGGAGGTGTAAACGATGAAAGGTTTCAGGGTGATGGCGAGAACAGCCGGAATGGAATCCGTAGCGAATAGAAGATCAGTCGTCTCCACCACTAACAGCACAACGAGCAGAGGTGTTGCGTAGATTGTCGCCCGCCGGACAAAGAATTTGTCCCCCTCATAATTCTCTGTCACCGGAACCCATCGTCGAAACAAACGCAGGACGGGATTTTTGTCCGGCTGCACGGCTTCTTCGTTTTCGGTCCACAGCTTGAGTCCGCTGTATATGAGGAAGGCACCAAAGGCGTAGATCATCCAGTGAAATGCATGAATCAGCTGAATACCAGCCGCGATGAAAATGCCGCGCATGACTATAGCGCCCAGAATTCCCCAGAACAGAACCTTGTGCTGTAATTCTCCAGGAACCCGGAAGTAACGGAAGATGACGAGAAACAAGAACAAATTATCAACGCTGAGAGAAAGCTCAACGATATAACCGGTGGTGAATTCCAGCGCCGCATCGTGGCCGCGCCAAAAATAGAGAAGCACCGCAAAAATGGCCGCGAGGGCGACCCACATTATGCTCCAGGCGAGCGCTTGGCGCAGGCTCAGTTGACGTCCGGGCCGGTTGAATCCCCAGAGATCCAGTGCCAGCATCGCAAGCACAAAAACATTGAATAGAATCCAGAATTGTAGCAATCGAGGCTTCCAAATCTACGACAAGATGCCAGCAAAGAGCTGTGTCAAAAATTAGCAATCGGAAATTAATCCGCTCTTCCCAGGGTGCCTTGTTCCCAGGCTTGCCAGAGACCAAATGTCTTCATCAGCCCATCGAAATGGGTCTCGCGAATGCTTTGCTGGATTGCGGCACGTCGGACCCTCGGCCCGATTCGATCAGGGTCATCGGCTATGCCGAAGACAAGGGCAGCGGCTTCGGCAACATGTTTTTTTAACTGGGCCATATCGACCTTGTCGAATGTGTCCGAAGAAGCGTGATAGTTAATCAGGTAATTAGATTCTTGCTGATTGGCATCGAACGTTGGTACACCTTGGAGCATGAAGTCGAAATGATCGGTGCCCCACTGCATGTCCGTCGTGAGCGAGTCGGCGCCAAATTGTTTCAATGGTTCGATAAGCTTGTTGGCGGCAGGAAGCATGTCTTTACGCCCACCTACGGAAAAGCCGGTTACCTTCCCGCTGCCGGCATCGAAAACGACCACACCGGCCGCCTTGTCCAGTTCGCTGCGATGGGCCAGCACATATGCATGTGAGCCGAGCAGGCCCTCCTCTTCGCCGGAGAAAAGGATGAACCGAATGCTGCGACGCGGGCGCTCGCCGACGGCTTTGATGGCGCGCAACGTATCCACCACCAGCGCTGCGTTGCACCCGTTGTCGAGTGCACCGGTTCCCAGTTCCCACGAATCAAGGTGTGCGCCCAGCACGACAAACTCATCCGGTTTCTCGCGGCCGCGCAGTTCTGCAACGACGTTGCTGGACTGGATTGGGCCTCCGACGTGGTTTGGAATTTCGAGATCGGCGTAGAGCTTTTGACCTGAGGCAATCAGCCGCGCCATACGTGCCGCATCTTCGCGTGCCAGCAAGACCATGGGAAGCCGATCAATCTCTCCGGCCAAAGAATTGGTATGGCGATAGAGCAGGTCGTGCGGGCGGGTGGATTGAAAGGCGATCGCCAAGGCTCTTGCTCGTACTGCGCGCTCAATGATGGCAGGGGCGCGCAAGTATTCGGCGAAAAGATCATCCCAGGTTTTCATCTCGTCAGATTGGACCAGCAAAATGGCGCCGGAGACGTCTCCCGCTTTCGCGAAGTCTTCAGGGCCGGCCGCGCCCATGTCAATCACCCGAACGTTGTGCTGCGGAGACAACGCCGGCGCCCATGCCAGAGAGATCGCCCGAAGGCTGAACTTCTCGGGCCCGACCATCCTCATCTGGGTTGCACCTTCCGCCCAGGACGCCGGAATGGTGAATTCCTCCGTATGAACGCTATCGGCTCCAGCGGCCTTGAAACTTTCCACTCCCCACTCCACCGCTTTCAGCATGGCAGGCGTGCCCGGAACCCGGCCTCCAATCTGATCGGTCAATCGCTCCAGATTGGCATTGAGTGAGGACGGTTTAAGAGCTTCCGAAATAATGCGGTCAGACTTGTTCTGGGCCATCAGGGCGAGAGAACACAAGCATACGAGTGCGGTGAGTAGGCGTTTTTTCATAAGGGGGCATTAGAAATGAAAATCGTCAAAAGAGGAAGAGACACAAAGAAGGCCAAACCATATGAATGGCGACGAAGAGACGGCTGACGATTTTTACGATTCAGCCATGCTAACCCGGGCCCAACGGCCCATGTGTCGGCGGCCAGCCGTCCCCCTCAGCCTGACTACGCTCCCGCTTTTTTTACAATTTTTCATCTTGTCCCAAATGCGGGCAGGCATAGAATAGAGAGCCTGACTTCTGGCGCTTCCGCACTAACTTTTAATCCGAAGGAGGATTCGTGAAAGCTACTCAAGCCGTTCCCAAAGGATTTCACACTGTTACTCCGTCATTGTTTGTTCGCAATACGGCGCAGGCAATCGACTTCTACAAGAAGGCGCTGGGCGCGGAGGAACTTATGCGCATGACCGGCCCGGACGGGAAAATCGGACATGCCGAGATAAAGATTGGCGATTCCATCATTTTTCTGAGTGACGAGAATGCAGCCTTTGGTACTAAATCTCCAGAATCACTGGGTGGGGTCACCGGCGGACTGTATCTTTACGTCGACGATGTGGACAAGGCATTTCAGCGCGCTGTGGATGCCGGCGGTCAGGCGCGCATGCCGGTAATGGATATGTTTTGGGGTGACCGTGTGGGCAACTTCATTGACCCCTACGGCCACAGCTGGACTTTGAGCACGCACACCCAGGATCTAACCGAACAAGAGATCCAAGAGGGCGAGAAGAAGTTCTACGCTCAGATGGCGCAGGCACAGAAGAAATCTGCCTAGCGAATTCCTATTCCTCTAGAGGCATGGAGTTCCGTTCCGTGCCTTTTTTGTTTTCCAGTCGAACCCGGCGCCTAGATCTCCCTTCGGACTTGCGAAGCTTTGGGATCTTTCGTTACGCCGATTTCTCGTGGGCGGGAGCTTTGGCAAAGAGAATCTCAATCACCAGCAGACCCGCTCCGCAAACGATGGCGCTGTCGGCGATATTGAAGGCGGGCCACTGATATCGGCCGATGTAGAAGAGCAGAAAATCTACCACTCGGCCGTTCAGCAAGCGGTCCCAGAGGTTCCCCACAGCTCCACCAAGGATGAGGGCGAGACCGATTCCTGTCGTCGTCATGGCATGACTGTTTCGCCATAGAAGGGCCGATACAACGACTAGAGCGACGATCGAAAACAATACCAGCATGGTGATCTTCCATTGCGCCGGAGAATCGGCAAAAAGGCCAAACGCCGCGCCGCGGTTCTCTACATGGGTGAGGCGGAAAAACCCGGGAATGATCTGGATGCCGTCGTGTAGGGAGATGTCCTTTGCCACAATCCACTTCGTGGCGCGATCCAGAAGGACAACGAGCAGCGCAATCAAAAAATGAAATCTTCGCATTACGTGGGGTTCAGCCATCAGCACAACAGCATCAATCTTGTCATTCCGGCTAAGCTGCGTGGTTTTCCTCTCAAATCACGCAGCGCGCGGAGGAATCTGCTTTTTGTCGCAAACCGCCCGACGGGATGACAAACCTCTACCATTAGATTACCGCGTGGCAGCAGCAGCTTCGATCTCTTTCAGCACCGCGGAACAACGCTCGCAAACGCTCGGATAAGTCTGGTCTTCGCCAACGTGGATCGAATAATTCCAGCAGCGCTCACACTTCTTCCCATCCGCCTTACTGACCTGCACCTTGACTGCCCCGGCGCCGTTCCCCGAAGGCGCTCTCTCCAGTGTGACGGCAGAAACGATAAACAGATAGCGGAGTTGGTCCGCGTACTTTGACAGGACGGAGTAAACGCTATCGGAGGCAGAAAGGCTTACCTGAGCTTCCAGGCTCTTTCCAATCAACTTGCTGTTCCGGGCTTCTTCCAGAGCTTTCAGTACCGGTTCGCGAACACTGAGCAGAGTCGCCCAGTCTTGTTCTTGCTGGGCGTCAACTGGCGAAACGGTCGTATCGCCCAAAACATCGGCCGCCCCCGGAAAGTGAGCCAGGTGAACGCTCTCCGCACGGCCAGCCACTTTCGGGAGATACTGCCAGACTTCTTCGCAGGTGAATGTCAGAATAGGCGCAAGCAGCCGCACCATCGCTTCGCAAATACGCCAGATGGCGGTCTGTGCGGACCGTCGTCCACGCGAATTGGGCGCATAAGTGTAGAGTCGATCTTTAAGTATGTCGAAGTAAAACGCGCTGAAATCCACGACGCAAGCGTGGTTTACGCGATGATAGATTTTGTGGAACGCAAACTCCGCATACCAGGCCTCCACGTCCTCAGCCAGGCTCCACGTCTGCCGCAGCATGTACTGGTCGACCGCTTCCATTTGCTCGAAGGGCACCGCATCTCTTTGTGGGTCGAAGTCATAAAGATTTCCGAGCACATATCGGAACAAATTGTTGCGGATGGAGCGGTAAATCTCGGCGATTCGCTGCATCAATCGTTCCGAGCCGACCACGTCCTCCCGGAAGTCGACCGACGCAGACCACAAGCGCACGATCTCGCCCCCTAAACGGCTCGCGATATCGACGGGATCAACATCATTACCGCGGGACTTGGACAAGGCCTGACCTTGCTCATCAAGCGTCCATCCTGGTGTAACCACCATCTTGTAGGGAGGACTGCCTTTTACCCCCATAGCACAGAGCAGGGAAGACTGGAACCATCCGCGATATTGATCGCCTCCCTCCAGATAGAGGTCGGAAGGCCACGGGTTCCCCGGCTCAGCCGCCCGCAGCGCCAGATAGCTGGTTCCGGATTCCAGCCAGACGTCGAAGATGTCAGTTTCTTTTTCACACTTTGTTCCGCCGCAATGTGGGCATTTTGTTCCGGCCGGAAGTACGGCATCTGCGTCTGGTGTATACCAGGCGTCGGAGCCGCCGCGCGCGAATAGCTGAACCACCTTGCGATTGACGTCATGATCGTTCAGCGGCTTCCCACAACTCTGGCAGAGAAAGACGGCGATCGGTACGCCCCAAACGCGTTGCCGGGAAATGCACCAGTCGGGGCGAGTGGCGATCATGTTATACATGCGCTCTTCACCCCACGCGGGATCCCATTTCACATTCTTGATCTCGGCCAGTGTGCGGCTGCGCAAGGTACCACCGCCCGGCATCGGCGCTTCCATGGAGATGAACCACTGCTCGGTTGCGCGGAAAATGATGGGGTTGTGACAACGCCAGCAATGCGGGTATGAATGCTCGAGCTTCTCCTCGTGCAGCAGTGCACCGCGTTTCTTTAAGAGTTCGATGATAGGCCCGTTGGCAGCCCAGACCGTCAGCCCGTTGTATTCCGGAAGGCCATTCCGCAGAATGCCTTTTTCATCGACATTGCTGGTAGCGTCCAGGCCATATTTGGCGCCAGTAGCAAAATCCTCGGCGCCGTGTGAAGGCGCGGTGTGCACCACGCCCGTGCCGGTGTCCATGGCGACGTAGTCAGCCAAAACGCCTAGGATCTTGCGGTCCAGAAACGGGTGCTGGAAGTTCAAATATTCCAGTTTGCGACCTAGAAACCAGGCAATCTCTCGCGCGTCAGGGAGATTGCATTTCGCGCGAACCTCCCCTGCCAGCTTCGCCGCCACGATGTACACTTCACCCCCGAATTCCAGCGCGACATATTCCTCATCAGGATGAAAAGCGACTGCCATCGACGCTGGGAGTGTCCAGGGTGTGGTCGTCCAGATGATCGTGGCGACCCTTTTGCCCCTGAGCTCGGGAGCGATCTTTGCCGGATCGTCGAGCAGCGCATATTTCACCCACACAGTGGGGCTGGTCTCGTTATGGTACTCAACCTCAGCTTCGGCCAGTGCAGTCTCGTCGTGCATGCACCAGTACACTGCGCGAAGGCCTTTGTAGACGAAGCCGTTCTCGTAAAACGAATAGAACGTATCCAGCACCACGGATTCGTAGTGAGGCTCCATCGTGACGTAGGGCCGCTCGAAGCGACCGAAAACGCCGATACGCTTGAACTGCTGGCGTTGCAGATCGAGGTACTTTTGGGCAAACTTCCTGCACTCCCGCCGCACGTCCAGCGCCTTCATTTGCAGCTTCCTGCCCCCGAGTTGTTGGTCGACCTTAATCTCGATGGGAAGGCCGTGACAGTCCCAGCCGGGAACATAGGGAGCATCGAAGCCCGCCATGGACTTCGACTTAACGACGAAGTCTTTTAGCGATTTATTCAGAGCGGTCCCGAGATGAATCGGTCCGCTAGTGTACGGAGGACCGTCGTGCAAGACGTAGAGCGGTGCGCCGCGCTTTGATTCACGGATGCGCTCATAGATCCCCATCTGCTCCCACCTGGCCAACAATTTGGGCTCGTTCTGAGGCAGGTTGGCCTTCATGGGAAAGTCGGTTTTAGGCAGATTTATTGTGGATTTCAGGTCGAGCGGCACTCGTTTGGTTACCTCGTCAAAGTCTTTGATTTTGTTCAATTATAGGGAGTGGGCAAACGAACGTCCATTGTCCGGTCGCAGCCGTTGTGTTACCAAACACGCCGTAAAAGCATGTGTAAACCCGGAAAAATGCGTGTACAATTTGTACCCAAGTGACATTTCCCGCGACCGAGCATCTAACTGAGAGTCATTGATACTGCTTGGCTCACCTGTAACTCGGGCGAGAAGTAGCGAACGTGGGGTGAGTAAGCAATTTAGCAAGCTGGCACGTTATGTGCTTATCAGTTACAAGGGAAGCGCGCGTAATCAGCCGTTTGTTCCCGTAACCAAGACCTCTGGTTGATATGGCGACATTGGAAACCGCACCTCGCACCGAACCTGAGCCGGAACTCAATCTGTTGCTGCCCAAATCCGCTTTGGAGCAGCCGCTGTGGAAATCTCTCTTCCAGAATTTAGATGACTATTTCTTTCCAAAGAAGCAACCGCCCCTGGTTCTTACTTCTAAGCCAGTGCCGGTGCGGGACATCTGGGGATTTTACGATTACAAAAAGAATGGAGCACTGGCTTCCACGGTTGTCCACGTTATGGTGGTCGGTGCCATTATCGGTCTGACGCTGCTCGGTCGCCGTGTTGTGCAGGAAATGCAAAAACCGCACGAGACCGTTACGCTGGTCGCACCTGAAGACATTCCACCGATGGCGCCGTCCAAGACTGTTTCCGGCGGCGGAGGCGGCGGCGGGGATCGCGATAAATTCCAGGCCCCTAAAGGAAAGCTGCCGAAGTTCGCGATGGAGCAGATTACGCCACCTGCGGTCGTGGTACGCAACGATCATCCGAAGCTGACGGCTGAGCCTACGGTTGTAGTTCCGCCCCAGGTGCGTCTTGCGATGAACAACAACATGCCTAACTTCGGCGATCCCATGTCACACTTGCCTTCTGGACCGCCGTCGAACGGCATCGGTTCAGGCGGAGGCATCGGTTCCGGTAGTGGCGGCGGTGTTGGTGTGGGCGAAGGCCCGGGAGTTGGAGCAGGCCGCGGCGGTGGTACCGGTGGCGGCGTATTCCACGTTGGCGGCGGTGTTTCGGCACCGCGTCCGGTGTTTACTCCCGATCCGGAGTACTCCGAGGAAGCGCGCAAAGCGAAGTATCAGGGAACTTGTGTGCTCTGGCTCATCGTTGGGCCAGATGGTAAGCCGCGCGATATTAAAGTCTCGCGAACCCTGGGTCTTGGTCTTGACGAAAAGGCGATCGAGGCTGTCAAGCAGTGGAAGTTCGAACCTGCCATGAAAGATGGCAAACCCGTCGCGGTGCAGATCAACGTAGAGGTGAGCTTCCGGCTTTACTAGTCACTTACTTCTGTACTGACGGCCGCGATTCTCGCGGCCGTTTTTGTTTTGCTTACAAGTGACCTGGCGATCCTTCTCGAGAATCACGTAGTACATCAACACACGCTTTTGAAAGCCGAGATGTTCGTACAAAGCCACAGCCCTGTTGTTATCTGCACGCACGTGCAGGAAAGGGATCTCCTCTCGTCCGCAGATACGTGGGATCAGCATCCTGAGAAGTGCTGTAGCATGGCCGCGACCGAGATAATCCGGATGTGTGCATACAGCACTCACCTCGGTATAGCCCGGCACACGTAGACGTTCACCAGCCATTGCGACTAAAGCGCCATCCTGCCGAATGCCCCAGTACTCGCCCATTTCGTGAGTGCGCTTTGCGAATGGTCCCGGCTTGGTGAGTTCCGTCAATGTCAACATCTCGGGTACATCCGCGTCTCCTAGCTGCAGGAATTCAGGCTGGCCATTTGCGACCTCAGGAAAACTCGTCGCTACATAAACCATCTCCAGCATTGGAACTGATCTGAAGAGTTGCCACGGCGCCGGTGGTTTCGGAACTTCATTTAGAAATAGTCCGACACGCTCTCCGGGAGGAACAAGCGACGCGAGGGATTGGTAAGCGTCCTCGGTCGGCGCGACTATAGCTCCCAACAAGCTAACGTCCGATACGAATCTTCCAGCTCGATCGTTTAGGACGGCGAGATGTGACTGGCTCGTATTGAGCGCCTTCCAGATCACGTTGTCGAGGGCGTGCATAAACCTATTAGACAACTTAGGCGCCCCAGGGATTCGGGTCTATCCGCTTCTTGCGGGCAGGAGCTTCCTTCTACGCAGCCGGACTCATGTCACGTGGGAAGTGCGGGAAAAGTTACTTCTGCGGCGGCGCCGGCGCTGGTTTTGCCGGTTGCGATTTGGCGGGCGGCGAATTTATCCCCTGTAGCACCGATTTAGAGCCGGTGTGTCGCGAGGCCATCACCGAAAGTGTGATGGAAGTCACCATAAAAATAATTGCCGACCACGTCGTTGCCTTAGACAGTGCCGTTGCCGCGCCGCGGGGGCCAAACGCCGTCTGGCTGCCCATTCCACCGAAGGCGGCAGCAATGTCGCCGCTTTGGCCGCTTTGCAGCAGCACGACAATGATGAGAAACATGCAAACAATAATGTGAACGATCGTGATCAAGTAAATCATGGATGATTTCAGCTACTCCTCGGAAGCTTCATGGTGCGGAAGGGGGGACTTGAACCCCCATGCCTTGCGGCGCCACCCCCTCAAGATGGTGTGTCTGCCAATTCCACCACTTCCGCACGGCCCGCGAAGATTGCGTAGAGGCTAGGTCATTATAACAAAGCAGCAGGAGTGCGGACCGGTTGTGCTTGCGTTGGCACTGATCTAAATCGAACGCAGAATCAGATCAGTGCCCTTGCGTTGATTGCAGAGGCTTAGCGAAGAGCTTCATGGCCCGGGTAACGCGCAGGTGATCGTCGGTCGCGCACAGGTCCAGCAAAAGACCGCGAGTAACAGCGAGCAACAGCGTTGCCTCAGCATCATGAGGATCGCGCACATGCGCCTCAGTCGCCAAAGATTTCCAGTATGCAAGGGGATCGGTGAGGACCCCCGGATACTGGCGGGGATGGCGAAGAGCGAGGGCATAGAGTTCGAAAATCAGCCGCACGGTCGGCCGCGCCTGCGGGGCGCTCATACGACGCCAGTACCAGCGCAAAAACTCGGACACGGTACGAGTTTTCTTGCCACCGCGAAACCAGGCGCGAATCAAGGTGTCCTCGCGCTCTCGCACGCCCTTCAGGATTTCCCACATCAATTTCTCTCGCGAGCCGAAATGGTAGATCAGCATGCGCGCGTTGGTCTTGAAGGCCTTCGCCAAGGGGCGAAGGGCCAGGTCACTAACGCCATGAGAAAGCACGTAGTCGATTGCCTGATCGCGGAGCCGGGCACGGATCTTCGGGTTTGGAGGTCTAGGCATCTTTTTACTCTGCTGATTAATGTAACACATGTTACAATAATACTGACAGCCTGACACTGCTTCTATGTCAGCACAGTTGATTTGCGAGGAGGAAGATTATGCGGCACTTTTGTTTATGGATGATTTTCTGTGCTGTTTGTGTTCCAGTGGCACTCGCCGGGCGGAAAACCGAGCAGGTGAGAAACACCGCAGTTGCCCGTAGTTTCTTTGAAGACGTGCTGGATCAAGGCCGATTTGACAAGTATGCAGAGTCTCACGCGACAAATTTTGTTGGGCACGGCAGCACTCGCGATTTCAGCTTGGCGGAGGACATGGCCTTAGCCAAGGAGGAGCGCAAGGCCCTGCCGGACATGCACATCGTGGTCAACCAAACAGTCGCTGAGCGCGACATGGTTGCGGTTTATTGGAGGGCGTCCGGTACGAACACCCAGGAAGGAATGGGATTTCCGGCGACCGGCAAAAAGATTTCGGTGCCGGGAATGACGCTATTTCGCTTCCGGGATGGCAAGATCAGCGAAGAATGGAGCGTCTACGACATGCTCAGCGTCCTAAAACAGCTGGGATTGTACTCGCCGCGACAGTAGCGCCGTCCGGCGATGTACGACGACCGCTAGTATTTAACAATTGCAGCAAATGACTTGGGGTCGAGGCTGGCGCCGCCAACCAGTGCGCCGTCGATTTCTACTTCTGCCATTAAAGCTTTGACGTTTTCGGGCTTGACCGACCCGCCGTAGAGGATGCGAAGATTGTCGGCAAAGTCCTCCCCGAAGCTCCCAGCCGTTTCGCCACGAATGAGTCGATGCGCGTCCGCCGCAAGCTCCGGAGTTGCGGTTTTTCCCGTCCCGATAGCCCAAACCGGTTCGTACGCGATGACCAGCTTGGCCGCTTTCCTGGCGGAAAGCTTGTGAAACGCCCGCGTGCACTGGCGACGCAGCACGTCTTCGGTCAACCCAGCTTCGCGTTCCTGCAGGACCTCACCCACGCAGCAGATCGGGGTGAGACCCGCTTCCAGAGCGGCCTTCAAACGCAGGTTCACTGTGTCGTCGGTTTCGCCGAAGTATTGGCGGCGCTCCGAATGACCAATGATGACGTGCGTGCAGCCGAGCGCAAGCAACATGGGACAGGAGATCTCGCCGGTGAATGCCCCTTCCTTTTCCCAATGCACGTTCTGGGCGCCGATTGCGACGTTCGTCTCCCGGGTTGATTCCAGAGCAGCCTGGAGATCGACATAAGGAGGGCAGACGACGATCTCATCGCGCTCATGATTGTGGACATGCGGGAGAAACTCAGTGAAGAATGTCCGCGTCTGATCGGGAGTTTTGTACATCTTCCAGTTGGCGGCCAGCAGTTTCTTTCGAGGCATAGGGTCCTTTCCGGAAAAGCGCCAATCACAGAGGACTCAGAGAAATGCAATCAGTTCGTTTTCATTTGGTATCTCGTTCGATGTTGCACGGCATTTTCGTTTTTGAATCACGGAGGTTCTCGGCTGCAGCGGTAAATGCTCGCAATGTCGAGAGATCAAAAAGAACAAATCGCACGGTTTCGAGGTGGGTGGTTGACAACAATGCTTCGCTCACGCTCGAAACGGCGATGTTTGCAGCTTTGGCAACAGGATACCCGTAAGCTCCGGTTGAAATGGCGGGGAAGGCCAGAGATTTGACTGCATGTTCGTCGGCCAGCCGGATGCATTCGCGGTGGCAGCTGGCGAGCGTTTCAGCCTCGCCACGGCGTCCGCCCGAATAAACAGGACCGACAGTGTGGATGACGTACTTCGCCGGAAGCCGGCCTCCTGTAGTGATGACGGCTTTTCCGGCGGGCAAACGTCCGACCTCGGCAACAATGTTTTTGCATTCGGCCAGAATGGCCGGACCGCCTGCACGATGAATCGCGCCATCCACACCACCTCCGCCCAGAAGTGACGAATTCGCCGCGTTTACGATGGCGTCTGTGGTTTCCTTGGTGATGTCGGCGGGCCCGTGGAATTCGACGGACTTGCCAGATTCGAGTAACAAGCGCATCAGAGACGCCTTGCTGAGAGAAGCCGCTGATGAAAGCAAAGTGGCATTGTATCCCACACTTCGCAAGGAACGCGAAACATGGGCGGGTGGCCCGGTTTCGCGGCTTCTTTTCGAAGGCCGGGGATGTTCGTCGGCATCCCACCTTAGCTCGCAAGAACGGCTGGCGAATGTGCGGCGGCCGCGCGGCGAAAAAGCCGAGCCTCGGACTTCGCTCGGGATTTCGGCCACGGGCTCAGACGCCCGCCAGGCGCCTCAACTTCGGCCCGCGAAGAAAAGCGCGGGCCCTCACGATGACACAACATGGGGCACCCGGCGCTGAGCGGAGATCAGCGTTTATCGGTCAGAGCTTCTACACCGGGAAGTTTTTTGCCTTCGAGGAATTCCAGGGAAGCGCCGCCGCCAGTTGAAATGTGAGTGATTTTGTCGGCGACTCCGGCGGCGTGAACTGCGGAAACTGAGTCTCCGCCGCCGACAATCGAAATTGCGCCGGGATTATCGGCGACGGCGCGCGCAACCTTGAAAGTCCCTCTGGAGAATGGCGGAACTTCGAAGACGCCCATCGGGCCATTCCAGACAATGGTGCGAGCGCGGGAGATTTCCTCGGAATATTCCTCCGCGGTTTGAGGTCCGATGTCGAGGCCCATCATGTTGGCGGGAATCGGCTGGCCGCTGTTGAGGGTGCGGACCGCGGCATTCACGTCGATGCGATCGGCCACCACGTGATCTGAAGGCAAGAGAAATTTTACGTTGCGGTGCTTCGCGTCCTGCAGAATCTGGCGGGCGAGATCGAGCTTGTCGTCCTCCACGCGGGACTTTCCGACGTCCATGCCCTCGGCCTTCAGAAATGTGTAAGCCATGGCGCCGCCGATGATGAAAGTGTTCACTTTGTGCAAAAGATTCTGAATGACGCCGATCTTGTCACTTACTTTGGCCCCGCCTAGAATTGCGACGAAAGGATGCTCCGGGTGCTGCATCACGCGGCCGAGATATTCGAGCTCTTTCTCCATGAGCAGGCCAGCGGCGGATTTCTGGACGAACTTGGTGATACCGACAGTCGAGGCATGGGCGCGATGGGCCGTGCCGAAAGCGTCATTGACGTAGTAGTCGGCCAGGCTGGCAAGCTGCTGGGAGAACTTCTCGTCGTTGGCTTCTTCTTCGGCATGAAAACGAAGATTCTCGAGCAGCAGGGTCTGACCTTTTTCCAGCTTGCCTGCCATTTCCTCGGCTTCGATGCCGATGCAATCGGGACAGAACCCAACGTTTTCGCCACGAGCCAGCTCTCGATCCAGCAACATCCGCAGCCGCTCGGCCACCGGCTTGAGACTCATTTTTGAGTTGGGTTTGCCTTTGGGTCGCCCCAGGTGCGAAGCGAGAATGAGCCGCGCGCCATGTCGCAGTGCGTACTCAACGGTCGGCAGGGTCTCGCGGATGCGCGTGTCGTCCATAACACGCCCATCGTCCAGGGGAACGTTGAAGTCTACACGCATAAAAATACGATGATCGTTGAGGGGCAGGTCGCGGATGGAAAGTTTGGCCATTTTCGTTCTCTTGAGGGACAAGGAAGCTCGCGTCCCGCTCACTCGGGATGACAAATGATGTAAGACACCGACCTACGACTCAGAGGCCTTTCTTGCCGATATAGTCGATCAAATCCCGGACCCGGCAGGAATAGCCCCATTCGTTGTCATACCACGAAAGTACTTTAACGAGGTTGCCGCCAACGACCATGGTAGAGAGCGCATCCAGGATCGAAGAACGGGAGTCGCCGCGGAAATCGGCAGACACAAGCTCATTTTCTTCGTAGCCAAGATAACCCTTCAGTGGACCTTCTTCCGAGGCCTTCTTCATCGCGGCATTGACTTCCTCTTTGGACGTTTTCTTTTCGACAACCGCTACCAGATCGACGACGGAAACGTTGGGCGTAGGGACGCGTACGGCAAAGCCATCGAGCTTACCCGCCATTTCGGGAATCACAAGCTTCAACGCTTTGGCGGCCCCAGTCGACGTGGGAATCATCGAAAGCGCGGCGGCGCGGGCGCGGCGCAAATCCTTGTGGGGGAAGTCCAGAATGACCTGGTCATTTGTATAGGAGTGAATCGTGGTCATGGTTCCACTGACAATTTTGAAATTGTCATGTAAAACCTTGGCAATCGGCGCCAGGCAATTAGTGGTGCAGGAAGCGTTGGAAATTACGTGATGCTTGGCGGGATCGTAAACCTGATGGTTGACACCCAAGACCAGGGTAACGTCCTCATTCTTGGCTGGGGCAGAAATAATGACTTTTTTCACCGGGCCGCGCAGGTGCTTCTTGGCATCTTCCGCATTGGTAAAGCGCCCGGTGGACTCAATTACGACTTGAGCACCGACCGATTCCCACGGCAGTTTGGCGGGGTCCTTTTCGGCAAAGACCCGGATGCTGCGGCCGTCGACCTGAATGCGGTCCGTCCCCGCAGTGATTTTGTTGGGCAGGTTGCCAAGAATGGAATCGTATTTGAGCAGATGCGCCAGGGTTTTCGGATCGGTGAGGTCATTAACTGCAACAAATTCAAGGTTGGGATCATTGAGCGAAGCGCGCAAGACGTTGCGACCGATACGACCGAAACCATTAATACCTACTTTGATTGCCATAATGCCTCCAGAAAGAGATAAAAAACAAAAATGAAAAATGCTTGAGGCCGGGAACTAAAAATGGTAACAGGGAAGCGGGACAGGCGGCAAACACGGATTCGCTTGTGAATCCGTTGTGGTCGATTTCAGTTTCAATTCGGGTGGGACTGCGGCGTCCGCTGCAAAGCATCATCTGTGCCGGGGCGGCTTATGCAGCACTTGTCTCTGCAGCAACGCGCGCGCTTTCGTATCCCGCTGCCAGATAGTAGATGGCCTTGTCAAAGAACTGGTCGAGCAAGCGGAAAAGCTCCATCTCAGCAAAGAGTTCAACCGGCTTCGTGACCACACCCTCGTCCTGCAGGAAAGCCCATAGCTGCTCTTTGGTGGCGTTGATCGCGTAGAGCACGTGGCTGAGTGCGACCTGCTGTCTGGCACGGCGCACGCCGATCTCGGTGTACGCCCGCTCAAGATCACGTTCTGTCTTGTACAACAGCCAGTCGGTGAGGTGGCTGAAGATTTCGTAACTACGAGCTTCCAGTTCTTCGTGGGGCACTTTCCGCAATTGGGCACAGAAGGGATCGTTTTCCAGCCGCCGTGTCAGAGATTGAGAAAGGCGATCGGCATGAGTTTCAATCAGGCGTACCAGTCGCATGGCGAGCATAAGATACCCCCCTTCCACCTATTCTATTTTCGCTCCAAATAGATTTCCTGTGCTGTGATGCAGCGCACCGAAGATGCGCACCGGGCTGCGACCGTCCTCGCTATGGCTTTGGCGGATAATACCTAAAGCATGATTGCAGAAGGAATTGGGGCGTTTTCGCTCGCCATTTGGATTTACCTTGTATTTGCACGCGGTGGATTCTGGCGAATGGAGATCCAGGATCTGTCCTCCCTAACACCCGCGATACCGAGCCGGAGGGTTGCCGTCGTCGTGCCGGCGCGAAATGAGGCGGCATTGATTGCGCAGTCGGTCAAATCGCTGCTGTTACAGGATTACGGCGGATCAATGCAGGTTCTTGTAGTGGACGATCACAGTTCTGACGGCACCGCAGAAAGGGCACACGAGGCCGCAGAGCAGGCAGGATTTCCCGATCGATTGAGAGTTGTTCCCGCCGGCCCGCTGCCGGAGGGCTGGGCGGGAAAGGTCTGGGCTCTCTCCGAGGGCGTTCGTGCAGCGACAGAATTCGCTCCCGATTATTACTGGTTCACCGACGCGGACATCGTGCATGAACCAGGCAATCTAGGTCATTTGCTGGCACAGGCCGAGACCGGCGGTTTTGGGCTGGTTTCCCTTATGGTCAAGCTGCGTTGCGAGTCGTTCGCGGAAAGAATGCTGATTCCGGCATTCGTATTTTTCTTTTTCATGCTTTATCCGCCAGCTTGGGTTGCCTCATCCGAGAAGCGAACCGCCGCTGCTGCTGGTGGTTGCATTCTGATTAAAGCTGCGGCGCTGGCCAAGATCGGGGGAATTGCTGCGATTCGCAGCGAACTTATTGATGACTGCGCCTTAGCGCGAGCTGTCAAGGGGAAAGGAGAACGAATCTGGCTTGGGCTGACCCAGGAAGCAAGGAGCGTGCGGGAATATGAGAGTTTCGGCCAGATCGGCCGTATGATCGCACGCAGCGCTTTTACGCAACTGCATCATTCCGTTGTCCTGCTGAGCGCCGTGGTCTTGGGAATGCTCATTACTTACCTTGTGCCACTGGCGATGATCGGGATGGGAAAGATGGCGGCGGTCACCGGGTTCGCCGCATGGGCGCTTATGACGATCGCATATTGGCCCACGCTAAAGCTGTACAGAATTTCAGGACTGTGGGCGCCAATGCTACCGGCGATCGCGCTCTTTTACATCGCCACCACGGTTTATTCGGCTTTGCAGTATTGGAGAGGTTACGGCGGGATTTGGAAAGGGCGCCCGCAAGCGGTCGTGCGTGGATGATCGCAGCCCACGCAAGGTCTCTTACTGGTTTGTTAACGGCGATGTGCGTTTCACAATCCTTGTTGGCTGCCAGCGCATCCGGAAAAAGGGTTTGATCATCATAGAAGCGGTGTATTCCGAACCCTGAGGGTAGAGATCAGCTAACGAAAGTGAGGAAGCCGTGAAAAGACGACCGATTCTATGGGGTTCAGTTTTGGTTCTGCTCATAGCGGCGTACGCTCTGGGCCAGCAGTCTTCGGGTGGCGCTCCAGTTCACATGGTGGTTACGGTGGAAGCGCGCCACGGAAATAAGCCACCAGAGGTCACCGAACAAGATGTGATGGTTTACGAGGGTCGTACTCGGGACAAGGTTGTCGACTGGATCCCGGCCCAGCGAGAACATGCGGCGATGGAATTCTTTGTTCTGATCGACGACGGGGCCAGTGTCAGCCTGGGCTCGCAGTTAGAGGACATTCGACAGTTCATCCTGGCGCAGCCGTCAACTACAGCAGTTGGCGTTGCCTATATGCAAAATGGAGTTGCGCAACTTGTCCAGAATCTGACGACCGATCACGCCCAGGCGGCGAAAACGGTTCGGCTTCCGCAGAGCATATTGGGAGCTGATTCCAGCCCATATTTCTCGCTCCAGGACCTGATTAAGCGATGGCCTCAAGGTACAGTGCGCCGCGAGGTTTGCATGATCACAGACGGCGTGGATTGGTTCGGTGGGACCAGCTCGGACGACCCCTATGTGAGCGAGGCGATCAACGATGCGCAGCGCGCGGGAGTGATTGTTTACGGCATTTACATGCCGGGAAACGGTCACGAGGCCCACAGCTACTGGCGCTGGTACTGGGGGCAACAGTATCTGTCCCAGCTTGCTGATGAAACCGGAGGGGAGTCCTACTATATAGGCTTCACCGGTGCGCCGGTGAGCTTCGCTCCATACCTCGATGACATCAATCACAAGCTAGGGAATCAGTACTGGCTGGGTTTCATTCCGAAGCCGCAGAAGAAGGCCGGTCTGCAGCGGGTCAGACTTCGGACTGAGGTGCCGAATGCTGAGTTGGTGGGCGCTTCTCAAGTCTACGTTCCCGCAACCCCGGAGTAGGTTTCGCCCGCGATGCCAATGTCGGTGTTTGCGATGGCCAAGGGAAGGTGTGTTTGTTGAAGTAGATGTAAGGGTTCAGCACGTTGGAAGGCGCCGGAGATGGGTTATAGGGACAAACAGATCCGTTAAGAAAAGAATGGAGGGTACTCCATCTCAGGAGATAACTTACTGACCTGCATCAACTTCAAAGCCTGGTGCCGGAGGAGAAACCGACAATATAGGCCGTCATTGTCCGATCGCGCTGGCGGTGGCGGAGAACGCGTTGTTTGCGTTACCGCCGATTAATCGCACTGTCCCCACGACCAGGACAAGAATAACCGCGAGCATCACAGCATATTCGGCAATGTCCTGACCTTGCTCCTCCGACCACATTCTTCTCCACAAACCCACCATAATTCACCCGCCCATCACATCATGACTGCGTGTGCCGCGGTTGTCAAATCAAAGTTGTGCAGGGTGAACTGTTTCAGAAACTATTTCCTAACCAGCGTTTAGAATGAATGCCAATGAATCCGGTGTTGGAATTCGAGAACGTCACGAAAGAGTATCACCGCTTTCTCGGCGGCAGCTTTCGCGCTCTGGAAGATTTCACGCTGGAGGTGCAGACAGGGGAAATCTTTGGCTTCTTAGGTCCGAACGGCGCAGGTAAGACCACTGCCATGCATTTGGCGATGGGTTTCATGCGCCCGACCAGCGGGCGCGGGCGTTTGCTTGGAAAGCCATTTGGACATGCGGCTACGCGGCAGCGGGTAGGGTTTCTGCCGGAGAATGTCGCGTTATATCCGCGCCGGGCGGAAGAACTGGTGCGCTTCTACGGCGCGCTGAATGGCATAACTTTTTCTCAACTGCAGCAACGCGCGGCTGAGGTGCTGGAACTGGTCGGTTTGCAGGATGATACGGCTCGCAATGTGAGCCGATTTTCGCGCGGGATGCTGCAACGCGTGGGCCTGGCCCAGGCTTTAGTGAATGATCCCGAGCTCTTGATTCTGGATGAACCCACGTCTGCGCTGGATCCGGTGTCCCGAGTAAATGTGAGAGAACTGCTGACCCGATTGCGGGCGGCGGGTCGAACAATCTTTCTGAGCTCACATCTGCTTTCGGAGATCGAGCTACTGTGCGATCGCGTCGCGGTACTCCATCGTGGCAAGTTAATTCGATTGGCTAAGACCGCCGAGCTATTGGAAGCCAGCGAAGAAGTCGAGATCGCGGCAACCGGGATCGGTGCAGAGTTGTTTTCGGGAGCAACGGCGCAGAATGGCATAGTAAGGATTGTCGTGCCACGAAATCAACAGCGCGCCAGCATCGCGCACATTTGGAATGCTGGTGGTGAAATTGTCAGCGTTATCCCCAAACGACGTTCGCTGGAAGAAGTTTTCCTGGAAGTGACCGGGGAGCAATCCAAGGCAGCAAGCAGCGTCCGATGAAAACCATATTACTGATCGCGGTCAACTTCGTGCGCGAGCAACGCTGGCCCATCCTGGTCATGTTGCTATGGGTGCTGCTGCTGGCATTTCTGGGACTGAGCACCGAGGCGGCGCGGCAAAGGGAAGATCTGCTTTTCGTGTTCAAGCAAGTCGCGGTCTATGTGGTGGCATTCAGCGTTTTCTTTGGCAGTTCCGCCATCTATAACGAGCGACGATCACGACGCATTCTCGGTGTTCTATCCAAGGCTGTGGGGCGCGAGCGCTATCTCTCGGGGCTGGTGTTGGGAATCAGTATTGCTTCCGCGATTTACTGCTTTACCCTCGGCCTGACGGGCAGTTGGACGCTGGGCCAATCCGGTTTTGCGGTGCGAGAAGTGTGGTTCCTGATGGTTTGCCTCCTGGGAGCGTGCATGCTTGCGGGAACCGTGGCCTTGATGTTTTCCACGTTTCTCAATCCATTTTTCGCCGCAGGGGCAACAGCCGCTTTGATGGGGCTTCCTGCCCTGATCAGCTATAGCTCGGGGAACTCGTACTGGGGGTTGGCGATTCCGGTTTACGCTCTGGTGGCCGTCTTGTTGAAGTCCTCGTTTGAGGCGGTAGTGATTGGTCCATGGCTGCCGATCATCCTGGCCCTGTGCGAGACTCTGGTGTTCTGGTGGGTGGCGGCGAGAATCTTTTCCTACGTGGATATTGCGGTATCGGTGGAATAGGCGGCGGATCAGTGCATCCACGCTGCAGCCGTCCGCGCTGCATAGTCGAGCACACGGCCGGGTAGGACGCCCAGGTAGATGGTTGCTACTGCGCTGACGGCTAGTGCCGCTCCCAAGCCGGCCGGAACTGGGGAGATTGGCATTGTCTCCCGCGCATCCCGCATGTACATGACGACAATCAGGCGCAGGTAGTAATAAGCCGCGACTGCGCTGTTGATTACTCCAATGATCACCAGACCCACCAGATTGGCCTGTAAGGCTGCGCTGAAGACATAGAACTTCGCAAAAAATCCGGCAGTGATGGGAATTCCGATCAGCGACAGCAGGAAGATCGTCAAAATGGCGGCTAACATCGGAGAGCGGGTTCCCAGGCCCGCATAGTCATCGACGTTGACATACCGTTCTCCGGCTCTGCCAATGTGACTTACAACGGCGAAAGCGCCAACGTTCATAGCCGCATACGATGCAGTGTAAAACATCGCGGCTGGAATGCCATTATTCGGCAGTGCCGCGATGGCTACGAGCAAGTATCCGGCATGGGCAATCGAGGAATATGCCAGCAGGCGCTTTACGTTCTGCTGCACCAGCGCTCCCAGGTTTCCGATGGTCATGGAAAGCGCAGCGACGACCCAAATCAACCAGATGCGCCCGGGAGCGTGCGCTTCAAACATGACCCGGAGCAGTACGGCGAAAACCGCAGCCTTCGGCGCGGTGGACATGAATCCCACGACCGGCGCGGGTGCACCCTCGTACACGTCCGGCGTCCAGATATGAAACGGAGCAGCGGCGACCTTAAATCCCAGCCCCACAAACATCAAGGCGATACCGACATACGCCAGGATTGGAATCCGTCCCGAGCTCAGCACATTACCGATGTCCTTGATGCTGGTCGAGCCGGTGGCCCCGAACATCATTGCCACACCATAGAGGAAGAATGCGGTGGCGAACGATCCAAGCAGGAAATACTTCACTGAAGCCTCGCTGCTGATGGCGGCGCGCCTGCGGAAGCCCGCCAGAACGTAGGTGGAGATGGAGGAAATCTCCAGTGCGATAAAAACCAGGACCAGTTCGACGGCGGAGGACATCAGGCACATGCCGACCGCGCCGAACAGAATCAGTCCGTAGTACTCGCCTGCGCGAATTTCCTGCACTTCCATGTACTCATACGAGGTCAGAATTACGACGGCGGTGACCGCAATAATCAGGAAGTGGAAGAAGATGCTGAATGCATCCACTTGAATCATGTTCCAGAAGGCAAGCCCCGGATACTGAGCCTGAAACAAGGTCGCAGCGAGCGCTACCATTGAGCCTAGGAGTGCGATAGCTCCTAAGGGTCGCTGACTACGGTTCTCATCGAGGAGCGGATCGACGAGCATGATGACCATTCCGAAAATCGAGAGCACAATTTCGGGCAACAAGCGGATATAGTCGACCGCTTGAGGAATGACCTGTGCGGCATTATTCATCGGACGATCACCTTACTGATCATCTGGGTCAAGGGCGCCAACACCGTGCGAGCAGCCGGGTCGATTCCGTTCAGAAAAATCAGTGGGGCCACGCCCATGAGCAAGGCCATCAAGGCGGGAGGCCACAAAGCTGCGCGTTCCCGTCGGCTGAGGTCCGGGAGATTCGCATTGATGTTGTGAGTGACCTTTCCGAAGAAGACCCGCTGATACATCCACAGGAGGTAGCAGGCGCTCCAAATGACGCCAGTGGCGCCCAAGATCCCATAAATCGGGCGGGCACGAAAGGCGCCGCTGAGGACCAGAAATTCGCCCACAAAACCGTTGAGCAATGGCAAACCGAGCGAAGACAGAACGATAAAGGAAAAAAACGTCGCATATATCGGCATGGGGGTGGCAAGGCCGCCGAATTCTGAGATTTCATAAGTATGACGGCGTTCGAAAAGGAGTCCAGCCAACATGAAGAGAGCGCCGGTCGAAACGCCGTGGGCCAACATGACGAAAGTTGCGCCGTCCAAGCCGAGCTGCGTAAAACTGAAGATACCCAAGACCACAAATCCCAAGTGGCTGATCGAGGAATAAGCGATCAGCTTTTTCATGTTGGGCTGAACCATCGCAACCAGCGCGCCATAAATGATCCCGATTATGGCGAGGATGACGATCCACCACGCATTGGCACGCGATTGCTCGGGAAATAACCCAAGATTGAAGCGGAGCATGCCGTAGGTACCCATTTTCAGCAGTACACCGGCCAGCAGAACCGAACCTGCCGTGGGGGCCTCGACGTGGGCGTCAGGCAGCCAGGTGTGAAGAGGAAACAACGGAACCTTGACCGCAAACGCCACAAAGAATCCTGCGAAGAGCCAGGGCGCAGCGGCCACGAAGCCTGTTACCTGACCGCTCTGGATTGCAGTTTGGATGGAAGCAAAGTCGAACGTGCCAGTCTTGGCGTAAAGCCAGAGAATGGCCGCTAACATAAACATCGAGGCGATTATGGTGTACAGAAAGAACTTGACAGCGGCGTAAACGCGGCGTCCGTGGCCATAAACCCCTATGAGCAAGGCCATCGGGATGAGAGTTGCTTCCCAAAAGAAATAGAACTGGAACAGGTCGAGCGAGATGAATACTCCGATCAGCGCCGTTTCGAGGACCAACAAGAGAATGAAAAATTCTTTGACGCGGTTCTGAATCGACTCCCACGAGATCAGAACGCAAAGCGGCGTCAAAAATGTGGTGAGGACGACCAACCAGACAGAAATCCCGTCTACTCCCAGGTGGTAATGAATGTTCGGATTGCTCACCCAAAGATGGTTCACCTCGAACTGAAATCCGGCGAGGTTTCGCTGCAAGTGCACTGGGAGATGCAGCGAAAGGACGAAATCAAGTAATGAAACAACGAGTGCAAAAATGCGGATATCCCGATCACGCCTTGGAAAGACGATCAGCAGAAGGGCACCAGCCAGCGGAATGAACGTGACCAGCGTCAAGATCCAGTTGTCTAAACCGGTGTTCATCGGACTCCTAGCCAAACCATGTACACAATAACGACCGCCGCACCCGCTGCGACCCACCCAGCGTATGACCTGATATTGCCGGACTGCATGTGACGCACCGTGTCCGATACTTCCCGCGCGCCTTCGGCGGCATTGTCAACGGTCGCGTCGATCACGTTTTGATCAATGCCGTGCCACAACAGCCGAGAGCCATTAATCAGCGGGTTAACGAAAAGAATTGCGTAGAGTTCGTCGACGTAATATTTGTCGAGTACAGCCTGGTAAAGACCGTCAAGGGCATGCGCAATTTTCGCAGGGAGATCGGGACGGCGATGATAGAGGAACCAGGCCAGCAAGAATCCAGCCAACGCAGCCGCAATAGAAGTTCCCATCAGCAAACTTTCGGTGGCGCCCGCCTGCGGATGCGGTTGGGTTGCACTTGCTGTTGCCGCCTCGAGGGTCGCAGCAGTGATTCCAGCGTGAAAAACGGGGGAGAGGAAGTTTTGAAAGGTGTTGTGATAACCGATCCATCCCCCGATTACCGATAGGATCGCCAGGATCACCAGTGGAACCAGCATCACTTTAGGGCTTTCGTGAATTCCGGCATGTCCACCAGCATGTTCGGTATGCTCGTGCTCTTCTGCGCCGCGATACTCACCAAAGAAAGTAAGAAACCACAACCGAAACATGTAGAACGATGTGATGAATGCGGTAATTACGCCAATCAGCCAGTAAACCCAGCTTCCATATGGGCTGGAATATGCCTGCCAGAGAATTTCGTCTTTGCTGAAGAAACCGGCGAACGGCGGAATCCCAGCGATAGCAAGGGTCGCGGCGGTCATCGTCCAGAAAGTCCAGGGGATTTTTGTGCGCAGACCGCCCATTTTCCGCATGTCTTGCTCCCCGCCGATGGCGTGAATGACAGAGCCAGCGGCCAGGAACAAGAGGCCTTTAAAGAAGGCGTGCGTCATTAAGTGGAAGATTCCGGCCGAATATGCCGCCACGCCGCACGCCATGAACATATATCCGAGCTGCGAGATAGTGGAGTACGCGAGCACCTTTTTAATATCGGTTTGCGCAATTCCGATCGTGGCTGCGAATACCGCAGTGAGCGTGCCAATGATCGCCACGATCGTCAGCGCGCCAGGTGCGTGGTCAAAAATCACGTGGGAGCGTGCCACCATGTAAACGCCTGCGGTTACCATGGTGGCAGCATGAATGAGAGCTGACACCGGAGTTGGACCTTCCATCGCGTCCGGCAGCCAAACATATAAAGGAATCTGCGCCGATTTGCCGCAAGCTCCGAGCATGAGCAACAACGCAATTGATGTGAGCAAGCCAACGCCCTGGATCTCGGAACCCATTGGCGAAATGGCGGAGAACACTTGCGAAAAGTTCAGAGACCCGAAGTGCTTAATCAGGAGAAATAACGCGATCAGGAATCCGAAATCGCCGACGCGATTAACGATGAAAGCTTTTTTCCCGGCGGATGCGGCGGAATCCTTGGTGAACCAGAACCCGATCAACAGATACGACGCCAGTCCGACGCCCTCCCATCCGACAAACATCAGTAAGTAATTGTTAGCGAGTACCAGGGTGAGCATGAAGAACATAAACAGGTTCAGGTAGCTAAAGAAACGATAAAAGCCGCCCTCCTCTGCCATGTACCCGACAGAATAGATGTGAATCAGGAAGCCAACGCCGGTGACGACCAGCAGCATTACCAAGGAAAGCTGATCGAGATAGAAAGCGAAATCTGCGCGGAAACCTGCGGCGCGAATCCAAGGGGTGAGCGCCTCCTGGTATGGCGTTGCCAAGGGAGGGAACTGCAAGGCAACCCATGACGCCAGGGCGAACGGGCCGCCCGAGAAAACCAGAGCGACGGCTGAGACCAGCCAGCGGCGAAAACGCCTTCCCAAAAGGCCGTTGATTGCAGCGCCGATGAGCGGCAGCGCCGGAATCAGCCAAAGATGCAGGTTTGCGGTCATAGCTTCAGCAGATTCACCTGATCCACATTCAAAGTTTCCCGGGTGCGATACACGGCGATAATGATTGCCAATCCAACTGCCGCCTCAGCCGCCGCAACGACCATTACAAAAAACACAAAAACCTGGCCACTGAGGGCCTTCCACTGTGCGGCAAAGGCGACAAAAGACAGATTTACCCCGTTCAACATGAGTTCGATGGACAGAAAGATACTGATGATGTTGCGCTTGATGAGGAATCCGGCCACGCCGCAGGCGAACAGAATTCCGCTGAGCACGAGGTAATAGGAAAGCGGAACCATCAGCCCTCCTTCTTGCTCTGCTGGACGGAATGCGGGGGCGAAGCTAGAACGACCGCACCCATAATCGCAATCAAGACCAGCACTGAAGTGATTTCAAAGGGCAGGAGGTAGTCATGAAAGAGCAGCCACCCGATGGTTTGCGGAGGCCCGGGAAGCGCCCCCGGCTCAACCGCGCGGGTGCCCGAGTGTTCCAGCAGGATCCAGGCGATCAGGGTGCTACCAATCAACATGCCGGGAACCCCAAACAGAAGGGCCACCCGGCTGCCGCGGGTGCGCTCCTCTTCTCCGGCATTCAAAAGCATGATGACGAAGATGAAGAGAACCATCACCGCTCCCGCGTAGACGATCACCTGGATGGCGGCCACGAATTCCGCTCCCAACAACAGATATTCCGCCGCAAGGGATCCCATCACGACGACCAGCGATAGCGCGCTGTTGATGGGATGGCGCTGCACCAGGAGGTTGACCGCGCCAGCCACACAAACCAGACCGAACATCGAAAATAAAATAAGGTGAATCATGCTGTAGTCGAGGCGCCTTCCAATTCCGAACTCACTCCCGATACTGCTTATGACCGCAATGCTACGATCAATGCCGTAACCATCAAATTCGCGATCGCCAAGGGCAGCAAGAATTTCCATCCAAATGCCATCAGCTGGTCATAGCGAAAACGCGGCAACGTGCCACGCACCCAGATGTAAATAAATAAGAAAACAAACACCCGCAAACAGAACCAGAAAACCGGCAATATTGCCCGCAGGATAGTTGGGCCGAAGAGAGGCCCGTGCCAACCTCCGAAGAACAGGAGCGACGCAAGGCACGCGACCGTGATCATGTTGGCGTATTCGGCCATAAAAAACATGGCGAACTTCATGGCGCTGTACTCGGTATGGTATCCGGCAACCAATTCAGTTTCGGCTTCCGGTAGATCGAACGGAACGCGGTTAGTCTCCGCATAGGCAGCAGTCAAATAAATAAAGAAGGCGACGATTTGGGGAAAGACATTCCAGCGCGGGATAAAGCCCCAATAGGTGCCACTCTGCGCGTCCACAATCTCGCGCAGATTAAAGCTGCCAGCCATAATCAGCACACCGACCAGTGACAGACCCAACGCGACTTCGTAGCTGATCATCTGGGCGCTGGCGCGCAAGCCGCCCAGCAGCGAATACTTGCTGTTAGACGACCAGCCCGCCAAAGCTACGCCGTAAACTCCCAACGAAGTGATGCCAAGAATGATCAAGAGACCGATGTTGACATCTGTGATCTGCAGCGGAGTACGAATGCCACCGACGTCGACCCAATTCCCGACGGGGATCAGCGAAATCGATGTCAGCGCAAAAATCAGCGCGATCATCGGGGCAGCAATGAAGAGCGGCCTATAGACGTGTGGCGGGGTCAGGTCCTCTTTGAAGATGAATTTGAGTCCATCCGCCAACGGTTGCAGCAGGCCGAAGGGCCCAACCCGGGTGGGGCCCCAGCGGTTCTGAATGTGGCCCACCACTTTACGTTCCAGCCACACGGTATAGGCCACAGCGGTGAGCAGTAGAAAGATAGCGATAACAATCTTGACAAGCGAAACCAAAATGAATGTAGTGACGCTCAATGCTTCTCGCTTTCAGAGCACTGCTGAGTTATTCGTGCCGGTGACTGCCCATTTGGACGCACGAAGTGACCTGCATATCAATCTGCTGCTACCTCTTCCGGAGACGCTTGCTGGTGGTAATTCTCAATCACAGAATTCAGAGTGCGAGAATAACGGCCCAACGTGCCGGAGCTGAACAGATCATCATTGGCCGAAACAATCAGGCCGGGATCCTGCAGCGCTCCAGGCCCGGCTTCGGACAACCGCGTATGCTGATCGTTCCCGGCCAATAGATTCAGTCGAGAGACATCGTATCCGGGCACCAGCCGCTGGATCTCGTCGAGAATCGCCATCGGATCGAAGGGGCCCATCTTTGGCTCAAGGCCGTGGGCTTCGAGCCAAACGGCATGGCGGTCAGCTTCACCCGACTGTGCGCCACGCGATTGCCCCATATCGGCACGTGATCCACGACCGAAAGGCACAAGCTTGTGCACGTCAAAACCCATTGCGTCCGCAATGCGTACGGTCATCTCAAAGTCAGATTTGGTCCCGGTAACCTCGCCGGCTTTCTTTACTAGCTGCAGATCGCCACAGGTGTTGGTAAATGTCCCAGACTTCTCATAGGCGTTTGCGGCCGGTAAAACCACATGAGCGATCTCGGCGGTTTCCGTCAAAAACATATCCTGGACAACAACAAAGGTACGAGAAAAGACGAACGGATCGATCGCGAACTGCTCAACAGGATTTGCTCCGACTACATACAGAGCTTTCAAGTTGCCAGCCTTCGCAGCTTCGATCATTTGAGGTAACGTCAAGCCGGTTTGGCTCGGTACCGCTCCCCAGTTTTCATGAAATTTGCCGACGTCGGTCACACGATGGTAGCCCGGGAGGAGATCCGGGTATAGACCCATATCAGCCGCGCCGCGTGAGTTGGCGTAATCGCCAAGACAGACTAGTTTTGTGTCCGCTAAGGCGGAAGCGAACTGTGCCAGGGAGCTGATATCCTCGGCGCGGAGCTCCGCCCCAAAGATGATGACGAGCCTCGGCTCGGCACGAAGTTTTTCGCGCAAAGCCAGCCAGGCGTCGCGACTATGGTCCTCGGAAATCATTGCGTCTACGACCAAATCGTTTCCGGCCAGGAACCTCACGACTGCGGTCTCTGTACCGGGAGCAGTCTGCATGAACATTGTTGCCTGGCGACGCAACTTAATTGGTTTTGAATTGATCACGTAAAGCCGTGCTCGGTGCAACCGAACGTTATTACGGATTTGCCAGGCGAGCAGGGGATGCTGGTTTGTCGGATCGTTGCCGATAAGCAAAATCGCGGGCGCGTGAAATACGTCGCGCATACTGGCGGACATTTCCGGCTTGCCCGCCAGCGCGGCGGCGAAAGCAGGAAAGTCTGCTGTGCGGTGATGATCAAGGTTGTTGGTACCCAGCACCACCCGGGCAAATTTCTGCAGCAGGTAATTCTCCTCGTTTGTAGTACGATTCGAGCCCAGCACGCCGATTGCTTGTCCGCCCTCTTTGTCGCAGATTTCGCGGAAATGTTTTCCGATCAGCTCAAATGCCTCTTCCCAGGTTGCAGGGACGAGACGGCCGTTCTTGCGAATCAAGGGTTGTTTTAGACGGCTCGGGTGATCGGCGAAATCAAATGCGTACCGGCCCTTGATGCAGAGGAAATCGCCGTTGACGCCGCTTTTATCGCGGTTATCGCCGCGGACGATATCCATGCCGGTTTCGGATCGGCGCACACCCAAGGTGGTCTTGCAACCGTCGGCACAGTGAGTACAAGTCGTGCTGACATGTTTCATTTCCCACGGACGCGTCTTGTAGCGGTAAGCCCCGGAAGTCAGCGCGCCGACGGGGCAGATGTCGATGCACATGCCGCATTCTTCGCATTCGAGATGGTCTTCTTTGTTAGGCGCAATAATCGAACTGACGCCACGGTTCTGCACGCCAAGGGCCCAGACATCCATGCCCTCGCCGCATACCCGGACGCAGCGATAGCAAAGGATGCAGCGGGGACGGTCAAAATAAACCACCGGGGACCACTGCTGCTCGTCGCGGTGGTTCTTGATGTCGATGAATTTCGATTCGGCAGCGCCGTAGGAAAACGTCATATCCTGCAGTTCGCACTCGCCCCCCGCGTCACATACGGGACAGTCGAGCGGGTGATTGCCAAGAAGAAGTTCGACCATTCCTTTGCGCGCCTGGCGGATCTCGTCGCTGTCGGTGGTCACGGCCATGCCTTCGCTGATGACCGTCGTGCAGGAGGTCTGCAGCTTCGGCATCTTCTCGATTTTCACCAGGCACATGCGGCACGCGCCTTGCAGCGAGAGATTGGGGTAATAACAAAATGAGGGTACCTCGATGCCTACGCTTTTGCAGGCCTCAATCAGCAAGGTTCCAGCAGGAGCCGTAATATTTCTGCCATCAACGGCGAGGTTTACGAGTTTTGGTGCTTCGGACATCAGGATATTAGGTGATTCTGAAAATCATTCATCAAGCTAAAGCCGGTACGTGCTCTGCAGCGGCTACTTTTTCAAAGGGACACGGCCGTCCGTCCAGGTGATCCTCGAATTCTTTTCTGAATTTCTTGACGATGGAAATCGTGGGCATGGCGGCCGCATCGCCCAGTGGGCAAAACGTCCGGCCCAACATGTTCTCCGATAAGTATTGAATGTTGTCGATGTCCTTTTTGACGCCGGCACCGGAATGGAAACGGCTGAGTGTCTTTTTCAACCAGTCGGTGCCCTCGCGGCACGGAATGCACCAGCCGCAACTTTCATGCTGGTAAAACTTCATGATGCGTAGCGCGAATTTGACCATACAAGTTGAGTCATCGACGATTACAACGCCACCCGAGCCGAGCATCGATCCGGCTTTCATCATGGAATCGAAATCCATGGATACATCGACTTCGTCCGCAGTCAAAAGGGGGCAACTGGATCCACCCGGGACCACTGCCTTCAGCTTGCGTCCGTTGGGGATTCCCCCGCCCACGTCGTAGATCATCTTTTTCAGGTTGTATCCCATGGGCAGCTCATAGACCCCAGGATTGTTCAGGTGTCCGCTCAAGCAAAACAGCCGGGTTCCACCGTTCTTCGGCGGACCCAGCATGGCATACCACTCCGCTCCGCCCAGAATGATGGGTGGCACACTGGCCAAAGTCTCGGCATTATTGATGACCGTCGGTCCACCCCAGAGGCCGACCACGGCCGGGAACGGAGGCCGAATGCGTGGAATGCCGCGCTTGCCCTCCAGCGACTCCATTAACGCGGATTCCTCGCCAACTTCGTAGGCACCAGCGCCGCCGTGCCAGTACACGTCAAAGTCGTATCCGCTGCCGAAAATGTTCTTGCCCAGGAAGCCTTTCGCGTAGGCATCTTTGATCGCCTTCTGCATGATGTTCGACAGGTAGCGATATTCGCCGCGAATGTAGACGTAGCCGCTGTGGGCACCGACAGCGATTCCGGCAATGGCCACACCTTCGATGACCGCGTGGGGATCGTGTTCAAAAATTAGCCGGTCTTTGCAGGTGCCGGGCTCGCTCTCGTCACCGTTGCACAGGATGTATTTAGGTTTTGGCGACTGCTTGGGGACAAATGACCACTTCAACCCCGTGTTGAAACCGGCGCCACCACGCCCGCGCAGACCAGAATCTTTTACTTCCGTGATAATGGCATCGGGGGACATCCCGAGCGCTTTTTGGACGGCCTTATAGCCGTCGAGCTCCAGATAGCGGTCGATCTCGGTTGCGCCAAGACCGAAGCGCCTGGAGACGATCTTTACCTCGTCGGGATGGGAGACCAAATCAGCCATTTCGTATTTAATAATCGGCAATTGGTAATTTGATAAAGCGACTAACCGGCGTGGCCGCAAAAATTACCAAATTACAAATTGCAAAATCACCAATTTCACTGCGACGCTTCCTCCAAATACTCCTTTAACACTCTATCCATTTTCTCTGGCGTCAGATTTTCGTGGAAGTCGTAATTGACCTGGGCGGCGGGAGCCCAGCTGCATGCGCCTATGCATTCGACTTCTTCCAACGAAAACATGCTGTCGGGAGTGGTGCCCTTGTTTCCGATTCCCAGCTTCATCTTGCAATGATCGAGAATTTTTTCTCCGCCGCGCAGCAAACACGCAATGTTGGTACAGACTTGCACGTTGTATCTTCCGCGGGGCTTGGTGGTCAGCATTGAGTAATAGCTGATTACGTTGCGGACTTCCAGTTCGGTTAAATCCACGCGGCTGGCGATCTCTCGAATAACCTCGTCGCTTAAACATCCGACTTCGTCCTGTGCATAGAGAAGCGTTGGAACCAGCACGGAACGCTTAGTGGGATAATGCCTGAGCATCTCCGCGAAGCGGGATTCGAATTGGTCAGAGAATCTCATCTCGCAATTTTGTAATCGGGTAATTTCGAAATTCAAGACCGCAGCATCTCATGGCATGCAAAACTACAACATTCCCCGATTACCAAATTCCAAAATTGATCTACCGGTCAATTTCTCCCAGTACGATATCAATGCTACCTATGGCTGCGACAACATCGGCGATCAGCCGCCCCTCGCACATCGCCGGCAACAACTGCAAGTTCGCCAGACAAGCCGAACGCATGTGCACGCGATACGGTTTTGCGGTGCCGTCGCTGACGACGTAATATCCCATCTCGCCGCGCGGCGACTCCACTGCCTGATACACCTCGCCTGCGGGAACCGAAAATCCTTCGGTAATGATCTTAAAGTGATAGATGAGCGCTTCCATCTGCGTTTTCATCTTTTCCCGGTCGGGGAGCACCACTTTGGGAGCGTCGGCTTTGATCGGGCCCGAGGGCATACCATCGAGCGCCTGTTGCACGATTTTGTTTGATTCCCGCAACTCCTGGACACGGCACTGATACCGCGCGAAGACGTCTCCTTCCTGCGCCACGGGGACATTAAATTTGAATTTGTCGTAGCTGGAGTACGGCATGTCGCGACGCAGGTCGAAGTCCACTCCGCTGCCGCGCAAGGTCGGCCCACTTGCCCCGAGAGCAATGGCATCTTGCGCAGTGATTCGCGCCACCCCTTTGGTTCGCATCATCCAGATGGGATTTGCGGTGAGTAGATTTTCATATTCGTCGATCCGGGAAGGGAAGCGATCGACGAAAGGCCGCACCCGGTCGAAGAAGTCGAGCGGCGGTTCGAGGGCCAGCCCGCCGATACGAAAATACGAAGTCATCATGCGTTGGCCGCTCACCG
Source organism: Terriglobales bacterium (assembly GCA_035623255.1). Classification (GTDB taxonomy): domain Bacteria; phylum Acidobacteriota; class Terriglobia; order Terriglobales; family Acidobacteriaceae; genus JAFAGX01. The sequence goes on along the minus strand of DASPTU010000110.1, from coordinate 8,165 downwards.
CCTCAAACAATCGCAGAATGTCTTCCCGTTCGCGGAAGCAATAAAGAAAGACGGTCATGGCCCCGATATCCAGTGCGTGCGTGCCCAGCCACACCAGGTGCGAGTTGATGCGCGTAAGCTCGTTGAGCAGAACACGAATCCACTGCGCTTTAGGAGGGATTTCCAGCCCGAGCAGCTTCTCAACGGCAAGGCAGTAGCAAAGATTGTTGGTTAAGGGGCAGAGATAGTCAATGCGATCAGTGAGCGGCACAACCTGCTGATAGAACTTTGCCTCGCAGGTCTTCTCGATGCCAGTGTGCAGATACCCGATGTCGGGCATAATGCGCACGACGGTCTCGCCATCGATCTCCAGGATCACGCGCAGCACACCGTGAGTGGACGGGTGCTGCGGCCCCATATTCAGAATCAGCGTTCGATCCTGCCCGGGGTCCAGCGTCGGAACTGTGGTGAGATGGGCCATCTGGAATTAGCGATATCCCTCCACGGGATAATCTTTGCGAAGCGGGTGGCCTTCCCAATTCTCGGGCATCTGGATACGGCGGAGATAGGGGTGGCCAGTGAAACGAATGCCGAAGAGGTCAAAGACCTCGCGTTCAAAGAAATTTGCTGAAGGCCAGACGGAGGTTATTGACTCGAGCGCTGGCGCGTTCCCGTTGAGACGAACTTTCAGGCGCACCCGCTCCTTCTGCGGAATCGAGAGCAAGTGGTAGATCACCTCAAAACGGGGCTCAGACGGATACCAGTCAACGCAGGTTACGTCCGATAGGTAGTTGAACGGGCAAGCCGGATCATCCCTCAGCAGCGCACACGCCTCGCGAATCGAAGAGTGCGCGACGTAGATGCTCATTTCCTCCCGGTCGAACTTGACTTCCTGAATCACGGGAGGATTCGACTTTCGCAGGCAAGCAATAGCGGGATGAGCTTTCAGCTGTTCGAGATCGGTAATGGGGGCTGCGACTGGCACTTAGACCTCACCTTTTCTGGATGAAGCTGGCCCCCAGTCGAGAACGCCTTTTTTCCAGATGTAGAAAAAGCCGACCAGAACAATGAGGATGTACACCAGCATTTCCCAGAACCCGAACATCTTCAGGTCGCGCAGAATCACGGCCCAGGGGTAAAGGAAGACGGCCTCTACGTCGAACAGAATAAAGAGCATGGCCACGAGGTAGAATTTGACCGAGAAGCGCTCACGCGCATCTCCGATGGGGGTCATGCCGCATTCATAGGGCGAAAGCTTGGCCCGCGTAGGCCGACGGTATCCGATGAGCCAGGACAGCAATACGATAGCGGCAGCCACCGCACCTACCAGAAAAAAATGAATGAGTAACGGCAGGTAACGGGCAAAGTAATTGTCCGGCATAGGAGAGCTATATATAATTCGCAGCCAAGAAATAGTTAAACAACCTAGGTTAGAGTTCAGAGCGAGGGGTGTCAAGCGTACGCGCCATGTAGGATGCGGCTGTTCCGGCTTTGTGAGTCACACATATGATTTTTGGTTTTAATACCGACATCAAGCACCAGGACACGGTTTACCACGTGCAGAGCGAAGCGCGGGAAAACGAGCTGTTATTGCAGACCCAAGTTTTCGTTCGCGGGCGCTGCATCGGGAAGCGGGCCACCTCCTACGCCGACAAGGCCGCCGAGAACAGTTTTACCGATCAGGACAAGGAACAGATTTTGCGGGACCAGCACCGGATGGTGCTCGATGCAATTCGTGACGGGCGGGTGAACGAAGTTTTCGACAAGCGGGACACACCCGAGTCACTGGCCGCGATCAAAGAACTGGATGTGCAATGGCTGAATGCTGGTTCGACACATGCGGAGCGGCAACTACAGATGCGGCTGAAGGTGACAGACGGGGGTGTGGGGGTGGCCGGCGCCAGACTGACGGTTCGCTTCGCGCGTCCGGATGCAGCTCCGTTTTATACGCAGGTGGTGACGGGTGAAAATGGTGTCGCGGAGATGAAAATAGACGTCGAGGAATCTGCTTTGCCCGATGCCGCTGTCTTAGTTCAGGCCAGCTACACAGGACGTACTGCTACTCGCAAGTTTCAGCTGAGGAAAGTAGAAGCCTAGCTGCCGTGTCCCGGCCCCCAAAAGCAGGTTAGCCCTATCCAAAGTCCAGACCTGAGCCACGTTTATCGGCGCCGCACCCCCGGGAGGAGATATAGCCATTGTTGATCGACCATATGACTTCCGAGCAACCGATAATTCGCTCAGAATCTCGTTCTTCGTTTCCCGCGCGCTAATCTCTATATCGCACTGCGACCCTTTTTATTGTTAGTTCAACTTTCCTCTCGTCTTTGAGGAGTAAGATCGTAAGATCCATCGCACATCTTTGTGTGCCGGCGAAAGACTGAACTGGCCAAGGAGGCTCCGCATGGCGTATTCCCATACAATCCATGGGTCGTCTGCTGTCCTCATTCTGATCGCGTGCCTTGGATGGTCAAGTACACGTTCCCTCACCCAGGACAATAGTCAAGAGGCTGGGTCCACAAAGCGTGAAGCGGGTCTCGCGGCTTGGCAGCAGGTCTACTCTGTCCTGACGTATCCTCGCTGTATTAATTGCCACACCGCCACGAACTATCCGCAGCAGGGGGATGACCGGCATCCGCATTTGTTCAACGTCCACCGCGGGCCGGGAGGCAAAGGTGTGCCAGCCCTCAACTGTACTACCTGTCATCAGTCAGCCAACGCCGACAGCACGGGCGTTCCCGGAGCGTACAACTGGCACCTGGCGCCCTTGTCTATGAAGTGGCAGGACACGAACGATAACATCCTGCCGAGCACAGAGGTTTGCCGGTCTCTTACTGATCGCTCCAAAAATGGCAGCCTGGACGGCCCCGGCATCTTGCGACACCATCAGCAAGAACCTTTGGTACTCTGGGCCTTCCAGCCGGGACGCCGCCGCGACGGTACTGAACGCTCTCTGCCGCCGCTCACCCACGAGCAATTTGTTGCCGCCACGCGGATATGGGTCGAAGCTGGAACACCTTGTCCGTAGAAATTTTCAAGTCGGAGGCTTCTATGCAGACTTACAAGCTCATGGTCAACGGCCAAGCGCGGGAAGTCAGCGTTGACCCGGGTACCCCGTTGCTTTGGGTGCTGCGTGAAGAACTGAAAATGACCGGTACCAAGTACGGTTGCGGCATCTCCGCATGCGGTGCATGCACCGTGCACTTGGCGGGAGTGGCGACCCGGTCGTGCGTGGTTCCCGTTTCGCTGATTGGCGATCGGCCTATTGTGACCATCGAGGCTATCGGACAAGACCGCGTGGGCCGTGTTGTTCAAGACGCTTGGGTGGCTGAGGACGTTGTGCAGTGCGGATACTGTCAGAGTGGTCAGATCATGAGCGCGGTGGCGTTGCTCAAAATCCGACGCAACCCGTCTGACGCGGACATCGAAGAATCGATGGGCGGAAACATCTGCCGCTGTGGCACGTATGTTCGCATTCGCAAAGCGATCAAAGCTGCTTCGCAGCAGTTGGCATGAAGGAGAAGACCATGGCCACTACCGGCATGTTGAACTCGAAATCAGCCCTCAGTCGCCGCAGTTTCCTGCGCGTTTCGGCAACAGCTGCCGGTGGCTTGATCGTTTCTCTTTATTTCGACTTTCCCCTGTTGGCGCAGGCTCCTCAAGCGAAGACATATCCTCCGGATGCCTTCGTTCACATTCAGCGGGACGGAAAGATTGTGATTCAGGTCAATCGCCTCGAGTTCGGCCAGGGTGTTCAGACCGCACTTCCGGTGCTCCTGGCCGATGAGATGGATGCCGACTGGTCGCAAGTCATTGCGGAACTGGCGCCGGCCGCCGATGTCTACAAGGATCCGGTTTTTGGGATCCAGATGGTTGGCGGTTCTGGCTCGATCGCGCACTCGTTTCAGCAATACCGCGAACTGGGAGCCAAAACCCGTGCCATGCTGGTTGCCGCTGCCGCGCAACAATGGAAGGTGCCGGCGGCACAGTGTCGAACCGAGGCCAGTGTTGTGCACGGTCCCGGCGGTCGCTCTGCCAAGTACGGCGACCTCGCCGACGCCGCGGCCCACGTGCCAGTGCCGGAAAATGTAGCGCTTAAAAACGCATCCGAGTTCAAGCTGATCGGTAAGGACACACGCCGGCTCGACAGCCGTGTGAAATGCGACGGCTCTTTGAAGTTCGGCCTTGACCTCGATCTGCCCGGGATGAAAGTTGCGCTGGTCGCGCACCCTCCCATCTTCGGCGGAACGCCCAAGTCAATTGACGACAAAGAGGCGCGGAGTATTCCGAATGTCATGGATGTGTTCGAAATCCCTACGATCAGCCAGGGAACCGCAATCGTGGTTGTGGCTGACAAGTTCTGGACCGCCAAGCAGGCGCGCGATCGCCTTGCGATCGATTGGGGCTTCTCTCGAATCGAGCCGGCAGACACTGCGCAACTTCGAGCAAAGTATAAAGAACTGGCTCGCACTCCGGGCAGCGTCGCCGTGAGTCGTGGCGACCTCAGTGTGCTGGAGGGCATCAGTGCCGCCAACCGGATCGAGGCGGAATACGAATTCCCGTATCTCGCTCACGCTCCCATGGAACCATTGAACACCACCGTCCGCTTTGACGGCGATCACGCCGAAGTTTGGGCCGGTTCTCAGTTTCAAACCATCGATCAAATGGCCATTGCCCAAACCCTCGGTCTGAAACCGGAACAGGTCACGTTTCACACCGAAATGGCCGGCGGAGGATTCGGGAGAAGAGCGACGCCTGATTCTCATGTGCAGCGCGAGGCCGCTGCCATCGCCAAACATTGCAGAGGCATTCCCGTAAAGCTCATCTGGACCCGCGAAGACGACGTGCAGGGCGGCTACTATCGTCCCATGCACGCGCATCGGATCGAGGTTGGGATCGGAGCGGACGGTATGCCTGCGGCGTGGAGGCACGTGATTGTGGGACAGTCTATTGGGGCAGGCACTCCGTTTGCTTCCTTCCTCATAAAGAACGGAGTGGATGAAACTGCGGTCGAGGGCGTTGCAGACAATCCATATGAAATCCCGAACTTCAGCGTTTCTGCGCACCACCCCACGGTAAACGTGCCGGTATTGTGGTGGCGTTCCGTTGGGCACACCCACACTGCCTTCGTGATGGAAACGCTGGTCGATGAGCTCGCGACTCGCGCTGCAACCGACTCCGTTGCCTATCGCCGGAAGCTGCTCAAGCCCGAGGCAAAGAAAATTCGGGGAGTGATCGATCTGATGGACGAAAAAAGTGCCCCTTGGCGGAATCACCTGGCGGAAGGGCATGCCGCTGGAGTTGCGTGTCATGAGGCATTCGGGACAAGTGTTGCGTGCGCCGTCGATGTCTCGATCGAGAACAAACGGCCGAAGATTCATCGTGCAACGGTCGCGGTCGACTGCGGCACCGCCGTGAATCCGCTCACGGTAGAGAGCCAGTTTCAGGCTGGCTTGAGCTTCGGGGTATCGCAATTGATGGCCAAAGGGGCGATCACTTTCAAGAACGGCCATCCGGAACAGAACAACTTCGACGGGTACACCCCACCGTACATAGTTGATGCACCGGTTGACGTCGACGTTCACATCGTTCCGAGCACGGAAACACCCTCGGGATGTGGCGAACCGCCAGTTCCGGTTATTTCGCCTGCAGTGGTGAATGCACTATTTCGCCTGACCGGCAAACGTTACCGTACCCTGCCATTGCTGAGCCTCTAACCCGGAGGGACCGCCCCCGAGTTGGTTGTAGCTGGATGGCGGACGATGCGGAATAGGCGTTGCCAATCGCCTTAGAACTCGTCCGCGATCAAACCCTACGTTGACTTGACCGTGTCACGGCCTTAAGATTTCAGCCCTGTGATCGGCCAGACCGTCTCTCATTACCGCGTTGTGGAGAAGCTGGGTGGCGGCGGCATGGGAGTGGTGTACAAGGCCGAGGACACGCGGCTGCATCGTTTTGTTGCACTGAAATTCCTGCCGGATGAAGTCGCGCGCGATCCCCAGGCGCTCAGCCGGTTCCAGCGCGAGGCGCAGGCTGCTTCAGCATTGAACCACCCGAATATCTGCACGATCTACGATATTGGCGAAGAGAGCGGGCAGGCATTCATTGCCATGGAATACCTGGAGGGCTCAACTCTCAAACATCGGATCGCGGGCCGGCCGCTGGAAATGGAATTCCTGCTGACGCTCGCCATTGAGATTGGAGATGCACTGGACGCCGCGCATGCCAAAGGCATCATCCATCGCGACATCAAGCCGGCCAACATCTTCGTTACCGATCGCGGTCACGCCAAGATTCTGGATTTCGGGCTGGCGAAGATGACGCCATTCGCAGGCCGGGCTGAGCAAGCGACCGCCGGGCCTACGGCAGTTAACGAGGAGTACCTTACCAGCCCCGGTTCAACTGTAGGCACGGTGGCGTACATGTCGCCTGAACAGGCGAAAGGGAAAGAGCTCGACCGCCGCACTGATCTTTTTTCCTTCGGCACCGTTTTGTACGAAATGGCGACCGGGATGGTTGCCTTTCGCGGTGAAACATCCGCTGTAATCTTTCACGCAATTCTGGAACGGGCGCCCGTCGCTCCGATACGCGTCAACCCCGAAATTTCTCCCAAGCTGGAAGAGATCATCAATAAGGCTATGGACAAGGATCGGGAGCTGCGCTATCAGAACGCGGCTGACATGCGCGCCGACTTGAAGCGTGTTCGGCGTGAATTGGAGTCAGGGCGCAGCCCAATCCTGGAGGTGGGGGCGACTGCGCCGGCGTCCGCCTCGGGGAGCGGATCCGGAGTCCAGCCGGCAGTCAAGAGCGGGCCAACTCCCAGAGTTGCTGTGAGCAGCGGAGCGGTTTCGGCGGCAGTGGCTTCGAGTTCGGTATCCATCTCGGCTGCCCCTTCGCGGCCAAAGTGGCAATATGCGGCATTACTTGTTCTGATCTGCGCCGTTGGCGCGATCGGGTTCTTTCTTTACCAGCGTCGAGGACACGCCATCACCGAGAAAGATTCGATTCTAGTGACGGACTTCGTGAATACGACTGGCGATTCGGTTTTCGATGGCACTTTGAAGAAGGCGTTGGCGGTTGATCTGCAGCAATCGCCGTTTCTCAACGTAGTGCCCGAGCAGCAGGTGCAAAAGACGTTGAAGTATATGGGACGCCCGCCGGATCAGGCAGTGACCGGGGATGTTGGCCGCGAAATCTGCCAGCGTGACGGAATCAAGGCCATGCTGACAGGATCGATTGCGCTAGTGGGCAATCAATATCTGCTCACGCTGGAAGCCGTTAGTGCTGCAACTGGCGATTCACTGGCGCAGGCTCAGCAGCAGGCGGCTGGCAAAGATGCGGTGTTGAGCAGTCTGGGCGAGGCAGCTACCAAGCTGCGCGAAAAATTGGGCGAGTCTCTGGCCTCGGTGCAGAAGTTCGACAAGCCGCTGGATCAAGCCACGACTTCGTCGCTGGAGGCGCTGAAAGCGTTCACCCTCGGGGACCAACAGCACACTAAGCTTGAAGACATTGCGGCCATGCCGTTCTACCAGCGGGCCATTGAGCTCGATCCAAATTTCGCGTTTGCGCATTTGCGCCTCGGCATCGCCGCAGGTAACACCGATCAGCTGTCATTGGCAACAAAAGAGGTAGCCAAGGCCTTCGAGCTGCGGGACCGCACCAGCGAATACGAGCGACTTTACATAACGGCCTACTACTACGATGATACCGGGCAAATAGAAAAAGGTATTCAAGCCTGGGAGCTGATGAAGCAAACGTATCCCCGGGACGAAGTATCTCGCATCAACGTCGCTGTCGCGTATCAGCGACTGGGCCAGTACGAAAAGACGATTGAGAATTGTTTAGAGGCTATCCGGCTTGAGCCCGACACCCTCAACTGCTATGTCCAGGGCAGCGTTGCTTACCGGGCACTCGGACGTCTGGATAACGCCGATGCGCTACTGGCGCAGGCGCAGCAACGGAACATCAAGAGCAGCAGCCTTTATGTCTTCTTGGCGGACTCGGCTATTCTGCATGGAGACGCTGCAAAGGCAGCCAGCATGGAGGAGTCGGCAAAGGCCAGCCCGGAAGGCGAAATGCGGGTGCTGGAACTCGAGGCCTCGCACGCTGCGGCACTCGGTCAGTTAACCCACGAGCGGGAGCGACAGGCGAAGGCGGTCGAGCGCGCCAAGAGCCTGGGCATTGCAGAT
>DASPTU010000109.1:0-37078 GCA_035623255.1 Terriglobales bacterium | reverse complement strand
GCTTGTTCGTACAGTGAGCGCGCGGATTTGAAGTCACTAGCGTAATAGGCAGCGTCGCCCTGGAAGCCGAGGGTTTGTGAGACCAAGCCATCATTCTTCTGCTCACGAGCCAAACTGAGTGCGTCCGCTAATGGAGCTTTGGCCTCGTCAGCGCGACCGGCCAAAACGAGCGACTTCCCATAACCACCCTCGACCTCGGTCAGTGTAGGAGACTTGTCCTTTAAATCCTGAAGAGTCTTAAGTGCGTCGTGTTTGGAATTGACCGCAGCACCGAACCGCCCCTGCTGATCGAACATTACGCCAAGCGAATAGGAATCGAGTGCGGCGCCGCGGCTGTCGCCCATGCTGCGGTGCAGTTCCAGAACGCGCATGTATTGCGCGACGGCCTGGTCATACTCGCCCATGCGGACGGAGACATAGGCGAGATTCTGGATACTCTCGACGATGACACCCGGCACTTTCGATTTTTCCCGCAACTGCAGGGCCTGCTGATAATAGGTGCGCGCGTCTTCGTATTGGCCTTTCTCAAAGTAGACGGCGCCGATGTTGTTCAAGCAGTTAGCTTGCATTTGTTCGTTACTGATGTCGCGCTGCACTTGCAGACCTTCTTTGTACATGGTTAGTGCCTGGTCGTGGTTTCCAAGGTCATCGAGCAGGTTCCCCATATCGACCAAGGTGTCGCCCAAGCCGCGTTTGTCGCCAATGTCGCGGCGAATCTGCAGGGCTTCCTGGAAATTGGATAGCGCTTCCTTGTTCTTTCCCAGCGCCGCCTGTGTTCTCGCGATCCCATTCAGACTGGATGCGATGCCGTTTTTCTGCCCGAGTTGGCGACGGATTGCCAGAGCTTCCTCGTAATTACGCAATGCTTCGTCCGGCTTGTTCAACATCCGGTAGGCAGTTCCCAGGCTGTTTAAAGCGGCAGCTTTCTGCTCCTGATTGTCCAGCCGAACCGCCAAACTTAACGCACGGTTCAGGGGATCGAGACTGTCCTGGGCGTTACCTGCACTCAGGGCAAGACGTCCCAGAGCCAGGGTAGCGCCGACGTCGTTGGGATTTGCAGCAAGGATCTTCTGGTTGTAGTCGGTCGCTTTGGCAACGTCGCCCGTCTGCTCGTAAAGATCGGCCAATGCAGATGCGACGTCAGAATTTCCAGGCGAAGCCTTGGCAAGAGTTTCATAGGCCTTTATGGCTTCGGGATAGTTCTTGCTGACCTGAAAACGAACAGCAGCGATCAAATACTTCTCCGCCTCCGGCAGACTCTGGCTTAGCGTGACGGCTTTTTGCGCGGCTTGCTCAGCTTCCACGTCATAGCCCAGGCTGTTGTAGCTTTGTGCGAGCTTAGAAAAGGCCAAAGCAAACGTTGGATCTTGTTTGGTGGCAGCCTCTAGTTCCTTCTGCGCTTCGAGATTTTTTCCATCGCGCTGGAAACCGACGCCCTGGTTGTAATCTCGCAGAGCATCCACCGATTTTGAGTCCGGCTGAAACGAGCTTGCCTTGAGCTCATTAAGTACATTCTGCGGCAACGCAAGTTTCTGGCGAATCGATTCCGCCAGCTTGTCAACCGCACCGGGAATCTCTTTTTCTCCCGGCACATCAACCTTAAGGGGAACGGTTCGATCGTTCTTGATGTCTTGCAGGGTGGCATCGATTCGGATCTGATCTCCGAACCTGGCATATTGTCCCCAAACCAAAGTGTCGGCGCTGCTGAACTCGGCCAATCGGTGCAGAATCTCGGGCTCCAGGGAGGTGTTGGGGGCGATGCGTAAATCCGAAAGAACCTGATGCAAGCGGCTCTGCGAGACGGTGCGCAGGCGGGTCGATTGCCCAACGTCTGTGCTCAGCATCTCGGCGAGGCTTGATCCCAGCCAATCCATAGTGGCGTCGCCAGAGGCATTGCGAAACGGCAAAATTGCCAACGAGACCTGTGGACCAGCAGGTACTTGTTGCTTGGAAATAGGCACCAACCTGGCACGGAAGATCCAGCCTAGAGCGACCAACAAGATGACAGTGGCAACGGTGGCAATCAGGGGCCAGGGCAAGCCTTGTCCCCAGGGGCCGACTTTGGCGTGGAAATTCAGCGTGGCACCGGCGCGCTTGCCTTGCCAGGCTTCGAGATCGGAGAGCAACTCCGCAGAAGTCTGGTAACGCAGCTTTAGGTCGCGCTCCAGGCACTTGGTGACGATGTTGCTCACTGAGCGTGGAATGGCGCCATCGAGATCGGAAACCGGAACAACCCTCTCTTGCGTGCGCTTGATCAGGCTGGCCAGTGCGCTGTCGGCCGCAAACGGCATTTTGCCGGTCAGCAGTTCGTAGAGAATAAGGCCAACCGTGTACAGATCCGAGCGCTGGTCGAGCGTTTGACCGAGAGCTTGCTCGGGCGACATGTATTCCATGGTGCCGACCAGGGCTCCGGTTTTGGTCATGCCGTCAGAGGCAACGGTGCGAGCGAGACCGAAATCCATCACCACGATGCGGCCGCTCTCCTCGCGCATGATGTTCTGTGGCTTCAGGTCGCGATGGATCACGCCTGTACTATGTGCCGCTTCTAATGCGCGGCAAACCTGCAGAATAACGTCCATCGCCTCCTCGGGCGTCAGCTTCTGCTTGTGGAGAAGAAGCGAGCGCAGATCTTCACCCTCAATAAATTCCATGGTGATGAATTTCATGCGGTCGGCTTCGCCGAGGTCGTAGATACGAATTACGTTTCTGTGGGTGACCTGCCGTGCAAGGAGTAACTCCTGCTTGAACCGCTCAATGATGCCTTTGTTCTGCGCCAACTCCGGGCGAATGACCTTTAGCGCTACTGGGCGATTCAGTTCCCTGTCCATCGCCTTGTAGACCGCACCCATTCCTCCCTCTCCGAGAAGGCTGAGGATCTCGTAGCGGTGGCCCAGCAGCATCCCAGGCATGAGGACGGCCAAACCAGCAGCAAAGCCCGGTGTGGGCGTAACGGGGCTTCGCGGGCCGGCATCGATCATTGTTGGAGCGTCAGCTGCGGCTATCGACGCGGTGGTCTCATCCAAATCGACGACGGTGGGAGCATCCAGCGGCTGGTCGATCAGAGTAGGTGTATCGGAGATCGTTCTCGAACCGGAATTACTATCCGGAGGAGGGGTGAGCACAGCGGCCGCATCGCGGTTTTCCGGCGAACCAGTGGTTGGGGGTTTTCCACCTTCTTCGGGGTCCGGATCTTCGTTGGGTAGAGTCGCCATACACCCCAGGAACGCGTAGTATTCCGGCCTCATAGTATATAACGGCGTGCAGGTTCTCTTAGCTGTAGAAGCAAGCTTTTCGCGTGTGGACAGGTGATGGATGGGTGTCGGGAATATAGTTTGGAAACAATGGCTTAGGGTCGCGGGGTTATTCGTCCCAGACCATCGGAGCCCGCAAGACCCTAGAGAAGAGGGTAAGAAATACTCAAAGTGACCAGGTTACTTTTCTGGACGGAAAACCTCGCTTTTGATGCTGATGTGTTTATGTCCAAGGTCCAAGGCAAGAGAATCGGCCCTGCATAATGAACCGCCAAAAAGACGGCCATGGGGCACAGCTGCGGGGTTTGATTTCAGCGGTCAGTGTATCTTCACATAGCGCGCCTGGGGAGAATACCGATTCAAGATGGCTTTCGGAGCATACCGGCAACTAGCAGGCACCTGCCGCATGTTACTTGCCGCGGGCAGCGCCTTCGGCTTTCCGAATGGCGGCCTCGCGAAGGTCGTAAGTGTGCAACGCTTTTCGGGCACCCTCGCAGGCGAGATCGGTGCTCATTCGGCGTTCAGCCTCATCGAAGGTATCTTCGGCATTGAGCCGCGCACGCTCAGCACGGTCATCAGCCTCTTTCACACTTTTGGCGGTGACGCGAACATCAGGAGGAATGTCGCCTCGCGCTAGCGTCGAATCTCTTCCCTGGCGGCGCCCGCGCCTCGGTGGTTCATCGGTGACCAGTTCCTCGTACGCTCGCTTCAACTCGTCGCTCCAGCCGGCCTTTGTCTTGACATCGGCTTCATTCAGGGCGTCGGTTGCACGATCGGCGACTTCACGCACGCGCCGTTTCTCAAGTAGCCACCTCCATAGGCCCCACTCCATCGCCTCCTCCATTAAGGCTCGAGCTTCCTCGACGGCGGCAAGCTTTCGCATGTTACATATCCTATGTTGGGTGGTTCGCGTTTGTCTGCACCATCCTCTCCTGAGGACGAGAAGACAAGCGGCGCTTTTTTCTGGTAGAGGGTGCCGTCATCACCGCCAACTGACACAAGTTTAGGGAAGCATTTTGAGCGCAGCGGAGATTTGCAGCGAAAGGGTTAGGAAGTTACGAGGCAGCGGGAGAAACCTCAACTTTTTTTCTTCTCTTAGGCTGCCTTTCCGTAGCCGCGTCTTTTTCTGACTGCCAGCTTGCTCCGCTTTGCTGATCGACGTAGGCTTTCGCAATCCCTACCGCCAAGGCACGTACGCGCGCGATTACGCCTACTCGCTCGGTGACCGAGATTGCTCCTCGCGCATCGAGGAGATTAAACAGGTGTGAACATTTCAGACACAGATCGTAAGCGGGAAGTAGCGGAAAACGCTTTTTGTCGGGCACGATACTGTCCGACGACTTTTCACCCTGCCGCGCGGAATAGTCGTCGAGCAGTGCCTTGCACTCGGACTCGTAAAGGTCGAAGTGCTTCCAGGTTTTCTCGACATCCGCTGCTTCAAAGTTGTAGACGGAAAACTGGACCTCCTCCGCAAGCCGCACATCGCCATACGTCGTGATCCGACCGGCTTCCGGATCTCGAGACCAAACAATGTCGTAAAGGGAATCCTTGTCTTGAAGGAATGCCGCGATTCGCTCCAAGCCATAGGTCAGTTCGGCCGAGATCGGATCCAAATCCAATCCGCCGCACTGCTGAAAATAAGTAAATTGGGTGATTTCGAGGCCGTCGAGCATGACCTGCCAACCCACGCCCCAGGCGCTCAATGTGGGAGCTTCCCAGTTGTCTTCTTCGAACTTTATGTCGTGTTCCCTGAGATCGATCCCGATTGCAGTGAGAGACTGCAGGTAGAGCTCCTGCACATTCTCCGGGGGAGGCTTGAGGATCACCTGAAGCTGGGTGTGCTTGTATAGGCGATTAGGATTCTCTCCGTAGCGGCCGTCAGCGGGCCGACGGGAAGGCTGAATGTAGGCCACCTTGTAAGGCTCCGGGCCTAGCACGCGCAGGAAAGTTTCTGGGGCCATGGTACCGGCGCCCACTTCAAGATCATAGGGTTGCTGCAAAACACATCCCCGCTCTGCCCAAAATGCCTGCAGACGCAGAATCAGTTCCTGGAAGGTCAGCGAGTTAGGAGAAGCTGGAGTCACGAGATCGTCTTAAAGTCTAGCATTCAGTATTGGCATTCTGCATGGTGTGGTTTAAGAGGAAGATTCCATCTCTAGGCGACCGAAGTCGGGCTTTCAGCTGATTTTCTCGAGCATCCCTGCCGTCACCAACTTTTTCTCAATATGCCGCTGGAGTGTCTGCACCAGGAATTTGCGGAGATCAGCGCCTTGCGCCTTCGACCAGGCAGCAGTCCCGACTTTCTCGACCGGCATGCGGAGCATTAGTTTAGCAATGTTCCTTGAATCGGTAGAGATTTCCGACGAGGCCAACCTCTTGTCATTCGCACACATGAGCCCATCGGACGAGGCATGAAAGAATGCCCGGCTCCCGTTCAAAGTCCGGCCACACGCGATGCACTCAGAAAACTCCGGCAGATAGCCCATCAGCCGGGTCATCCATAACTCGAAATATGTGAGGGGCAACCAAAAATCTGAGCCGCGCAACCGGGCTAGCACCGACAGCGCCAGCCGAAATACAGCATCGTTGGGCTCGCGATCGGGCAGCAGTTCATCAAGTAGCTCCGCGACGTGTCCCAGCGCAACCGCTCGGGCGTAGGTGACCTCGGAAGACAAGGGTGATTCCAGAACCTCGCAGGAGTCTAGTCGTGTCAACTCACTTCGTTCGCGATCCTCGTAATAGACGCGAACGTAGGTAAGCGGCTCCAGAGCGCCACCAAATCTCCGTTTAGACTTCTTGGCCGAACGAGCTACGCCCCGGAGCTTTCCTTCCGCGCGAGTTAGAAAAGTGACCAGCAGATCGGCTTCGCGTAAGGGGTAAGTTCGCAGAATAATCGCTTCCGACTCTTTTAGCGCCATGGAAGCCCTTTGAGGACCCGTTTAAAACTGCACATGCTGTTAACGCCTAACCGACTGCAGTCCAATCGATTGTAATCGCACTCAAAAACGTGCAAAAGCCGCGTGAAACTTCCTGTGCAGCGCTCGTCATCTCAAGAGATAAGGAGTGGGAACCATTGGACTTCGTACCCTCTTCTCGTCAGCATTCATCGCTTAGAACTTGATAGACTGCCTACGTGGGGACTGTTAAACTCCGAACACCTTGGGATCCTGGCAGGAACCTCTCACCGGAAGGAGAAGAGACGTCATGGCGGTGAGTGAACAGACGCTTACCAGCAAACAACTGGAAACTCTGAGCATTAATACGATTCGTACTCTGGCAATCGACGCAGTGCAGCAGGCCAATTCCGGTCACCCTGGGGCACCAATGGCCTTGGCGCCTGTGGCCTACTGTCTTTGGCAACAGTTTCTACGGTTCGACCCCGCGGACCCGGTCTGGCCCAATCGTGATCGCTTCATTTTGTCCAATGGCCATGCCTCCATGCTGCTATACGCCATGTTATTCCTCACCGGGGTCCGTGGAACCAATCCTGAGTACGAGTCGACGGGCGAATATGCGGTCACATTGGATGACATCAAGAAATTCCGCCGACTGGACAGCAAAACTCCGGGCCATCCCGAATATCGATTAACGGCAGGGGTTGAGACTACGACGGGCCCCTTAGGCCAAGGCGTTGGTAACAGCGTGGGAATGGCAATTGCATCAATGTGGCTCGCATCGCGCTTTAACCGTCCGGGTTTTGAAGTCTTTAATTACAACGCCTACGCGTTCTGCGGGGATGGCGACCTAATGGAAGGAGTGGGGAGCGAGGCAGCATCCCTCGCCGGACACCTGAAGCTCGCGAACCTGTGCTGGATTTACGACAACAATCGAGTCACACTCGATGGCCCTGCGAGTGCATCCTTTACCGAGGACGTGGGTGAGAGGTTCTCGGCATACGGCTGGAATGTCCTTCACGTCGCGGATGCGAACGACTTGACTGCACTGGCCAGCGCCTACCGCACTTTTGAGCAGACTAAAGGGCAGCCAACGCTTATCGTAGTCAATTCGCATATTGGTTACGGCGCCCCTCACAAACAGGATACGAATGAAGCCCACGGCGAACCGTTGGGGGAGGCGGAAGTCAGGCTTGCCAAGAAATCCTACGGCTGGCCTGAAGATGCCAAGTTTCTTGTCCCTGATGGCGTGCTGGAACACTTTCAACAGGGCATTGGCACGCGCGGCCGTCAACTCCGTGAGCAGTGGATGAAGCTTTTTAACGAATATTCGAAAAAGTATCCGGAGCTTGCCGATGAAATCAATCGCATGCAAAAGCGCGACCTTCCAGATGAATGGGACAAAGACCTGCCCTCGTTCCCAACTGATGCGAAGGGTCTGGCCACCCGCGACAGTTCGGGCAAGGTGCTCAATGCTCTCGCCGAAAACATACCTTGGCTAATGGGAGGCTCAGCCGATCTTGCAACCTCCGACAGAACGAGACTTAAGTTCGAAGGAGCTGGCGATTTCCAGGCCGGCAGCTACAGCGGGCGCAATCTCCACTTTGGAGTTCGGGAACACGGCATGGGCGCGGCCGTGAACGGCCTGGCGGTTTGCAAAATTCGGCCGTATGGCGGAACATTCTTCAATTTCAACGATTACATGAAGCCGTCGGTCCGCCTGGCTGCCCTGATGGAAATCCCGTCTATTTTTATTTACACACATGACTCGATCGCTCTAGGAGAGGACGGCCCGACGCACCAACCAATCGAGCAATTGGCCCAATTGCGGGCCATGCCGGAGCTGATGTTATTTCGGCCCGCAGACGCCAACGAAGTGGTCGAGGCCTGGAAGCTCATCATGCAGCTGAAGCACAAGCCGGCAGCTCTGGTGCTGACCCGGCAGGCTGTTCCCACTCTCGACCGTTCGAAATATGCGGCTGCGTCGGGTCTTGCAAAAGGAGCTTATATTCTCGCGGACGCAAACGGCGACACTCCGCAAATCATCTTAATGGGTACGGGCAGCGAGGTTTCACTTTGCGTCAGCGCATACGAGCAACTCACGGCGCAAGGCATCAAGGCGCGGGTTGTGAGTATGCCTTGCTGGTCGCTGTTTGAACAGCAAAGCGAAGAGTACAAGCGGCAGGTTCTGCCGCCGTTGGTAAAAGCGCGTGTATCGGTAGAAGCGGCATCCACACTCGGGTGGGACCGATATGTCGGTCCGACCGGCAAGATGATCGGCATGCATCGCTTTGGCGCATCAGGTCCCATCAAGGATGTGTTGAAAAAGTTCGGATTCACGACAGAGAACGTACTGGAAGCAGCGCGGGAAGCAATAGCGGAATCGAATAGCTGAGCAACAGGAGAATCTTATGCAGCCCACTGGAGTTTTGGAAACAGCAAAATCTACAAGCCCTGTAAAGGACCTTTTGAAGTTCGGCCAGTCTGTTTGGCTCGACTACATCCGTCGCGATCTGATTGCGTCCGGAGAACTGCAGCGCCTGATCGACGAGGATGGCCTGCGTGGCATGACCTCGAATCCGTCGATCTTTGAGAAGGCCATTGTGGACAGCAAATACTATTCGGATTCGCTGAAAGAATTGGATAAGAGGACGGATCTCGACGCGAACGGCCGCTATGAGGCGTTAGCTATTCGTGACATTCAGGATGCCGCCGATGTTTTGCGACCAGTGTACCTGAGCACAAAACGGCGGGATGGGTACGTGAGCCTCGAGGTGTCGCCTTTTCTCGCGCGTGATACCCGAAAAACTCTCAGCGAAGCGCGTCGACTATGGAAGGCGGTCGGACGGGAAAACATCATGATCAAGGTTCCCGGGACGGCGGAAGGCATCCCCGCCTTCCAGCAGTTGATCAGTGAGGGGATCAACATAAACGTTACGCTTTTGTTTGCTCAGGAGGTTTACGACGAGGTTGCTGAAGCCTATATTGCGGGCCTAGCACAGCTCGCGGCCAAGGGTGGGGATGTCAGCAAGATTGCCAGCGTAGCCAGTTTCTTTATTAGCCGCATTGACACTCTCGTCGACTCTCTGATTGAGCAGCGATTGAAAAGCGTGAAAGACGAACGCGAAAAATCTGAACTGCAGAGCGTGATGGGCAAAGTAGCGATTGCCAATGGCAAACAAACCTATCAGCGTTACCTGAGAATCTTCGGCGCCGATCGTTGGAAGAAGCTTGCCGACAAGGGTGCGCAAACTCAGCGAGTCCTGTGGGCCAGCACTAGCACCAAGAACCCCAAGTACAGCGACATCATGTACGTTGAGGAGTTGATCGGCCTGGATACGGTGAACACGATGCCCCCTGTAACCCTCGACGCGTACCGCGATCATGGGCATCCCCGTCCATCTTTGACTGAGGATGTTGGGACTGCTAACCAGGTGATGGAGAAGCTGGCCAGGCTAGGAATTTCCATCCAGGAAGTTACAGACAAGCTGACCGAAGACGGAGTGCGGCTGTTTGCAGAAGCGTTCGAAAAGCTTCTAAAAGCTGTGGAACGGACCTCCAAAGCTCAGTGAGGTAGCTGGGAGCCGGTTCAGGCTACAGACTTTCTGGCGTCCCCGTCAATTCCGATCAGGGTCTTCTTTGAGTTCGCGCTGCAGGCATATTGCGGCTTTGACATGGCTGACTACAGGGAATTCTAGGCAAGTTGGGGGAGAGCATGCTTGATACAGCGACAATTCCGATGACACAGCCGCGGCAGGTGGGGCGGCCCGGCGATCCCTGCGTCATGGTGATTTTCGGCGCCGGCGGCGACCTCACTCGAAGAAAGCTCGTCCCGGCTCTCTATAACTTGGCCAAGCAAGACTTGTTGTCCCGTGAATTTGCCGTTGTGGGCGTCTCCCACGGATCCATGTCAGACGAAGAGTTTCGAAAATGGGTGGCGGATGACATTAGGCATTACGCAGGTAGCACTGCGAACGCGGACCTAATCGAGTGGTTCCTACGGCGTGTGTACTACGTCACTGTCGAGTTTGACGATAAGAATGCCTATCCGAATATGAAGAGCTTTCTCGATAAGATCGACAAAGAACATTCCACCCACGGGAATTATCTGTTTTATCTCGCCACAGCGCCGCGCTTTTTTGGAGAGATCGTGGAGCAACTGGCGGGTGCGGAGCTCATGCGCGAGGAGAACACGCAATGGCGGCGGGTCATTATTGAGAAGCCGTTCGGGCACGACCTCGAATCCGCGAGGCAGCTTAATCAGCAGTTGTTGAGGGTAGCGAGTGAGAGGCAGATTTACCGCATCGATCACTACCTCGGGAAAGAGACAGTGCAGAACATTCTGGCGTTTCGTTTCGCCAACGGAATCTTCGAGCCCATCTGGAACCGTCGCTACATCGACCACGTACAGATCTCGGTTGCCGAGACTGTCGGAGTGGAGCAACGCGGCGGATATTACGACACTGCGGGTGCACTGAGGGACATGGTTCCCAACCACATTATGCAGTTAATCAGTCTTACTTCTATGGAGCCTCCAATCTCTTTCCAGGCGGATGCTGTGCGTGATGAGCAGGCAAAAATTCTTCACGCGATCCAGCCGTTAAGCGCGGAAGATGTTCTAAGCAGAACCGTGCGAGGGCAATACGGTCCCGGAGTCACCGATAGTCAGCGTGTGCCGGGTTATCGCGAGGAAGAAGGTGTACCGACTGATTCCCGTACTGAAACCTTCGTTGCGATGAAGCTTGCAATCGATAATTGGCGATGGGCCGATGTTCCGTTCTACTTGCGGACCGGCAAACGGCTTGCGGCCCAGAACACGCACGTCGTCATCCAGTTCCGGCGTGCGCCGTTCGTATTGTTCCGCGATACGCCGGTGGCAGACCTCATGCCCAACCAACTGGTGCTCCACATCCAACCTGAAGAGGGAATTTCGTTACAGTTTGCCGCGAAAGTTCCGGGGCCAATCATGCGATTGGGCGGCGTGGACATGAATTTTGAGTACGCCGATTACTTCGGGACCCAGCCCAGCACCGGCTACGAACGTCTGCTCCACGATTGCATGATCGGGGACGCAACTCTGTTTCAACGCGCCGACATGGTGGAAGCAGGCTGGTGTGTCGTGAGTCCGGTTCTCGATGTTTGGAAGGCCCTCCCACCACGCAACTTCCCCAACTATGCGGCGGGGTCTTGGGGACCGAAAGATTCCGATGAACTGCTGGAGCGGGACGGGCGCCGTTGGAGGAATTTCGAAAAATGATCCTGGCGGGCGACATCGGAGGCACCCACACCAGGTTGGCTTTCTTCGATGTCTCGACCGGGATGCTGCGTCCGGCAGTAGTTTCGGTTTTTCCCAGTCACGAATATGGTGGATTAGCCGACATCGTCACAAGATTCGTCACTGATTCTAAACTTCGTCCCGATTCTGCCTGCTTTGGGGTTGCAGGTCCAGTCCTCAACGGCCGCGTGGAAACGCCGAACCTTCCCTGGATTGTCGAATCGAGAGGTCTTGCGGACGAACTCCAGATCAGCAAGGTGATGCTGATTAATGATCTCGAGGCCAATGCGTGGGGCATTGCTACGCTGGAGAGCAAGGATGTGGTTTTGCTCAATGCAGTAAAGTCAAACCCGATCGGCAACCAGGCAGTGATTTCAGCTGGAACGGGGTTGGGCGAAGCCGGGCTGTATTGGGATGGCAAGCGATATCACGTCTTTGCAAGCGAAGGAGGTCACACAGAATTCGGCCCTCGCAATGGGGTCGAAATAGAATTATTGCGATACCTTACCGCGAAGTTTGGCCACGTGAGCTATGAGCGACTGGTTTCAGGGCCGGGACTGGTCAACATTTTCAATTTTCTGCGCGACACGAAGCGCGGCACCGAGCCGGAGTGGTTGGCCGAGGAAATGCTGAAGGGCGATCCGGCGGCGGTCATTTCGCGCGCTGCGATTGAAAGCCGCTGCCCGCTTTGCGAGCAGGCACTAGACGTGTTTGTTTCCATTTACGGTGCGGAAGCTGGCAACCTGGCATTGAAGCTGAAAGCCACTGGCGGAGTTTACCTGGGTGGCGGCATCGCACCTAAGATACTCACAAAACTCGCCGGGCCTCTGTTTATGCAGTCATTCGTCGCCAAAGGAAGGATGCAGCCGCTGCTCGAAGCCATTCCGGTGAGGGTAATCAACAATGAAAGCACCGCTTTGATGGGGGCCGCGCGCTACGCGGCGGCGGCGCCTGATTCTTAGCACGCTTACCCTGGGACTCGGATCAGAATACCGGAATCAAGTTGTGTTTCTTCTGATAAATCTTGCGATCCACAGTGCGCAACACATCCGCGACATCACTACCGGTCACATAAGGGGCGACAGCCCAGGCAAATGCGAGTTCGTACTGCTTGCCGCCGCTAGCGTTCCAGTGCTCCACGGCGCGGAGTAGTCGCCGCAAGGGAGGCTGGATTTGCTCCTCGGCGGTGTCGGGCATGATTACGAGAAACTCATCGCCGCCGTGTCTGAAAATCAAGTCACCGCCACGAAACGTCGCCTTGAGCATCTTGCCAAAATCCCGCAACAGCAGATTGCCCTCGAGCGCACCGAACTTGGAATTGATCTCACGAAATCCCTCAAGATCGATGGTCATGAATGTGAGATGGCACCCGAGGCGGTTGGCTCGCGCGACCTCGCGGGGAATCAGTTCGTTCAGCGCCCGCCGGTTGAGTAATTCAGTCAAGGGATCGATCAGCGACAGGCTCTCCAGCCGTTCGTTGAGGACGAGTTCGCTGATCAGTGCGCGCCTGGTGTTGTTCAGGCTGATCTTCTGCCCGATCAGGTAGATGTTGAAAAGCAGGATGAGAGATATCAGTCCGAAAAACAATTGTGGCAGGTATGCGGACTCTATGTGAATCACATGCTGCGCCCAGAGAAGGTTGGGGAATAGCAAAGCAAGTATGCCGGCCGCCAATACCAGCATTACCAGGAGTCCGATCGACCACAATTGCAGGTCACGGCCGGACAGGTGTTGAATCTCTCGCTGAATCTGCTCGGCTCGCTCGAGCATGGAAATTGCCGGAGCGCCTACTTCTTCAGTAGGAAACAATCTTCCCGTATACGACATCTTTCCCTCAGGATTCGTGACCCCGAGACGGGGATCGCGACACTGGTACTTAGAAATTGTCCAATGAGTATGCGGTTTGGAGCGAGAGCGAAACGCCGGACGCGGTTACGTCGGTAATTCAGATCCGCCGCGGGCTAGGCGTACATCACGTTTACAAGCACGTTCTGGGCGCCTTCCTTGCGCATGATGATCTGGACTTTCTGACCCACCGGCAGTGCATTTCGCATATCCCCGGCTAGCACAACCATTTGGGGGGCGCGGCCGCCGTCCAATAAGGTCACGATCGATTTATTCGGCTCGCCGACATTGGATTCAAAGAAGATTACTTCCTGCACCTTTCCACTGCGAACCAGGCCACTCGGCGAAGTTGCCTTCGTAGCCCTTGTGGAGGAATCTGAACCTAAGAACTTTCTCCGTAGCTCAAACAACGCGGTGGTGCCGAGAATCCCCGACATGGTGAGCAAGATAAGGGACATGAAGAGCGCATCAACCGTGGGCTGCGGAAGCAGAGAACCAGAAACAGCGATCCAGAGGATGCCGAGCAGTGGGATTGCCGCCAGAGTCAGTAATAAGACCACGACCATCGGATTCCCCAGTGTGTGGCGAATGAATTAAAGATCGGCTATCAGACTAGCAGAAAATTTCGGATTCTTGCAGATAGGAAGCAGGGTCAGGCGCATTGGTCGCGCCAATCGCCAATCTCTTTCAGTCCCTCCAGACGGGTCTGTTCGAAGAGGCGGACGCGGTGGCGAGTATGCTCAAATTCATGGATATCGGCCCACACCTCGGCCCGCCATGGCTCATCGTGAACTGCCGCCTCGCCACAACTGGCACAACGGGTGTGATATTTCCGGTTTTCGCGGATTTGTTCTCCATGCATCGGCGAAATCTTTTTATCTCCCGAAGATGGCAATTCAATGAATACGCACCTTACTTCTTCAATCTCATCCTGGGAATCAACCAGATGCTCGTAGCGCAAGAGGTAGCCGAAACCAAGTCTTCGAGCCTCGCACTCGGCCTCCGCACGAGTGTGAAAAGGACCGTATTCCGCCCGCAGCTGCTCAATCGAGTCGCATGCCATCCAAAACGTTTCTTTATGGGAGGCGGCCATTATCCTTGCGCTGCCTGGGCGGGGCACCAGGATTCTGTGTTGTCTTGCAATCGGACTGCCGACCTAACGAGTCGCAAGCCTGTTTGCCGAGAGTACGCGAGATGGTTACTATTCGAAAAGCATGCAAGCTTTTGCAGTCTTTTTCCTCAACGGACACTCCTTTGCAGTAGAATCACGTGACTAACATGTAATCGCCGGGAGTTTCCCGTCGCATGGGTAAACGCAGCGAGCCTAGAAAAGACATCAGGGTACCGGTCCGGATTTTTGGAACTGACAGCGCCGGACAGATCTTCTCTGAGAAGGTCGTCACTGTGAACGTGAGCCGCCACGGCGCTGAATTGAGCGGGGTCCAGGCTCAGCCGAACATCGACGAGATCGTCGGCTTGACCTACGGGAACATCAAGAGTCATTTTCGAGTAAAGTGGGTGGGGCAGCCTGGTACGGAAAAACTAGGGCATCTCGGTCTCCTTAATCTTTCGCCGGAAAAACCTCTCTGGGACTTTCCGCTCCCTGGCCCGACCCGGGACGCATCGACACGGGACGCACGCGACCGGCGGGCACACCCGCGCGTTCGCTGCGGAAACTCGGTGGAAGCCCATGTCGCGAACCAGGATGCCCCTATCCGGGCTCGTATCGGCGACATCAGCGTCGGCGGATGCTTTGTGGAAATGCCCAACCCTCTCCCGCCCGGAACCGCCGTCCGCCTCGCCTTCTGGGTAAAAGACAGGAAACTCTCTGCCACGGCGAAGGTAATCACCAGCACTCCTGGGTATGGGAACGGCGTGCAATTCACCGCAATGTCAGAGCCGGATAAGGCGGTCTTGAGAGAGTTTGTGCAGGGTCTGATTCGAATTCCGACCTAAAACTGAAGTTTCAATTCGTGCGATCCACGCCATTCCAAGGCGTTGCCAGAACGGCGGCGGACGGATTCTGGTCGGAGTGCGAGTGTCGATCCAAACAGCGCTCAAGTACTGCCGAAAGATACAGGTGTCGAACCGGCTTGACCAAATAACCCTGTGCGCCAAGTAAGATGGCTTGCCGCACGATTTCAGGGTCGTCTTCGCTCGAACACATGACCACCTTCAGCTGGGGGTGCTGTTCGCGCAAGCGCCGCAACGTCTGCAGGCCGTCCATGCCCGGCATGTGCATGTCCAGCAGCACCAAGGAGGGAATGGACCCTTTGCTCAGCCGTTCGAGGCCTTCTTCGCCGTTGTCCGCGACTTCGACCTTATAGTCATCGGTCTCCAAAACGAGCCGGAGATAACGCTGCACCTCTGGGGAGTCGTCGATGATCAGGACGGTGGGGCGGAAACTGTTGTGATCAATCTTAAGCATGATGCGACTCGCTTACTTTTCCCGAGAAGACTGCTGTGAAGGCGCCACATGTGCCTGCTCGTTTCCGAGACAACCCCGACGGAACGTGGCTTGAGATGCCAATGCAAACAGGAGACACAGCCAGAAATTAACAGCTTCCCTGCGCCTGAAGCTATGTATCTCAGGCATCCCGTTACGTCAATCACTCTCCTCCAAGCGGAGGCTTCTGATTTTTGTGTTAGATGCGCGTCCTCCACAGCCTGCAGCATCAGATCATGTGCATTGGTAAGTGAATGCAAGCCGTCGCCCCAAGAACGCCCTGTAACAATATGTTTCGACGCGTCCGGTCAAGAATTCTTACTGGGACTGTATCTGTGAAAAACTAGCTAGAAATCAGGATTGGCAGGCTCTCCCAACATCTCGCGAACGATCGTGCAGCGAGGTCTAGCCAACCCGGCGCAAAGACGTAGTTTCAACCGTAGTTGCTGATTCGGTGGCGAGCGGGGTTCTCCATTGTGCACCTCCATGGCTAGCGACATAAAGGGCCAGTTCGAGCCGACTCCAGACGCCAAGCTTATCGAAGGTATTCCGGAGGTAGTTCTTCACCACCTGCTCGGTAGTTCCGATCTTGCTTGCGATTTCGCGGTTCGTCAGGCCTTCCCAAACCAGGGTGGCGACTCGTACCTCTTTTGCGGTCAGGCGATCACACGGCTGCATAGGTCTTCTGCTCCCTTTGGTACATGGCAGTGGCAAGCTTCACCCGCTTACGACCTTCGGTAATGCCCGCGCGCAAGAACAAGGTGCGAAGGTGCTGCTTGACTGTACGTGGACTGATGTGCAGTTGCTCCGCGATCTCTTTATTGCTGCAGCCTTGCACCAGCAAGTTCAGCACTTGTCCATCCCGCTGGGTGATCTTCACTTCGTCAAGATCGATCATGGTCCTCCCGGTTCCACAGTAGTTTTGCCGGGCTCGGTGTGGAGCAACGCGGCATGACCTGTCCTGAGCAGGTATTTCGCCAAAGTTTCGCTGCCGACTCGGAGGGTCAAATACCTTTGAATTCTGTCAATTTGGGTTTGGTCTGAGGAGCGCGTGGTGCAGCGCGGCTCCAATGTGGGAGAAGGGGTTCCAGAACGGGCCATGAGTTCACGGGTACAGCACGGCGGAGAAGACTTTCAAACCTCCTTAAGGACGCGTTAAGGTGTAGGCAGGTATAAGACAGCATGCGCGTGCTGATTGTCGAAGACGAACCCCGTCTGGCGGAAAACATTGCCCGCAGCCTCCGCGAGAGCGCCGGTTATGCAGTCGACATCGCCCCTGACGGCCAGGAGGGGCTGTTCATGGCTGAATCCAATGAGTACGATGCCATACTCCTCGATCTGATGCTGCCGCAAATGGACGGCATGCAGTTGCTCACCAGGATTCGCGAAGCAGGCCAACGAACTCCGGTGCTGGTACTTACGGCGCGGGACGAAAAAGAATCGGTGGTAGGGCTGCTCAACGCTGGCGCCGATGATTACCTTACTAAGCCTTTTGACCTGGGCGAATTGCTGGCCCGGACCAAAGCGCTGATCCGCCGCGGTAAGGGACAGCCGTCGCCGGTCATGACAATCGCGGACCTCGAACTCAATACGGTGAAGAGAACGGTACAGCGCGGCGAAAAGCCGGTCTCACTCACTGCCATGGAATATCGCGTACTCGAATACCTCTTGCATCGGCCCGGGGCAGTGGTCTCGAAATCGGAATTGCTGGAACACCTTTACGACTACAACTGGGAGAAGTTCAGCAACGTCATCGAGGTTTACATCTCGGGGCTGCGTCGCAAGCTCGACAATGGTTTTTCGAAACAGTTGATCCATACTATTCGTGGGCAGGGCTACATTTTGAAGGATTAGGCATGCGGCAGACTTCTATTCGAAACCGGCTGATTGCGATCGTGCTCCTCTCGCAAGTATTGCTGGCTGGCGGTCTATTGCTTACCGGGACTTACTACACCGAAAGACACTTGCTCTCTACGCTGGATGCCGCCATGCAAGCGCGCGCACTGAGTATTGCCGCCTTGGTGCGCTATACCGAAGATAGCAGCGGGAACGTGTACTTTGATGACAGCCTTGTTCCGCCGCCCATCGATCCATCACATCCTGACATCTTCGCGGTTTGGGCCCAAAAGTCGGGGCTGCTGGTCCGTTCTCCCAATTGGCCTCAGGGGCTGGAGGTCTCCCCGGAAGGAAGAGATCATTGGCGCTTTAAGTGGGCGCATGTTCATTACCGCGGGTTGAGAGTTTTTCAAGCCCCAGTGCTCGACCGGGAAGAGGGCCCGGCGTTCCGCCCCCAGACGCTGACCATTTTCTATGCCGCTCCGCTGAACCAGCTGGACCAGCAGGTCAACGCCGCTGGAATCTCTATTGGGGCGTGGTGCGCTCTCTTGCTGGGCATAACGGTCCTTCTGGCGCTCTGGGGAATTCGTCGTGGACTGGAACCGTTACAGCAACTCGCAGAACGTGCGGCCCTGGTTTCGAGCCAGGATTGGGTGCTGCGAGTTCCGGAGACTGCGGAGCGCACAAGCGAGCTTCGTCCCTTGCTGCAATCCATGACCAACATGCTGGCCCGTCTCGAACGCTCATTTGTGCAACAGAGAGAATTTCTGGGCAACGCCGCGCACGAATTAAAGACGCCGGTCGCTGTGCTCAAGTCCACCGTACAGTCTCTCCTGCAAAGGCCACGATCTTCCGAGGAATATCAGCAAGGGTTGGAACACTCCCTGGAGGACGTTCAGCGTTTGGAACAGCTTCTACAGTGGATGCTCCGGCTGGCGCGCGCCGAACAGTGGGCGCACGGCGCTTTGCGCCGCGACCTGCAAATGATCGACGTCGGCGCAACCTGTGACGAAGCGGTGGAACGCATTCGCCATTTTGCAAGCGAGCGCGGAACCTCCGTCCATTTGCACAAGAATGGCCAGATTCCGCTACGGGCTGACCCCGAGGATCTGCAGCTGGTCTGGTCCAATCTGCTGGAAAACGCTGTGCGCTATAGCCCCGAGGGCGGGTCAGTCGAGATGAGTTTGACGAGCAAGAATGGCGGGCCGGCCCAGATCACGGTCCAGGACCACGGCCCGGGCATCCCACCTGAGGAACTGCCTCATATCTTTGAGCGCTTTTATCGTGGCGACCCGTCGCGCAATCGTGGGACTGGCGGCTTCGGCCTCGGCCTGGCGATCGCCAAAGCGCTAGTCGAAGCATACGGGGGAACGATCACCGCCGAAAGCACTTCCGGCCACGGTACCCGCATGACGGTTGAACTACCGACAAACTGAGTCTTCCTGGTCGGCGAGAATCCAGAGCATTGACTTCAGCTTTCCTTAATGTTCATTCCTTGAGCATTTGAACATGACAGGTTTGGGAACCAATGTGCAGCATTGGATGGCGCATGTCGGAGTCGTTCTGATCAGCTTGGCAGGTTTCGTTCAAACCTCACGGAGCCAGGTCATCCCTTCCAACGCCCAAGCGAGTTCCGGCACAATCCCGATCACTTTGACGCTGCAGGACGCTCTGGAACGGGCCAAGAAGATTAACACCGAGTATCTCGCAGCCCGCACCGAATTTGGCGTGGCGAAGGAAGACAAAGTACAAAGCCGCGCGGCATTGCTCCCCAACGTAAACTTCAATACCTCGTTCATTTATACCCAAGGTAGTGGCATCCCGGGCGTCGGACGTTACATAGCTAACAATGGCGTCCACGAATATGTCAGCCAGGGAGATGTGCACCAAGAATTTTCATTTGCGACTGTCGCGGAATACCGCCGGGCTTTGGCGGCCCAGGCCGTAGCTCGGGCGCGGTCTGAGGTTGCGGCGCGCGGGCTGGTGGTAACGATCGTCCAGGCATACTACGGATTTGTCGTGGCGCAAAGAAAATATGCCACGGCGCAGCGTGCCGCAAGTGAAGCGCACAGGTTTCTGAGCATCAGCCAAAAACTCGAAGCAGGCGGAGAAGTTGCACACTCCGACGCTATAAAAGCCGAACTTCAATTTCAGGAACAGCAGCGTGCGTTGAAGGAAGCTGAACTGGAAATGGAGCGCAGCCGCTTGGAATTGGCGGTGCTTGTATTCCCTGACTTCAACCAGGATTTCTCAGTTGTGGATGATCTGCAGATTCCCGAACCACTCCCCACGCTTGCCGAAGTCCAAGCCGCCGCAGCCAACCAGAATCCTGACTTGCGTGCTGCCCTGGCAGCGGTACGAGAGGCAAATCAGGAGGTGGCCGTTGCGTGGAACGGATTCTTACCCTCAGTCGCTGTCGACTATTTCTATGGTATCGATGCGAATCATTTTGCCATTAATGGGGTCGATCCTGTCACCAAGCTGCCAATCCACAATCTGGGCTACGCCGGAACCGCCACGCTACAGCTGCCAATCTGGAATTGGGGCGCAAATCGCAGCAAGCTGAAGCAAGCCACTTTGCGGCGACAGCAGGCGCAGGTTGAGCTGAGTTTTGCCCAGCGACAATTACTAGCAAAGCTGCGAAATTCTTACGAGGAAGCACAAATTTCGCGAGACGAATTGGAGTCCCTGCAGCGTTCGGCTGAACTGGCCGCCGAAAGCTTGCGGCTGACCACGATGCGATATCAGGCAGGCGAGGCCATCGTGTTGGAGGTTGTCGATGCTCAGAATACCTTAAGCCAGGCACGAAACGCGCTAAGTGATGGCCAGGCGCGCTACCGAGTGGCACTGGCAAATCTGCAGACATTAACGGGGACTCTGTGATGCTGCGAATAGCGCCCTCTAACACACAGGTGTGGGTGAGAGCTATGACAGCAGCAGCAATCTGCTTGCTTTGCGCCGGCTGCTCCAAAGAGGCCGGTGAAAAAGAGCCTGTGGTTCCCGTCCAGGTAACGACTGCTGAAAAGAAAACAATCGAACAGCTTGTAAGCACTGCAGCTGTGCTGTTCCCGCTGGCGCAGTCAGCCATCGTTCCTAAGATAAGCGCTCCCGTGAAGACGTTCTATGTCAATCGAGGAAGCACTGTCCGCGAAGGCCAATTACTTGCTGTTCTCGAAAACAAAGATCTTACTGCAGCCACGGAGGACACCAAAGGCTCGTACGATCAGGCCCAGGCCACATACGAGATCAGTACAGCTTCAGATTTGCCGCTGGAGATCCAGAAATCTGAGCTTGACGTCCAAGCTGCGAAGAAACTGCTGGATGCGCAGCAAAAAATCTATGACAGCCGCCAGGAACTTTTTCAGCAGGGCGCGCTGCCGCGCAAGGAACTCGATCAATCCGGCGTGGATCTGACGCAAGCCCGCAATCAGTACGAGATGGCGCAGAAACACCTGGATGCCCTGCTAGCCATCGGAAAACAGAACACCATGAAATCGGCCGCGGGCCAACTGGAGTCAGCAAAAGGCAAGTACATGGGTGCAGAGGCACAACTGAGCTATTCCGAGATTCGCAGCCCGATCAACGGCGTGATAGCTGAACGCCCACTCTATCCAGGTGAAATGGCCACAACCGGCGCTCCTCTGCTGACGGTTATGGACATCTCCCAAGTGATTGCGCGTGCCCATATTCCGCAACCCGAGGCGGCAATGTTAAAGATCGGCGCAAAAGCGGACATCACAGCACCGGGCGAGGAGGAACCAGTACACGGCAGGGTCACCGTGATCAGCCCGGCACTGGATCCCAACAGTACAACCGTGGAGATTTGGGTAAGTGCCAACAACCCGCAACGACATCTGAAACCGGGCACGAGCGTGCGGCTGACGATCTTGGCACAAACCGTTCCAGACGCAGTGGTGATTCCGGCCCCAAGCCTGCTTACTGCTGAAGATGGCAAGACATCGGCAATGCTTGCTGGTGCTGATGGACGAGCGCATCAAAAGGAAGTGAAGGTCGGTCTACGCGAAGGAGATGAGGTCCAAATTCTTGAGGGAATACAGGCCGGGGAGCGTGTAGTCACCTCCGGCGCGTACGGCCTGCCTGATAAGGCGAAAATCAAGGTGGAGGAGCCCAGCACGCCGGCTGAAAAGCCTGCAACAGAAAAATCCGACGCCGGAGCCCGTGAGTGAATCAGGTTGAACATACATACTGGTTCGCTCGGTTCTCCAAGCCGGTGCTCTTCCTGATCATCACCATCGCGATGCTGGGCGCATACCTGGCGTTCACCATTCCAGTTTCCGTTTTCCCGGAGACCAATTTCCCACGAATCCTGATTGCAGTGGACAACGGGGTGATGCCGATCGATCAAATGATGGTTACCATCACCCGTCCGCTCGAGGAAACCGTCAATAGTGTGCCCGGCCTGCAGCGAGTGCAATCCATTACCAGCCGCGGTTCCGCAGAGATCGATCTGTTTTTCAGCTGGAATGTCGACATGTTTCAGACTCTGCAATACGTCAACGCGGCCATCTCCCGCGTGCAACCTGAATTGCCACCTACGGCCACGGTGGAGGCGCACCGGATGACCTTTGCTAGCTTCCCAATCATGGGGTACAGCGTAACCTCGGCGAGCCTTCCGCAGACACAGCTTTGGGAAATGGCTACATACGAGATGAAGCCAAGGCTCAATCGGCTGGATGGTGTTTCAACCGTTCTGGTCCAGGGCGGGCAGACACCAGAATTTCACATTGTTCCCGATCCCTCCAAGCTTCTCACGGCGAATGTCACCGTCACGGACATCCTGGACACGATGCGAAGGACGAACCTGATCGATTCGCCAGGATTGTTTGAACGCAATCACCAGCTCGTGCTTGGGCTGATCAGCGGGCAAGTGCGCACACCGGACCAGATCGCCAGCGCTGTGGTTAAGACGACGCAGACTGGCATTCCAATCCGGATTGGAGATATCGCCAGCGTGAACCAGTCGGTCAAACCTGTGTACACAATCGTGACTGGCAATGGAAAGCCAGCAGTATTGCTCAACATCAATCGCCAACCGGATAGCAACACGGTGCAGGTGGCCGATGAGGTGCACCATGAAATCGCACAAATTGAAGAGTCCCTCCCTACCGGCATTCACATCAGCCCGTTTTACGATCAGTCCATCATCGTTAAGGAATCGATCAAGAGCGTCCGTGATGCCATTCTGCTCGGCTTAATTTTGGCCTCCATCATCCTGGTCGTTTTTCTGCGCGATTGGGGTACATCGATCGTGGCCGGTCTAGTAATTCCGGTCACGATCCTGGTGACCTTCGTGGCACTCAGGTTGTTACATCAAAGCTTCAATCTGATGACTCTGGGAGGTCTTGCTGCAGCGGTGGGTTTGGTCATAGACGATGCCATAGTCGTTGTCGAGAACA
This sequence comes from Terriglobales bacterium, assembly GCA_035623255.1. Classification (GTDB taxonomy): domain Bacteria; phylum Acidobacteriota; class Terriglobia; order Terriglobales; family Acidobacteriaceae; genus JAFAGX01. The sequence goes on along the minus strand of DASPTU010000109.1, from coordinate 14,114 downwards.
TTGTTCTGCATCGCGATGCCGGCCAGAACCGGCTAGAGGCCATTCACAGCGCCTTGCACGAAATCACGGTTCCGCTGGTGGGATCGACGGTAACACCGATTGTGGTGTTTCTACCGCTTATCTCAATCACCGGCGTCACTGGCACATTCTTTCGTGCTCTCGCTGTAACTATGGCGGTGGCGCTTCTTACGTCCCTGGCACTGGCACTCACCTGGACGCCCAACCTGAGTCTCTATTTCATCAAGCGGCATTCCACCGTGACGAACCAGGATGAAAGCAACCAGCATGAGGAGTCCATCACCCGCCTGCTGGAAGTAGAAGAAGCATCCCTTTCCGGCTTTTTCCGCAAGATTGTCGACTTTCATCACCGATGCCTGGAACGTGCCGTGCGCAAGCCGTTATGGCTTGCGGGCGGAGCTATCGTGCTGATTGTGGTGTCGGGTCTTTGTTACCGCTTCTCGGGTTCGGACTTGCTTCCTGCGATGGACGAAGGCGGCTTTGTTCTCGATTACATCATGCCACCGGGCAGTTCTCTGGAAGAGACGAACCGCGTGATATCGCACGTAGAACAGATCTTGCGGAGGATACCGGAGGTGGAGAGCACATCCCGCCGTACAGGATTGCAACTGGGCCTGGCGGCTGTCACCGAAGCTAATACCGGAGATATTTCGGTACTGTTGAAACAACACCGCAGCCGAAGAATTGACGACATCATCGCCGAAGCGCGAGCGAAAGTTACAGAGCAGGAACCCCAGCTTGACGTTGAGTTCATTCAGATTTTGCAGGACATGATTGGCGACCTGACCAGCGCTCCGGAACCCATCCAGATCAAACTCTTCTCACAGGATCCGACGGTGCTCAACGAGTGGGCGCCCAAAGTTGCAGAGGCGATTCGCAAGATTCCCGGCGTGGTCGACATCTTGAATGGAATCGAGAACACGATCAGCGGGCCGGCGGTTACTTTCCAGGTAGATCCTTCAGTTGCAGCGCGAGCGGGATTTACTCCCGAAGAAATCACCACGGACGCAGCGGCCATTGTGGGAGGTGAACCAGCATCAACTCCGGTCGTTGTTAACGACCGCGCTTACACTGTACGGGTGCGATTCCCTGCGTCAGAACGCGCTTCCCTCGACGCGATCAAGAACACGTTACTTGTCAGCAGCACCGGCAGGACGGCCACGTTAGGGGCGCTAGCGACGGTCACCGAGCTCCCGGGGCAAACTGAGATTCGCCGCGAAAATTTGCAACGGGACGTCGCCGTAACCGCCCGTCTGGAGGGAACCAACCTCGGTAGTGGCATGGCTGCCGTCCAGAGGACTGTCTCTGGTCTACATCTCCCGTCGGGCATTCGCGTCATATACGGTGGGACATATGAGGAACAGCAAAAATCATTCCGCGATTTAGTGTTCGTCCTGGCGCTGGCGATCGTTCTAGTGTTTATCACGCTGCTTTTTGAATTTCGTACGTTTGCCGCGCCGGTCGCGATCCTGGCTTCGGCGCTGCTCTCTACCTCGGGTGTGTTTATTGCGTTACTGATTACCAGAACAACTTTCAATGTATCTTCATTCATGGGGATGATCATGGTCATTGGCATCGTAGCCAAGAATGGAATTCTGCTACTCGATGCAGAACATAAGTTTCGTGCTCTTGGCTTCTCGTATTACGATGCAATGCTCCAGGCCAGCCGCCGGCGGCTGCGCCCCATTGTGATGACTGCCCTAGCTACCGTGGCCGGAATGCTGCCGCTCGCATTTGCTATCGGGGCAGGGTCGCAAATGTTGCAGCCGCTGGCGATCGCAGTAATCGGCGGGATTTTAATCTCGATGGTCCTTTCGCTAATTATCACGCCAGCGGTTCACTATTATCTCAGTCTCAGTCACGAGACGTCACCTACCGCAGAGCCGGTTGTTCTCGAGAGGTAGTCCATCCAAAGTGCAAAGTCTTGCACAACCCGGCGCGCTGGCCTGTGCGTAATAGTTACGAGAGAATCAGGGTCACCCGTCAGAACCAAGTGCTGGCACGGGCCCGGGGCCATGATTTGAAAGCATAACCGAAGCATTTAAAGCACTTGCAGAGCGGTTCCGGATTCGACTCCGGACTGCCGGAATCGGGTTTTCCCCTGAGACCCAGGCCGCTTTGGATTGCGAATTGCACCGGGAATGATAGAGTACTTCTAAGGAAACAGGGGCCGAAGGAGTGCAGCCGCAGGTCGCAAAGACGCATTCGATTAACCAGCTGGATGAGGCAACTTTTCAGCAAATTCTTCAGGCTGCGTACATCATCCAGAAGCAGAATGATTCGCAACGCCGCTCAAAACCGGAGGTCGACTCGGCCGCCAGCCTGGCGGTAGTCGCGGAAACGCAGGAGTTGTTGCGGTCACAGCGGTATGACGTCAACGCCGCGGCAAAATTGATCGTCACGCGGCTGGGAAGGATCGTCAATGCAACAGGCATCGCGATTGCTCTCAGAGCTGACAACAAGGTTACGTACTGCGCCGCAACGGGGAATCTGAAATCCCTTGCCGGTTTCAGCGGCCCGATTACCGCTGATGTATCTAGTTTCCTGCTTGAGGAAGAAAAGCTTCATCGAAGCCCAAATGATGCGCGCTCTGAACTGCTGGTAAGGAGTGACAACTCTCCAGTGTTCTTCCCCGTTTACGTCGAAGGGCGCATTGCTGCTGTGTTGCAGCTGGTTTTCCGCAGACCTGATCCTATCCAGCAAGAACAGATCCAAACCTATCAACTAATGGCGGGTTTGATGGGTGAAGTCATCTCGCATGCGGCCGAAGTGGAATGGAAGCAGTCTTTAGCCAGTGAGCGCGCAAGCGTGCTGCAGGCCTTGGAGCAATTGCGGCCGCACCTTGATCGTTTGGTGACAGAACCGGCCAGCAAGGATTTCTTGCTTCCGACCAATGGCAAAGAGGCGGCGAAATCGGTCAAGCCCGCGTTGCCGACTGGCACGCCGCGGCCGACGCCGGAGCTTGCGCTGCAAGCGGCGTTACCGGAAGCAGACTTTCCCGACCTGCTCGAGCAACTCTTGCGCTCCACTTGCAGCAAGTGTGGCTCTCAAATCAGTGAGGACGCCAAGTTCTGTGGAAAATGCGGCAACCGGATCTCCCTCGAAGAACCCGGCTTTGTGGAGCCACGTTTCAAGCCAAAGACTTCGGACGAACCCGGCGCAAGGAGCGAAGCGGCAGAAGCACGGCCCGACGCTGACCACGAGCTGGCGCCCGGCGTAATTGCGGAAATGCCCTTGCACGCCGAAAACCTTACGGCTTCGCCTGCGACTGATGGCAGCACCGCTCTGGCTTTGGCTCATCAGATTGCTGAGCCTGAGACCGACGCGCAAGAAAACAAGCTTGCTCTGGTTCCTGAACCTGCTGCGCAGGATCACGTTTCTCCGTGGACTTCCGCAACCAAGGCTCGCAAGTGGTTACAGTCCTTAGAGCCGAAGGAATCCGGATGGCTGGTCAAACATAGCGGGGACATATCAATCATCACAGCTGCAGTTGTACTGATGCTGGTTGCCTTGGGTTCAAACTCCCGGCCTCCAGTAGGGAAAGTGGCCGGCAACAAAACCCCACAGCCATCGATGACGCTATTCGAGCGGGTACTGGTGGGGTTGGGTGTAGCGGAAGCCCCGCCTGCACCTGCACATCTCGGTAATCCGAATGTACAAGTCTGGGAAGACTTGCACACTGGACTTTATTACTGCCCCGGCGCAGACCTCTACGGCAAAACGCCCGATGGCAAACTCACCAATCAGCGCGATGCGCAACTCGATCAATTCGAGCCTGCCGCTCGCAGGGCCTGCGACTAACATTGTTCCCCTCTAGCGGTCACTTGAAGCAGTGATCACAGACACTGCTGATGGACAATTACAAGCATAGTGTGACACCGACCGAGGTCCATCCCTATGCAAGCATCGCTGGAAGCTATTCAGCATTTTCTGGCTCACAAACGCATCGCAATGGTGGGCGTGTCGCGGGACCCTAAGCATTTCAGTGCCTACCTATTTCGGGAACTGAGCAAACGCGGTTTCGATGTGGTTCCAGTGAACCCGCACGTCAAGGCCATCTATGACAAGGCGTGCTTCGCCCGCGTCCAGGATGTCCAGCCACCCGTCGAAGCGGCGCTACTTATGACCGCAGCAGAAACCACAGATGTTATTGTGCGTGATTGCGACGCGGCCGGAGTACGACTGGTTTGGATGTATCGTGCGAATGGTCAGGGAGCTGTGAGTGAAAAGGCAATTCAGTTCTGCTGGGAACGCGGTATTCAGGTGGTACCGGGAGAATGTCCGCTTATGTTCCTCGCCGGCGCTGGACCCATCCATCGAGTGCACGGCTGGATCCGCAGGATCACGGGACGATACCCACGCAGTTCCATTCGCCAGGCGGCCTAACAGATGTGAGTCAAGCTAGATTTGTGCCGGGGTTTCGTGCCGGCGCGCCTCATACCACAAGGCTAGTTCGACCCGATTCCAGAGCCCGAGTTTGTCGTAAATCGCCCGGAGATAATTCTTGACGACGTGCTCCGTAGTTCCGATAGATCGGGCGACTTCGCTGTTCTTGAGTCCTTGGGCGACAAGTTCGATGACTCGCTGCTCTCTTGCATTGGGAGTGCGGTTTCCGCGGCGTTGCCCTCCAAACATAATTGCCTCCGGTATAAAAGTGTTGCGAGTTTTACCCGCTTGATGCCGCTTCTGATTCCAAATCGCAAAAACAGCCGATTGAAGTGCGCCTTCACCGTGCGCCGCGCCATATTCAACTGTTTGGCGATCTCTGAGTTGTCACAGCCCTGCAGGAGCAGATCTGCGATCTGCTGCTCCCGTGGACCCAGCCGAATAGACTTATCCTTCATGCTAGTTCTCCCAGGAGTTGCAATTCAGCAGGTCGGCCTGCAAAGGGCCGCACCCACACTTCGCCATCCAGCCACGAAGGAAACAGGTAGATTTTGGCTGGTTGTCGGATTGTGGTTGCACTCTCCGTGCCAACATCCGGGTGATTCCAGGAATTGAGGCTCTTTTTTTCCTCCGCAACTTCGCACAACTGTAACGGCAGTTCCGCTTCAGTGGAGCGGGGAAATGAGCGCCACGGTCGCAAATTCCTAGATTGAGAAGCGTTGATCTAAGTTGTTAACAGCAAACGTGCAAACCCCAAAGGCACTGCCCGCTCGGTTCGATAACAATCATTCCAGGAGGAAGTTGATTATGTGAAACAGATACATCGTCGCAGATGGAATTTAATCGGCTTGCATGCCTCTATACATGAGTTCTCAACAGGTTTTTGTTCTTAGGGCGATTACCTTAGGTCAAAAATCCGCGATCATGTAACCAGGTTAGGTACTAATTACATCTTTGCCCTGGTTAGACAGGGCGATAGAGCACTTAATTCTCCATTCATACATACAAACGGTGGTTGGCTTGTGGAAAATCGACGCAAGCTCAGAACGTGGTTGCCACGGTGAAGCGGAATGTTTTTCTCGGTTCGCGTAGTAGGTACGGCGGCCCAAAAGCATTCTTCGAGACTTGGAATGTGTAATCGCCCGCAGCGCCAGGTGGGAACATGCTGCGAGTGATCGGAATGGGGGAATTTGCAATTTCATCGAGGCGCAACGGATTATAGGCCCAGTAAATTCTGAATGGGGCATTGATGACGGGCAAAAATACCTGCAACTCCAGCCCAGTCGACATTCTTGGCACCCAGTTAGTTCCATTAAGCGGCCGCAGATATTGGGAGAATGTTTCCTTCACTCCTCCCGTGCAGTTGAATGCAATGTCCAATCCCGGACAGCCGAAGACGGTGCCGTTAAGCATCTCCAATTGCGTGGTCGAAATTTTCAATTGCGAATCACGCAGGATGGGCTCAATTCCAGTGTCCAAAAACGGCGCCAATGCGACTGGCCCCGCAATAGTGATTCGGTACTCGAGGTTTCCGGTAATGCTCAAATCGCCGCCGGGAAAGACGATTTGATTGACCGGGATGGGAATCGTGTAGTTGCCTTGCAGCGGATTGGCGGGATTCTTCGGCACAACCGAGCCGTCGGGATTACGAAGCGGAGTCGATGTGCTGGTAGGCAGAAAGGCCACAGGAGAGATAGAACGAATATCAAAACCACGGATATCGTTTTCACCGCCATCATAAAAACGTTGGAACGGCGGCGGCACCAACCCGCCATATCCGCTCAGGAACGACGCCGTAACGTTGAAACCGACCGTGTTGCGTCTCTTCTGGACTGGAATGAAGTGCTTGTACGAGATAACGGGGCGAATTGTTCTGACAGTTCCACCCAAGCCGGCTAATTCAAGGCCTGCAAAAAAGCTGCTGCCCCTGTGCGGGAAGAGCGCTCTGTCTAGCGAGTTCATGGTGAAACTTGGTGTTATTTTGCTGGTAACAATCCCGTTGAGTGCGCTGGGGCCGCTGATTCCGCTGAACTGCAGAAAGTCGAAGAGTGTTTTCGAGGCAGTGGTGAGCGCCACGATCGAAGAACTGTCAAGCTGATACGAAATTCCCACACGCTTGAATGACCGCCGGATCGGATAGGAAAAATTCACCGTGAAGCCTTTGCTGGATTGGGTGTAGTTCTGCAGGTTTTCCTGAAGCGCGCTCGGAAGATTGACTTGCTGACCGGTGAGCAGCGCTGCTTCGCGGGCCTGATCGAATATGAATTTCGTGAAGTAGATGTTGAAACCCGCCGTCAATGGCCGGTCGAATAAATAAGGCTCGGTGAAGCCGAATTGAATGCTGCGCTCAAGATTACCGAGGTTGGCGGAAATGCTCAGCGTTTCACCTTTACCCAGAAAGTTATTTGTTGCGTAGCTGAGGCCAATAAATGTTCCCGCGAGGCCGCTCACACCGCCGCTCAGGCCGATGCTGTTCTTCCCCTTCTCTTTAACTTTCAACAACAGGTCGACCGTGCCATTCTTTTCGTCCAAATGACGTTCCGTGACGCTGGGATCATCCGGCTTCAACGTGTCGAAAAAACCTAACTGATTCAAGCGCTGCAGGCTGACTTCCCACAGCTGCTGGTTATAAACCTGGCCTTCTTCGAGCAGAATTTCGCGCCGGATTACCTTGTCGCGAGTGGTGGTATTGCCTTCAAACTCGATACGCCGCACATAGAACTGCTTCCCCTCATCCACATCGATATCGATGAATATGAGTTTTTTCTCTTCGTCGAAGCGAGTTTCAGGCACTGAAGTGAAATTGATATAGCCGTACTGCCCATAGGCTTTTCCCAGAGCCTCCAGGCCCTTGCCTATTTTGCTGCGGTCGAAAACGTCACCATCCTTGATAGGAAAAAGAGTGCGCAGCGCTTTTGTATTCTGGATCGCCTTGTTGCCTTTGAACGTGATCTCTCCCAACCGGTATTTATCGCCTTCCTCGATCGGCATAGTGATATCAACAGCCTTCCCCGCTCCGGCCTGGAGTAAGGGAATGTGAAAGCCCTTGTGACCTGTGTCGTGAATCACGGTCTTGGGTTCATTGACGATCACTTTGAAATAACCGCGGTTTTGAAATTCCTGGCGCACCCGCTCGGTATCTTCGTCGAGTTTGGTAGCGTCGTACGTTCGGGCAAAAAGATTTTCCAGAAAGATGGAATGAGGAATACCGATCGGCTTCAGGTTCTTCATCGCACTTCGCAGCATGCGCGACTTGACATGCTTGTTGCCTACGAAAGTGATCTTGCCAACTTTAACCTTTGGACCTTCCTTGACGACAAACGTGATACTCACTGCTGCGGGAGGGATGGGTCGGACCTCGGTGCGGATGGTCGAGAATTGACGGCCGTGTTCCGAGAGGAGTTCCTTAATGACAACTTCGGCGTGTTTTACCTTGGTGGGATCGTACTGACTTTCGACCGACAGGCCAACTTTGCGTTCCTTAAAACGGTCCAGCACGTCACTTTTTGAAACTGAGCTCAGGCCTTCATAGTTGATTTCACGAATTGTCGGCCGTTCTTTGACATAAATGATGATGTCCCAGCCCTTAGGAGTTTGCTGACGCTCAAAGCGGATGTCTTCGAAATACCCGGTGTTCCACAAGGAATTGAAATCACGTTCGAGGGCAGCCTCATCGTACACATCGCCCCCCCTGGTAAAGATGCGGGCCCGAATGGTATCGGCGGGGATGCGCCGGTTGCCGCGAACTTCAATTCCCGAGATCACTTCCTGTTGTTGGCCGCTGAGAAAGGAACAGGACAGCAGCATGATACCCAGCAGGGCAATCACGGAGCCGCAAAGGCTGGGGAATGAAGAAGATGAACCGTGCCCAGAGCTGGGCATCCGCAACCCACGAGCCTTCCAAACCCTGCTTGCAGCAGGGAAACCCTGACGAGAGCGACGAATCTCCTCTACCTCAGTAAATGGGAGTATGGAAAACCGCAATTATACGGTAGCTCTACGGAGAGCGTCCAAGGGCGCGGCCTCAGTTGCCCGTGGAAGCCGGCTTGAAAAGCTCTACTTCAACCAAGACGGAATAAAACGTGGCGGAGTTGCCCAAGTCGGTAAGTTTTTGCGAGGTCAGGACGTTTATGTTTCGCTGCTGCGAATCCAATTTGGCCCAGGCAAGCCGGGCACCGACGACTCCCGGTTGGACGGTTCCGTCCACTTTGGCTCGAAGTAGAAGTTCACCACGGCGGTTGAAGACCCGCACCGTATCTCCGTCGTGAACGCTGCGGACTCGTGCGTCGGCTACATTCATTTCAAGCCATCCGACCTCTTCCATTCGCTGAATGCTGGGTAGATTCGAAAAAGTAGAATTCAGAAAATTGTCCGCCTTGCGGGCCAACAGTTCGAGTGGAAAAACTTTGGCCTGTGCGGTGTGACGCGATTCGGCCGGGGGCACGAATTGAACTACGGGATCCAGGCCTGCTTCCTTTACGGATTGGCTGTAAAGCTCGGCCTTGCCGCTCGGCGTGGGGAACTTGCCGTCCGCGAACGGGAGAAAAGGAATCGGCGCTCGGTTAGGAGTGTCACTCCCGGCCGCCCTTGTTTCCGTGGGATCGTTGCAGAAGTTCAGTCGGATGGATCCTTCTCTCTCCAATCTCCCTCGATCGATATCCTGCAACCAGGGGTTTTGGGAATTGAGCGCCGTGTCGATCATCTGCTCGACGGAGTCTTTGAAGCAGGCATCTTCAAAACCCATCCCGCGAGCCAAGGCGCGGAACACTTCAACATTGGAGCGGCATTCGCCTAAAGGCTCGATCGCCTGGTTCGAGAGCTGTAGATAGTAGTGGCCATAAGCTGTCTGCAGGTCTTCGTGCTCGAAGAACGTTGTCGCCGGGAGAACAATATCCGCATAATCGGTCGTATCGGTGAAAAACTGGTCGTGGACCACCGTGAACAGGTCAGAGCGCCGCAAGCCGCGGAGTACCTCGCTCTGATTCGGACAAACGGCAGCCGGGTTCGAGTTGTAGACGAATAACGCTTTAATGGGCGGATCTTGAAGCCTGTTTAGGGCATTGCCCAGTTCCACCATATTTACAACGCGAGCCGGCCTTCCGAGAGAATTGCTCATGAGGTCAGTGCGCTCGATCGCTTCACGATTTAAGCCAAATGCGCCGCTGGTTGAAAGCTGCAAGCCCCCGCCGACTTGCTTCCAGGAGCCGGTAATACACGGCAGCATCGTGATCGCACGGGTGGCCATTCCACCGCCCTCAGACCGCTGCACTCCGTAGTTCAAGCGGATAACGGCTGGAGGCGTCGTTGCGTACTCGCGCGCTAATTTCCTGATGTCAGGTTGGGAAATTCCGGTCCACTCGGAGACCCGTTGCAGCGGATATTCCTGCACTTTCGCTCGAAGCTGATCGAAGCCGATGGTATGTCGCTGCACGTAATCAGCATCGAACAGGTTCTCGTTGATGATGACTTGCATCATCCCGATTGCGAGGGCCCCATCCGTCCCCGGGTTGACGGGCAGATACCAGTCAGCGCACCTGGCGGTACGAGTTCGGTAAGGATCGATTACCACCAATTTCGCGCCCTGCCGCCGGGCCTCCTCTATGAACGGCCAAAGATGGACGTTGTTGCCGTGGATGTTCGCAGCCCACGCGATAATGTAGCGCGAGTGGCGGAATTGCTCGGGCTCAGTGCCGAATTTCGCTCCAATCACAGACTTCAGACCGGCTTCCCCCGCCGCTGAGCAAATGTTCCGCGCCAGCTGCGAGGCACCGAGACGATGAAAGAAGCGCCGATCCATCGAAGCGCCATTCAGAACAGCAGTTGAGCCCCCATAGGAATACGGCAAAATGGCTTCCGACCCAAACTCAGCGGAAATTTGCCGGAAGCGAAGAGTGATTTCGCTTACGGCTTCGTCCCAAGAGATCCGTTGAAACGATGTGCGGAATTGTGCTGCGTCCGGCCCCCTCGACTGCGCTCGGGGCAGGCTTACTCGGGCGCCCGTCCCCAAACAGGCTGTGGTAGGTCCCTTCGGCGCCACTCGGCGCATCGGATAGAGAACACGATCGGGTGAATATACGCGGTCGAGGTACTTCGCCACTTTAGCGCACAAGAAACCGCGGGTTACAGGATGCGCCGGATCGCCCTGAATCCTGGTTGCTCGCCCATTTTCTACAGTAATGAGAACTCCGCAGGCATCGGGACAATCGTGGGGGCAAGCAGCATAAACGATCTTTTTCACCCTCTCGATTATACGGGGTAATCCGAATCAACAGAACGCGCGTTAAACGCGGGAGAAAAGAAAAAGGGCGGCATCGAGGCCGCCCTATGAAGATTCAGAGTGTCAATTACGGTAACACGCGAACGCGTCCGGCAACGACGACTGGTTTGCCACCACTGTCGAAGACCAGCCCCCGGGTGATCAGATTGGCCGCTCCCGCGGACTCGAGTCCGACCAGCCCGTTGATGTTCTCGAACACTGTCAGGTTCCCTGTATAAACAGTGAACGCCCCACCCGCGGCGTAGCTCATAAGCAGATCATTCTGCATCTGGAAGCTACCCTGGTTTCCGCTGGTGATGCTAACGCTGTTCTGAACCAGTTGCCCAAGGACGCCCTGCCGGCGCAACGACACCATCTGCGGAGTGAATACATTGCTCTGGAACGTACCGCCCACGAAGATGCGTTGCCCAACAACGAGGCTGCTGGGGTTGAAGAATTGTCCGGTGAGCCAGTTGTCCATGAAGCAAATGTCATACTGGCTTACTCCAGTCAGATCGATGGTCTGAACCGTGTCGATGGGAATGGTTGGGCTGAGGTTCGGCAGTTCCTCACCCACGAACATGGTCACCTGCGGGCCAGGATTGACTGCAAGAATGCGCCCAGAGACGAAAGCCTTGTTGGTTGTGATCACCTCGACATCGGCGGCAAGAATGCTGCCGTCCGCCTGAACCGTGCCCTCAACTGCCACGATGGAGTTGACAGGCAGGCTGGCCAGAGTATAACTGCCGCTAAACTGCGTGACCGGCGACTGTGTAGAGACGTCGATTACTTCCTGGAAGCCATACGGGCCTTGCACAGTAAATGTGCTGGCGGTGCTGTCGGTTGAGAGAACCGAACCGACGAATTCAGTGATTTGGCCCAACTCCTCGGAAGCTGAAACTGCCATGAGTTCGATTGTTGGATTGACTGTGCCATTGATCTGGCCGCCAGTGGTTTCCAATGACTGCCTGAGATCGAAGTCCATGTGCAGACCAGCCAGACCGTTACTGCTAACCGTCAACGGTTTTTCTGTCGGGAAGGCAACGGTAACCGTCGAGTTGGTGAGCGTTCCATTCATCTGAGTCACGGACGGCGTTGGGGTCATGGTGACGTAGTAGATGACTGGATTCGAAAGTGAGAACGTGGCGCTGGTATAGGTGCCAGGATTGACCGTGTTAAAACCCAACAGTGAACGCAACCCCATTAGGCGGCCAAAATCGACCGTCGTAGGAGTGGAAAGCACGGTCTGACTGCCGGAACTGTTATTGAGCGTAATGCTGTTGATGGTGATGTAGAAGGAAATTACGGATGGCAATGGCGCGTCCTCTCCCGTGACAAACACCTGAGCTTGAGAGTTCCCAGAATTGTTGTTGTTGGAAGAACTGCTTCCGCCGCCGCAGGCCACGAAAGTCAGCGCCGAGAGCGCAAGTACAGCCACAAACAATATCGCTCGCTTCATGAATTTGCTCCTCCTGTACAGATCGCCCAGGGGGGAGCCAAGGCATATCCGTTATGCGGACTAAACACTGGCAGGGTAAGAAAGTTCCGTGGCCTGAGGTAGTTACCGAAGTGACTGGCCGACAGAACGGAGTTTCAGCCCGAGAATAGGTAACCAGTGGTACACATTATTGAAATGCCGCCTTTCTGCAATCAGTCAGTAACATATACCTGCATCGGCAAATCTAGGGCGGTCGTTAATAACGCGCCTGGAGAGCCCTATCTGTGCCGTCCCGAAACCGCCTTAACAGGCAGTGACGTGGCGCGATTTTTCAGCTATACTCCCCAGAAAAATTCAACATAGACCCAGCCACTGGTACTCGGAAGTACATCATCCGGATGAACGCGCGTACAGCACGACACATGCAGACCATTAGAGCAAGAGAAATGTCCCTTTAGAGGACAGCATAGCTGCGCGAAAACGCTCCTTTGGATACCAATGTCGGATAGAATGTGGCAACGAGATTTTCTATGAGTGCTGGAGCAGTGCTCGCAACCTCCAACGGCCAACTAGTTGATGGACGATACCCGCTCCTTCAGCGCCTGGGTGGCTCCAGGGGCAGTGAGGTCTATCTCACCGAATTACCGGAAGAGCCTTCGCGAAAAGCTGTCATCAAGCTCATTCCTGCCGACGAACGCGGGCCGGAGAGGGTTGTCTCGCGGCTGGAAGCTATTGCAAGACTCTCGCATCCGAACCTGATCCGGATCTTTCGGGTCGGGCGGTGCAAGATCAACTCCGCATCTCTGATTTATGTGGTGATGGAGTACGCGGAAGAAAATCTTTCCCAAATCCTGCCTTACAGACCGCTGACATCCGCCGAGACGGAGGAGATGCTGCGGGCCATCCTCGACGTTCTCATATTCGTGCATCAGAACGGTTTTGTACACACGCATCTGAAGCCCTCGAACGTCATGGCGGTAGGCGATCGCCTGAAAATTTCCAGCGACAACTTGCAATCTTCAGGAGAACAGGACTACCACCCCGCGGAGCCGGATGCATTCGATGCGCCCGAACTTGGAACCGAAGCGGTTTCGGCCGCAAGTGATGTGTGGTCACTAGGCATGACCTTGGTTGCGGCTCTCGCTCAGAATCCTCCCGCGTGGAATCGAGAAGCAAAGACGGAGCCTGTCGTTCCCGCTTCAATTCCTCAACCTTTTCGTGGCATAGCGAGAGATTGTCTCCGCTTGGATCCGCGCCAGCGCAGCACACTTGAGCAAGTCAAAGTTCGTCTGGAGCCCACCTCAGTTTCTGTAGCTCGTAAGAGGTCGCGTACAGGATTGCTGGTAGCCGCACAAGTCATATTGATCGCGCTACTCGCCACTCTGTGGTTCGTGGCCCACCGCAGTTCGACTGTCAAAACACGGCGCACTACTCGCAAGCAGGAAGCCCAACCAGTGCTCAATGCTCCCACCGCCCAACAGCACGTTCAACCGGCTGTCAGCACGCCTGCTCCAGAGCCTGCGCATCCTCCAGCTTCCGCTGGCAACCTGCACCATGGCATTGTCAAAGGTGCTGTAAGCGAGAAAGTTCTGCCAAATGTATCGGGGAACGCCCGTAATACCATTCAAGGCAAAATCCGGGTCAACGTTCGGGTGGATGTCGACGACACTGGTGCCGTGTCCGCAGCAACACTCGAGAAGGCAGGTCCAAGCAAGTATTTTGCCCGTTTGGCACTCGAATCAGCCCGCCGCTGGCAATTTCAGCCTGCACAAGTTGACGGGAAGCCGGTTCCGAGCACGTGGATCCTCCACTATCGCTTTGGCCGGGAAGAGACCGAGATAGTTCCTTCAGAGACTTCCCCGTAAGCCGTTGAAACCCCACTGATCTCGAAATACACCTACGGGTCTAACCGCGTCAGAGTGGATGACTAGCAAGCAGATTCCCGCCCGATCAGGAAACGCCCTTTACTTGCCGGAATGGGCCTGGAAACATCGTTTGTGACTTGGCTCACAAGCA
>DASPTU010000108.1:0-5224 GCA_035623255.1 Terriglobales bacterium | reverse complement strand
GCAAAGGAACCGCAAGCGTAGCAGCTAGCAGCGAGTCCCAGGACCAGGCCCTCGCTACTCTTTCTTCTCATCCAGTTGTTGCGCCAGATAATTTTCGATACCCATCTCGCTGATGGCGTGGAGCTGGGCTTCGAGGTAGTCGATATGTTCCTCCTCGTCGACAAGCAGTTCTTCCAGCAAGTCGCGAGAGCCGTTGTCTCCGACCTTCACGCAGGTTTCAATTCCATCGTTCAGGCGCTTGACCGCATCGTACTCAACTTGCAGGTCATTCTGGATTTGCGCCTTTACGCTCTGGCCGATGTTGATTCGAAAATAATCGCTCATGTTGGGTGAGCCATCGAGCAGGAGGATGCGCTCCATCAGTTTCTCGGCATGGGTCATTTCTTCGATAGATTCGGAGCGGGTGTGCTTCGCCAGCTTGTGGTAGCCCCAGTTCTCACACATCTCCGCATGGAGGAAATATTGGTTAATGGCCGTCAACTCCGCTTTCAGAACTTGATTAAGAACCGCAATGACCTTGGTATCACCTTTCACGATTCGCCTCGCATGAGAGCAGTCAGCACTCAGCAGCCAGCATTCAGCCGTTTAGGCGATTAGCAAATGGCAATTGTCCATCAACGGCAGGAACGTTCGATGCCTAATGTCAGATGAGTGCTCGCGATGAATATAACACCGTAGAGTTGAAAGGGTAAGCTTTAGCCGGTACCCCCGTTGGCTGAATGCTGGGTGCTGTGGATTAGGAGGCGTTCTCTGGGGATTCCGTGCTGGCAGGAGCGGTTTCCGGTGTAGCTTGGTTTCCCGGTGCTGCAGCCGGCTTCGGATCGGCTTTGGGGGCGTTCTCGACAACGCGATTGTTCAGGCAATACAAGGCCAATTCAAGACGGTCGGCCACGCCCAGCTTGTCATAAACTTTGCGCAGATAATTCTTCACCACCTGTTCGGTGGTGCCGACGCGCTGAGCGATTTCTTTGTTCTTCATGCCCTGAGTGACACAGGAAACGATCAGTGACTCCTTGGGCGTGAGCTGAACCTTGGTGCGAGGATTTCCCGGACGCGTGCCGTGCGTGCGATAGGCTTGCAGGACCCATTGGATTCCGCGGCTGTCCAGCCAGGATTGACCCTTAGCAACCGCCCGCAGGCAATCAACCAGAAGCTCAGGTTCGACTTCGCGTGATACGACCCCATGCGCGCCGCGGCGGAAGAGTTCCAAAGTCAGTTCTTCCTGTGGCTCCGGAGTGACGACGACCAGGCGCAGTCCCGGATTTTGGCGAAGCAAGTCAGAAACGGCTTCCACCGGATTCGGCGCCAACGCGGCCTCAAAGAGCATGACATCGGCGGAGAACTTCTGAGCCGCCGAGAAAGCCTGCGGCAGCGTCTCGGCTTGTCCTACCACACGAACGTCGTCTTCCACGGCAAAAATCTTGCGCAGCCCGGCCCGAAAGATAGCCTGCGTGTCCGCCACAATGACGCGAATAAACTGGCCGTTGCCTTCACCCAGTTGCGGCGGTCGCGAGTTTTCTTCAGCTCTGACTGGACTGCTTGCCATCAAATCCCTCGCTCATTAGCGACGGTCGAAACGATACTCATCTATGACGACGCCCACTCCGTGACGTCCAGCTTCCTCAAAATTTCGAACTACCCGGCCTCTGCAGTCGAGACGCACATCGGTTTCCGTTCCCACAACGTCAGCGGGCAGGGAAATCGTGAAATCTACCATCGAACCCACTGGCATTTCCGCATCGACTACCTGAAACAACACGCCGTTGGCGGATATGTTTTGCGTTTGCGTGTGGCTCTCACCGGATTGCGACTTCACTGCAACCGGTAATTGGATGGGAAAGCGCACCGCGCTCTGCATGTCCGCATACGCTCTTTTCGCGTTCCCGGCAGATCTCGCGGATTCTTCCTCTAACGACGCATTTTCTTTCCAGGGAAAAGCGCCGGCTTTGGCTTTCTCCGGAGATGAGTCAGGATTCGACATTACGCCCGCAGATTACACCCCGGAATCAGCCCGGCAAAGTTACCGAAGTCATGGAACTGGCAGCGATAACTTCTTGGAGGCCATGAACTTGCGGGGAAAATGGGGGCGCATTCAGCACATCTGCTGCGTGCTCGTGACTTGCACTTCCTGGTTGAGTGCGAGTAACAGGAGCTCGCGACCCACTTATCGCGCCTTCGCAAAATGGTCTCGTCTTATTCCAGAAGATCGAGCACGAACGCCTGGCGGCTAAACGCTAATTGCCAAGTGCTAAAACTTTGTTACTTCCGTGAAATTGAACTCCCTGACCTTCATTGCGGGGACGACCATGTCAAACGATTCCTCTCCACTGGCGCGCACCGGCGTTCCCATCGCCTCGACGTTCGAAAGCATGTGAATCAGGCTTTCGTTGAAACGGAAGTTGCGCACGCCGTGGCGGACTTTCCCATCCTCAATGTGGAAAGTGCCATCGCGCGTCATTCCAGTCAGGATTTTCTCGTAGGGGTCCACTTCGCGGATATACCAGAGGCGTGTGATCAATATCCCACGCTCGGTTGAAGCAATCATCTGAGCAAGCGTTTGGGGATCTTTGGGTGCGGCGAACACGATATTCATCGGTGCTTCGCCGATTTCGTTGGGTAGTGGAAAACCGTGGCCGGTGGGCTCGACCAACCCAACTTTGTCTTTGAATTCCGAGCGCGTCATTTTCTCGGCTGTCGCGCGCGCATAGACGAGCCGCCCGACGGTGCCGTCCTGCACCAACTGCACTGTCTGCCGAGCAACGCCCTCGCCATCAAACGGTGAACCGGACTGCAGAGGATGGCCGACGTCATCAGTTATGCTGATGTTTTCACCGAAGAGCTTGGTGCCTACCCGATTGGTCAAGAACGAGCGTTGGTCAAGGATTGCCAGACCGCCAAAGTCATAAAACATGAAGCCGACCATGTCAAGCACGGCTGCTGGTTCCAAAATGACGGTGTACTTCCCTGCCGGAATTTCCCTTGGTTTCGCGGATTCGACCGCTTTGCGCGCGGCGATTTGGGCCAGCGCTGTGCCATCGAGGTTGTCACTGTTGGGAGAATTCGCCTTTTGCCAACCTGAAGAATCGGCTGCCAGCATCGTGACGGAGATTTCCGAAGATGTCTGGCTATGCCATTGTGAAAGTCCACGCGAGTTGAAGATCCCCTCCGCCGACTCGGAATTGGAGACGATGCCGGCCGTGGTCAGCTGACTCTTCTGTGCTACGGAAACGATTTGTCGCACGATTTCTGCCCGCTGCTCGGGGCTGATTGCCGCGGTTTTTTGAAAATAACGGTTGGGAATCAAGCGGGTAGCACTGCTGGGAGCCATGGGCAGCAGATCGGGATCGGGTTGCTGGACCTTAGCCAGACTCTCGGAAGCCTGCACCACGCGCTTCAAATTTTCATCGTCGAGCTTGTTGGTTGTAGCTCGGGCGGTGCGGCCATCGAAAACGGTCCGAACCGAGACAAGAATGTTCTCTTCGGCAACATTCTGGTGAATCACGTTGTTGGCGAAGCGGGTGAGGGCATTGCGGGTGGCGTAGAAGATGACTTCCACCTCATCAGCAGAGGAATGCTTGTGTATTTTTTGAAAGATGTCTGCGGCGAGGTCTTGGTTTAGCATTCGATCAGCAATCAGCATCAGCAATCAGCATTTGGCACTCGGAAATCCCGGTGGTCGATCGAGGTTCGAGGACCAAGTGCCAATTGCTAATTGCTGCTCGTACCTTTGTATGCACTCCCGACCTTAATGTTGCGAAACCTCGCCGGCGCGGCGCCGTGGCCGGTGCCCATCACTTGCTGAGGCTGACCTTTGCCGCAGTGCGGAACGCCCCAAAGCACCCACTCATCGCGCGAGCAGATGGCGTCCATCGCGTTCCAGAATTCCGTGGTGATTCCCGAGTAGGATGGGTTTTTCAGCATGCGCGTCCGCTTACCGTTCTTGATCTCCCAACCGATCTCGGTGCCAAACTGAAAGTTGTAACGCTTGTCATCAATCGACCAGGAGCGGTTGGTTTCCATGTAAATGCCACGATCAGTATCGGCGATGACTTGCTCGCGGGTCAGTGGCTTTCCGCCGGGCAGAATGCTGACGTTCGTCATGCGGATGATGGGCAATCGATTCCAGCCCTCGGCGCGCAGCATCCCACCGGATGCCTTCAAACCAATCACCGGTGCAGTCTCTCGCGACGTAAGATATCCCGTAAACAGACCGTTAGTGATGATCGGAGTGCATTGTGCTGGGACACCTTCTTCGTCAAAAGCGAAGGTGCCCAAGCCTGGTCCATGCTGCTGGCGGGCGTCAGCTACGACATTAACCAAGTCACTTCCGTAGCGTAACTTGCGAAGCTTATCTAAAGTCAAAAATGAAGTACCAGCGAAGTTCGCTTCCATGCCGAGTACCCGATCGAGTTCGATGGGATGTCCGATGGATTCGTGAATTTGCAGACCGAGTTGTGAGCCATCAAGGATGATGTCGAACGTGTCCTGAGGACACTGGTCGGCTTGCAGCAAGGCAACCGCTTCTTCGCCGACACGACGGGCATTTTCCACCAACTTCAATTCATGAATCAGCTCGTATCCTTTGTTCTGCCACTGACCGCCGTAAGAATTTGGGTACGACCGCTTCTGAATTTCGCTACCGGCAAAGGCAAACGCGACGTAGCCGACACCAGTTGTGTACTTTGTCTGATGGATATTTGCACCTTCGGAAGAAACGAACCACTGCTCCTCGCGGCGAAAGTTCATGTTGGTTTCCGCCAGTGTGATGCCGGCGACGGAACGCAGTTCTGAGTCGATTCTCAGCAGCAACGCCAGATTCTGTTCGACGGAAGTCGTGAACGGATCGATTTGAAACGGCGTGGTCCACTCCGCGGTGTGTGGCTTCTCGGGCGCGAGCCGAATGTCATGCTGTTTGACCTTGGCGCTGGCCTTGGCAATTTCAACCGCTCGGGCTGCCGCGGCCTCGACCGCGGGGCGACTGAGATCCTCGGATGCCGCAAATCCCCAAGCACCGTTTGCAATGACGCGCACGCCGACGCCCTGAGACTCAGAATCCGATGCGGTGCCTATTTTGCCGTTTTTCGTCGATAGAGCGCGGTGGCGATCGTCGGCGATGCGGGCGTCCGCGTAGCTGGCACCCCGCAACGCGGCAACATTCAGAGCCCAGGCAGCGATGTCGTGCATTACCTAAAATCTACCACGGAGACGCAGAGACACGGATGAT
>DASPTU010000107.1:0-48103 GCA_035623255.1 Terriglobales bacterium | reverse complement strand
ATCGCCTGAACGTTTCCGTTCTTAACGTGTGCGATGGCGTCGTCCACCAACTCGACTGCCCGGCCGACCACCACTCTCACGATCTTGCGTCGTACGGCTTCGATATCAACCGGCTCCGGAGACAGTTGATCCATCCCGTTATGAACCTAAGTTGCAGGAACGTAGCTCCAGCATAAGCGATGACAACCAACAAACCGGCAATCTCAACCCACAATTTGAGCCATTCAAATGGCTCCTCGTCTTTCTTGTCGAGTTTAGTCCTTTGTGGATATGGAGCGGGGAAAGCGAAGTTCCGTAAAAGCTGGTGTGGCGTGTTCCTCTTTTTTTTGGGATTGTGCAGCTACATCTATAGCCTTGGTTTGTTCATTAAGGCCTTCTTGAACTCCCCGTAAGACACCAAGGAGCGCATCGAATTTCGTGCTTAGCTCCTGTATCAGCGCGATAAACTGTTGGTTTAGGTCGGCCATAAATGAAACAAGCAGAATGTACCGAAGGCCCAAAGGCACGCGAAAACTTTGAACGCGCCATGACTGCTATTTTCCAAGTTCCCAAAAAGAAAGTCGAAGCACGCCAAAAACGGCAGCAGCATCGTAAGGCTGCTACCGTCCGCAAAGCAAGGAAGGCCGATGATGGCAAGGTCTAAAAGGGCACTTGATCTGGCCCCGACCCTGCCGCTTCGTGGCGCGGCGATTGATCTTTACCTGTCAGATGAGCATACGTAAGACGATGACCAGCAACGCGACTCATAGCTTCAGCAAACCGCACAGGATCGCTGATCTTGCGGCCTTCGTCATCTTTGCGCGTATTGAACCGAAACGCTTGCTCATCTACGTAGCGAAACAAGTGAAACGGCTCGACTGCCACATAGGTTCCACCAAGTCCGCGCTTCAGCAAACTCCAGAAGTTTTCAATTCCCTGAGTGTGTACGTTGCCGTGAACGTAACGCTCAAGATGATTCGCAACCAAGTGCGTATAGTCCCGCGAAAGTCCATCGTATGCAGGGAATTCATCGGTCATAACCCAAGTGCCGGGGACAACCGCTTCCCTAATCAAATCGTGCATCTGTTTCTTGTCCCGCTGTCCGATGACATGAGCGCGAACCCTACCACCGCGCTCCAGCATTCCCATAACAGCGGTTTTAGCAGCATAGCGTCCAATCGCCATCATTTTCTGACGCCGCGACTTGTGCATGTTCCGTGCTTTGCCGCCGATGAAGGTCTCATCAACCTCAACGTGGCCGCCTTCCGGCCCACCAAGTTTCACAAACGATTTTTCCTGAAGTGCAAGCCTAATGCGTTGAAGCATAAACCATGCCGACTTCTGGGTAATCCCCAGATCGCGTGCAAGTTCGTAGCTGGAGATTCCGTTGCGGCAGTTGACCAGCATCCAGACAGCGGTCATCCACTTGTCGAGTCCGATAGCAGAATCTTCAAAGATCGTACCGACCTTAAGCGTGAACTGCTTCTGGCATCCGTAGCAGAACCACAGCCTGCGCGTCTTAATGAACGAGTGCCTGTCAGATTCGCAATGCGGGCACGTGATCTTGCCGTCCGGCCAGCGCAACTGCTTAGCGTACTCAAAAGCGCGGTCAGGGTCGCTAAAGTAAACAATCGCTTGGGCCAAAGTCTCAGGTGCTTTCATAGTCACAAATGTACTACTTTTGTTCGTGTGTGTCAAGTATATTATTGCCAATATTTTTCCGTTCTGCTCAATGAGTTACAGAAAAACCGGCCGTTTCTGCCTCTTGACAAGATTTTTCCGGAATCGTGTTCTCGCCTGGTAACGGCCACAAAATTTCCCTTTTCAGGAAAATCTCACTTAATCGGTCTAAAGCTTCTCCAAAATGCCGGATGATGGTACGTTGCGTGCAGTGCAGATATCGCGCTGCCTCCTCTTGCGTGTATTCTTCCAGCGCCAACATTGCGATCACAATCTTATCCGCAGGCTCTAATGCGTCCAGGCAAGACTCTAGGTCATGAACGAAAATGACAGAGTCCTCAAAGGTCTGCGCATCGTAGCGAGTGACGCGAGCACGAAAGAACTCGCGCCCTAGCAGCGAAGGCAATCGCCCTAGTTCTACCGCTAGTCGCGTATATCGCCAGAGCAATCCTGTAGTTCGGTCGCGATACAGCCAAAGATCGGGACGTGCACCCAAGTCCCGGTCATGTCCTTCGACCGATTCGTCGTACACATCGGGGTCCGCGCACTCTGACAGCGGTTGCTCGCACGGGAGAATCTCCTCTTCTCTTGCTGTGGGTGGGAGGGCATCAGCCGGGAAATCTGGGTTGCTGCCCGCCATCATGCGTTACCCCCCTCACCGCAAATCACCACCACTTCCCTGCTTTCCCCGTCGGCTCGAATCGTCGTCCTCAAGACCAACGGCATGTTCTTCTCTCCCCAACCAACCCGTAGTTTCGTTATCTGGGTCGCACAGGATGCGCAGAGCACTTCGTCCGAGCCGCGCGGCCGCAGCCACAGACTCCCGCATCGTTCGCAATATTTCAGATCCAACAACACAATGTTCAAGTCATCGACTTCCATAACACCTCCTCATAAACCGCCCGGACAGATGAAGATCCCCAAAAACAAAAACCCTGCGCCGATCCGTCGGCACAGGGCCCGTTTCTCTTACGGAGGACCTGGTTGGGTTATTTAGTTGCCCGGCATCTCCCGCTTACTGCTGCCGGAAATATCCTTCCTCATAGCCCGACTTCAGCACCCGTCCATTCTGCACAACCACGCTGATCTTCCCAGTGAAGTCAAGCAACCGCAATACATGTTCCATCGCGGCTGAGAGCACCTCGGCCGCCCGTACTTTGCGCCGAAATTCGCCAAACGCCCTTTCAGCGATATGATCGTTCTGTTCAGTGACCATTAGTCCTCACTATGCCACGAGATATAAGAGCACATACTGTATATATCTCCTCTGTCAGCGGTTGCGGTGATTGGGGTCACAAGTGCGAGCACCCAAATGCCTGTAGAAAGCCGCTGTACCCTGTGGAAATCGATCTACTCTCAGATGTTATCAGTCCAAATCTTAATAGCATCGTGCTATACAAGAGGTGCTATATTTCATCCTATGAAATTCAAAAAGTTGCAGGAGAATCTCCGCAAGGCGCTTTGGCAACGAATCGACGACGGCCAGTTGACCGGCCTTGGCCTGGCGGAGCAAACCGGTTTCAAGCAGGCCCATATCTCCAACTTCCTCAATCGCAAACGCGGGCTCAGCCTTGAAGGCATGGATAAAGTTCTTCGCGTACAGCACCTCTCTGTTCTCGATCTCCTCGATCAGGATGAGATCAACAAGCGCGCGAGTATTGTGCCGCCTGCCGACGATGAATTCGAAAATATTCTCCTGGTCGAGGGCGCCGTGGCTGCTACCGAGCCCCTGATCGTCAGCATGAACGTCAAACAGATTCTGAAGTTCAGGAAAAAGTTTCTCCGTGGTCTGCGCGCTGAAACCGAAGGAAGTCGCAGCGGATGGGAACGTTTTGTGATTATCAACGTCGATGCGCGCGGCGGCATGAGCATGTATCCTCGCCTGCTGCCCGGCGCCACCGTGTTAATTGATCGGCATTACAACTCGCTCAAGCCTTACCGCAAAGGGGAGGCGAACATGTATGCGGTGAACCAGAAAGGGGACTGCAGAGTCGCATATGTTGAAGTCACCGCCAATCAGCTTCTGCTCCGCCCTCATAACCCGGCTTATCCCGTTGAGGTCATCCCGCTGAAAGAGAGCAAACGGGCTTCTGATTACCTGGTTGGGCGGATCTGCTTTGTGGGAGTCGAAACCTGATCGCCGTCGTCGCAGCATTGAGTTCAAGCCCACTTGTTCAGCAGATCGTTGAGAATCTCGGCTGCCTGATCCAAGACCCGCAGGTCGGATTGATCTAGTTCGCTGAGACCGCGAGCCAAATGGTCGATTCGCCTTTTGCGCGCTGCCTGCAACAGCTTTGTGCCCTTCGCCGTGGCGTGAATGCGACATTTGCGCGTGTCGGCACGGTCGACAACCCGGCGTACTAACCCACTTCGTTCCAGGCCAGCGACGATACGCGTCATGGTTGGCGGTTTCACCTGCTCGGCAGCTGCGAGTTCTCCCAGCGCTCTCGGCCCGCCAAACACCAACACCGATAGTGCCGATAACCGTGCCGGACCTTCGCCGGATGCACTGTCCTCGCGGCGCACAAGGCGTAGCAGATGGATCGCCGCCGAGTGCAGGCGGTCCGCAGTCTCTGCTGTTCCTGGGCGGCGTTTAATTTTTCTCTTGCTTTTGGTCATTGAATATTGTTAGCTATGCTAACTAAATCTTGCTCGAGGAGGTTCGCGATGAATGCTGCAACCACGTCTCCCGGGATCACCGGATTAGGGCAGATTGCCATCAATGCCCACGATATCGAGCGCGCCACTGCATTCTATCGGGACAAACTCGGACTGCGCCTGTTATTCACTGCTGGCAAACTGGCTTTCTTCGATTGCGGCGGGGTCCGTCTCATGCTGGACGTTGCCGAGAAACCGGAGTTCGATCACCCCAGCTCGATTCTTTATTTCCGCGTTCCCGACATCAACGCTGCCTATCGTCTGCTGGTAAGTAATTCTGTCGCTTTCGAAGACGAGCCCCACGTTATCGCCAGAATGCCCGATCACGATCTTTGGATGACCTTCTTCCGCGATTCCGAACATAACCTGCTCGCGTTGATGAGTGAAGTGCCTCGGAAATAGCACGTTTTTCGATAAATGCAGATTGGTTGGATCAGTTGCCGGAAATATCTGTCTTCGTTATCCGCGACTTGGCTATCGCGCTGGACATCTGCCGCCGCAGTCTCCGAGACATCTGCTATCATCAAAGACCTGCCGAGAGTTCCTGATGGATGACGAAGTTCCCAGCATTCGTATTCCCACGGAGGCATTCATGGACGATACTGGTTCCGCGCCCAGTAACGCGCGCCGTAATGAGGACATTGCTCTTGACTTAATGAAATTTGTGGCCATGACCACCGGCTACGGCCGGACCACGTCTGCCGGCGTCGGCTTTCAGGGCGGAGGAACCGCCGCCAAACCGGAAGAGTACGCCAATCACCTGCTCGAGCTTTATGCCAAATGCTTGCAGGCAGTGCAGAGCAGGAAATGACGATTTTGCCGCACGCTTCCAAGACATAAAAAGAGAACCGCAGCGTTAGCTGCGGTTCTCCAACATCGAAAGTTCCGTTAGCCTTAACGCCGGCGTCGGGCTGACTTCTTGCGCGCCGATTTCTTGGTCTTTTTGGCAGCTTTTTTCTTCGCGGGTTTCCGCGCGCTTTTCTTCTTGGCCGGTTTCTTTGCCGCCTTCTTCTTTTTAGGAGCTTTTCGAGCTGCCTTCTTCTTCGGAGCAGCGGGCCGAGAGGGTCCGCCACCACCGCCCGTCGCCGGTGCAGGTTCAGGGGTAGCTGGCGTGGCTGGTTCTATTTCCACTTCAACTCCGCCCGGCATCTCTGCTTCTTCTTCCTCTTCTTCCTCTTCGTAATCTTCTTCTAGCGACTCGCCATAGCCGCCGCTGTCGCCAAAGTCGTCCATTTCGTCGTCCCGCAGATAAAGCGTCTCATCAAAAGTCATTTCTCCTCCTGAATTTTCCGGCTGCGCTCGGTGGCCAGATGCTGCTCACTTCCGCGTCAATTAAAAAGAAAGACCGACTTCTTCTATTTGACCGAACGGGCCGCGATTATAGCACAGCAGTTTTTCGCATCGCAGTAACGCCACTGGCCGCATCTTACACCGGCGGGTAAGAAACTGGGAACCGGAACTTGCAGCTGCTCTCGAGAGTTGCTGGGATGGAAAGTTCGACCCTTATCTGGGGTCGGGAGCGATCAGCAAGATCATCCCCGGACGCAGTGTCGCCAGATTGCCGTTGTTTTGCCGTAGAGCGGCCACCGTGGTGTTGTGGGACTTGGCAATCGAATAAAGTGTTTCGCCGGGCTGAACCCTGTGCCGCACCGTACCGGTTTCTTTCGCTTCATGCAAATCCCTCGGACTTTGTCGCTTGGAAGCCACAGTTTGTCCCTGCCCGGGCGATACCGGAAGGTAAATGTACAAAATATGTCGGCCGCTTAAGCTGTTGCCCTTGAGGTGATTCCAACGCCGTACCATGACGGGAGGAACTCCAAAATTATCCGCGACGCGCTGCACGGTGTCGCCCTTGCGGACTTTGTACCTGGTGGCATGGCGTGAGTAGCTGGCTCCGTCGTCTCCAGCCGTATGGTGGCCGGGCGCGATCGGGATAATGAGTTTACTTTCTGTCGCTAGCTGCTCATCGGGACCAATCCCGTTTGCTTGCGCGATCACCCTCGTGCTTGTACGGTAAAGATGTGCCACCGAGGCCAGTGTGTCACCGGGCGCAACGCTATGGTAACGCCACCACACCCGCATGTCCGGTGGAATGACCGAGATGGCGGCCAGGTAGCGGTCCTTCGTTCCAGCGGGAAGATGGAGTGCGAAACTTTCGTCTTTGGGTGTTGTCCAGCGAAGCAAGCTTGGGTTCAGATCTTGTAACGTACTGGCTGAAACGTCCACACACTCCGCCGCCAACCGCAAGTCAACGGGGTAGTCAATTTTGACGACGTCATAGGGCATCGGTTCTTCCGGCCTCACGTCCTCCAGCCCATACTGAAGCGGATTTTTTGCCATGATAGTCACGGCCAAAATAATGGGAACGTAGTTTCGCGTTTCCTTCGGCAGCACATTCCGCTTGTAAAGCTCCCAGTAGTCCGCATACCCCGTCCGCTTCACAGCACTCTGCACGGTTCCGGGGCCGGAGTTGTAAGCCGCCATCGCCAGATACCAGTCGCCGAACTCGTTATACAGATCCTTCAAGTGACGTGCCGCCGCCCGGGTCGCTTTCTCCGGGTCTTGCCGCTCATCAACCCACCAGTTCCTCTCCAAACCGTAGCCCCGTGCACGGATGGCCATAAACTGCCATATGCCACGTGCGCCCGCACGCGAAACCGCCAGCGGGTGAAAGCCCGATTCCGCCTGGGCCAGATAAATCAAATCCTGCGGAACCCCTTCCTCCTTCAAGACTCGCTGGATCATGTCCCGATAACGGCCGCTGCGAGCCAGTGCGCTCTCCAAGGTACCGCGGCCGCGGTTCGAAAAATAGTTGATGTAGCTGGCAACCGGATCGGTCATCATCAGCGGCAGATCGGAATGCGTCTCTTTGACTTCCGCTTCGGCCTTCGCCTTGATCCCCGCGTCCACGGGATAAGTAACCTCATTCGCTTCATCGATCGGTGCTGGCTCGGATTTCTGCTCAGTGAAGCCGTCTCCCTGCTGTAAGGCCTCAAGCTCTAGACCATTAACCCTGTCCAGAAGCCGATCAAACTCGCTCTGCAGTCGCTCGTCAGACCTTATTTCCAATGGGCTTTCCAGCAGCAAGTTAAAGGCGTTGTCGAAGTTCTGCTTGGCAGCCTCTAGGTGATCAGCCTTGTAGTTGTCCTCGCCAGCCTCGTATTCTTTCTCCACCTGCGTGATGAGATCCACGACCGGGTCCGGTTTGGGTTCGACTTGTTGTTCCAGGGGTGCTGATGCTGGCTGAACAGGTGACATCGCGACTGGTGTTGCGCTCGGAGCCAGTGGTGGCGCTGTGGCTTGCTTGGTCGGCAGAAGCGGTGCGGGTCTCTGGGCAGTTTGGCACCCTATGCTCCAAAAAAATGCCAAACTCGCCACAATGCTGAACACCCGTGATCGACCAATACTCATGTTTTCTATTAGTTACGGACCGCTATCAGCGTTTACGGTTTGCGCCTACCAATGCTACTACCCGCTTTTTGACGGGTCAATCTTCAACTCCGGTGGCCTCCGTTACTTCAGGCATAGGGCGGAAAGGTTACCATAAATCCAGTCGAGGCCATAAGGTTCGTCGCGATCGCCGCTGCCGCTTAACCAACGACCACCGCCGGCACGCTCATCGAAAGCCAGGCAAAGTTGCCCTCTGTGCTGCTAAATGTCGCAGGCCGACTCCAAATCTAAACAGGGTTTTTCAATGTTTGCCGCGCCTGTGAATCTATCGGAGTTTCTGGGAATCCAACGCAAACATGAAAGCAGTTCAGGTCCAGCGCCCGGGCGGCCCCGAGGTCCTCCAAACGGTAGACCTCCCTGTCCCGGAATCCAAGCCGAACGACGCTATCGTAAAAGTTTCCGCCTCCGGCATCAATTTCATTGACATCTACCAACGTGAAGGCCGGTACAAGGTACCGGTGCCCTTTGTCCTGGGGCAGGAGGGCGCCGGCTCTGTCACTGCAATTGGCGCAGATGTCAAATCACTGAAAGTCGGCGAGCGGGTAGCTTGGACAGGTGTCCTGGGTTCCTACGCTGAGTACGCGGCCGTCCCCGCCGATCGCCTGGTGCCAGTCCCTTCCGGCATCACCGATCAGCAAGCTGCGGCAGCCATGCTACAAGGCATGACCGCTCACTATTTGAGCCATGACACTTATCCTCTTATGCAAGCTGACACAGCTCTAATACACGCGGCCGCGGGCGGAGTCGGTTTGCTGCTTGTCCAGATGGCTCATCAGAACGGAGCGCGCGTCATTGGGACCGTGTCAACGGACGAGAAAGCCAAGCTGGCTCGCGAAGCCGGCGCCGACGAAATCATCTTCTATACAAAACAGGCCTTCGAGGTTGAAACTAGGCGACTGACTAACGGCAGAGGTGTCGATGTGGTCTACGACGGCGTGGGCAAAACCACGTTCGAGAAAGGGCTAAGCGTTCTCCGTCGCCGCGGTTATATGGTGCTGTTCGGAGGATCGAGCGGACCTGTCGCTCCCTTCGATCCGCTCCAGCTTACGGCCAAGGGTTCGCTGTACCTTACGCGTCCCTCGCTTCCCCACTATATCGCCACCGCAGAAGAATTGCGGGCACGTTCCAAAGCCGTTTTCGACATGATTGCCGCCGGGAAACTCAAGTTGCATATCGAACACACATACCCATTGCCAGAGGTCCAGCAAGCTCACCGTGATCTCGAAGGGCGTAAAACAACCGGCAAACTGCTGCTCGTCCCCTAATCGCAATTACTCTTTCCGCGAATAGTGTTCCGCATACGCCGGAATACTGAGCCGGGAATCCAGCGTGGGATCAGGAATCGGCTGCCCGGGAACCATTTGCAATGGAATTACCCCCGCCCATGTTTGAAATCCATAATCCTCATCGTCATCGATCGGTGGGCCTTCGCGCACTTTCGCCGAGAACTCCGCAATCGGCAGACGCATGACCAGCGTCGCTCTGAGTTCCTTCTCGTTCGGTTGGCGTGACTCAGCCCACCGCCCGTGAACAATGTGCTCTGAAAGCAACCGCAAAGCTTCTAACTTTTCCTGCGGGTCGTTGACCGCGACCGCCGTCCCCAGCACCACCACCGACCGATAATTCATGGAGTGATTGAAAATCGATCTGGCCAGCACCAGACCATCCAGAAGCGTAACCGTAAAGCAAATCGGAACACCCTGATCGAGGTTTCTCAACATCCGGCTCGCGGCCGATCCGTGAATGTACAAGTTGTCGCCGGCCCGGCCATAACCGGTTGGAATTACAAACGGCTGTCCATCGACGACAAATCCGATGTGGCAAACCAGCCCTTCGTCAAGGATTCGGTAAGCAGTTTCACGATCGTAAACACCACGATGAGGTTCGCGCACTACTCGCGTGCGCGCGGTGGGAACATGGTTGCTGGACATTCAGGGTTGCGCTCCGGCAAACGCCAAGGATGGAATGAGTTTAGCAGGAAGCTGCTCGCCAACCAGGGCCAGGTTCCTCGCCTGGCGCGGCAGAGAACCTATCTTTTTCCCATTGCAACATAGTGTTGCGGATAGGAGGGACCAATATAGTCGGCCCGTGGGCGGATCAGGCGATTGTCATCCAACTGCTCAATCACATGGGCCGTCCACCCGCTGATACGCGAGACGGCGAACACCGGCGTGAACAAATCCATGTCGATTCCCAGGGCGCGGTAGGTTGACGCGGAATAGAAATCGACATTGGCGTTTAGTCTCTTGTCCGCCTTGACAAATTTCTCGATTGCGTCAGAGTATTCAAACCATTTCGGTTGACCGCTGGAACTTCCGAGTTCCTTGGACATCTGGCGCAAGTGCGTTGCCCGCGGATCCTCGGTGTGATAGACGCGATGCCCGAAGCCGGGAATCTTCTTCTTCTGCGCCAGCATGCCTTTGATGTACTGCACCGGATCGGCCCCGGCGCTATCGATTGCCTGCAGAATCTGGAACACCGCCTCGTTGGCCCCGCCATGCAAAGGCCCTTTCAGGCAACCAATGGCCGACGTGATGGCCGAGTGCATATCCGAAAGCGTAGCCGCGGTGACTCGCGCCGCGAAAGTGGAAGCGTTGAGCTCATGATCGGCATGCAAAATCAGCGCAATGTCCAGCGCGCGCTCCGCCGTCTTGGAAGGATACTCACCATTTAACATCAGCAGAAAGTTCGCCGCGTGGGAGAGCGAACGGTCCGGCTCAACTACCGCTTTCTCCTTCCGAATACGGTCGTACGCCGCCACTATCATCGGAATCTGCGAAGTCAGACGAATCGCCTTGTGGATGTTGGCTTCACGATCATTGTTCTTTTCTTCTGGATCAAAAAACGAGAGCGTGGAAACCATCGTTCGCAACACATCCATCGGCAAGGCGTGCTTCGGCACGAGGTGCATGCGATGGTAAATCGAGGCATCCAGTTTCCGCTCTTCCGCCAGGCGGTCGCGCAGTTCGCGTAATTCCTCCCGGGAGGGCAACCGTCCAAACCACAAGAGGTAGCAAGTCTCTTCAAAGCTCGATTTGTCGGCTAATTCGTGAATGTCGATGCCACGGTAAGCCAGAACACCCCGTTCCCCATCGATGTAGCAGATGCTGGACGTGGTGGCGACCACTCCTTCGAGGCCCTTCGAAGGGTGCGCGCTGGTCAAACTGGACATGGAAACCTCACCTGGATTTTGAGATTTTCGTTGGCCGCGCGGAGAGGGAGACGTGCGCGTCCCAACTGACTTTTATACGCTAAATCCCTTCAACTTTCCAACGCAAGTCCTACGAACGCTCATTCCCTTTGCTTCGAAGGCTGAACCTTCGTCATCCGTTGTCCAGAAAAGTTACTTGGTTAGAACAAGGGGCGCAGGTTGGTCATAGGGCTGGATGCTGATCTTCAGAACTTTGCGGTTTGCGAAAGCATCTGGTGTGACGGGGAAGCTGAAGATGACTGTCCCTTGGATCTGCGCGCCGGGGTTGATCTTGGCTTCGGTTTGCAGTGGCGTAATCGCATACTGCTTGAGGGCGGGAAAGGCTTGGTAGTACCGGTCAAAATCTACCGGCGATGCCGCGACGTCCGAAAACGTTCCGCCAGCCGTTTCAAGATCAGCGTTAATGGTGTGAATCCAGAATGGTTTCGCGCCGTTGTTGATGAACGAAACATTAAGCGCGACCATGACCGAACCCTGATTCGGAATCTCGACTGACACCATCTGGTCAATTGAGCCGGTCGCCGAAGATGTGGGCCGCTGTAGCAAGGCCACAATTGCGGCGACGACCGCCAGTAGGCCAACTCCGATCAGGACAATCTTGGCCGGCGGCAGGTTCCTCTTTGCCGTCCCAAATTCTTCGCCAATCTCAAATTTGGTAGGGGGCTCAGGGCCCGGCGCAGGGGTATTCATCTCGGGTTGAGCTGGCGTTTCGTCAGCCATAAGGTTAGCCAATTTTAATCACTTTTCACGAAAATTTGCTGCGTCATCCCGATTCTGGCTGTGGTCTCCACTTCTCTCAAGCTTGGCCAAGCAGCCGAGCCATACAGCGAATCAGGTCTTGTCGCCGACTGGCCTTTGGAGACTTTGGCCGGCATCCTCCCCTGACATACCCTAAGCAGAAGATCGTCGCTTCCTGATACCAAAGGGGGTAATTCCTTCGCTGGGTATCCATTCGCAAATCCGATTGGGCCGCGGGGCGGGCCAACTGCTCGCTGTCTCATTCATCCTGGCGCTGTGCGCCGTCTTGCTTGCTTGCGGTGGCCAGCTATCTATGTCGGCCGCCCCCTCGACGCCTCCCACAGCTAAAGGCTATTTCGGCACTGAGCCATCGCATGCCACCTATCTGCCTCGTTCAGACTCATACTGCGCATCCGCCGTCACTCTCAATTCCTGGGAACCAAGGCCGGACAACAATCAGGCAAACCACACCGTAATAAATCCACCCTACAACTGGTCCGTGGAGAATTATTGGACGCTGTGGCGTGACAAGCGGGACAAAGTGACCGGCAACTTCACCGGAACCACCACTGAGATCATTCAGTGGGCAGCATGTAAGTGGGGCATTGACGAAGACACTATCCGCGCAGACGCGGTGCAGGAATCGTACTGGCACATGAGCACCATCGGCGACGTCTGTGGGCCACCGGGCGAAGGTTCCTACGGATTGATGCAGATCAAGAACGAAGATTGCTCAGGAACGGTCGTTCACGGAGGTTATCCTGACACCGCTCAGTCGACGGCATTGAACGTCGATTGGTATGCGGCGCACATCCGCTCGTGCTATGACGGTGATTTTTACGATGGAGGAAATTGGCTCTATCTCGGGCAGACTGTCGACCAGATCGCTGCGCAACACGGTTGGAATTACGTCTTTTGGGCGTGCATCGGATTCCACTACTCAGGCAACTGGCAGCCTGGCCAGCCCTACCAATTGCAAGTGCAGCAGATTCTCGCGAACCGCACGTGGGAAAGTCCGAACTTCTAGACGCAAATCCTGTCGAATTTTCCCGAACTTTGTCATTCTGAGGGGAATTGTGGCGGATGGTGCAACGCAGTCGAGGAATCTGCTTTTTTTCTTTATGCGACCCAGCACGCATCAGTGTGGCGCGCAGCACTAGCCAATCTTGACCAACTTTTCAACCAGTCCTGAATAATCTTTCTTCTCCAGCCCGTGAACTTCCTTGTTGTATTCATCCACTTTCGACGAATAGTTCATCGAGCAGAATTTTGGGCCGCACATGGAACAGAAAGCGGCTTCCTTGTAGTAATCATCGGGCAGAGTTTCGTCGTGCATGGAGCGCGCTGTCTCCGGATCGAGAGAAAGCGCGAATTGTTTCTCCCAATCGAACTTGTAACGCGCATAGCTCAGCGCGTCATCGCGATCTTGGGCGCCAGTCCGATGGCGGGCTATGTCGGCCGCGTGAGCCGCAATCTTATAAGCAATGATGCCGTCCTTCACATCTTTGTCGTTCGGCAACCCGAGGTGCTCTTTCGGCGTAACGTAGCAGAGCATGGCCGCGCCGTGCCAGCCGATCATGGCCGCACCAATCGCCGATGTAATGTGGTCATATCCGGGCGCAATGTCGGTCACCAGCGGCCCCAGCGTGTAGAAAGGTGCCTCGTAGCACATCTCTTTCTCTTTATCGACTTGCTCCTTGATCTTGTCGAGCGGGATGTGCCCGGGCCCCTCGATCATCACCTGCACATCGTATTTCCATGCGGTCTTTGTTAACTCGCCCAGCGTCTTCAACTCTGCAAACTGCGCCTCGTCACTTGCATCCGCAACGCAGCCCGGTCGCAACCCGTCACCCAACGAGAACGAGACATCATGTTTCGCTAAAATCTTGCAAATGTCCTCAAACCGCTCATAAAGAAAATTCTGCTTGTGATGATGCGCCATCCACTGTGCCAGGATCGCCCCACCACGGCTCACGATTCCGGTGATGCGCTTGGACACCATGGGCAGATACTGAATCAGCACCCCTGCGTGAATGGTCATGTAATCAACGCCTTGCTCCGCCTGTTCTGCAATCACTTCGAGCATGACGTCGGCGTTCAGGTCCTCGACCCGCTTTACGCGCGAGATCGCTTCGTAGATCGGAACTGTGCCGATCGGCACTGGTGAATGGCGAAGGATGGCTTCGCGAATCTCGTGAATGTTGCCGCCAGTGGAAAGATCCATGACTGTATCAGCGCCGTAATGAACAGACGTATGCAGTTTCTTGAGTTCCTCATCGATGTTCGAAGTAACGGCTGAATTCCCGATGTTCGCGTTGATCTTGCACAACGAAGCCACTCCGATGCACATCGGCTCCAGTTCAGCATGGTTAATGTTGGCGGGTATGATCATTCGCCCACATCCCACTTCATCGCGTACAAGTTCTGGAGAAAGCTTCTCGCGTCGCGCTACATATTCCATCTCTTCCGTAATTTTTCCCTTGCGCGCGTAGTGCATCTGCGAGAAATTTCCGTCGCTGTTTTGTGCTTTGCGCTGCGCAATCCACTCTGCCCGCGGCCGTGGGACATCGTGGCCATTACTACTTATGCCGTGAGAATCATTCGCCGGATTCATACGTTGCACCGCCCTGGGATCTTTTCAGACGTTAATTATACGCTGCACCCTCGGCTCGAGGCGGTAATCAGCATGCGCTTGTCTGGATACGAACGTTTACATTTCCACCGCTTGTACGTCTAAGCTTCTCAGGCTTAGAATCTGCCGTTCAATGAGAATCGAGGTCTTCATGCGCACCTGCCATCTCCTGACGATTTTGTTGTTTGCCACCAGTTTGATTGCACAGACCGCTCCCGCTGTCCAGTCGAGCGCTGAATTCAACATCGATGTCATCGATAAAACCCTGGATCCCTGCACCGACTTTTATCAATATGCTTGCGGGAACTGGTTAAAAACCGCCGAGATCCCTGCTGATCAGCCGCGATGGGGCAGTTTCACTGAGCTATTCGAAAGCAACCTTGCGATCGAACGCAGCATTCTGGAAAAAGCCGCAGTCGATAGTCCAACACGCGATGCCATTGACCAGAAGATTGGCGATTACTATGGCTCCTGCATGGATGAGTCCGCCGTGAACGCAAAAGGCCTCGATCCGCTCAAACCGGAACTCGACCGAATCGCAGCGGCCAGCGATAAACAGACACTGATTGATGCCGTTGCGCGAGTCCACTTGATCGGCCCGAACCCGTTGTTTAATTTCTACTCTTCACCCGACCTGCACAATGCCAATCAGGTCATTGCATTCATCGACCAGGGCGGCCTCACACTGCCCGATCGCGACTTCTACCTCAAAGAGGATGCTAAAAACCAAGAACTGCGCAAGGCTCTGGTGGAATATGCGACCCAGGTGTTCACCCTGACCGGGCAATCCGCGCAACAGGCTGGCGAGTCGGCCCAGACAGTACTACGTATCGAGACTGGCTTGGCGAAGGCCTCTATGGACCGCACCGCCCGCCGTGATCCCAAGAACCGCGATCACAAGATGTCCCGTGATGCCGCCGAGCAACTGGCTCCGAACTTTTATTTGCAGCGCTACTTCTCTGACGTCGGCGCGCCGAGTTTCTCTGAGCTCAATGTTGCGAATCCAGATTTCTTCAAGCAAGTGAATTCCGTGATCGAATCTGAGTCGCTGGATTCGCTCAAGACCTACGTAAGCTGGCAGATGCTGGACGCGTCCGCGCCTTGGCTATCTCAGCCGTTTGTCGACGCCAACTTTAAGCTCCGTCAAGCATTGACCGGCCAGAAGGAAATTCAGGCACGTTGGAAGCGCTGTGCTAACGCAACCGATCGCGCACTCGGCGAAGCCCTTGGCCAGCGCTACGTCGAGCTCACGTTCGGCGCCGATGGTAAACAGCGAATGCTGAAAATGGTGGATGCCCTGGAGAAGTCGCTTGATGACGACATCCAAACTTTGCCTTGGATGACCCCCGACACCAAAAAGCAGGCCAAGTTGAAATTGGACGCCATTCGCAATAAGATCGGCTACCCCGGCAAGTGGCGCGATTACAGCAAGCTGACGATTGTGCGCGGCGACCTGCTCAGCAACTTCCTCCGCGCGAATGAATTTGAATCCAAACGCGACATCAACAAGATCGGCAAGCCCCTCGACCGCAATGAGTGGGGGATGACGCCGCCGACTGTCAACGCCTACTACAGCGGATCGTACAACGAAATTGTCTTTCCCGCGGGCATCCTGCAACCGCCGTTTTTTGACAAGAAAATGGATGACCCCGTGAACTTCGGCGGTATTGGCATTGTCATCGGCCACGAACTTACCCACGGCTTCGACGACCAAGGCCGCAAGTACGATCCCGAAGGAAATCTGCGTGATTGGTGGACTGAGCAGGACGCCAAAGAGTTCGAGAAGCGGGTAAGTTGCATCGCCGACGAGTACAGCGGCTTTACCGCTATCGATGATCTAAAACTCAAGGGCCGCCTCACTCTTGGTGAGAATACAGCGGACAATGGTGGTGCTCGAATTTCCTACAACGCCCTCCAACGGCTGATCGCAGAAGATACTACCGGCAAAGCTGCACAACCGATCGACGGCTTCACCCCGCAGCAGCGCTTTTTCCTGGGATTCGCGCGCGTTTGGTGTGAAAAGCAGCGTCCCGAATTTGCCCGCATGCGCGTTAGCGTGGATCCACACTCTCCGGGCAAGTACCGGATCGATGGGGTCGTACAAAACATGCCGGAATTTCAAAAAGCCTGGGGTTGCAAAGCGGGACAGCCTATGGTTTCGGCAAGTGCCTGCCACGTTTGGTAGCCGCTCGTGAATCGGCCGGGCCACCAAGCCCGGCCGTCTTCTTCAGGTCGTCTCTCGCTTCTGGATTTACCACCCCTTGACAGAAAAATGACTGTGAAGTGACCCCTCCATTACTTCAACGTGACAACGCGCCTCTGCGCCTTCTCTAGGTTGGAAATATCCGGCGTGAAAATCCGGAATTCCACACAGGAGTAGAAAGCGCTCACTCGAGGCGCAACCCCCATGAAAACCAGAGTCCTTATTTTCCTTCCAGCGTTGACGTTCACTCTTTTGCTGGCAAACCTTCAACCAGTCAATGCCGGCAGTACATCGATGTCCAGCGGTGCCAGTGTTAGAGGCACGGTGAAAATTGAAGGCGCTGTACCTAAACCCAAACCCATTAACATGGCCGCCGACCCCGGCTGCGCCAAGCAGCACTCCGCGCCTGTTCTGACACAGGAAGTCATCACCGACGGCAAAGGCGACTTGCAAAATGTGGTGGTCTTCATCTCTGACGGGCTTGGCGATCGCACGTTTGATCCGCCCACACAGCCCATGGAAGTGAAACAAAAGGGTTGCATGTACGAGCCTCATGTTCTGGCCTTGCAGGCGAACCAGCCGGTAGACGTCACAAACGATGACCCTACCACTCACAACATTCATCCCTTGCCGGCAAATAACCGCGAATGGAATAAGGCAGAAATCCCAGGCTCAAAAATTGAGGAAAGCTTCCCGCGGCCTGAGATTGCCATTCCGGTGAAATGTAACGTCCATCCCTGGATGCGTGGGTATGTTGCCGTTTTCAAGCATCCCTACTTTGCGGTCACAGGTAAAGACGGCAGCTTCTCCCTGAACAACCTGCCGCCCGGGACGTACACCATCCAGGCTTGGCACGAAAAACTGGGCACTGCAAGTCAGCAAATCACCATAGGTGCCAACGAAAGTAAGAACATTGATTTCGTCTTCAAGTCGATGTAAGAAACAGAGCGGCGGGAGGCGACCGGTAATGCACCCTCCGCCGCTTCTGTCTTAACTAAGGCTTCCCTCCTCACAATTACACGCGACCGGCCTTCTGCCGCCCGCGTGGTAGTATCAAAGTCAAGCTCCATGACCCTGCAGCACGTTGCGATTCTGTTCCAGTTAATCGCGTTTCTATTCGCGATTAGCATTCACGAGTCTGCCCATGCATGGACTGCGAACCGTTGCGGGGATCCGACTGCAAGGATGCTGGGACGAATTACCTTAAACCCCATTAAGCACATCGATCTCTTTGGAACTGTGATATTGCCCCTTATCGCGATGCTCACACATTTTCCAGTCATTGGCTGGGCCAAGCCAACACCGGTAGATCCACGCAATTTTAGGAATCCGGTCCTCGACGATATCTTGACTTCGGTTGCGGGGCCGGTGAGCAACTTTATAGTCGCCACCGGCGCCACCATCATCTTGGCAGCTATTGCCCTCACCTCGAGTAACGGGAGGCTGATTGTTCAAGGGACACTAACCGGCTTCGCTGGTGGCAATTCCCCTCTGGTTCCAATCAGCCTCCTTCTGTTCGCGTTCCTGCAGATCAATGTCTTGCTTGCTGTCTTTAACCTGATTCCAGTGCCGCCGCTGGATGGGAGCCACGTACTTCGCCATTTTCTCTCCGAAGATATGCGCCGAATCTATGACACGTTGGGCATGTTTGGTTTGATGGCACTGGTATTCTTCGGAGGCAACTTTTTGATGGCACTTATCCGCCCTGTGTTGCTCTTTTACGTCTCCCTTCTGATGAGAATCTGATGCCCTTGGGATCTCAGCCTCGCAAGCGCGTACTCAGTGGCATGCGCCCCACCGGCAGATTGCACCTGGGAAATTATGTGGGTGCGCTCCAGAACTGGGTACGCATGCAGGACCAGTACGAATGTTTTTTTGTGATTGTCGACTGGCACGCCCTCACGACCGACTACGCCGATACTTCAAAGGTCAAAGAGAATTCCGTCGAGGTGCTCTTCGATTGGCTGGCCGCGGGACTCGATCCCGAGCGCTCCACTCTCTTCATCCAGTCGCATGTGCCGCAGCACGCCGAGCTGCATCTGTTGCTTTCCATGATCACACCGCTTGGCTGGCTGGAACGCGTGCCCACCTACAAAGAGCAGCGCGAGAATATCAAGGACAAAGACCTTGGCACCTATGGGTTCCTCGGCTACCCCGTTCTCCAGGCGGCCGACATTCTCATTTACAAGGGCGAGTTCGTTCCCGTCGGAGAAGACCAGGTTCCGCATGTGGAACTCACACGTGAGATCACGCGTCGCTTCAACATGTTCTATAGCTGCCATGGCAAGCCGGTTTTTCCTGAGCCACAGCCGCTCCTGACCCCGGCTGCAAAGCTCCCTGGAACTGATGGCCGCAAGATGTCGAAGTCATACGACAACACCATCATGCTGACCGATCCTGAGCCGGTCGTTCGGCAGAAGTTAAAGACGATGGTCACTGATCCTGCCCGCGTCCGCCGAAGCGATCGCGGTAATCCCGACCTTTGCCCGGTAGGTGATTTGCACAAAATTTTCAGCGATGCCGGTACCATCGCCAAGGTGAACCAGGGCTGCCGTTCGGCAGGCATCGGTTGCATCGAATGCAAGAACTGGGCGGCCAACGCGCTGGTTAGCATCCTGAATCCCATGCAGGAACGTCGCAAGAAATACGAAGACAATCCGCGCCTCGCTTGGGATATTCTGGAAGCTGGCTCGGCCAAGGCAAGTAAAGTAGCAGACGCGACTATGCAGGAAGTGCGCGAGGCAATGGGAATGTCGCCCCAGTATGAGGCGCCAAGCCTGGGCCACAAAGCGACTGACTGACTGAACCTGACAGCATGAGCAGCGAAGTAAAACTACGAAACGGGACCACGGGAGGCTTCACGGAAACCTACGCGGCCACGCCTGCAGCCCAGCAGAGCGATTTCCCCTTTGCCGTCTCCGTGGGAAGCGTTTACGAAGGGCCGCTTGACCTGTTGCTTGATCTGATTCGCAAGCAGGACATCGATATCTACGATATCCCGATCGCCCGCATCACCGCACAGTATCTTGTCTACGTAGAGAAGTTACGCGAGCTGGATGTGAATGTAGCCGCGGAATTCGTTTACATGGCGGCCGTTCTCATTCACATCAAGTCGAAAATGCTTTTGCCTCGCGATCCTGCGGCGTCTTCCGAAGCCCAGGAAGATCCGCGCATGGAGCTGGTCAATCGTCTGGTTGAACACGAAAAATTTAAAGCTGCCGCGCAGATGCTCATGCAGAAGCAGCAGATCGAAGACGCCGTGCGATCGAATCCGGCTATCAAGGACTTCATCGATGCCGAAGGCGCTGAGCCGGAGATCGCCGCCGACGTCATGGACCTGGTGAAGACCTTCCAACAGGTTCTGGAGCGCGCCCGTAATCGGCCGATAATCCAGGTCGATGAAGACCGGGTCACCGTTGGCCAGATGATCGATTACCTCAAACGAAGGCTGGCCCTTGAGGACCGCCCAATTCGCCTGAAGCAACTTTTGCGCAACATCGAATCGCGGCAGATGCTGGTTTGCGTGTTTCTGGCACTGCTGGAACTCGTGCGATTGCAGGCCATCCAATTGCGCCAGGACCGCCTCTTCGGGGAAATTTTGGTTCGTAAGCATATAGGGTTCGAAGCGGTCATGGCCGAAGAGGCGGCCGTGCGCGACGATTGGAAATGAATTGTCATCCTGACCGTGGCTGTTGTGCGGAGAGGGTCCGGGTGAAGTGACCGCGCGCCATCCCGCCAGGCGGGACGGCAATAACCGCGCGGCGCGAGCTTCCTCATTGAATGGACATGAGTCTCAAAGCCAAACTCGAAGCTATCATTTACGCTGCAGAAACGCCGGTCACGCTCGACCACATGATTCAGCTCGTCAAGGATTCATTGGTCAGCGAGGGCGCGGCGAACAACACTGAGGTGCAGTTGCGTGTTCGCGGAGCGCTGGAAGAGCTGATACGCGATTACTATTCCCCCGACCGCGGTCTCGAGATTCGTCAGGTCGCCGGTGGTTATCGGATGGCCACCAAACCCGAACAGCACGATGTGGTCAGGGATTTCGCCAGGAGCCTTAAGCCGCCAATCCGGCTCTCGCTACCTGCGCTCGAAACTCTTGCAGTTATCGCCTACAAGCAGCCGGTGACAGTTCCGGAAATTAGTGAGATTCGTGGCGTGGACGCGGGCGGTGTGATTGCCACCTTGCTCGATCGTAAGCTCATTACCACTGCCGGTCGCAAAGCTGTCATCGGCCGACCAATTCTTTACAAGACTACTAAGGAATTCCTCTTGCGCTTCGGTCTGAATGATGTGAGCGAACTGCCGAGCATGGAAGAATTCGAAAAACTCGTGGCCGAGTCTTTCCAGAGCGAGCTGGCGATCGAGGAAAAGTCTTCCGCTTCCGGCCAATCCGGCGACCCGGCGTCAGGTTCGGTCGCCGTGCCCACGAACTCGGCACCAACCGAAGACCCGGTTACAGTACCACGCGATGTCCAGGGCGAAAACGATCCAGCGGCGTAATTGTCTACCATTTTTCTGCTATGCATTTTCTTGTTCCATTCCGGATGACGTTCGGATCTGATTTCCATGGCTGTTGAGCGTCTGCAGAAAATCATCGCTGCCGCCGGGATTGCCTCTCGCCGCAAAGCCGAGGACCTCATTACTGGCGGACTAGTCAGTGTGAATGGGCAAACCGTCACCGAGCTAGGCAGCAAAGCCGATCCGGAACGCGATCATATTCGCGTCGGTGGGAAGCTGCTGCGCGGGCCTGAGCGCCACGTCTATCTCCTGATGAACAAGCCGAAGGGTTACGTCACGACGGTGCGTGATCCTGAGAACCGTCCGACCGTGATGGATCTGCTTCGCGGTGTCGGCGCCCGGGTCTATCCAGTGGGCCGATTGGATTACGCCAGCGAGGGTTTGCTTTTGCTCACGAACGATGGTGGGCTTGCCCATGCCCTCATGCAGGCGGCATCGCACGTTCCCAAGACATACCTGGTCAAAGTGGCTGGCACTCCGGCGGTAGAAGCGCTAGCTCGCCTGCGGGAAGGAATATCGATCCCGGATGAGCGGGGCAAAAGAATAAAAACTGCGCCCGCGAGAATCCGAGCAATCCGAGAGGCCGAGAATCCCTGGTATGAAGTCACCCTCACTGAAGGGAGAAATCGCCAGATCCGGCACATGTTCGAGGAAATCGGTCACCACGTCGAGAAAATCAGGCGCGTTCGCTACGGGCCTCTGCAGTTAGATGTACATCCGGGGGAATTCCGCAAACTCACCCTTGAGGAAGTTTTGCGGCTGAAGGATTCGGCCAGCTTCTCGCCGGGTACAGCGAAACAGAGAAGACGTAGCAAAACTCGGCAGCGTTCATGAGCGACTTCAGCGAGCTGGTGCCTGCACACGTTCGAAATCTGGCCGCATATACACCTGGAAAATCTCGACGTCAGGCGCAATTGGAGAGCAGCGTGGACTGCATCAAAATGGCTTCGAACGAGAACCCATTCGGCCCGTCGCCGAAAGCCCTCGAAGCCATCCGAGCTGGACTCGCCGAATCAAATCTCTATCCGGACAACGATGTAACCGAACTGTCCTACAACCTGACCCGGCGTCACTGGGTGAATCCGGAAAACCTGGTCGTTGCTGCAGGCTCGACCGCGTTACTCGAGCTCATTGCCCGGGCCCTGTTGTCACCCGGGCTGAATGCCATAACCAGCGAGCGCTCGTTCATTATTTACCCAATCGCCACCGAAGCTGCTGGCGGCAAGCTGATCCAGGTTCCCATGCGCGACAATGGCTTCGACCTGAATGCAATTGCTGCTGCCGTCGACCACAATACTCGTATCGTTTACATAGCCAACCCAAACAATCCGACCGGAACCATTGTCACCGCTGGCGAGATTGAGGATCTTCTCGCGAAGCTTCCTGAGCGCGTTCTTGTGATTCTGGATGAGGCTTACCACGACTTCGCGCAGTACTTCGCCGACAGCCGCGGCGCGACCTATTCACACGCCATCGATTACGTGAAACAGGGCAAAAAGCTTGTGGTGTTGCGGACGTTTTCCAAAGCTCACGGCTTGGCGGGCATTCGCATTGGATATGGGATTGGACCGGCCGAATTCATGTCGTATATCGCGCGTCTGCGGACCACATTCTCAGTCTCCTCGCTTGCCCAGGCTGCCGCTCTTGCCGCCCTCGAAGACGTGGCTCATATCCAGAAGACGCTAAAGAACAATGCGGAGCAGTCGGAATTTCTAGCTGAAAGCCTGGCTGAGCTTGGCTACCCAACCGTTACCACCTGGGCCAACTTCCTGTTTTGCGAGCTGCGGGAAGACGCCGCTGGTTTTGCGCAGCGAATGCAAGCCAAGGGCGTGATTATCCGTCCGCTGGGAGCATGGGGTGCACCGACCGCCATCCGCATCACCATCGGGACACCGGAACAGAATCGGATATTTCTTGACGTCTTCAGGAAGGTGATCGAGCGAACGCAGGAGCGCTAGCAGGAGCATGGTTCGCATTCACCAGCGGCAACCTCGCAGCCCCAAACAAACCGGCATCGCTTCCCAGCAGCGCTCGGGTAACAATGGTTTTCGTTCTGCCGGTTGGCTCAACATGCGCTGAAGCGCCGTGCTTATTGATAGGCTCGGGTGAAGTCGCAGCATAGACCATACAACGCTCTCGAAGTTCTTCAAACAGCGATGGCGCAAACGCGTCCCATGCACTGGACACACCCCCACCAACTACGTACATCGGAAGATTCAGCCCATTGATCAAATTCGAAAGGGCGATCCCCAGGGCCCTCCCGACTCGGCGAAAAATTCTCTTCGCGCCTTCGTCGCCTTGGATCGCCAGATTGTAGATCGCCTTCGATGTGAACTCCGGATTTGAACTGGCTGCGCGGGAAAGTCCCGGTGCGACCCCGCTCGCGATGGCTTCGCGAGCCATCCGAACGATTGCAGTGGCCGACGCCAAAGCTTCAAGGCAACCTTGATTGCCGCAGCCGCAGCGTGGCCCATCAGGTTCTACCGTCATATGCCCAAATTCACCGGCCATCCCGGTCATGCCGTGCCAAATCTGCCTCCCCAGCACCAGCCCACCGCCGACGCCGGTGCCAAGCGTCAGGATCGCCATGTCCTGCACGCCACGAGCTGCGCCCAACCAATTCTCACCTAGCGCCGCAGAATTCGCATCGTTCTCAAGAATTACTCGTGTTCCTAACCGGCGTTCGATCTCCGATCGCACCGGATAATCCGTCCAGCCTGGGAGGTTTGGTGATTCGTGCACCATGCCAGTCTCCATGTCGATAATTCCCGGCACACCAATACCGATTCCAACCGGCGAACCCACATCCCGGTACTTGGCAACCAGGCGCTGAATGGCATCGCACATGTCATTCAGAACTTGGTCGCGGCCGAGGACCACCTGGGTGCCAAGGGTAATTTTTTCCAGCAGTTCCCCTTCCTGATCGACTGCTGCAATCCGCAGGTTAGTGCCGCCAAGATCCACGCCAATCGAGTATTCAGGCATAGTGAAAACATCAGACTAACACCAGGGAATTTGTATTGTCGATTACCAAATGACGTATTAAATCGTTTTCGGCGCAATACTCGGAACGCTACTTCTGGCACTTCGGACAGTAATGGCTGCTCCGGCCAGCAATGACAACGCGCTTAATCGCTGTTTTACACACCAGGCAAGGCCCGCTTTCTCGCCCGTAAACCCGGTGCTGAAGTTGAAAGAATCCCTCGTTGCCATCGGCGTCAACGTAATCCGACACAGAGGAGCCCCCCAGATTGATGGCCTCATTCAGCACCTCCTGCACGGCGAGATAGAGCCGTCGCAGCTGCTCTCTGCTCAGCGAAGCCGCACGACGTCTTGGCCGGATGCCGGCCCTGAACAGCGCCTCATCCGCATAAATGTTGCCGACCCCACTTAATAACTTCTGATTCAATAACGCGCTCTTGATCGGCGTTTTACGCCCGTGAAACAGCTCCACAAATCTTTCCAGTTCGACTTTCAGTGGCTCCGATCCCGGCGCTTCAAATCCGTGCGCAACGCTCAGTCGGCCAAACCGCCGAGGATCCACAAATCGTAGCTCTCTACCAGAGGTCAGCTTCGCAATCGCATGCGTATGCTTTTCCATGGGTTCGTCGGGCTCACATATGAGGATCCGCCCGGTCATGCCGAGATGTACCACCCACTGAGAAACATTCGATGAGTTTCCCGACGGCTTTGCCTTTCTCGTCCCACGCGAAGGTAACATCGCTCGCGCAGGACGACTTCTTTCCAGATCAAAAACGATGTGCTTGCCAACCCGCCGAACCCCGGCTATCCGCGCGGACTCCAGCGTATTGACAATTTCGGATGCCGGTGACTTCAAAGGCTCAGGCTTAGAGCCGAGCCACACTGATTCGATCACCTCTCCGGTTACTCGCTTCGCCAGACCGCGAGCGATGGTTTCGACCTCGGGAAGT
This sequence comes from Terriglobales bacterium, assembly GCA_035623255.1. Classification (GTDB taxonomy): domain Bacteria; phylum Acidobacteriota; class Terriglobia; order Terriglobales; family Acidobacteriaceae; genus JAFAGX01. Next base: position 23,096 of record DASPTU010000107.1, on the reverse strand, counting down.
TCGGGCATTCAATCATCCGATGCGTCTTATGTGGGCTTCGGTCCACGAGTTTATATCCACGAACATCCACGCGGCCGTTTGCCGATCGAAGCTTAGGCGGGTTATCATTTTGCGTACACCTCTGCTCCGCCTATCCTTGTAATTCAGAGACCCGGTTTTCGCGGGCAACGAGTGTGTGCGACTCCGCAACGGCAACTGGGTAAGCTGCGCAATCGGTCTTGGAACTTGCATTGAACAACGGGAAAACTGCGGTCATCGTCGGCGCTCAATGGGGTGACGAAGGCAAGGGTAAGATTGTCGACGTCCTCTCGGAGAACTTTTCCATTGTGGCGCGCTATGCGGGGGGACACAACGCAGGTCACACGGTCATCATCAATGGCAAGAAGTTCATCCTGCAGTTGGTCCCTTGTGGTGTGTTGCGCCCCGGCCGCCGCAGTCTCATCGGCAACGGCGTCGTGCTTGATCCCATGGCCTTTCTTAAAGAGGTTTCGGCGCTTCGTGAAGCTGGAATCAAGGTTGACGGCAATATCTTTGTCAGTAACCGCGCTCACGTTATTCTTCCCTATCACCGCATGATTGAGCTGGCGTCCGAGAACGCGCCCGGCCGCGTAAGGATCGGAACCACCTCGCGCGGAATCGGCCCCGCCTACGAAGACAAAATGGGCCGTCGCGGTCTGCGAGTTGCCGACTTGTTGGACCTGCAACTCCTCAAGACCCACATTGAAAATGCCTGTCAGGAGAAGAACCTGATTGCGCATGCACTGTTCAACTCAGAGCCGCTCGATCCGGACAAAATGTACGCAGACTACGCCGCTGCTTCCGTCAAGATTGCGCCCTTCGTATGCGATACGGCCGCCTTCCTCAACAAGGCATTAGCCAACGGCGAATCCGTCATGTTTGAAGGCGCCCAGGGCACCATGCTCGATATCGATCACGGAACTTATCCGTTCGTGACCTCTTCGAGCGCCACCTCCGGAGGCGCCGTAACCGGAACCGGCGTCGCACCCACCGCCATTGATACTGTCATCGGCGTCACCAAGGCATACTGCACTCGAGTTGGAGGTGGTCCTTTCCCCACCGAGGCGCTGGACGAGAAGGGCGATCTATTGCGAGCTCGCGGCAACGAATTCGGCGCCGTTACCGGTCGGCCTCGCCGTTGCGGATGGATCGACTTGCCACTGCTTCGTTACGCTGGCATCATTAACGGCATCTCCTGGCTGGTAGTCACGAAGTTGGACGTTCTGGACGAACTCGATCAGATTCCAGTCTGCGTCGCATATAAGATCGACGGCAAGACGACCGAAGAGGTCCCCCCGCAGGACAGCGGTTTCAAGAAAATTGAATGCGTTTATCGGAACATGCCCGGTTGGCGCAGCTCAACTCAGGGGATCACTCAGTTAGAGAAGTTGCCGAAAGCGGCACGCGAATATCTTAACTTCGTTGAGCGGGAAAGTGGTTCTCGGATCGGTGTCATCTCCACGGGCGCCGAGCGTGAGCAGACGGTTTTTATCGATGAATTTATCACCAGGTTGCACGAACTGACGAGGTCAAGACAAGCCCGGGCAAAATCTTAGAGCGGAGCAGGCGATGGTCGTTCTTGCGGTGATATGGATGGCAAAACAGGGGCGCGAAGCGGAAGTTGCCTCGATTTTTTCAAAGCTCACAGAAGAATCCCGCAAGGAACCCGGCTGTCTCATGTATGTGGTACATCGCCATAAGACCGATCCGCGCCGGTATTTTGTTTACGAACAATATAAAGATGATGCTGCGCTGGAAGCGCACCGTTCCTCGCCCCATTTTTTGCAATACGCTAGAAAGGACTTACCAAAGCTTGGAGATCGAATCGAAGGCCAGGTTTACGAGCCCATCTCCTGATTGGGGCACAATCGCCCGTGATGTAATCATGCGATTGGCAACAGAAATCTATTCCCCTTTGTCCGCCACGAGCACGCCGCCGGACGCGTAGCTTTCCTTTGAAACCTCGTGAAAAGCGACCACGACCGCCTCGCGTCGCGCACCCGCTTCTTCGACCATTGCATCAGTGATGCGTTGCGCCAGCTTGCGCTTCTGGTCGGCCGTGCGGCCGAGCAGCATCGTAACTTGAACCAAAGGCATGAAAACAACTCCAGCGATTGAAATTTCGGGACTGGCAGCTAGCCTGCCAACTCATAGCCTGCGAAGAAATAACTCAGCTCGAACCGGGCAGTCTCATCCGCATCGGAGCCGTGGATAGCGTTGTGCTCTATGTTGGTGGCCCACTTTTTGCGAATCGTGCCTTCCTCGGCATTCGCCGGGTTGGTTGCTCCCATCAGTTTTCGCAGATCGGCGATCGCGTTTTCCTTTTCCAGTGCGAGCACCACAATCGGGCCGCTGGACATGAAAGTCGTCAAAGAATTGTAGAAAGGCCGATGCGCGTGCACCGCATAAAATTGTTCTGCCTGATGTTTTGAGATTTCAAGCATCTTCATCGCCAAAATGCGGAATGAATTCTTTTCAAATTGCTCGATGATATCGCCCACCGCATTCTTGCGTACTGCATCCGGTTTGATAATGGTTAGAGTACGTTCCAGAGTCTTCATAGATTTGAATTACTCATCCGTTGGTGCTGGGTTGCTCGCTGCTAGCTACGAGCTGCTAGCTTCACGCCCATCGCTGCGACAACCATCTCTCCAATATCTGCAGGAGATTTTGCCACTCGAATTCCGGCGCGCTCCATGGCCTTGATCTTTTCAGCGGCTGTTCCCTTCCCTCCCGAAATGATCGCACCCGCGTGGCCCATTCTGCGTCCCGGCGGCGCAGTCTGGCCGGCGATGAATCCGATCACCGGCTTTCTCATCCGAGTTTTAACATATTCGGCCGCAGTCTCCTCGGCGTTTCCCCCGATCTCACCAATCATGACCACAGCTTCAGTCTGCGGGTCCTTGTTGAAGAGTTCCAGGGCATCTACAAAATTTGTGCCGATGATCGGATCGCCGCCAATGCCAATCGCTGTCGATTGTCCGATATTTCGTGTTGTGAGTTGGTACACAGCCTCATAGGTCAGTGTGCCTGAGCGGGAAACGATTCCAATTGGCCCTTCGCGGTGAATGTGCCCCGGCATGATGCCGATTTTGCATTTTCCCGGCGAGATGATCCCCGGACAATTCGGGCCGATGAGACGAGCTCTCCGGTTCTGCAGAAACTCCCATGCCCGAACCATGTCAAGTGTCGGCACACCTTCCGTGATGCACACGATCAGTTCAATTTCGGCATCAGCCGCCTCCATAATGGCGTCAGCTGCGAATGGCGGCGGGACCAGGATCATCGAAGCGTCCGCCCCGGTTTTATCTACCGCTTCTTGCACGGTATTGAAAACCGGAAATCCCTCATGGACGGTTCCGCCTTTGCCCGGAGTCACTCCCCCCACGATCTTCGTTCCGTACTCTGCGCAAGCTTTGGCGTGAAACGTGCCTTCCCGCCCAGTCAAACCCTGAACGATCACTCGCGTTGATTTATCAATAAGAATGCTCATGAGGCCCTTCTCTAAATAATGTCGTCATCCTGAGCGGAGCAAATCCTTCCTATTTCACAAAAAAGCGCATAGTCGAAAGATCTGTGCATCATGCGGCTCGTCCTGCTGCCGCCACCACTTTTTCTGCGGCGTCCTTCATGGTTTCCGCCACAATTAAATTCAGTCCCGATTGTCGAAGAATTTCCCGTCCAGCTTCGACGTTCGTGCCCTCGAGCCGCAGAACGATCGGCAACTGAATATTAGTCTTCTTTGCAGCTTCAACCACGCCAGTTGCCAGCATGTCTACGCGTAGGATGCCGCCGAAAATGTTAATCAATACCGCTTTCACATTCCGGTCGCTGAGGAGAATCTCGAATGCGTGGGTCACTTGCTCAACGTTGGCGCCACCGCCCACATCCAGAAAATTCGCCGGCATCCCTCCCGCGTACTTGATAATATCCATCGTTGCCATCGCCAGACCCGCGCCGTTGACCATGCAACCGACGTTACCGTCCAGCTTGATGTAATTCAGGTTGTATTTCGAAGCCTCTACTTCCAGTGGATCTTCTTCGGTTATGTCGCGCAGTTCGCGAATGTCCGGGTGGCGAAACAGCGCGTTGTCATCAAAATTGATCTTGGCATCAAGCGCAAACAGCCGTCCATCGGTGCAGCTCACGAAAGGATTGATTTCCATCAGAGAGGCGTCGGTTTCCTGAAATGCGCGGTAGAGTCCGGTCATGAAGCGCACAGCCTCGTTGATCTGCTGCGGTGTCAAACCCAACTGGAATGCGAGCTTGCGGGCTTTGAAGGGCTCCAGGCCCATGCCCGCTTCGATGTGCTCCTTAAGAATGGCCTCGGGATTTTCGGCGGCTACCTGCTCGATCTCCATGCCACCGGCGGCAGACGCCATGAACACCGGTTTCGCCTCGACTCGATCGATCACGATCCCCAGATAAAGTTCTTTCTCAATCGGCAGTGTTTCTTCGACGAGCACACGGCGCACCAGGCGGCCTTCAGGCCCAGTCTGATGCGTCACCAGCGTCATTCCCAGAATCTTGCTGCCGATCTCCGCCGCTTCCTCAACCGAGTTGGCGACTTTCACGCCACCGCCTTTACCACGGCCTCCGGCATGAATCTGAGCTTTGACCACCACGCCAGCGGCCCCGGCGTTGAAAAGGTTTCTGGCTGCAGCTTCCACTTGCTCGCGCGTTTCAGCCATCTCCCCGCGCGGCCCCGAGACACCATACTTCTTCAGGATCGCTTTGGCCTGATACTCATGAATCTTCATATATGAATTCCTGATTAGCTTTCAGGCAGGACTTTGCTTGCAGCTTACGTGCATGGGCGGCAAACACTCGATTTTATAGAAGCGATTGCCATACAGCAAACCTGCACTATCACAAATATTGGTGACCGCTGCTGAAACATGCCATTTTGGACCCAACAAATCTCCGGACGTAATCGGTGCTAGGCTTATATTCCCTGATGATCTCGGAAGCCCTTCATCGCATTGCCGATCACCGCCAGTCCCTCGCTCGCGAGGAGGCGCGGACTTTGATGTTTGAGATTCTTTCCGGCAGGTGCACTGACGCCCAGATTGCTGCCCTTCTCGTCGCCCTCCACATGAAAGGCGAAACGGTCGAAGAAATCGTCGGCTTCGCCGAAGCCATCCGGCATGCCGCGACTCCACTTCCCATTCACCAGAATTCCACAGTCGATGTGAGCGGGACCGAGCGAGATGCGCTCGTCGACACCTGCGGTACTGGTGGCGACACCAGCGGCACGTTCAACATCTCGACCGCTACTGCGCTTGTTGTCGCGGGAACAGGCGTGCGTGTCGCGAAACACGGCAACCGAAGCGTAACTTCAAAGTGCGGCTCGGCTGACGTGATGGAAGCACTCGGCGTGAATATCAATCTCCCCCCCGCACGCCTCGCCGCCTGTCTCGAAGAAGTCGGTATCGCGTTTTTGTTCGCTCCCTTGATGCACTCGGCGATGAAGTACGTTCAACCCGCTCGCCGTGAGCTTCGCCTGCGCACCGTGTTCAACTTGCTCGGTCCGCTCGCCAATCCCGCTCAGGCCTCGGCGCAAGTGGTCGGCGTCTACTCTGCGGATCTGGTCGAAAAACTCGCAGAAGCCCTAAGCATGTTGGGAGTGCGCCACGCCATGGTTGTACACGGTTCCGACGGTCTCGATGAGATCACAATCACCGGTCCTACACGAATCGCCGAGGTGCGCGATGGCAGCGTGCACAGCTACGAAGTCGACCCTGAGGAGTTCGGGATTCATCGCAGTTCACTTGAGGACATTGCTGGCGGAGACGCTGCTGAGAATGCCTCGATTATTCGGGACATTCTAAGTGGAAAGAAATCGCCACGGCGGGATGTGGTTCTGTTGAACGCCGCAGCCGCGCTCGTCGCCGCAGGCAAGGCCATTCACCTGACTGCCGCTGTCCCCTTGGCCGCTCAATCCATTGACAGCGGCGCCGCCGCTGCCAAACTCGCATCCCTCGTGAAGTTCACCAACGCGTCGGCGGCTTCCACCTAAGACCTCTGTCGTCCTGAGGCAGCGGAGTTGTTCGCTCGGCGAACGACTCCCAACGAAGGACCTATCCATTTCCGATCCAATGCTCGCATCCTGCACCAGCGGATGTTTGCGTGGACGGCCCACTACCCCTTCGCCTCTTTCTTCAACTTCTCAATCTGCGCTAGATGGTTTGGGCCGTGACGAGACATCATGCCCACGTATTCTGCAACCGTGACCGGGCGGTTCAGTTCTGGATGATGAGCTGATTTTTCCAGATCACCAGGTTTCATTCGACGCAACAACTGCAACGTCGCGTGGCGGTTCAGGCCATAAAGCGCAACCAGTTCCGCCGGCGAGGACTCCAGATACCCCAGGTTTTTCGCCCACGCGTCCTGATCAATTGGCGCTATCACCGGCTTCTTGTCTGCCAACATTTGACGAAGTCTGTACGCGTAGAGAATCTCCATGTCCGCCAAATGTGCCAACATTTCGAGAATGCACCATTTGTCGGGCGTCGGCTTGTAATGCAGCGTCTTCTCTGACAAGCCGGAAACCGCCGCGGCCATCTGCTTCGGGCTTTTTTCTGCCTCTTCGATGTGCTTCTTGAGTTCTGCGTCCGTCATAAATTCAAACCTTCTACAGCATCACGCCGAAAGAGTGACCTAACTAACCAATCTGGACCTTCTCCATCCATTGTGCGACCTGTACATTCCATCCCAGTTCTTTTGTCATGGTGTCGCGCAACTGCGCAGATGCCGGTGGATCGCCGTGCACAAGGTAGGTTGTCTTTGGCTTGCTCGTAAACGTCCGCAGCCATTGCAGCAACTCCGGTGTGTCCGCATGATCACTGAATTGCTCGAATGCCGCTACTTGGGCACGAATCGGAACCATTTCGCCAAAAATCTTCACTTCCGGAGCACCGCTTTTAATCGTGAATCCTCGCGTCCCCGGAGCCTGGAAGCCAATAAAAATCACAGTGTTCTTGGGATCAGGGAGTCGTTGCGCCAAATGATGCAGAATGCGGCCTCCGGTTACCATTCCGCTGGACGAAACGATCACGCAGGGATATTTCGAATCATTGATCCTTTTCGACTGTTCAGGAGTCTGCGCAAACTGAAATCCCGTCCACTCCAGCGGGGATCCGTACTTCTCCACCAGATTACGGGTCTCTTCGCTGTAGTCCTCCGAATGTTTCATAAAAATTTCTACGGCTTGGATCGCCATCGGACTATCGCAGTACACGGGGACCTGTGGAATCTGCCCGGAATCCATCAGTTCTTTCAATATGAAAAGAAACTTTTGCGTACGTTCGACCGCGAAGGCGGGAACAATCACGCTGCCTCCCTGTCCAACCGTTTTGCCGATGAGGACTGCTAGCTCAGGCCGCGGATCATCCGTCGGGTGCTGCCGATTGCCATACGTCGACTCCATCACAAGGAGATCTGCGCTCTCCCCCTCCGTCGGTCCGGAGCGCACAACTTCGCCAGGCGTTATGTTCTCGTCGCGGACACGCCCAATGTCTCCGGTAAAGAGCAATCGACGCGAGCCACCATTGATCTTTAGCGTAAGCTCCGCCATGGCAGATCCAAGGATGTGCGCCGCCGGGACAAAGCGGAACGACAATTCCGGGGACAATTGCGTCATCGTTCCAAATGGGATTGGGCGGAAGTACTGCAGGCTTTTCTGCGCCTCTTCCAGCGTGTAAAGTGGCAGCGCCGGGCTGTGCTTCGATTTCTGGTGTTTGTTGTAGAACTCCGCATCTTCTTCCTGCAGATGCCCGGAATCCGGTAGCAGAATGCCACACAGATCGATTGTTGCTGGCGTAGCATAGATTGGCCCGTGGAAGCCGTTTTTAACCAGACGCGGTATCCAGCCGCAGTGGTCAAGGTGGGCGTGGGTGAGAACCACTGCATTGATTTGATTGGCAGGAACAGGAGTATTTTGCCAGTTACGCTCACGCCACTCTTTCAGGCCTTGAAACAATCCGCAGTCGATCAGTAACTGAAAACCGTGGCCGCCACTCGAGTCCGAGACCGTATTAATCAGGTGCTTCGAACCCGTGACCGTCCCCGCCGCACCAAGAAACTGGATGTAAGCCAACCCCGCCTCCCCAAAACTACATCGGCAACCTGTCCGATTAATTCACTGCGCCGCTGGACCCAAACTCTTGTCGACCTTATAAGTGTTATTTGTCACATCAGATTCCGGCACACTACCGTCGTTCACTGTCACCTGCAGCGGTGCGCCGGCGCTCTCAATGCGCGTTGACGCTTTTGATTTACCGCGGACCTCCACGCGCCTTCTGGTCTCTCCGCCCTCAAACGTCAGGGTCAAGGGCACTTCAGCGCCGGCATTGCCAACATTTTCGACGGTGATGGTCACTAGAAACCCGCCACTTGGTACCGGACTTGAAAACACCGAAGTGACTCGAAAGTCCGGCAGACCGCGATCGTGATAGACCCAGTCGTCGAAAAACCACCGCAGGTCGCGGTTACTTTGCTTGGCTATAAGCCCTGGGAGGTAAGCCGGGTCTTTGTCCTCAGTCGCCTCATAGCTACGCAGCGCATCAAAAAGCCCATTTTCCAGCATATCCCTGAGCATCCACCACACGTACATGGCTTTCACTTGCAAATACAGATCATCAGGGGCGTTAATCAGGGAACGCGAAGACTCTTGATCGCTCGAAGCTGCGGGTGTTTTCTCCGCTTCAATCAATGCCGCCCTGTGTGACTGCAGGTAATCCAGGCCGGACTGGCGCCCTTTCTGCTTCTCCACAAAATCCGCCTGCGCAAAGTGAGCGAGCCCGTCTTGAATCCAGGCTCGTGGAGAACGTACCAGCTGACGAGCTTTGGCATACGCGATGCTTAATTCAGCTGCGTTCGTCATCGGAGAATTAAGCGCCGTCAGCAACATACCTTCAGTCACGAAAGGCTGCGCATCGGAGTCCGATAAAGCAATGATGTTGAGAGCTCGACGCTCGTCTTTTGCAGAGAAGATTGGTTCAATTTTCTCGGCAACCTCGGCGTATGTTTCTGCTCTCTCCTTCCCTCCACCCAGGTAATAAACGCTGACTCCTTTGTCTCCCTTCGGTGCGAGCTTCTCATAGTCGGCGATAACGAATGTCGGCACAGCCATGCCAAGAGCCATTCTGAACTTTCCCGCTCTGCTAGAACCAGAATCAGTGCGCTCCGCGGTCCCGGAAAACATCGGTGTCGCCCAGGTTGATTGCAACGTCACCACCATCTCGGCATTTGCTTCTCTCGCCTGCCACCTTCCGATGGTCTCGGCGACGCTGTTTCCTTCACTCAGGCTCGCGTCCTCGGTCGCGACCGGATACCACGTAACGTATCCAATCCCACGTACTGCGGTGAACGATCGGCTGATCTGGTCCCAGTCCGTGTGCTTGGCCTTGTCTTGCGGCACGCCAACTCGTGTGAGTCGCGAAACATCGAGCGGTATTACTCCTTCGTACCCGACTTCTAATTCCACCGTCCCCTGCGCAGGGATCTCTTGCCCAAGACTCACGATTGCTTCCGAGAGCGCGCCCGTGTGATCGATGTCGGAGTTGTATTCCTCGGTTACGAAGTGCACCGGTTTTCCATTCGCTCGGATCGAGCGCCAGTCCAGGCTCGAAGAAATCTGCAACGCTAGATTGCTTTGCGGCACCGCTGAATCGTTGCGCACTGTTATCTTGCCTCGGACCGCAAGCCGCTGTTGCTCAGGCTCGACGCGCATACTAAGGTCGTATTTGGTGAACGTAAAGGCTTCACGGTCGAGCGCAAAACCGCGAAGTGCGACAGCGCAGAAGATACAAAGAGTCAAAACCAGTTTCATGCCGACTGCTTTCGCCGTTGCCTGACAATTTCGTACAGGACCACGCCCGCGGCTACCGAAACGTTCAGTGATGGCACTTTTCCCAACATCGGAATTGAAACCAGAAAATCACATTTCTTGGCCACCAGATCGTGCAGCCCTTTCCCTTCCGCTCCCAACACTATCGCGCAATCCATTTTGTAATCGAGCGAGTCATACGACTGCGGGCCGCGTTCATCCAACCCGACGGTCCACAGATTTCTTGATTTCAGTTCTTCCAAAGTACGCGCGATATTGGTGACCTTCGCGATGGGCAAGTGCTCACTGGCTCCAGCCGAAGCTTTCGTGACAGTCCCAGTTACCCCAGCCGCCCGTCTCTCCGGGATCACCACTCCATTGGCCCCAGCGGCGTCGGCGGTCCGCAGGATTGCGCCGAGGTTGTGGGGATCTTCAACCCCATCCAAAACCACTACAAGCGAGTACTCGCCCCGCTTGCCTTCTACTATGTCGTCCAGGTCGCTATATTGCTTGGCCGATGTCACCGCCACGACGCCTTGATGAGCATTGTTGCCCGTCATGCGGTCGAGCTCCGGCCGCCCGACGAAGCGAATTGCAACCCCCTGCCGCCGACATTCTTCCACCACGCGCTGCAGTCGTAAGTCGTGACGCTCCTTGGCAACGCCCACCCACTCGAATGCCCTGCCCCTCGCCTTCAAAGCCTCTGAGACTGAGTTGATGCCGTAGATGTAATGCATGAAGGTTCAGTGTAACAAGGTTCGCGGTAGTGTCTGGATGCTAGACTGCTTGGAGGAGATTGGTTTTGCCCGACGTCTACATTCTTTCTGCCGTGCGCACGCCCATCGGAAAGTTTGGTGGTTCTCTGGCGTCGCTAAGCGCTGCGGACATCGGTGTCATCGCCGTGAAAGCGGCCGTGGAGCGCGCCGGCGTTCAACCCAACCAGATCGAAGAAACCATCTTCGGCAACGCTCGCCAGGCCGGCGGAGGGCCGAATCCGGCCCGCCAGATTTCAGTCCGCAGCGGAGTTCCCCAGGAAGTTCCGGCTTACACGATTAACAAAGCCTGCGCCTCGGGAATGAAGTCCATCGCGCTCGGATACCAGGAGATCGTGATCGGCAACCTGGATTGCGTGCTCGTCGGTGGCGCCGAATCCATGTCTCGCTTGCCGTACTACCTCGATGGCGCGCGCTGGGGGTACCGGCTCGGAAATCAGGAACTCGTTGATGGCATGTATCGCGACGGTTTTTTCTGCCCGTTAGCAAAGATGGTGATGGGCGAAACTGCCGAAGTGCTCGCCGAACAATACAAGATTTCGCGGGAAGAGCAGGACCAGTTTGCGCTTTGCTCGCAGACTCGTGCGGCTGCCGCCCTTGAAGCTGGCAGGTTTAACGACGAACTGGCGCCAGTCACGTTGGAATCCAAGAAGGGTACGCAGGTTTTTACACGCGACGAGCATCCGTTTCTCGGAGCCACGCTGGAGAAGATGTCCAAACTGCCTCCGGTTTTTTCAAAAACCGGCACCATCACGGCCGGCAACTCCTCTGGCATTACCGATGGCGCTGCAGCGATTGTGCTGGCCAGCGAAGACTTCATCCGGCGCAATAATCTCAAGCCCCTGGCTCGAATCTTGGCCGTCACCTCGGCGGGCGTCGATCCTCGAACCATGGGAATCGGCCCCGTCCCCGCACTGCGCAAGATGGAACAGAAACATCAGCTACACCTTGGCGACTTCGATCTTATCGAGTTAAACGAAGCGTTTGCCGCCCAGGTGCTCGCTTGTGATCGCGAACTCCACTTCGATCGCAGCAAGCTGAACGTGAATGGCGGCGCGATCGCCTTGGGTCATCCCATCGGCTGCACCGGAACTCGCATCACGGTCACGCTGCTCTTTGAGATGCTCAAGCGCAATAGTAAGCGGGGCGTCGCAACCCTATGCGTAAGCGGCGGTATGGGCATGGCTTTGGCGCTGGAAAACGCAGCCTGAATGCTCCTCAGGCGTCACTTCGCCTGGGAGCACGACCGCGGTAAAATCTTTCATCTCAAACTCATCCAGCAGGAGGCTGGTCATGCATCGAGCTATCCGGACGGTCTTGATCCTATGTTTCGCTCTGGCTACTGTTGCAGCTTTTGCCCAGCAGGATTTTTCCGCTGACATGGTGGACACGTCGCCAGGTAAACAAGGCGTTACCAAAGCTAAGGTGTATGCCACCAAGGATAAAATGCGCTTTGAATACCCGGAAGCCCAGGGAGGCCGTGGCGCTGCGGTGATCACTAACTTTTCCACCCACACCAGCAGTGCCCTGATGCCAGATCGCAAAATGTACATGGAGTTTTCGCAGGGCCAAACCCCTGGTTCGCAGCAATGGAGTCGTGAACTCTTTCGCCTCTCCGATGCCGGCAACGCTTGCGATGAGTGGCTGAAAATGCAATGGAACCGTGGGGGAACATGCAAAAATCTTGGCAGCGATACCGTAAATGGCCGGAGTGCGATCAAGTACGAAGGCACTAGGGCAAATGGCGATACCGGCTACGTCTGGGTAGATAAGAAGATCGGCTTTCCGATCAAGTGGCAGGGCAAGAATGGGCAAGGCGAGCTGCAGAACATCAAAGAAGGTTCGCAGCCTGCCAGTCTCTTCGATATTCCTTCCGACTACCAGAAGTTTCAGATGCCCGCGGGGATGCAGAACATGCAGCGTCCACAATAATGCGCTCGCGTTGACGCTCAGAAAACCCGCTGGATATACTTTTTCTAGCTCTCAGGAGTAGGTATGTCCTTGTCCGCTGTAATCGTCGATGACGAGCAACTCGCTCGTGACGAACTCGCTTTCCTGCTGAAAGATGTCGGCGACGTGGACGTCATTGCCCAGGGCAAGAACGGTGTTGAGGCCGTCAACCTTATCCGTGAACACAATCCCGACCTCGTCTTCCTGGATGTTCAGATGCCCGGTCTCGATGGCTTTGGAGTCCTGAAAAAGCTGATCGATCGAAAAGTTCCCCTTCCCAAAATTGTTTTTGCCACCGCATTCGATCAGTACGCCGTCAAAGCTTTTGAAGTGAATGCCGTGGATTATCTGCTGAAGCCATTCGATAAGAAGCGTGTTGCCCAGTCTGTCGAGCGCGCCCGCGTAAAAATGGACTCCGGCGGTACATCCAGCGACAAATTTGAAACCCTGGTACGAATGCTGGAATCGCAGAAGCCGCAGACCTCCAAGATCCTTTTGAAGGCCGCTGGACGCTTGTTTCTCATCAATCAGAAGGACATCTGTTTCGCCTCCATCGAAGACGGCGTGATCACGGTAATAACTGCTGGCCCCAACGGCATGGAAGGACAATCCAATTGCCGCACCCTTGAGGAATTACTCGATAGCCTTGATCCCAATCTGTTCTGGCGCGCTCACCGCTCCTTCCTGGTCAACATCAATCGCATCAAGGAAGTCGTGCCTTGGTTTAAGAGTTCCTATCAACTGCGAATGGACGATAAGAAGCAGACCGAGATTCCGGTAAGCCGCGCACAAACGAAACGGCTGCGAGAACTGTTCAGGTTGTAGGTCTTTTTTAGGCGATTTGTTGGCCAGACGACCGAAAAATCGGCAACTCCAGAGTTACGTGTAGCATCGCATAGGTTGTAGTAACCTTGCCTGTTAGTTTTGTTTTCCACATTGGACCTTAATAGACACAGTTCGCGGTCGCCGTGGTTACTCACACTGCTGTGCCTGGTGTGTGTACTCGCGGTCAGCTTCGCTGGATTCGTTCAGGTCACTCACGTTCATTCCGACAGTTCCAACGCGGTCGGCCGCGATTGCTCAATCTGCGCGGTGGCGCATTCCGGGGTTCTATCCGGCTTCAAGTACGAACCCGCGCCTGTTTTCGTGCGCACATTTGTTCTGGTCCAGCACCCCCAGTCCCGAGAATCCTCCGAACCCGTCTTCACCCTCCAGATCCGTCCTCCTCCGACGCCAAAGGCATAACTCCAAACATATACAGCCTTTGGAAGTTATCCCTCATTTACTCTCTTGGAGGAATCATGTCGGCCTTACGCAAGCAGAAGTTGCTGGATTTCATGTTTGTAGCGGTTCTCGCTCTGGGTTGCAGTGCAAACGCGCAGTCAGGTGGGAATTCAACAACGGTAGAGGGTACCGTGCTCGACCCCTCTGGCTCCGTGGTGGTCAATGCAAAGGTAGAGATCCATAACCCCGTCAGTCAGTTCAGCCGAAGCACAGCCACAGATAGCGCTGGCAAGTTCAGCTTCGCGAACGTCCCCTTCAATCCGTACCACCTCACAGTGAGTGCGCCCGGGTTTGCCGCCTATGCACAGGATGTCGAGGTTCGTTCCAGCGTTCCGATAAATCTCACCGTCTCCCTCGAGGTTAAAGTCTCTGCCGAAGTGGTCACCGTCGAAAGCACGGCACAAGACCTTCTCGAGAATGAGCCCACATTCCACACGGACGTGGATAAGGAGCTGTTCGACAAGCTGCCTTTGGAAAGCAATTCCTCATCCGTAAGTTCGCTCGTGACCCTGGCCAGTCCCGGCATCGCCGCCGATTCCAACGGACTATTTCACGGTCTGGGCGACCACGCGGAGAACTCCTTCTCCGTAGACGGCCAGCCAATCACCGATCAGCAGAGCAAAGTTTTCTCCAATCAAATTCCATTGGACTCCGTCCAGTCCATGGAAGTTATTTCCGGCGCTCCCCCGGCCGAATACGGCGATAAAACTAGCGTGGTGATCAACGTCACCACACGGTCGGGTCAGGGCGTCACCACACCCACCGGTGCGATCACGACCTCGTATGGCAGCTTCGGCTCCTCTAATGTTGCTTTTAATCTTGCCTACGGCGGACAGAACTGGGGCAATTTCATCGCGCTCAGTGGGCTCAACACCGGCCGCTTCCTGGATCCCCCCGAGTTCTCCGTCATGCACGATAAAGGCAACCAGGAAAATGTGTTTGACCGCATCGATTATCAATTCTCTCCCGGTGATTCCTTGCATCTGAATGCCGGCTTCACTCGTTCGTGGTTCCAGACGCCCAATTCCTTTGATTCCGAAGATGCCACTCCGTGGAATGGAGTGGTTGTCGATACCGGCGGAATCGGTCCCAATGGCCTTCCCGTTGGTCCTGCAGACCAGCGCTCCCAGATCAAAACCTTCAACATCGCCCCTTCCTGGACACGCTTAATCAACAACACCACCGTGTTCAGCCTGGGCGCTTTTGTGCGCCGCGATCAATACAATTACTATCCCAGCGCCAATCCATTTGCTGATCTTGGCCCGGTTACTCTGCAACGAGAAACGGTCGGCCAGGACCGGAATCTCACCAATACCGGGCTGCACTCCGACTTCTCGTACGTCAAAGGCATTCACAATCTGAAAGTCGGAGCACAGTATGGGCAGACGTTTCTGAATGAAAACGATCACCTGGGCATCGTTGATCCCACATTGAACGATCCTGCGAGTCCGTCGTATAACCCGGTGCTGGCGGCTTTTGACCTCACCCGCGGGGGACATCTTTTCGCATTCGATGGACATACCGACGTCAAGGAACTCGCTCTCTATGTCGATGACGCAATCACCGCCGGCAATTGGAATTTCCGGCTGGGGGTACGCGGCGATTTCTATAACGGCTTGACCACGCATAAGGAGGGAGAGCCCCGCTTGGGCGTTGCCTACAATGTCAAGAAGACCAACACTATTCTTCGCGCTTCCTACGCGCGCACCTTGGAAACTCCTTTTAACGAGAATCTGGTGCTTAGCAGCATTGGATGCAGCAACCCGGTTCTGAACCCGCTGCTGGGTTGTTCTTCCTTCGCCCTGACGCCCCTTAGTCCCGGATGGCGTAATGAATTTCATGCCGGAATTCAGCAGGCTTTGGGAAAGTACGTCGTCGTGTCGGGCGAGTACATCTGGAAGTACACGCACAATGGCTTCGATTTCAGCGTGCTGGGAAATACCCCGATTACGTTCCCGGTGGAATGGGACCGATCGAAAATCCCAGGTTTCGCCGGCCGAGTCAGTGTCCCGAACTACCATGGATTTTCTGCCCTCGTGGTATTTTCCAGTGTCGCAGCCCGCTTCTTCACTCCACAGATCGGCGGCGCCGGAGCCATTCCTTCAGCCCCGGCAGGCGTTTTTCGCATCGACCATGACGAGCACTTCAATCAGACGACTCACTTCCAATACCAGCCCTGGAAGAATGGACCTTGGTTTGCTTTCAATTGGCGTTATGACAGTGGTCAGGTGGCTGGTGCTGCGCCGTGTTACGGGCTTAACGTCGACGTCCCGCCATTTAACAATTGCCCCGGGTCGGTGCTCATCAACGGCGTGCCCAACGTGTCGATGATTGCCCCGGGTGTCGGCGGTCTGCCGCTCAGCGCCGATCAGGAGTTTGAAGCCGGCTTCTTTTGCGGAAGTCAGCGCGCCACCCCGACCCAGGCTTTGCCTTTCCACTGTCCAGCATCAGAGTTCGGTTCCACCCTCATCGAAATACCCGCGCCCGGAACCGAAAATGACGACAAAAACCCGTCACGTATCGCTGCCCGCCATGTGTTCGATTTCTCCATCGGCGACGACAACTTGTTTCACGGTGACAAATACAAATGGAGCGCGCAGATCACGGTCATTAACCTGGCCAACAATTATGCTCTGTATAACTTCCTCTCAACCTTCAGCGGCACACATTACGTGACTCCCCGCTCCTTAACTGGCCAGATCGGATTTAGCTTTTAGCGCGCGCTGGGCAAATGAAAACGGCCGGAGGAGGAGTTCCGGCCGTCTTCGCCCAGGGGAGGAACAACATCACCTACGATGCCAGTGCTTCAAGTGCCACTCGATTTTGTATTACCAGCGTGGAACCATCTAGACGAATAAACTCTTTCTTCTTCAGCTCCCCAATTAGCCGCGTTACGGTCTCGCGAGAAGAACCGATCATTTGCGCCATCTCCTCATGCGTCAATGCAGCCTGAATCCGGATTTCGGGGGCTGCCGTCGGCATTTGCCGCTGGGGTAGCCAGGAAAGCAGCAAGCGCGCCAGCTTGCCCGCCGAGGAACGCGCCAGGATCAAATCATGAATGTCACGGTATGCAGATTGAAATTCTTGGCTCAGTGCCAACGATGAGCGAAGTCCTAGCTCGCCGCTTTTCTCGATCCGCTCGATCAGCGCGCTCCGTTCGATGAAATTGACCTGACACGGTTCCGTTGTTTCAGCGGTTAGTTCGAAAGGCTGACCAGAGATTCCCGCACTCAAGCCCAGAACTTCTCCGGCTTCGGCAATCCTCAGAATCAGCACCTTGCCTTCTCTGGAAGTGGTGGAAAGCTTCGCCTTACCGGAGCACAGAACGTATACCCCTCGCGGATCTTGGCCTTCGACGAACAGCAGTGCCCCGCCGGGATAGGTCGTGATATGACTCGCCTCCCCAACCGATCTCAACCCGTTTGGCGACAACGCGCAGAACCAATCGTTCTTGCGGAGCCCGCAAGCCAGGCAATTCTCAACCACTTCCAGGCCATATGGTCCATTCACATTGCCGATCGGTTCACAGTCAGAATCCGGTCGCTCAACCCAACCCGTTGTTTGGCGGCGAAGGCGCGCCTTGGCTCTTCGCAAATCCCGCTTCAAGACCCGGCCGTGTTCGGTTTTTGCTAGCAACTCTGCGGCCACGGCCCGCGTGTCGCGGTCGGCCCACCGAAGCAGAGTCAGCAGTTCCCAACCAGCTGACGGATCCCTTTCCAGATGCCATCTGCTTCCCAATCGGAAGAGATCCAAAGCATCCAGCCCGTTACTCGCGTGCGTAGCCGCCGGTTTGGGGATCCCAAATTCCTCCAGCCCGTTGCTGCACCAGAGGGTGACGCGGAAAAGCGCCCGCAGACGATCCATGCAATTCCACTCTACAATCACGGCGTCGGTTCGGTATGTTTTCGGGAGGCGTTCGTGTTTGGCACACTTCGCCTGAAGTTATCAGGGACTGCCGCTCTAAGTGCTCGTAATTTGACATGAGTTGTCTTCAACGCACAGTATTCCCACCGCGGAGACACCTGCTGCAAAATTGTTCCCGGGTCGCGGAGGAGCAAGACCTCACGCTGGCAAGCAGAATGCCAAAACAGAACAAGCCCTAAGTGATGGCAAGTAACAAAGGAGCGCGCTGCAGGAACGGGCGGCTGGTCTCAGCGGCTGACGATTCTGCGGCAGAATGCCGAAACGTCGTCAGGCCGAGTGCTAACACTGTACCCCATGTGAAACTTCTTAATTCTGATACTCTTCCCGAGTGATCCCCAGTTTTTGCATTCGTGACTGAAGGGTAGTGCGTTTCATTCCCAGGCGTGCAGCCGCGCCGTGCAGGCCCGCAATCACCCCGCCGGTTTCTCTCAGCACACGAAGGATATGCTCGCGCTCCAGACTTTCCAGAGTCGAGTCACGCCGACTGCTGTCGATTTCGCTGCGGAGCTCAGCCATGGGAACGGTTAGGGTCTTGCCTTGCGTTAGAATGACCGAACGCTCGATGAAATTCTCTAGTTCCCTGACGTTCCCGGGCCATATCCAGCTCTGCAGCGCCCGCATAGCTTCCTCGGGGACGGCATCGATATGTTTATTCATGCGTTTTACAAACTTTTCCACAAAATAACGCACCAGTAGTGGGATGTCTCGAGGCCGGTCGCGCAACGGCGGAAGATGCACCGGGAAGACATGAATTCTGTAAAAAAGGTCGCTGCGGAACTCATGCATCTGCACACTCTTAGCCAAATCACGATTAGTGGCGGCAATCAAGCGAATGTCGACTTTGATGGTTCGAGTCCCACCAAGCCGCTCGAACTCCTGATCTTGTAGCACTCGCAAGAGTTTCGGTTGTAACTCGAGCTGAATTTCCCCGACTTCGTCCAGAAATAGCGTTCCCTTGTCCGCCAGTTCCAGACGCCCGATCTTCTGTGTGATCGCCCCGGTAAATGCCCCTTTCTCATGTCCAAAAAGCTCGCTTTCCAGCAAGCCTGTGGGAATTGCAGCGCAATTCAACTTGATGAAGTTTGCTCCCTTCCGGGAACTAAGTCGATGAATGGCCCGCGCGATCAATTCCTTTCCTGTTCCCGTTTCACCCAAAATCAACACCGTCGCATCACTTGGGGCGACGGTGTGCACCTGTCCCAACACTCGTTGCAGCGCAGGACTCTCGCCAATGATGTCATCAAACTCCTGGGCTGAGCGGACTTCTTCCTGCAAGTAAATGTTTTCTTTATTCAGCCTTTGTGTCAGTTCCCGAATTTCGCGATGCGCAGCCGCGTTGTCGAGGGCCAGTGCCACCTGAGCGGCTACCTGCCTCAGGAAAATCGTGTCATGCCTGTGAAACCCGTTCTCCTCTTTACGCCCTAAAGTCAAAGTCCCCAACGTACCCTTTCTCGATATCAACGGAAGCAGGCAAACCGACTGAATGCCCTTTTTCAGTAATCGCTTGAACAAGGGTAGATCACTGGTTTCGAGGGTGATTCGATTGTGAACTTTAATATCGCCGTGCAGAAACGTGGCTCCGTACACCGATTCAATAGTCGGCAGAACCGTATCCTCACCATCCCACTCGTCTTCGGATGAATTGTTTAGCCCGTATATTCGCAGTCGGCCAATGCCTTTATCATGAATCGCAACGTTGCCGAAATCGTGCGGAACAACATTGTGAACAAAAGCAGAAATCAACGGAATCAGTTCTGGCTCCTCTTGCGTCGATCTGGTTGATTCGCTGAACTCCAGAAAGGCTTCCAGCCGTCGCGCCTCCGCTTCAGAATTACCGCTTTCGTTACGCCGCATTTGCACATGGCCGAGCTCGACCACAATAACGCCCACTCGTTTCATCTTTCCTTCGTGTTGTGCGATTGGAAAGTAGTTTCCGACCCAGTGGCCGGCATCGCTCCGGTTGGGCAGAGTCGCAGAAAACTCGAAGTTGAAAAAAGATTCGCCGGTTGTAAAAGTCTTACGTAAGGTGTCTTCTACTCTCGAGCCCCCGTCACCAAGAACGTCCCGAACAGTTTTTCCATAATGCCCTGTCGCCGGCAACCCGTGCATCCGCGCTAGCGCTTCGTTGACATAGACGTAACGCAGGCCCTCGTCCACCATGGCGAACCCTATATTCGGAGCATTGAGAAGCTTGCTTAGGAGCTCAGCGGTAATCGGCTCAGCCTTGTCCGGATACGAGTGTTCTAAACTGTCCAAGCCTCCCCCTCTACACAGGAATTCCATAGGTTGCTCCTGACAAGCGAAGATGTAGGGGTATTTGCCCGGAGGTTACTATCTGCGGTTTTGCACCAATAAAGGGCGGTGCCGCGAGCGAACGGATCTTTGAAGGCGTGCGGAAAGACACTACCGCCAGCGATGGAACCGGGTCGTGCAGGACAGCCGAACCGGACCCAACCTTGACTTTTCCCCGCGAAGTGGCCGGCACGGACATTTGCTACGAGCCCGAAAGGTGCTGCCCCCCTCGCGCAAACCTTTCCGTGACATGCGGATTATAGGTCAATAAAAGCTTTAGGCAAGAGTTTTGTTGGTTGTGGGAAAGTCATTTTTGATGACTTGATGTTTTTCTTTACACTTCACACGCTTTGCTCCCATAACGGGAATTTCCCGTGCGAAGCTGTTCCCCAGTATCATGAAATCGTGGCCCGCGGTTGGGAAAGCAAGTCGGTTGAAGAGCAGCAGTCTCAGGCCAATCTGGCCTCCGCACCGCCGCGTCCCCAATTGAATGCCGAACAACGAGCGCAAGAAAGCAGACGGGAAGGACTCATGCTGGCCCGGTGCCAAGTGCTGGCGCAACTGAAAGCAGTCTCTAATCCGCGTCGCCGCGAAATGCTCGAGCGGGCCTTGGCAGACCTGCAGACCCAGCTTGCTCACCTGGGCTAAGCCTTTGGTGGCACGAGATCTTCGGCCTTTTGACGTATAATGTCCTTTCCCCCATGAAAGCTTACGTCTACGTTTCGCTAAAAAAGAGCGTGCTGGATCCTCAGGGTAAAACGATCTATAGTGCGCTCACGAAAATGGGCTACAAAGGATTAGAGGAAGTTCGTCAAGGGAAATATTTTGAGATCACACTGGATGGCGGGTTAAACCGTTCGGAAGCGGAAGCCGAAGTGGGGCGCATCGCAAGCGAAGTCCTCACCAATCCGGTTATTGAAGAGTTTCACGTTACCCTTGAGAACTAACCTTTAGGCTAGTCGAGCAGGACGCTCGCTGTCATTCGGTCCCCCCGCCGTCATCTAGGAGCAGGTACACCATGTGTGGCATCGTTGGCTATGTAGGGAAGAAGCGTGTAGTTCCCGTCATCATCGACGGATTGAGGCGGCTTGAATATCGCGGCTATGATTCCGCCGGGATCGCTGTCAGCGGCAATGGAGAAGGCCTGCAGGTTCGCCGCGCGGAAGGCAAGCTGCGCAACCTCGAAGAGGCGATCCGTCTTAAGCCGCTCGATGGCACTTACGGTATCGGACACACCCGCTGGGCCACACACGGCCGTCCGACCGAGGAAAACGCTCACCCGCATCGTGATTGCAGTGGTCGGATCGTGGTAGTGCACAACGGCATCATCGAGAACTATGTTGTTTTAAAACGTAAGTTGACCGAGGAAGGCCACAAGTTCACGACGGAAACCGACACTGAGGTCATCGCCCATCTCGTTGAAAAATATTTTCTGAACACTGACAACGGTCACCGGCCTTCGCTCGAAGAAGCGGTGCGCAGGACCGTCCGCGAATTGAGCGGTGTATTCGCGCTGGCAGTGATGGCGGTTGACGAACCCAACAAGATCATTGCCGCACGCAATGGCCCACCCGCTGTCATTGGCTTGGGGAAAGACGAATACTTCGTCGCCTCAGACGTGCCGGCCATTCTTTACCACACCCGAGATCTGTTTTTCCTCAGCGACGGCGATCTCGCCACCATCACACCGCAAGGCGTTCAACTCACGGACTTCGACGGTAATCCCGTAGTCCGCCAGGTTCAGCATGTCACCTGGGACCCGATTATGGCGGAAAAGGGCGGGTTCAAGCATTTCATGCTGAAAGAAATCTACGAGCAGCCCCGCGCGGTTCGAGATACGACTCTGGGGAGAATTTCTCAGGAAACCGGACATATTTTCCTGGACGAAATGGAAATCAGCGAAGCCGAGTTCAAAGCCGCCAGGAAAATCAACATTGCCGCCTGCGGAACCAGTTGGCATGCGGCGCAGGCGGGCAAATTCATGATTGAACGCCTGGCGCGGGTTCCGGTTGAGGTCGACTATGCCAGCGAGTGGCGTTACCGCGACCCTATCATTCCCTCCGATACGCTCACTATGTTGATTTCGCAGTCGGGCGAAACTGCCGACACGATTGCCGCACAGCGGGAGGCCAAGGCCAAGGGATCAAAAACCATTGCTATTTGCAATGTTGTGGGTTCGATGATTACTCGCGAGGCCGCAGGCACGATCTACACCCACGCCGGCCCGGAGATTGGTGTCGCTTCCACCAAGGCCTTCACCGGACAGCTTACGGCTCTTTACTTGTTTGCTCTTTATCTCGCAGAACTGCGCGGAACCATCAGCGATGAATCCGCCCGAGCGGCCGTTCAGGAACTCACGCGCATTCCCGGTAAGCTCGAGCACTTGCTGACCCGCGACGAAGAGGTTGAAGCCCTGGCGAAGGAATACATGCGCGCCCAGGATTTCCTCTTCCTGGGGCGCGGCATTCACTATCCGATTGCCCTTGAGGGCGCTCTGAAGCTCAAAGAAATTTCTTACATTCACGCGGAAGGGTATCCGGCGGGCGAGATGAAGCACGGACCCAACGCCTTGATCGATGAGGATCTGCCGGTCGTGATTATCGCGACGCGCGACGAAAACGACGAGCTTTCCAAGCTGCGCTACGAGAAGACGATCTCAAACCTGAAAGAAGTTAAAGCCCGGTCGGGCAAGGTGATCGCCTTAGCGACCGAGGGCGACAGCGATATCAAAGAATCCGCCGACCATGTGCTCTACGTTCCTTCCGCTCCGGACGAACTTTCGCCAATTCTCGAAATCGTCCCGCTGCAACTGCTGGCATACCATATCGCCGTAAGAAGGGGTTGCGATGTCGACCAGCCCCGCAACCTGGCAAAGTCGGTCACGGTGGAGTAGAACCAGGTTTCAGGTTCAGGTTTCAGGTTCAGGTTTCAGGTTCAGGTTTCAGGTTCAGGTTTCAGGTTCAGGTTTCAGGTTCAGGTTTCAGGTTCAGGTTTCAGGTTCAGGTTTCAGGTTCAGGTTTCAGGTT
>DASPTU010000106.1:0-67076 GCA_035623255.1 Terriglobales bacterium | reverse complement strand
TAACGGGATGGATCAACTGTCTCCGGAGCCGGTTGATATCGAAGCCGTACGACGCAAGATCGTGAGAGTGGTGGTCGGCCGGGCAGTCGAGTTGGTGGACGACGCCATCGCACACGTTAAGAACGGAAACGTTCAGGCGATGAGATACCTTTTTGAGATAGCCGGATTGTTTCCAGTGCATGCGGGGGACATGGAGCCGGCCAACAGTGAACTGGAGCAGAAGTTATTCGACTTTCTGGGAGGGACGAAAGAACCTGTTGCAGACGGTGGAGTTGCGACGGGCAGCGAGTTCGCATGTCATGCCGTAGAATGAAAGCCCACGGACGGCGAGAATGTGTTCCCGTTTTCGCATCCAAGCGGTGGGAGATCGCACTGGAGCGCAGGACGCACGGATGGACATGACATGGATCACCGACCGCATCGCGCTCGGGGGTGGGATTTGGACAGCGGCGAAAATGGCAGAAATGGCACGAGCCGGCGTTACTCACATTATTGATATGCAGATTGAGTTCGACGATACTCCCCTGGCGGAGCCGTACGGGATCACAGTCTTATGGAATCCGACAGATGACGACTTTCGCAGGAAGCCGCCGGAACTTTTTCAAAGAGGGGCGGACTTTGCTGTGCAAGCGCTGGACCAGCCGGGAAGCAAGCTTTACGTACACTGTGCGGCGGGAGTGCATCGTGCACCGATGATGGTGCTGGCCATCCTCGGTGCTTTAGGCTGGAAGCTTGACGATGCCATGGCGCTAATTGAGGCGAGACGGCCCGTGGTGGACTTTGCAGATGTCTACGTCCGAAGCGTCAAGAACTATTTACAGCAAACAGCGGTTCGCAACTAGGAAGATTCTTAGCTGGTACGGGCAATCAGCCCGGAGCCACAGCTCATAATCCGTAAATCATATCGATCGACGTGAGCAGGCTGGAAAAACCTGTTCGCGCGGAGGATTTTCATGTTCGAGATGTGCCGCCCTTGGAGGCGGCTTTTTTTGTGCCTGCTGGTCGTCCCGCTCTGTGCTTCGGCGCAGACAGTGTCCATGACGACCGTGCAAGATACGGTATATCGTGCGGATGGCAATCCGGCGCAGGGCACGCTGCTCATCTCCTGGCCAGAGTTCACGACATCAGGAGGGAAAGCGATCGGTGCCGGGACGACCAGCGTCAAGTTGGCAGCCGGCGGCGGGTTGTCAGTTGCATTGGTCCCGAATGCGAATGCCGTACCTGCAACTGCGGTGTACACGGTTGTCTACCAACTCGACGATCCATTGTCATGAGGCCTAACGTGGACGCCAGCCTTCTCAAAAAGCCCAGGCAGCGGGCAAACACTGACAAACAATCACTCGTTGTGCGCGGCGCAGGTGAGGGTTCGCAATCGGAAATCCTCGATAAGCTGACACAGATGGAAAGTTCGCTCGCTTCTGTCGAAGAGGAACTGAAGGCGGTCAAGAGGAGTGCTGAGACCAGAAGAATCGACATGCGAACGGTTGTCGCCCTCGCAGCCATTGCGCTGTCCATCGCAGGTTACGTCATTCAAGACGCGCGGAATACTTCGCGACAAGACGCGGAAATCGAGATGACCAAGGCCAGAGTCACGAATTTGGAACGCATCGCCAGCTCAAATACTGAAGCCAGGATCCGCACCGAAGTGGAGTTGAAAGGGCTTCGTGAGGGCCAGGAAGAAATCAAGCGCCTGCTACAGCAGCACGACAGCCGCACGCGCGTGCAACGAGTTCCCTAATCGACGTCCATCGGTTTTGAAATCAACCTACAAAGGAGACACTATGAACTTCATGAACAAGCTGCTTCAAGCCATTGCCTTCGTACCAGGCCTGGTTACGGCGATCGAAGGACTTTTCTCGCACCGCAGCGGAGCAGACAAGAAGAATGCAGTAATGTCGTTTCTGCAATCTGCACTTTCGATGTCGGATGCGTTAGGGCAGAAAGAAATAGTCGACGAAACCCAGTTCAAGCAAGGGTTATCGCAAATTATTTCGGGCACAGTATTATGTCTTAATGCTTCGGTTTGGGCCAGCGGTCAGCCTTCGAATCCACCCGCCATCAATGCGCCAGCCCAGTAACCTGCCTACCCGACTTCTTCACTCCAGCTTTCCAACGTCTTTTTCAAAAAAGCCATGAACTGGTCGGCGACTGCGCCGTCGATCACACGATGGTCATAACCCAGCGTCAGGTGAACCAGAGAGCGGATGGCGATGGAGTCATTGCCGTCCGCATCCGTCACTACCAATGGCGCTTTCATGATTCCGCCTACGCCGAGAATCGCGGTGTTCGGCTGGTTGATGATGGGTAATCCGAAGACGGCCCCAAACTGTCCGGGGTTAGTGACGGTGAACGTTGAGCCTTCGACTTCTTCCGGCTTGAGTTTTTTGGACCGAGCCCGCTCACCGAGATCAGTAATAGCGCGCTGCAGCCCGAGGAAGTTAAGCTCGTCGGCGTTCTTCAGCACTGGGACGATCAGTCCCCAGTCCAAGGCAACCGCAATTCCCGCATTCACATGCTGGTGATAATGGATCGTTTCGCCTTCCACCGATGAATTCACGATAGGGAACTGCTGCAAGGCGATGATGGCCGCCCGAACGAAAAACGGCATGAACGTGAGACGCGCGCCATGCCGTTGCTCAAAGGCTGCTTTCGTCTTGTTGCGGAGCTGCACGATGCGCGTCATGTCCACCTCAAACATGCTGTGGACGTGAGCGCTGGTACGGCGGGACTCCACCATGCGCTGCGCAATGATCTTGCGCATTTGCGTCATGGGGACGACATCGACGGGAATGGTTGCAGGTGTCGCAGCACTCGCTGGCCGGGAGGCAGGAACGGAGGGAGCGCTGGGAACAGCCGAAAGAGCCAACGCCGCAGCCGTTTCCTGGTTCTCCAAGAAGGCCATGATGTCCTGCTTGGTAATGCGGCCGCCGAGGCCGGTGCCTTGCACCTGCGAGAGATTCACACTGTGTTCGCGTGCAATCTTACGCACCAGTGGCGAGGAACGAGCGTGATCTTCTTCTTCCTCCCTCGCTGGTGGAGGCGCTGGTGTCGGTGCTGAGACCGTCGGACGTGGTGCTTCGGCCTTTATGGTTGCCGCTGGACGCGCCGGTGCCACCGGTTGTTGCGGTGCGACCTGTGCTTGTGCTGCCGCGCGTTCTCCGTCGGCAGCGATCGTGCCAACCACTGTGTTTACCTGAACTGTATTTCCTTCACCTACCTTAATGTCCTGAAGCACGCCCGAAGCTGGAGCAGGAATTTCGGCATCCACCTTGTCGGTGGAAATTTCGAAGAGTGGCTCGTCGCGCTGTACTTTATCGCCTGGCTTCTTCAGCCACTTGGTGATCGTTCCTTCAAAGATAGATTCCCCCATCTGGGGCATGACGATATCGGTAGGCATTATTCCCTCTTCCCCGCGTCCTCAGTCACATTCTGAGGCCGAGCGCAATTCTTCATTATAGCGAACGATAATTAGACATCACCCTAGTCCTTCTCGTGGTCATGTTTTTCTTCGCCCGCCGGCAATGGAGCAACTCCATAGGCATTTTTCCAATAGTCCTGCACTTTGGGAGGCAGCTTTTGAACGCGCGACAGGAACGCAACGACCTTCCACATGTCTTCGTCATTGAGAACATGCCTCCAGGCCGGCATTCCCGTGTAGCGTACGCCTCTGCTCACCGCGTAGTAGATGTGCCATTCAGGATCGTCGAGCGGATCAAGGATCAGCTGCGGCGGGGGCGGGTAAAAGGACTTCTCCAGCAAACTGGGTTTGTTATCAAGCGTGCCATGGCAGAGTGAGCAGTTCATTGTGTATATCTTCATCCCGTCGATTAGATTTTCGTCGGTAGGCGATACGGGATTGTTCAGCCGCGGAGCACGGCGCTCCATCGATGCATCCAACGCGGAATTTGCGATGCGACGCTCGAAAGCAGGCGGAGTAACGTCGGCACTGGTCGCAAAGAATCCAAAATTAAGTATGACTGCGCAAATCACTACCAGTAGAAGCAGAGCAACCACGAATCCAAGGAAAAAGCGCATTTCTCCCCCAATCGTTTCAAGACAAGTACGAGGTGGCGCCGGTAACGCTGGGTCTTACGCTACCGCAGTTCAGACTTACCGTTCAGCTGTAATGATCGCAAAGACGAATTGTACCTAATAAGAGCGCAAGCGGCGCGCTTCTCGAACAACGTCGCTCACCTTAGGCAGGAAAAACTCCTCTTGCGGAGGAGAAAATGGCACCGGCGAATCTTGCGCGGTGATGCGAACAACCGGGCCGTCGAGATCGTCGAAAGCTTCTTCATCGATGACGGCCGCAATTTCACCTGCCATGCCTCCGGTACGCACGTCTTCGTGAAGCAGAATCACTTTATTGGTCTTCCGTACTGTCCGCGCGATTGCTTCCCGATCCAGCGGAGAAAGGGTGCGCAGGTCGAGAATCTCTGTTTCAATTCCCTCGCGCGCCAGAGTTTCCGCGGCCTCCAACGCGAGGTGCACCATGGCCGCATAAGTAATGATGCTCAGATCGCGACCTTCCCGGGCAACGCGAGCCTTCCCGAGCGGCACGATGTAATCTTCTGCCGGGATATCCTCTTTAATTCGACGATAAAGATACTTGTGCTCAAAAAAGATCACAGGATTGTTGTCGCGAATCGACGCTTTGATCAACCCTTTCGCATCGTAAGCGGTAGCTGGACAGACAACCTTCAACCCGGGTGCGTGTACAAACCACATCTCGGGATTTTGTGAATGAAACGGCCCGCCGTGCACATTTCCTCCGCTGGGGCCGCGAATGACCAGCGGTGCCGGCGCTGCCCACCGGTAATGCGCCTTCGCCACCATGTTCACGATCTGATTAAACGCACAGCCAATAAAATCCATGAACTGAAACTCAGCGACTGGATGCATGCCGGTCAGGGAAGCGCCAAAGGCGGCTCCCACAATTGCCGACTCAGCGATCGGCGTGTCAATGACACGCTCCGGACCAAACCGGTCGATAAAACCGTCGGTGACCTTGAACGCCCCGCCGTAGATTCCGATGTCCTGACCAATGCAAAAGACAGTCGGGTCCCGTTCCATTTCCTCCCAGATCCCCTGGCGGATGGCTTCGAGATAGGTCAGTTCCGGCATTTCGTTTCTCCATCCATGACACAAGTAACAATGATCATCGATTGTGCGGTAAGTGTTAGATATCACTTCAAGTGCATCGCTCGTTCACTGTCGTGTGCAATGGCTGGTCCAGTTTTTACCTTGGGCACTCCGTATTTCGGTTTAATTTCGTGACAACCATTCTCGCAGTACACTCCGCCGGCGGCGGATTCGGGTTTGGGCATGGGCGAGTTCACGGCATAGTCGCGGTCAGCTTCCAGTTGCCGTTCAACGTCAGCAACCAGTTTCTGATTATCGCCAGACGTCAGCCACTTCTTGCTGAGCAGATATCTTTCAAACCGCGCAATCGGATCGCGTTTGCGCCAATACTCAAAAAGAGGTTTGGGAACATATTCAGCCGCATCATGGATCGCGTGTCCTTTCATGCGCATCATCTTAGCTTCGATGAGTGTCGGTCCCTCACCGCGTCGGGCGCGCTGACAAGCTTCGTGGGCTGCGTCGTAAACCTGGCAAGCATCGGTACCATCCACAATTACGCCCGGAATCCCGTAGGCGATGGCCCGCTCGGCCAAATCCTTTACTCGAAATTGCATGTCCGCCGGCGTCGAATATCCCCAGAGATTGTTTTCCACGAACAAAACCAACCCGAGATTTTGGACGGCAGAGAAGTTGAGGCCCTCATAAGTGACGCCGGTAGATTGTCCTCCATCACCGATGTAAGTCATCACCGCGATGTTGCGACCCTGGAGCCTGGCCCCGAGAGCCACTCCGGCGAGCACGGGAATCAAGTCACCGAGAGTAGATATCGGGGCGACAACGTGGTGTTTCTGAATGTCACCGAAGTGTGACGACGCATCCCGTCCCTTTGTCGGCGAGCCGGCCTTCGCCATGTACTGCATCATGATGTCGCGTGGCGAGAAGCCCCGAACCAGCAGAGATCCCTGATTCCGAATCATCGGCCCAAGCCATTCGTCAGCTTTGAGCGCGTATGCCGAAGCACACGAACATGCCTCCTGGCCCAACCCGAAGTAAACTCCACCTACCACCTTGCCCTGTTTGTAGAGATTCTCGAGCGCCGTCTCCATCTTGCGGTTGAGGAGCATCCAGCGATAAATATCCAGACATTGTTGCTTATTGAGATATTTCGATTCGCGAATGGGCGGAACTTCGGCAGCGAGGTGACCCTCCACTTCGTATCGAATCGCCGCGCCATTACGCACCTGCCTGAGGGTGAAATCCGGCTTCTCCAAGCGATAGTCGGCGATCGTGTAAGTCCTTTGAGATGCAGGTGGAAGCTGCCCAGTGCGCCGTCCATTCGAACTTGCGCTGTTGCGGGTATTTCCCTTGGTTTTCTTCTTGGTGGCCATCGATCCCAATCAAATGCTAACTCAGGGCGTCAAATCTAATTTAACCACACCGCGAAGAAGGGAATATCGCCCACATCACGCCCAGAACGTATCTTCTTCTTTGTGGATTTGCCTCAATTCGGCAGGCACTTTCAAGGGTATGCCTACAGGTGCTCCCAACAGTGATTCGAGATCTTCGAGCCAGAGCATCTGCAAATCAAAGACAACGCCGAAATTGTGGGAGACTGAATTTGCCACCGCCTGCATCGAAACCTCGCGGCCTAACTCTCTCGCCATCGATGTGACGGGCTTAGAGGTGATGCCACACGGGATGATGAGATTGAAATAGCTGAGATCGGTATTCACGTTCAAAGCGAGTCCATGTGACGTCACACCGCGTGAGATATGAACACCGATCGCGGCGACTTTTGCCTCCTGATCCAGAGGGAGGTCGATCGAATTTGCGGGGGAATTGTCCTGCTCCGCTCGCAATGGCGAAGTTGGTGCGGTCCAAACACCGGTCAATCCCTTGATTCTTTGTGTGGCAATACCAAAATCGGCGCAAGTCCGGATGAGCACTTCCTCCAGCCCTCGAACGTACTCCACGGCTCCTAGAGTTTTTCGCGTTCCGTCCGCCGCACGCATTTCCCTCAGATCGAAAATCGGGTAAGCGACGAGTTGTCCTTCGCCGTGAAAGGTTACATCACCGCCGCGGTCGCATTCGAATACCTCAACGTGGCGTTCAGCGAGCTCAACTGCGGAAGCAATCACATTGGCAGGTTTGGCGTTTCTTCCCAGAGTGATAACGGAATCGTGCTCCAGCAAAAGAAGAACGTCACCAGTTCTCTTCTCCTTACGCAGTGCGACGAGGCGCTGCTGAAGACGTAATCCCGTAGCGTAGTCGATCATTCCGAGTTGTAAGACTGAAATCACAGTTCGATCCAGCGGGTGCCAGACACCCCACGCCTAGAAGACGCCTCTAGGATAACGCAGAGTCTAGTTGTTGTTCTCGCACTTAGCTTGGAGGGGGAAACTGGTTCTTCTATGACTTTATGAACCTCATGGTTTTACCGTATGCTGTTTCGGTTCAAGGGAGGGCTTATTGAGGAACATCGCAAGGATCCCGGCCGCGCTTAGAAAACGGGCTGCACAGATCAGATTGCTGCTCATGGACGTAGACGGCACAATGACTGATGGCAGCGTTACGCTGCTTTCGCAAAATGATGGCACAGCTCTCGAAATCAAAACCTTCGACGCGCACGATGGCCAGGGTCTTACTTTGGCGCATACAGCCGGCCTGCTTACCGGCTGCATTACAGGCCGGGAAAGTCCGGCCCTTCTACGCCGGGCGCACGAAGTGAACATGGACTTCATTTATATGAAGCAGGCGGTGAAAATGCCTGCCTATAACGAGATCCTGAAGAAGGCAGGGGTCTCTGATCCGATTGTTGGATTCATCGGCGATGATCTTCCGGATTTGCCCTTAATGCAGCGTGTGGGCTTGGCGATCGCTGTAGGTGACGCGGTTCCCGAGGTTAAGCGTGCAGCACACTACGTGACGAAAGCTCTTGCCGGCCGCGGTGCGGTGCGCGAAGCCGTTGAATTGATCCTAAAATCCAAAGGGATCTGGGATCAGATGATCGATAAAGCCCGGGCGTAACGCACAGTGTTCCTGTTCGTATTCGGACAGTGCTTCCCATTAACGGGCAAAAGGTCAGTTTCGACCGCAGTGCACTGCGCTCCAAATGATTCAAATCAGGCCAATTAAACACACCGCGCTGTGGTAGAAAGCGTGCCAATCCTCAAAGCATGGATATTGCTCGCCCTAATGTGGCGCGGCAGAAACGCCGGCGCCAGATCATTTATATAGCGGTTGGAATCGTCTGCCTGGCTTTGGTCACCATGGGCCTGTCCCGGCTGAAACCCGCCGCCCCCACGGTAGAACGCTCGACGGTATGGATCGATACTGTGAAACGTGGCTCGGTACTTCGGCAGGTGCGCGGACTCGGCACGCTGGTACCGATGGAAGGCTCAATTCAGTGGATACCCGCCATCACCGAGGGTCGCGTCGATAAAATTCTGGAACTTCCGGGAACCTCGGTGAAGCCCGAAACCGTATTACTGGAGATGAGTAATCCGCAGCTTCAGCAGGAAACTCTGGATGCCTCTCTGAAGTTGAAAGCGGACGAGGCCGACTACAAGAACCTGCAAACCCAGCTGGCCAGTCAGGTTCTGGCGCAGAAGTCTGTGGCTGCACAGGCGCAGTCAGAATACAGCCAAGCCAAGATGCAAGCCGATATCGACACCCAACTGGCAAGGTTAGGTGTCATCTCCCAACTCAGCGAAAAGGTTTCCAACCAGAAGGCTGACGAATTGGCCACGCGGAACGATATTGAGAAGCAAAGACTGGTGAACAGCACAGAAGTTCTGCAGGCGCAGTTGCAGGCAAAGCAAGCTGAGCTCGAGCAGATTCGCGCTTTGGCGAACTTAAAACAGGAGCAGTTTGCGAAGTTAACGGTGAGGGCTGGGATCTCCGGGGTTCTACAGGAGCTTCCGTTGAAGGTGGGACAGTGGGTAACCCCAGGCACAACACTGGCGAAGGTTGTTCAGCCGCAGCGACTCAAAGCCGAGCTGAAGATTGCCGAGACGCAGGCCAAGGATATCCAACTTGGGCAACCGGCATCCGTCGATACCCATAATGGCGTAATTTCTGGTCACGTTACCCGCATTGATCCGTCTGTACAAAACGGGACTGTCAGTGTGGATGTGGCGCTGGACAGCGCGCTACCGCAAGGTGCGCGGCCCGACCTCAGTGTCGACGGGACGATCGATCTCGAAAAAATGGAAAATGTCTTATACGTCGGCCGGCCGGCGTTCGGTCAGGAACAGAGCACTGTGGGGATGTTCAAACTGGAGCCGGATGGAACTACCGCGGTGCGGGCACAGGTGAAGCTGGGGCGGAGTTCCGTCAATACGGTTGAAATTCTACAAGGACTGCAACAGGGAGATCAGGTAGTTTTGTCGGACATGTCGCGCTGGGACAACTTCGACCGGATCCGACTTGAGTGAAGGCCGAATCAAGGCCAAAAAAATCAATACAAAGGAAGCGATATGGCAGGCAGCAACGGCACGATGATTCGCATGGAAAACATCACCAAGGTTTTCTACACCGATGAGGTTGAGACTCACGCCCTCTCCGGGATTCATATGGAGATTCGCAAAGGAGAATACGTGTCGATTGCTGGACCGTCCGGCTCAGGCAAGTCAACCTTGCTCGCTCTCATTGGCTTGCTCGATTCGCCGTCGAACGGAACCTACGTTCTGAATGGCCAGCCGGTCGCGAACCTAAACATCAGTGAGCGGTCCCGCATTCGCAACCGCGAAATCGGATTCATCTTTCAGAGCTTCAATCTCATTGGCGACCTGAATGTGTACGAAAACGTGGAACTGCCTCTCACGTATCGCGGCATGCCTTCAGCAGACCGCAAGCAGCGAGTGCATACGGCATTGGAGCGTGTAGGGATGAACCATCGTACGAAGCATTACCCATCGCAGCTCTCCGGAGGTCAGCAGCAGCGCGTGGCCGTGGCCCGTGCTTTGGCCGGTTCACCTTCGATCCTGCTGGCGGACGAGCCTACCGGAAACCTCGATTCACGGAACGCCGAAGCAGTGATGGACCTCCTGCGCGACCTGCACCGCGAAGGCGCGACAATCTGTATGGTCACTCACGATCCGCGATTCGCCAAGCATGCCGAGCGCCAGATCCATCTTTTTGACGGACGAGTTGTCGAGGAGAGCGTCGAGGTTGCGTGATGGAAACCTTGCTCCAGGACATTCGGTATGGCGTGCGCATGCTGCGGAAATCGCCGGGGTTCGCAGTGGTCGCCATCATTACTCTGGCCTTGGGCATCGGCGCGAATACAGCCATTTTTTCGGTCGTCAATGGAGTGCTGCTGAATCCGCTGCCATATCCGCAGCCAGAGCAACTGATGGCTCTATACCAGCGAACCACCCAATTCGCTGAGTCTTCGATCTCCTATCCAAATTTTCTTGATTGGCAGCGGGACAATCGTTCGTTTTCCGCCATCGCGGCATATCGTTCGGAAGACTTTAATCTCACCCAAATGGGCAAGCCAGAACGGCTAAAGGGCGGAATGATTTCCGCGTCATTCTTTCCGCTCTTCGGAGTGAAGCCGGTTATTGGGCGAGCGTTCGCGGAATCAGAGGACCTCTTGGGTGGAGCGCCAGTGGCGCTGATCAGCGCGGAGTTGTGGAAGAACAAATTCGGCTCCTCGCCAGACGTGGTCGGAAAATCGCTGAATCTTAACGACATCTTGTACACCATAATTGGCGTCGTCCCAGCCAATTTCCACTATCGGAACAATAACTTTAGTGAGGACAAAGACGTTTATGTGCCCCTCGGACAGTGGAACGATCCGCTGTTTCGGGACCGGCGTACCGGCATGGGCATGGATGCCGTCGGCAGACTGAAGCGGGGAGTTACGGTGGAGCAAGCGAGAGCGGACATGAGTGCCGTCGCCGCACACCTGGCACAAGTCTATCCCGATAGCAATAGAGACTCCGGCATTACGCTCATGCCGCTAAAGCAAAACCTCGTTGGAGACGAGAACAACTTCTTTGGGGACATCCAGCCCTTCCTCCTGGTACTTCTAGCCGCGGTGGGTTTTGTTCTGTTGATCGCTTGCGCAAACGTCGCAAACCTGCTGTTGGCGCGGTCGACAGCGAGGATGCGGGAAGTTGCCGTGCGAACTGCTCTTGGGGCCAGCCCGGGACGAATCGTCCGGCAAGTCCTGACTGAAAGCGTATTGCTGGCGCTGATCGGCGGAACGTTGGGTTTGTTCGTCGCCGCATGGGGAACGCATGCGGCTATGAGAGTGCTGCCTGATGCATTGCCTCGGGCCGAGGAGATTCATCTGGATGGCCGCGTGCTGCTGTTCACCTTCGGTGCTTCACTGCTTGCTGGTATTTTGTTCGGCTTGGTACCTGCTCTAAAAACTTCCGGGACAAACCTGCAAGAGATCCTGAAAGAGGGCGGTCGGGGCACAAGCGGACGGCACCGAACACAGGGTGTGATCGTCGCTGTGGAAATGGGGCTGGCCCTGGTTCTGCTCACGGGCGCTGGGCTCATGATCCGAAGCATAGGAAAGCTCTGGGATGTCAATCCGGGATTCGATCCACGAAACGTGCTGAGCTTCGAGCTTACAGCAGGCAAACCCTTCGGCAAGACGCCTGCGGAAATCCGATCCGCCTTTCGCCAACTTCATGACGCCATAGGCGCCACCGCAGGGGTCGAAAACGTTTCCTTAACCGCGGGGTCTTCTCCGATGTGGGGTGATTCGGAAATCCCATTGTGGTTCGAAGGAGAGCCCAAGCCTGCTTCACAGTCGGAAATGAAAAATTCTCTCTTCTACGTGACCCAACCCGACTATCTCAAAGTAATGAGAATCCCCCTGGTGCGCGGCCGTTTCTTCACGGAAGCCGACAGCGAAACTGCTCTGCCTGTGATCGTGATCGACGAACAATTCGCTAAACGTTTTCTGGGAAACCGCGACCCTATCGGCCAGCGCGTGCACTTCAGCATCCTGAATACAACCGCAGAGATCGTGGGGATCGTGGGGCATGTGAAGCAGTGGGGCCTCGATGAGAACGAAAAGTCTCCCGTTCACGCCCAGTGTTATTTTTCTCTTCTCCAAACTCCTGAGGGCTTTCTGAGTTTGTTTGCGCATGATGTGCAAGTGGCGGCACGGACAGACCCGAGGATTATCCGTGATGTGCGCCCCATCAGCGGTGCGGTGCAGTCAGTGAACAGCGACATTGTTGTTTACCGGACCAGGACGATGACGGACATCATCGCCGAATCGCTAGCCACACAGCGCTTCGCGATGATGCTGCTTGGCGTATTTGCCGTGCTCGCGACCGTGCTCGCGTCGGTTGGCATTTATGGCGTGATTTCTTACATCGCAAGCCAGCGCACCCACGAAATCGGAATTCGCATGGCACTGGGAGCGAAACAGGCTGATGTATTGCGAATGGTGCTGTCGCAAGCCGGAAAGATGGCGCTGATCGGGGTCGGGATCGGTCTTTTTGCCGGGTTCGCACTGATGCGACTGATGGCGAGTTTACTGTACGGAGTGAGCACGCACGATCCGATCACGTTTTCGGCTGTCGCACTGCTGTTGATTCTGGTTGCTTTGGCCGCCTGTTACGTCCCGGCCAGACGTGCCAGCACAGTCGATCCGATGGTCGCATTGAGGTATGAGTGATATGGAAACCCTGCTACAGGATGTGCGGTACGGTTTGCGAATGCTGCGAAAATCTCCAGCCTTCACAACCATTGCAGTTATCACGCTGGCCTTGGGAATCGGGGCCAACACCACCATTTTCAGCATGGTGAATTCTTTCCTCTTACGCCCTCTGCCGGTGCAGGATCCCGGTCAGATTACGACGCTCACGGAGATGCAGAAGAATGGCAACACCAACAATGTTTTCTCCGTGTCCGAGTACCGCGACATCCGTAGCCAAACCGGAGATGTTTTCTCCAGCTTGATGGCTTACCAGTTCGGCATGGACGGCCTCAGTGCCGACGGCAAAACCGATCGCATCCTGAGCAACTACGTCAGCGGAAATTACTTTTCCACGTTGGGGCTAAAGCCAACGCTCGGCCGTTTGCTTCTTCCATCCGAAGGCGAAGTGATGGGGGCCGACGCGGTGATGGTTCTTTCCTATTCATTTTGGAAAACGCGATTCGGCGCTGACCCCGAAATCATCGGAAAGAAGGTTACGCTCGACGGCCACCCGATCACTATTGTCGGCGTGGGCCCGAAAGACTTTGAAGGCATTAATTGGTTCTTGAAGTGCCAGGTCTATTTGCCGCTGGGAATGGCCTTTATCGATGGCTATCCCATGGACTTCATGACCAACCGAAAAACCCAGATGATTTTTTTGTACGGACGATTGCGTCCTAATGTAGGCCTCAAACAAGCGCAAGCTGCGCTGGATGTTGTGGGAGAACGCCTTGCGCAGCAATATCCCGATAGTTACAAGAACCAGAGCTTGCGAATCTTTCCAGAACTCCGGGCCAGACCGGCACCCGATCCTAACAACACCATGATGGTGCTCTCAGGATTGTTCCTGGGATTGGCGACCCTGGTGCTGTTGCTCGCCTGCGTAAACGTGGCAAATATTCTGCTTGTCCGGGCTACGGTTCGTGCCCGCGAAATGGCGATCCGCGCCGCCTTGGGGGCTGCTCGCAGTCGGATCGTTCGCCAGTTGGTGACCGAAAGCGTTGTCCTGGCTCTGGCAGGCGGCGCGGCCGGGATTCTCATTGGATTGTGGGGGAGTACGTTTCTGAGTTCAATGAACATTCATTTCGATATTCCGGTGCGATTCGATTTTAGTTTTGACTGGCGCATTTTCGGTTTCGCACTCTCGCTGGCCCTTGTTACTGGGGTGATCGTCGGTCTGATTCCGGCGCTACGCGCCTCGCGTCAAGATCTCGGAACCGTGCTGCACGAAGCAGGTCGTGGAGTTATTGCAGGCCGGCATCGACTACGCGACGTGCTGGTCGTCGCTCAGGTCGGCGGCTCGTTGATGCTGCTGATTATCGCGATGTTGTTCACGCGCAGCCTTGGCAAAGCGCAACGAACCGATCTCGGTTTTGAGCGGAACGGCATTATCAACTTCACCATGGATCCAACCGAAGTTGGATACCAGGAGGAACAAGGACGCGCATTTTACAAAGGTCTTTTAGAGCGGGTACGTGCCATACCTGGGGTCGAGTTCGCCACCACCGCCGCTTCAACCCCGATGGGATATGTGGGCGGAAACGATCTGCTTGATGTGGACGGCTATCAACCTCCTCCCGGCGAGGCGAAAACGCCGGTGGTCTATAACATCGTTTCTTCACAATATCTGGAAACCTTGAAGATCCCGCTGTTGCGCGGGCGCACTATCGATGACCGCGATACGCAGACCAGTTCCTATATTGCCGTGGTCAACCAAGCCATGGTCAAGAAATTCTGGCCGAACACGGATCCCATCGGCCACTACTTCAAGATCGGAAGTGAACAGCAACACTCCATTCAGGTAGTGGGAGTGGTCAAGGATGCGCACGTTCAGACTATGACGGGAACCATCAATCCGTATTTTTATGTTCCCTTTGCGCAGCACTACTCGGGGAACTCGCTGCAGACATTACAGGTGCGTACTTCCATTGCTCCGGCAAGCATGATTCCCCAGATTGAGCGTGTCATTGAATCGCTCGCGCCGACCATGCCAGTGTTTGACGTGCAGACCATGGCCGAGGCCTTGAACACCTTGAACGGCCTGCTCCGGTTTCAGCTTGCCGCCGGCTTGGCGACTGCCATGGGCCTGCTGGGACTGATTCTGGCCGTGGTGGGAGTATATGGAGTCATTTCCTATTCCGCCAGCCAGCGGACGCATGAGATCGGGATTCGCATAGCCATCGGGGCTGAGCCACTACAAATCTTGAAAATGATTTTTCGGCAGGGACTCGTCATCGTCTGCCTGGGCCTGGTGGTCGGGACAGCGGGAGCGGTCGCTAGTGCGCGGGTGATGAAGGGTTTTCTGGTGGTTAGCGCAACTGACCCGGCGACGTATCTCGTAGTAGCGGCGGCCTTGACCCTGGTTGGGCTGGCCGCTTGCTATATTCCGGCGCGTCGCGCAACCAGAATTGATCCCATGATGGCACTCCGGGAGGAGTAACCGTGCTCAGCCGCAAGAGATGTTAATTTCGCGCGACTAACCCTGGCAAGCAATGATTCAGCTACGCAATGTCGAACGAGTTTATAAGACCGGCGCCGGCGTGACCTATGTTCTGCGCCGCATCCATCTTGATATTCGGGAAGGCGAGTTCCTCACTATCATGGGACCGTCCGGTTCCGGAAAGTCGACCTTGCTCAGCATCGTTGGGATGCTCGACGACAGCTGGACCGGCGAATATCACTTGCTGGAACAGGCGGTCCACAAACTCGATCGCAAGAAGCGCGCTGACCTCAATCGCAAATATATTGGCTTTGTCTTTCAGAGTTATCACCTGCTCGACAATCTCACGGTTTACGAAAATCTTGATGTCCCTCTTTCCTACCGCAATGTTTCGCGGTCGCAACGGCAGAGCATGGTGGCAGAAATCCTCGACCGTTTTCAGATCGTGGGCAAAAAGGATTTGTTTCCGAACCAGCTTTCTGGTGGTCAGCAGCAATTGGTGGCGGTGGCTCGAGCGGTAGTGGGGAATCCGAAACTGATTCTTGCCGACGAGCCTACCGGAAACCTGCACTCCAGCCAGGCAAAAGAAATTATGGAGCTGTTCAAGAAGCTCAATGATCAGGGCGCGACCATCATTCAGGTTACGCACTCGGAAGTGAATGCTTCCTACGGACACCGCACCATTCAGCTTTTCGATGGATGGATCACCAGCGATCCCGCTAACCCACAGGTCACCGCTCCCGCAGCGGCCATGAGATGAGCATGGAAACTTTATTCCAGGATGTTCGTTATGGAATGCGCATGTTGCGCCAGAGCCCCGGATTCACGGCGGTTGCTGTGATTACGTTGGCTTTGGGGATTGGCGCTAATACGG
Organism: Terriglobales bacterium; assembly: GCA_035623255.1. Classification (GTDB taxonomy): domain Bacteria; phylum Acidobacteriota; class Terriglobia; order Terriglobales; family Acidobacteriaceae; genus JAFAGX01. The sequence goes on along the minus strand of DASPTU010000106.1, from coordinate 51,008 downwards.
CGATCTTCACCGTAATCAATGCTCTGCTGCTCAAGATGCTCCCTGTAAGCCGCCCGGACCAGTTAGTGGCGGTCGGCGATCCAAACTTGCCTAACACCCGTTCCAACGGCACCCCGCGTACGGACATCTTTTCCTATCCGCTTTATAAGGAGCTGCGAGACCACAACTCCGCATTTGTCGGACTATGCGCCGCGGCCACAGACCACCATATCGAACTCGGTGCTGAGCAAAGCGAAAACTCTATCGAGAAAATTGTCGGGCGCATGGTGAGTGGGAACTATTTCAGTGTGCTTGGACTCAAACCTGCGGCCGGTCGCTTGTTCTCCGACTCTGATGACACGAACGAAAATGCCAATCCGGTTGTGGTGCTCAGTTATGGATTCTGGCAACGCAGGTTCGCGCTTTCGCCCTCCATCATCGGCAGCGACATTCGACTCAATGGGTTTCCATTCACCGTAATCGGCGTAGCGCCAGCCGGTTTCGAGGGCGACGTGGTGGGCGAGCAGATGATGCTGTTTGTTCCGATCAGTATGCAGCCGGAGATTGTGCGCGGACGGCATTTCCTGACTTCAGGCAACGCCTCCTGGCTGACCCTCATTGCCCGCCTAAAGTCGGGGATTACTCCAGCCCAGGCAGCCGCTAACCTGAACATCGTTTTCCAGCAAGCGGTAAAGGGGAACTATGGTGCGGCCCTGTCCGCGGACGATCGCAATGCGATTCGTGAAACCCACATGAGCATTCGGGTTGTTCCGGGAGGAAGTGGCGTTTCCAACCTGCGCGGCGACTACAGGATGCCCTTACTTTTGTTAATGGGCATTGTGGGCCTCGTGCTGTTGATCGCGTGTGTAAATGTTGCCAACCTGCTGCTGGCGCGGGCAGCGGCTCGCAATCGGGAAATCGCGGTCCGCCTGGCGGTTGGCGCAAACTGGCAGCGTTTGTTGCGGCAACTACTCACCGAGAGCATTCTTCTGGCGCTTCTTGGTGGACTTGCAGGTTCGATCTTTGCACTTTGGGGAGTACGTTTGCTGGTTACGATTGTTGGATCTGACACGACTCTTCCTCTGCTTCCTGATGCACGGGTTCTCACTTTCACCATCTCCCTCTCGTTGCTCACGGGAATCCTTTTCGGTCTTATTCCGGCACTGCGCGCTACACGGGTCCAGGTGTCATCGGCGCTAAAGGAATCCGGTCGCTCAACTCCTGCGAAAAGTTCCCGGTTTGGGCTCGCTAAGGCATTAATCGCCGGGCAAGTGGCTCTTTCGCTTCTGGTGCTCTTTGCCGCCAGCCTATTAGTGCGCAGCCTGCAGAAGCTGATGTCGCAGGACTTTGGCTACGATCGCAACCACCTGATCGTTGCTCGCCTCGACCCAACTTCCGCGGGATATGACAGCGAGAGGATGAAGTTGCTCGCCACACGACTCGTGACGGGAGTGGCGAGTATTCCGAGCGTGCATGCGGTCACCTACTCAACAAACGGGTTATTCGCAGGGACTGAATCGGACGACGCAATCATGGTACCCGGCTTCAACGCCAGTCATGAAGATCGCCAGGCAATGGAAGATTACGTCGGGCCAGACTATTTCGGGGCTGTCGGCATCCCTATCCTGGCCGGCAGGGGAATTGAAGCGCAGGATACAGCAACTTCAACCCGCGTTGCGGTTGTTAATGAAGCGATGGTCAAGCATTTTTTTCAGGGGCAGAACCCAATCGGCCGTCAATTCCGGATCGATGACGCGGATTGGCTCGATAAGCCAATTGCAATCGTAGGAATATCTCGCGATGCCAAGGACCATAGCGACGGTATTCGTGAAGCAGTGAAACCGCGGTTTTACATGGCCTTTCAACAGGTACCGCGTCCCGTACAGATTGTGTTAGAGGCCCAAGTTGGAGGCATGCTCTCTACAGCCGTTGCCAATGTTGTGGACCAGATCAAGGCCGTAGACGCGAACGTGCCTATTTCGTTTGCGCAAACACTGGACACTCTGGTGACCGATGCTGCCGGCGACCAGATCGCGCTGGCTAGGCTTTCGGTGTTCTTCGGCATTCTCGCATTGTTGCTGGCGTGTGTTGGCCTGTACGGCGTCATGTCGTACACGGTGGCTGGACGCAGACGTGAGATTGGCGTACGCATGGCCTTGGGTGCTGCACGCGCCGATGTAATCCAAATGCTGCTGCGCGAGGGCATGCTGCTGGTTGCCATCGGAGTGGGGGTGGGCATTCCTGTATCCCTTGCCAGTAGCCGAGTATTGCAGAGCTTCCTGTTTGGGCTTAAAGCAACCGACCCGTTCTCCTTGATTGCGGTCATTTTCCTGCTTTCCATGGTGGCAGCATTAGCGGCGTTCATCCCCGCGCGCCGCGGAAGCAGGATTGATCCGATGGTGGCGCTTCGTTACGAGTGAGGTGCAGGAATGGACGTTGTGCTCAACGACTTTCGTTTTGTCCGGAGAATGCCGGCACACCGCGTCGCGCACGTCGATCCAGCGATTGCGCTGCGTTACAAATGAATCAGCTTACTCATAGGAGAGTCATGAAATCAGACCTTGCTCGAATCCTCCTCGGGATCTCTTTGCCGGCCAAAGTGTTTACCGTTCTCAGTGTTATGTTTGGAGTATGCGCCTACGCGCAGAACCTTCTCGATTATTCCAAGCCAAAGTCGTACTTCCCGACGCCCTTTGCGCCATATACCGCGCGGCAGGTCCCGCCTCCTCGATTTGGCAACACGCCTCGTATCGAGACTCTGTTGACAGACGGCAAACTACGCTTGTCATTGACTGACGCGGTCGCACTCGCGCTGGAAAACAATCTCGACCTGGCCATCGCGCGCTTTAACTTATCGATCGCAGATACCGACATTTTGCGGGCCAAATCCGGACAGGCGGTTCGCGGCGTTGATACTGGATTGGTGCAGGGAACTCCCGGGGGCGGGATCGGAGGCTTCGGAACCGGCGCGCCGGGCGGGGGGGCCGGCGGCACCTCAGGAGGTGCAGGTGGCGCGGGCACTGGCGCATCGGGGCTGGTCCAGTCCACGTTGGGTGTGGGCACGCCGATCGATACATTCGATCCCGTGGTGAGTGGAGGACTCACGATTGATCATGCCACCATTCCGGAAGCCAGCAAGGTGCTCTATGGCGTCTCATCGCTTCAGCAGAACGCCGGTGTTGCAAACTTTAATTACACGCAGGGGTTCGCGACCGGCACGCTGATGAGCTTGAATTTCAGCAACGACCGCATCACCAACAATAGCCTGTTCAGCATTCTTTCTCCACAACTGGACAGCGGTTTCCGGCTCACGCTCCGGCAGCATTTGCTTGCTGGATTCGGCTTTGGGCCGAATATGCGGTTCATCCGAATCGCCCGCACCAACCGGGAAATTTCTGATGTAGCATTTCGAGCGCAAGTCATTGCCACGGTTTCACAGATTCAGAACATTTACTGGGACTTGGTGAATGCTTATGAGGACGTTAAGGTGAAGGAACGCTCGCTGGAACTGGCCGAAAAAACGCTTTCCGATGATCGCGAACAGGTACGCATCGGGGCGATCGCTCCGATGGAGGTCATGAAGGCGGAAGGGGCGGAAGCGAACGCGAACCAGGACCTGCTGCTTTCACAAAATGAATTGCAGCTACAAGAGCTGCTGATCAAGAACGCAATTACCCGCGATCTCAGTGATCCGCTTCTGGCTTCCGCCGCGGTGATTCCAACCGATACCATGGATATACCGGAAAAAGAGCCGGTCACGCCGATCCAGGATTTGATCAAGGATGCCGAGCAACATCGGGCGGAACTGGCAGTAGCGCGTATGGACCTGACCAACCGCGATCTCTCGCGCAAGGCCGCCGCCAACGCGATGAAACCACAACTGGATTTTGTCACATGGTACGGGGCCTACGGCTTGGCTGGTTTGCAGAACACCGGCTACGCAGGGCCACCGATTGAGCCGGTGACGCCGTCTGGGTATTCGACTGCATTTACAAGCTTGTTCAAGAACAATTCGCCCGACTATGCCATCGGCTTAAACCTGAGTATTCCGCTGCGAAATCGTGCAGCGCAGGCGGACCAGATCCGCTCGCAGTTGGAATACCGGCAGGCCCAGCTGCATTTGCAGCAACTGCAGAATCAGATCGGCATCGAAGTGCGGAATGCCCAATTTGCCCTGCAGCAAAACCGCTCGCGTGTCGACACTGCCCGCAAGGCCCGCGATCTTGCACAGCAGACGTTTGACATTGAACAAAAGAAGAAAGCGCTGGGTGCCTCGACCAGCAATCTTGTTCTGCAAACACAACGAGACCTGGCTCAGGCGGAGTCAAATTTTGTCGCAGCGATGTCTGCCTATGAGAAGTCACGGGTGGAATTGGATCGATCCACGGGACTGACCCTGACGCATGCCGGCATCGAGATTCAGGACGCTGAAAAAGGGGTTGTACAACAGCTGCCACACTTTTTCGGCGTAGCTCCCACACATGAAGCTCCTGTGGAGCAATCGAGAATGGATCAAAATTGAACCCTTTGACAAATCCCGACATCGAGAAAGAGAGATTTTCCCCGCGCGCATCCTTGAGTTCAAACGTCCATCCTGCCACCAGGTTACTCATCGCTGATGATCAGCGCGATGTGCTGGAGGCTTTGCGACTGCTGTTAAAGCCGGAGGGCTTTGCCGTCGAGGCGGTTAGTTCGCCCGCTGGGGTCCTGGATGCTTTGGCAACGCATGAGTTTGACGCGCTTCTCATTGATCTGAACTACACGCGAGATACGACCTCGGGCCAAGAGGGGCTGGATTTGCTTTCACGAATTCAGGCAATCGACAGCACACTGCCGGTGATCGTGATGACAGCGTGGGGGAGTGTGGAATTGGCGGTTGAGGCGATGCGTCGCGGCGCTCGTGATTTCATCCAGAAGCCTTGGGAAAACGCTCGCTTATTGGCAATATTGCGTACGCAAATCGAGTTGGGTGCCGCTTTACGGGTTAGCCAGAGGTTGGAGGCAGAAAATCGCTTGTTGCAGGCGGAGGGCCTCCCGAAATTCATTGCCCACTCCGAAGCCATGCAACCTGTGCTGCGTTTGATCAGCAGCGTTGGCCCTTCGGATGCCAATGTGCTGGTGACCGGGGAACATGGCAGTGGAAAGGAAGTGGTTGCGCGAACTCTCCATGCACTTTCCACTCGGTCTTCTCGTCCTCTGGTTGCCGTCAATACCGGAGGCCTGCCCGAGGGAATATTCGAGAGCGAGCTCTTTGGGCATGTAAGAGGTGCATTCACGGATGCGAAGACGGATCGCATCGGCCGCTTTGAACTGGCCCACGGAGGGACACTCTTCCTGGACGAGATCGCGAATATCCCGCTGTCCCAGCAGGCCAAATTACTGCGGGTGCTCGAGAGCGGTGAGATGGAGCGGGTAGGGTCATCGCAAACGCGGCGCGTGGATGTGAGAGTCATCTCGGCCACCAATGCGGACTTAAATCATGAGGTTTCAGCTGGACGCTTCCGTCAGGATCTGCTTTTCCGCTTGAACACGATCGAGATCCAGCTCCCTCCTCTGCGAGAACGACGCTCTGACATCCCCGTGCTGGCTAACCATTTCCTCGATCGGTACAGTCAGCGTTATCGCAAGCCGGCCAGGACTCTTGAACCTTCGGCCATGCAGTCTATGTTGGAGTATCCTTGGCCGGGAAATGTGCGGGAACTGGATCACGCAGTCGAGCGGGCAGTGCTGTTGTCCAGTGGAGATACGATCCGGGTGAGTGATCTCAATCTCAGGTCACCCCGTGAGGCCGCGCCGCGCTTGGAGGAACTCAGCCTGGAAGAGGTTGAGTCGCTCTTGATCCGCAAAGCAGTCGACCGTTATGGTGGAAACATCAGCCAGGCCGCTGAAGCACTGGGTTTAAGCCGAAGTGCCCTTTACCGGCGCCTGCAAAAATATGGAATCGGAAGCAGCTAAGGCAGCAGATCACAACACCGCAAATGCGGTAACCCCTGCTTCCCAATCCGGGATCCGCTCTCGCCCCAAAAACAAGCCGCGGCTGAACCACGAAGATCGCATTTTGCTGCTTGCCATGGGTTCCGGCGCAGTGCCGGTGCTGGTTTCACTTATCTTTCTTTGGACCGGCAACCATGACGCGAACACTCGCTGGACGCTCACCTTTTTACTCTGTGTTACCTGGCTGGGCTTTGCCTTTGCGGCCCGAGGGGCGGTAGTTCGGCCTCTGCAAACGCTATCCAACATGCAATCGGCTTTGCGCGAAGGAGATTTTTCGTTTCGAGTACGCGGCGCGAAAAGCGGAGACGCGCTCGGCGAACTTATGCTCGAAGTGAACACTCTTTCAGAGATGCTCCGAGAGCAGCGCTTGGGCGCGATGGAAGCAAGCGCGCTTCTCACCACGGTGATGACCGAGATCGACGTCGCCGTTTTCGCATTCGACGGAGAACGAAGGTTGCGCCTGGTAAATCGCGCGGGCGAACGGGTGATGGGGCAGAACGCGGAGCGCCTGCTGGGAAAAAACGCTGAGGAGTTAGATCTCTTGGAATGTCTGGAAGGTGAGTCCGCACGAACATTGGAAAAGAACTTCCCCGGCCAGTCAGGGCGGTGGGGATTTCGAAGATCAGTCTTTCGGCAGGGAGGCAAGCCGCATTACTTGCTAGTGCTGGCCGATCTAAGCCGTGCGCTGCGAGAAGAGGAGCGACAAGCCTGGCAGCGCCTGGTGCGAGTACTGGGACATGAGCTGAATAACTCGCTCGCCCCGATTTGTTCGATTGCCGGCAGCCTTGAAGACATCATGAAGCGGGAAGCTCGCGCCGCTGACTGGGAGGATGATCTGCGCCGCGGCCTACGAGTTATTCATGAACGCTCGGACGCTCTCAGTCGTTTCATGCGCGACTACTCCCGGCTAACTCGTTTGCCGAAGCCGCAGGTTCGACCAACCGAGCTCGCACCACTGGTTCGAACCGCTGCGGGCCTGGAAACGCGTGCACTCATCGAAATTGAACCCGGACCCGAAATTACCCTGAATGTCGATCCCGACCAGTTGCAGCAGGTACTTATCAACCTCATCCGAAATGCAGTCGATGCTTCCCTCGACAGCGCTGGTACTGTGAAAGTCGGGTGGGCAAGGAATGGGAGCTGGATCAGTGTATTCGTGCAGGATGAAGGCCCAGGCATTGCTAATCCAGCAAACTTGTTTGTGCCATTTTTTACGACAAAGCCGGCGGGCTCAGGGATCGGCCTGGTGTTGAGCCGTCAGATCGCCGAAGCACACGGCGGAACCCTCTCGCTCAGAAATCGCACCAATGCCAGAGGCTGCGAAGCGATTATCCAACTACCCTCAACCAACTAGGCGGCCTCCATCACTTGTTCCCTGATCCACCTAGGCTACATTAGTTACTGACCGCCAGACAGAGGTTATTCTCTAAAACCTTAAGTACCGCTTTAACATCTTCCAACGTGTTATAGAGGTGAAATGAAACCCGCAAGCCGTCCATTCGATTGGACACCACAATGTTGCGCTCCGCTAATTTTCTCACCATGGCATCCGAATCCTTCATCTGCAGCACAACCAGCGGACCTACACTTTCAGGAGGAGTTTTTGTCCTGATCTTCAGCTGGCGAGCCCCTTCAAGCAGAGCACTTGTGAGCGTGGCAATGTGCTCGGCGATTTTGGCGAGTCCTATGCCGCCAAGCAATTGGAGAGCTGCCGGCACGGCGATCGGGGTAGGGTTGTTTCTTGGCAGCAGTGTAACGATACGGCTCGCTGGTCCGGGCGTCATCATCTCCTATCTGCTCGACGCCGTAATCGCGATGATCGTCGCTTACGCCGTAGCGGAAATGGCGGTCGTACATCCAGTGGCCGGCGCCTTTGGTGTATACGCTGAAACTTATTTGAATCCATGGGCTGGGTTTGCGGTGCGTGCGACTTATGGTTTTGTGCAGACGGTCGCTATCGGAGCTGAGGTCACCGCCGTGGGGATTTACTTTGGTTTCTGGTTCCCACATGTGCCGCAATGGGTTTGGGTGTTGGCGGCATCTTTAGTGCTGGTAGCGGTCAACGCTCTACAAGTCGGTCGTTTCGGTGAATTTGAGTATTGGTTCGCGGTAATCAAAGTAATCGCCATTTTGGCGTTCATCCTGGTTGGCATCATTGTGATTACTGGCGTAGGACCAAGAGCACCGGTTGGCCTCTCGAACCTCACAAAGCATGGCGGCTTCCTGCCATTTGGCTTGAAGGGCGTGTGGCTCTCGCTCTCCTTAACTCTGACCAGCTACATGGGAGTGGAAGTTATTGCTGTGACCGCCGGAGAGGCCCGGAATCCTGCAGTGTCAATACCTCGCGCCATGCGGACGATTGTGTTGCGCCTCATCTTCTTTTATGTGATGGCGGTTATTGTCATGCTCGCGATGACCCCGTGGACGCACCTGGGAACCAAGGCCGGAATTTCGGGCAGTCCGTTTGTCACCGCGTTTTCGCAAGTAGGAATCCCTTACGCAGCCAGCATTATGAATTTGGTCGTGATTACGGCGGCATTGTCGAGCTGCAATACCGATCTCTATCTCACGACTCGTATGCTTTTTTCTCTTTCGCGAAGAGGATATGCACCGACATGGCTTGCCCGGTTAAGCAAAAACGGAGTTCCGCGGCGGGCCCTCGCTCTGTCTACAGCCGGAATGATCGTTGCAATACTGCTGGCGATCTATTACCCAGCAATGCATTTCTGGTGCTCTACGGAGTCGCGGTTGCGGGCATGTTCTTTGTTTGGGCGGTGATTCTCCTTAGCCACATTCAGTTCCGGAACTCGCTCAAGCCCGAGGTTCTCGTGTCGCTCCCGATGAAACTGGCTTTTTTCCCATACGCCAATTGGTTGGGGCTTGCGGCATTGCTCGGGATCACGGCCAGCACTTTCTACGTCGATGGTTTACGCTATGCATTCCCAGGCTTTTTTCCGTTTCTTTTGATTGTATCGGTCGTGTATTGGAGATCTGCGCGTCGAACTCGACTTGACCCATGATTGAGGTTGCTACAGAGGTCTACGGTTCACTTCACGCGCGATTCAAAGGTGATCTGCTGCGCCCTGGAGACATCGGCTATGATGCGGCCCGTGCTGTTTGGAACGGTATGATCTCCAGGTCGCCCCAGCTGATCGCGCGTTGCGCCGATCCTGGCGACGTGCAGAGCGCGGCACGGGCCGCATCCCAGGCCGGAATTCTCACAGCTGTTCGATGTGGAGGGCATAGCCTCGCCGGTTTTGGCACCTGCGATGGCCTCGTGATTGACCTGTCCCGAATGCGCCAAGTGGTGGTAGATGCCGACAGGCGTACGGCCCGCTTCAGTGGCGGCTGCTTGTTGGGATCAATCGACGTTGCTACTCAAAAAGCCGGACTGGTCTTTCCATCCGGGGTTGTCTCACACACGGGGGCGTCAGGACTCATCTTGGGTGGAGGAACAGGATGGCTTACTCGGCGATTTGGTTTATCGTGCGACAACGTTATTGGGATCACATTGGTAACTGCCGACGGTTCGCTCCTGCGCTGTGACAACAGCGAGAATGCGGACTTGTTCTGGGCGTTACGGGGAGGCGGCGGTAACTTCGGCATAGTGACTGAGTTCGAGGTTAAGTTACATCCGCTTACCTCGGTGGTGCTTGCCGAAGGGGTATGCGCCGAGCCGCGTATTGGCGGTCTGCTTGAGTCCTGGAGGGATCTCATGGCGGAAGCCCCTCTCGATCTTAAGTGGAACATCGATCTCCGCCTCGCCCCCCAGACACGAAACGTACCTGCCGAGCTTCGTGGAAAACCGGTCGCGAACAATTCCCTGATTTGGACCGGTGATCCCTCGACGGGCCGCCCCTATCTGGAACGAGCGATGTCCATTTGTGATCCCAGGTCCGTGCGCACGACGGTCTTGCCATTCTTAGAGCTACAGACCATGGCAGATTCCGACTTCCCGCACGGCGATCGCTATTACACAAAGTCGGGCTACTTCGCCCAGCTTCAAAACAGCACGATTGATCTTCTCGTGGAGGCCATGTGCTCAATTCCGGGTCCAGGAATTCAAATCGAACTCGCCTATCTCGGTGGAGCGGCGGCTCAGATCGCAGCCATCGAAACCGCATTCGGTGACCGCAGTGCTCCCTTCATCATGAACCTTTTGGCGAAGTGGTCAGATGCATCTGCCGATTCGCAAATTATTTCTTGGGTCCGGGCGTGGTTTAACAAGTTACGCCCATCGATGAAGCCCGGGGTTTACGTAAACTTCATGAGTGGAGATGAGCAGGATCGTGTCCCGGAGGCCTATCGGGCACATTGGGAGGGCTTGGTCGCCGTCAAATCTCACTACGATCCCGGCAACTTCTTTCGGCTGAACCAAAATATTCCATCGCGGAAGTTGCAGAGAGCCGGGACTGTGGAAGTGCCTTGCTAACGTCTTTGGTGTCCGAATTTGCGAAGTGGCATCCCGAGACCGAACGGCCCCGGCGAAACCCTCGGACATAAGTGGCTTAATATGTGGTGCTTAGTATTGGCAGCCGAAGTGCTCAAACGCTCACCGAACGGGGCGAGGATATGCCATTCTTGCGCGATCTCAGAGTCGCCGTTTATTCGTTGATTCGTACCCCTGGGCTTGCAATTACCGTAATCCTTACCTTGGCGCTTGGCATCGGCGCCAACGCGGCCATCTTCACGCTGGTGCGAGGCGTTCTCTTAAAGCCGCTGGTCAATCGCGATGAAGATCGGCTGATCTATATCCGGCAGAGCGCACCCGGCATTCGCAACGAAAATACCACCTTCTCCGTCCCCGAGATCGAGGATTTACGCGCCAGTGTGAAAACCTTGAGCGCATTCGGCGACTTCTCCACCATTGGTTTCACCATGATTGGTCTCGGCGAGCCTCGGGAAGTGAAGGCCGGCGTGGTCGGCGGGTCGTATTTCGACGTGATGGGTCTTCATCCCGTGCTGGGCCGCCTCATTGGGCCGCAAGATGATGGCCCCAAAGCTGCGGGTGTGGTCGTTCTCACATATCGTTTCTGGACGACCACTTTCAAGAAGGATTCCTCCGTCGTTGGCAAAACCGTTCGCCTTGGAAGCTTTGGCGATCGGACTGCCACAGTCATCGGCGTGCTCGAGCCTTGCGTCCCCTATCCTGAAGATACGGAAATCATCGCCAACGTGGTCACCAGTCCTCACCACCTTTCGGCCACGATGGTCCAAGGCCGCATTCATCGTATGACTGAGCTGTTTGGCCGTCTCGCACCCGGTGCCACCCTCGACCAGGCTCGTGCCGAATTGCGCTCCGTCTATGCCGCGACAAAAAGAGACCATGCCGACGCTTATCCCGTGAAGGGTGACTACCGTATTGAGGCTAAGCTGTTTCGCGACCAGATCACTGCTGGCGCGCGAGAGATTCTTCTCGTTCTTCTGGCTGCCTCGGCGCTGGTCTTCATCATCGCGTGTTCGAACGTCGCGAACCTGATTCTCGCTCGTACGGTGCGTCGTGAAGGCGAGCTGGCGGTCCGAGCGGCGCTGGGCGCAAGCCCAGGTGTGCTGCGCCGCATGCTTTTAGCTGAAAGTCTTCTGCTCTGCGGAGCCGGCGCGTTGCTCGGCGTAGTCAGTGCACAACCCTTAGTGGCGGTTCTGGCTCGCTACGCGTCGCGTTTCTCCGTTCGCGCTCTCGATTTGACCGTGGATTCCAGCCTGCTCTGGGTAGGGACGGCGCTGGCCATCGTCGCCGCGGTGATTCTGGCGTTTGTCCCGCGCTTGCCGTCGGCGGATGCTTCGAACGGATCGAGTCTATCGAGCGGGAATGTCCGCGTTACCAGCAGTACAAGGCGCCGCCAACAGATCTTCGCGGTAACGCAAATCGCTGCGTCCTTCGTGCTCTTGGCGGGCGCGAGCATGTTGGTCAGTACACTAATCGCGCTGGAGAGGACCCAGACTGGCCTCGACGTGCGCCATGTGCTTGCCATCGACGTTCCGACTATGTCCTACGGCAAGAGTCCTCAGCAGGTCGTCGATTTCTATAAGGAATCGATGCGTCGTATTGATGCGCTTCCTGGTGTAAACAAAACAGCGTTCGGTATGCTCGTCCCCTGGCGCGACGCCGGTTCCACGATTGGACTCCAGTTCTCCGCCGACGGTCATGTTCATGCGCCCGGCGAAGATCCGCGCGCGCAGTTCCGAGTAGTTTCTCCCGGATTCTTCGCCGCGCTCGGAGTCCCCATCATCGCCGGTCGTGATTTCAACGATCTCGATGGGCAAACCAAGAACGGCCAAACTGAGGACCCGGTGGCAATCATCAGTGAGACTTTGGCCCGGCGGATGTTCCCCGATGGAGATGCGATCAATCGGCATGTCTATTGGACGGATCCAGTACTGAAATTTGTCCCAGGGATCAGTGCTGTGCCACATCGCATCGTCGGTGTGACCGCAGATATCGACGACGAACACATGGTTCCTGAGCCGACCCTCACGATCTACAGCACCTTCGAAGAGGGTCCGATGTTCGGCGGCCGCCTTTTCATCCACGCCAACACAAATCCTTATTCGCTGGTCACGCCGGTCACGCGCGTGCTGCGCAACATGTCGAGCGACCAGCCGGTTGAGCACGCCGCCACTCTCGAAGATGTCCGTGCCGAAGTGCTCACACCGGAGCGTTTGAATTCAGTGGTTTTCGGCGTATTCGCCGCGGTCGCCTTAGCGATTGCCGTGGTCGGTGTCGCAGGCGTGCTGGCGTTCTCGGTCAGCGCGCGGACGCGTGAATTCGGGATCCGCCTGGCGCTTGGCTCCCAGCCGCAGCAGTTGCTGCGTGGCGTCATTGCCGAAGGTGCCGTGATGGCCGCACTCGGAGTTGTGGCGGGCACCATCCTGGGATTCGCACTCACGCGGGTGGCGGGCAGGTATTTTCTGGAAGTGACGATGCCGGGAGCCTTGCCGGTGGCCGTCTCCGCGCTGGTGCTGATCACAGTCGCGGTCGTCGCATCCATGCTGCCCGCGGCACGAGCTGCTCGCGTCGACGTTATGCAGGCACTGCGCGCCGAATAGTCTCACAATGGCGAGTCTCAATCGACCTTTTAACGCCGCTTGAGCGCCTCGAGTTCATCCAACGTCCGCGGCCAATCCGAGCCCAACAGCCGTGAGAGACTTCGATCAGCCAGAATCTTTCCACCGGTCTGACAACGAGCGCAGTAGTTGGTTTCGTTGTCAGCGTAGCGAATTCGCTGAATCTTTTCGCCGCATCTGGGACATGTTTCTCCATAACGTCCATGAACTGCCATGCCTTGGCGGAATGCGGTAACCTTCTCCGGAAACCCGGTCTTGGCCCCTGCCTTGAGCCGGTCGATCCAAAGTTTGAGGATGCCTTGAGTGGCGGCAAACAGACGTTCCCATTCATCCGGTTGTAGCTTGTGCGTGAGTGCGATCGGAGACAACCGGGCAGCGTGGAGGATTTCGTCCGAGTAGGCATTCCCGATGCCACTGAGTATTCGAGGGTCCGTCAGTGCGCGCTTGAGCGTACGATTTTCCGCCATCAGCGCATCGCGAAACGTAGTGAGATTGCTACAAAACACATCAATCCCGCCGGGATCGAAAGACCGCAACGCCTGCTCTCCTTCGACCACATGCAACGATGCACGATGTTTTGTGCCGGCTTCGGTCAGCACCAGTGAACCGTTTGGGAGATCAAACGCCGCCAGGCTTTGGCGACCTGCGAGCTGTGCTCCGCGTGTTCGCCAATGCAATCGCCCGGCAATCATCAGGTGCAGCACCAGCCAGACGTCGCCTTCCAGTCCGATAACGATTCTTTTCCCAATTCGCTGCAGCTCGCTCACAATACGACCCTCCACTGCTGATAGCGGTGGGGCTACAGTTCGAAGGAGAAATGGACTCTTCAAGCGCGCTTGCTGGATCGGCTGTGACACGATCCGCGGTTCGAGCGCAGCGATATAAGCGGCAATATCCGGCAATTCGGGCATATTCGAGGTTGCAGGTCAGCAATCGCAACGAGGTTCCCCGCTACGACATTATTAAGATAGATCATGGCCAGCTTTGGATGGTGTTACTGAAGCCACTCCGTGCCCATGTTGTCGTCCGTGACGATGCGGGCTCCGGCAGTACGCGTCCGTATGTGGCCGGCCGATTCCAGGGTGAAAAATGTCGGAACGTCGCGATCCATCGTAGTGGTCATCGCCAACACCTCTCCCAGCCGCTGGCGGTGTTGCTCCTGGGATAGATCGAAGACGGGCTTGCCATCGATGCTGTATTTCAACAGAACGTCCAACCAACGTTGACTGCTCAACTGCAGTGGTTCGTCGCTCACTACCATAAAATTCGCCAGACGCATTCCATGAGGAAATACCTTAACGCCGGTGGCCATCACCTCATTCGAATCGGTGGTGTTGTAGAAGTGCACTCCGCCTGGTTTCAAGTGTTGCCGGACAAGTTGCAGAAATTCCACCGACAACAGATTTGAAGCATTCGAACGCCAATGGTAGGTCGTGTTCATCACAATAGCGTCGTACTTCTGCCCGGAGTGCCGGATCAGCCATCGGCGGCCATCATCGATGTCGATTCTCACTCTCGGGTTCTGCAGCAGACTGGATACCTCTTCGCTGTGGGCTATCAGGCGAAGATAGCCGGGATTAATCTCCACGATCGTCAGGTGTTTTACCTGCGGATTGTTGGCGATCACTTGCGCCCAGGATCCAGAGGACAGGCCAATCATCAACACTTCTTCAGGATTGGGATGAAAATAGCTAAGTGCAAAGGGACGCTGGATCCCATTGCTATCATTCACAAGGCTTACATTAAAGCGGCCGTCGTAGATTCCACCACCAAACACGATTCCGTTCTGCGTAACGGCGATGACTCCGCTTCGATTCTCAACCACGGCACCGAATTCTGCATTAGGCAGGTAGTGGTTTTTCAGGAGCATCTTTTCATACATGTGGTGGAACAGGGGCTGGGAAAACTGCACTACAAATAAAGCCACGGAGAATATGCCGACCACAGAGGCAATAAATGCTGGTTTCTGGAGTTCGGCGTGAAGTAGGAGCACTCCGGCAAGTCCCAGCCCAAGCAAGCTGAGCACAATGGTGACATGCCGCAGCGGAAGGACATCCATGAGCAGAAAGCCACTCACATAGCTGCCCAGCGCTGAGCCCACGATGTTGCTCAAATACAGGTAGCTGAGACGGCTGCCAACGCGTTCGTCAGGCGAAATCGAGATGTGACAAAGCAATGGGAACATTGCGCCGAGACCTGCAGCTGCTATGCTGATGGCGGGCAATGACCACAGATAAGAAACACGGACGACAAGGGAAAACAGGAATGGCGCGACTAGAAACCCAACCAGGTTTGCGCCGAAGATGGTGGCGATCAGAAGGCGCATGAAAGTTTGCCCAGTCTTGATGCGTCCCCACGAGTAGTTGGTCAATATTGAACCGCCGGCAATTCCGGCCAGATAAGCTCCGAGCAGGAACGCGAAACTTTTCGCCACACCTCCGGTGGTAAACGAAAACAGCCGATACCAAACGATTTCGTATGCAAGCGAGATGAATCCCGCCAGCCCACTAATCACAACTGCTAACACAAAATTGATCGGCGAAGACTCACTCGCGGGATGCAATGGGACACACTGTGGGGCTGCATCCCTTTTTGCAAGCGGCCTGTTGAAAGACCAGGCCAGCACGCACGTGCCAACCAGCAGGTTCATGATCGCGGCAAGCGCTACCGTATCCGCCTGACCGAGCCAGCGCATCAGAAACATCCCGGCACAAAAGCACGCTACTGCAGAACCCAGGGTATTGGCTGCATAGAATGCGGCGACCGAGGTTCCGACTTCATGCGAAAGACGGACGGTGTAAGAAACCAATATCGGGAGGGTCGCACCCATCAATCCCGTTGGAAGCGCCACAAGCGCGAGGGCGAGGAGCCCTGTCTGCAGCGGTGGGGAACCCGCAGTCAGGTTGGCCGCCCAATGAAAGAGCTTCAGCGAGAAGAATCCGTACAATCCAATCGTCAATTCAGCCAGACCGAAGATTCGTAACAGCGGCCAGTCTTGACGCCTGGAGATCACTCCCCCAAGCAAACTTCCGAGACCGAGCCCCAGCATGAATGCCGTGACCACCATGGTCACAGACTCGATATTTACGCCGTACATCGTAAAAAGGGCGCGTTCCCACGCGATCTGGTAGAGGAGCGCGGGAAATCCAGAGAAAAAGAAGAACGTGTATGCCCAACCGCCCGCTGCAAAGGGTGATGTAATGGGTGAACTTTGTTCGGCAACTTTGGCGGGGGCGGCGGCACTGACTCCTGGCATTCTTCCTCTTAAACAGGCACACCTATAAGTAAGGAGACAGGGCGCCTCTTCCGAATCGAGTCTAACGAACGAGTGTGTCCTCGCGAACTTCTCAGTAGTCACGACACGACACGAAAGTAACTCGCCGCCGGACGACGCGTGAGGAGAGTCATCTTTGTGGAACACGTTCCAATGGAGGCAAATCGCTCTGCACATTTACTAACAACTTCATGGGTTCCCTTGGTAACGAGTAAGCCCGGAACCTCGACGGCGTCGCGAAATCTGCATGTTACGATGCAGCCACACCTGAGAATGCACAATGGGCGCGCAAGCGACTGCCCTGGCAAAGTCGGCCGAACCACTCGATCGCCCGCGCGGTCAGATCGCCTTCGCCGCCACAGTTTTCCTCAGTGCCTTTCTCCTTTTCCAGATTCAACTGATCGTAGGCAAGCAATTGCTGCCTTGGTTTGGCGGAACTGCTGCGGTATGGAATACCTGCCTGGTGTTTTTCCAACTCTTGTTGCTGATTGGTTACGGGTATTCCCATTTTGTGGCCGCACGGCTGAAGAACAGCGGCACGCTTGCACATGTGGCACTTCTTTTGAGCTCGGCCATTGCGCTGGCCTGTTTAGCGGTGATTTGGCATTCGCCGGTCTACCCCGGTAACGCATGGCGCCCGCAAACGCCTGAACACCCCTTTTGGGAGCTGATGCGGCTGCTGATTGTGAGCATCGGCTTTCCTTTCTTTCTGCTTTCCACCACGGCGCCTCTTATTCAAACCTGGTACGCACGCGCGAACCCGAGGCATTCACCGTATCCACTGTATGCCCTTTCAAATCTGGGCTCGTTGCTGGGATTGTTGACGTATCCCGTTCTCTTCGAACCGAATCTGACCCTGCGCAATCAGGGACGCCTGTGGATGCTGATTTACTTTGCCTTCGTTTGCAGTTCCGCGATTTCTGCGTTTTTCTTTTGGCGCGCGGAGGCAACGATAGATCAGCCTGTTAAAGAAGATCTCACTTCCGGTCCTGAAGCCAGGACTTCCATCACGCAGCGTCTGTTATGGCTGGGCCTCTCCGCCTGCGGCACTGTGATGTTACTGTCCGTGACAAATCTGATTTGCCAGGAAGTCGCTGTCGTCCCATTTCTGTGGGTCCTGCCTCTCAGTATCTATCTGCTTTCATTCGTACTGTGCTTTAAGCACGGAGACTTCTATCGGCGCGGATTTTTCCACTTGCTGTTTGCGGCTGCGGCTGTATGGGGTGGAATTCTTTTCCTGAGCGGCGAGAACGTTGGGATACGCACGCAAATATTCGGTTTCAGTCTCCTGTTGTTTGCGTCCTGCATGGTGTACCACGGCGAGTTGGCAAGGCTGAAGCCGCAGGCCCAAAACCTAACTTCGTTCTACCTGCACATTGCCGCTGGAGGAGCGCTCGGCAGCATCTTTGTCGGCCTGATTGCACCCCTTGTATTTCCGGCCATCTGGGAATTCCAGTTAGGACTCTGGTTTTCTGGAATATTGGTGGCCGCAGTTCTGTTGCGAGACAAGACTTCCTGGTTTTATCAACACCTGCGTTGGCTACCATTGGCTTTATTGGCTGTGATGGCGGCCATTGCGGATGAGATCGGGGTCGCGGTAACAATTTTTCACATTCCGCAGTTTTATTTTCATCTGCTGGTCGGCGCTTTGACATTGTGTTCTCTCGCGGCTATCGCAACCGGGCCAGCCCGCCCGGCGCGCAATTTCCTGTGGCTGCGTGCTGCCGCGTTGTGCGGCTGGTGCTTGTTCGGACTGCTTTTCCTCGTCCAGGCGGACCGTCAGAAAAGTCATGCCATCGTGCTCGCCAGAAATTTTTACGGAGTCCTCCGCATTGCATACAGTGAGCCCATCAGGGAGAAGTACGCGCTGGTCGAAAAGCACGGCCTCACTTTGCATGGGGTGCAATTGCAGGCGCCGGATTCCCGCCGCACCCCAACCATTTACTACGGGCCCAGCAGCGGGATCGGGTTGCTGCTCAATAATCATCCGAACCACACCGCGGCGGGCTCTGAAAAACGGCCACTAAGACTCGGTGTGATCGGGCTCGGGGTGGGCACGCTGGCGGCCTATGCGCAGCCCGGAGACTATGTTCGCTTTTACGAACTTAATCCGGAGGTGGTGCAGTTCGCCAATGGCCGCCAGGCACTCTTCAGCTTTCTTAACGATAGTCTTGCGAAAGTCGAAGTGGTCATGGGCGATGCACGCATTTCGTTAGAGCGGGAATTGACATCTGGTCGCGCACAGAACTTCGACGTGCTGGTAATCGATGCCTTCGCCAGTGATTCCATCCCCCTGCACTTGCTTACAGGCGAGGCCATGGACATCTATTTGCGTCATCTGCGGAGCCCGCAGTCTGTTCTGGTATTTCACATTTCCAATCGCACTCTCGACCTTCTGCCTGTGCTCGCCGGCTTGGCTCAGCAACATCAATTGCAGCTTGAGCGAATTCTGGTCAACAACCCGCGGGGTGAGGCGGAACTGCCTTCCTCCTGGGTGCTGATGGCTGCTGACCCCACCGTTCTCAACTTAGCCGCTCTCACTGAACACTCCAGTCCCGTCAAACTATTGGGGCCGCCGCGTTTTTGGAGCGACGACTACAGCAACCTTCTGCAACTGCTCCGCTAGACTTGATATCGGGCGGGTGGCCCACATTTCGTGGGGAAGTATAACTCTGAAACGAGGACGCAGCTTCGATCTGGGGTGCCCCATGGTTGCCCGGTTTGGCAAACGTGGGACCCGGGCCGAAGGCACGGACTTCACCTGCTCCGACCCGCTGACCGACGTCATCCGCAATATAAGAAAACTAATGGCGGAGAGGGAGGGATTCGAACCCCCGGTGGCCTTCCGACCACAGCAGTTTTCAAGACTGCCCGTTTCGACCGCTCACGCACCTCTCCGACTATTCCATTCTTACTACAGTATTGTCTTAAATGGCCGCGCACATTAGGTCAAGCCTGACCAGCGCACCTGGGCGGCAAGCATGGCGTTGCAAGGCCAAGTTGCCAACGGCAAGGCCGGTTCCCAACATGCTATACTCCGCCGCCGTGGGGCTTGCCAAAGCCGGGCCGCGATTTCCGGAGGACTGCAGTTACGTTGATCAGGTTACCCGATATCTTCAACGTCGCCAGCATCATGATCGACCGTCATGTGGTCGAAGGCCGGGGTACGAAGGTTGCGATCGAATGTGGTGATGACAAAATAACCTATCGCGATTTGCTGGAGAACACGAATCGCATTGGCAACCTGCTGCGGCAACTTGGTGTCGGCGTCGAGCAACGCGTTCTGTTGGCGCTCCTGGATAGCCCCGAGTTCCTGTATTGCTTTTTTGGTGCAATCAAGATTGGCGCGGTCGCAGTTCCTGTCAACCCTTGGCTGCGCGCAGAAGACTACGAATACTTGCTCAATAACACCCGGGCGCGGGTTGCGGTGGTCAGCCAGGCTTCCTTGCCGGAAATCCAGAAGCTTTCGCGTGATCGGGTGCGCTGCCTGGAAGAAATCGTTCTTGTCGGAAAAACGAACCCCGAGTTCCCCAATTTAACGGAATTGATGAAAGCCGCGTCTCCGGAGCTCGAGCCGGAACCCACAAGCAAAGACGACATGGCGTTTTGGCTTTATTCATCCGGCAGCACCGGAGCTCCTAAAGGATGTGTTCATCTTCACCACGACATGGTGGTCTGTTCGGAGGCATACGCGAAAGGCATTCTGCGGATGAAAGAATCCGATCGCTGCTATAGCGTCGCACGTTTGTTCTTCGCGTACGGTCTCGGCAATGCCGGATATTTTCCACTCTACTGTGGCGCTACAACGATTCTTTCACCGGCCCGCCCGACTCCTGCGAATATCTTCGCGGACATTGAGCGCTATCGTCCGACTTTGTTCTTCTCGGTGCCGACGAACTACGCAGCTTTGTTAGCCCATCAGCCTCAGGATGGAAAGGACTTTGATCTTTCCAGCATTCGACATGCGGTTTCGGCCGGAGAATCATTGCCAGCTCCGCTGTTTGAGCGATTTAAGCAGCGCTTTGGCATTGAAATTCTCGATGCCTGGGGATCGACAGAGACGTTGCAGATGGTGCTCGCGAATTCTCCTGGAGAGGTTCGCCCCGGATCGAGTGGAAAGATCATTCCCGGCTATGAGGCGAAACTTGTGGATGAGCAAGGGATTTCGGTTCCGAAGGGCGAAATTGGGCAGCTGCTGGTCAAAGGTGATTCAACCTGCACCGGCTACTGGAACCAACATGAAAAAAACAAGGCAACGTTTGAAGGCGCCTGGTTTCGTACCGGCGATAAGTACTACCAGGATGAGGATGGATATTTTTGGTATGCCGGCCGGGCCGATGATTTGTTCAAAGTGAATGGCCGCTGGCTGAGTCCGGCCGAGGTGGAGAGCGCCTTGATTGCTCATCCGGCGGTGCGGGAGGCTGGCGTGGTGGGGCGAGAAGACGGGGCCGGCCTCGTCAAGCCGGCTGCCTACGTGGTTCTGAACGAGAATTTCATTCCCAATGATGTATTGAGACAAGAACTCCAGGATTGGGTCAGTAAGGAGCTTAGCAGTTATAAGAAACCGCAATGGGTCGAGTACTTGCCGGAGCTTCCCAAGACTGCAACCGGCAAACTGCAGCGCTTCAAGTTACGTGAACTGCATAGGACAGCCGGAGGGGTGTCTACTGCCGCGGAGGATCTGAGTTCAGGCTAATCCGCTGGGTTGGGTTGTTCCGGCAGGGTGGGTTCAATCGATGGTTTGATCGCTAACATCGCAGCCCGCGCGGGTCGGGTTTCTTGAAGAAAAAGTGCGACCAGAAACAACAAACCGCTGCCACCCGCCGCCAGCCACATCGTCACGCCTAGACCATGTCTTTGCGCCAATGCGCCGGCCAGGATCGGCGCGGCAGTGGCGCCCATAACCTCTCCGACCAACGTTGCCAGGCCGATGGAGGTGGCTCGGAATTGAGCTGGCACACTTTCAGTGGGCACCAAAACCAGGACGACGCTGGCAACGCCCTGCCCAGAATTGGCGATAAAAACAATAAACGCCAGCAGTAACGGATACACATACAGTGCTGGCACGAGGAAGGCCAGCGGCACCACCGCAGACATCGCCGCCATCAGCAGCAAAATCGGTTTTCGTCCCCACCGGTCCGAGAGTGACGGAAGCAGAAAGCCCAGGAAGAAGCTGCCCAGTCCGCTTGCTCCGAGCAGAAACCCGGCTGTGGTTGCGGACTCGTGAGCAACCTCCGTGATGTAAAGCGGCGCGAACACATTCACCGCGAACAACCACGACATGAATCCAGTTGCTCCCAAACAACACAACCAGATGTTGCGATAGCGGAGAATTGAAATGTACTCCGACAACGACGGTTGCTCGTGGGTCCCGCTGCTCCCCGCCGGCTCTTCTACGAACTTCCAAACGAGAACACTCATCACCAATCCCGGAATGCCGGCCACGAAGAATGCCGATCGCCAACCCCAACGCGCCGCTACCTGGGTTGTCAGCACTGGCGCTGCAGCGAGGCCGACAAGTGCCGCGGCGCTGACCACCAGACCTATGTTTCGTCCACGGCGATCGGGCGGCGAGGACTCTTCGATGAGCGCCGTCATACTGGACCAACTCGGTCCTCCTGCCGCTCCCATCAGTGCCCGCACCAGCAGCAGTTGATGAAAGCTATGAACTATGCCGGACGCCCAGGACAGGATGGAGAAGGCAAACACCGCAGGAACCAGAACTGGCTTGCGGCCAACCCGATCCGACAGGGCGCCGAAAATAAAGGTTGACGCCGCCCACGTGATAGCCAGCGCTGACGCCACCATACCCACTTGTTGGTGGCTAAGTTGAAATTCCGGGGCGAAGTAAGGGGCGAGATAGAGGTGTGACATCCGGCCGAGAAAGACCGTGCCCCAGGTGAAAAACAAAATCGCGACGAGGCTATTTTCGTAGCGGCGGGAGTGGCCCATGCCGCCGCATCATAGCAAACATGTCAACTTGCCGCCTGAACATCGCGTCGGGCTTGAATCTGGCAGCAGCTCAGACAAATAGTTTCTTGTTTATCTGGATACCGTTCTCGCGGCAATAGTTAAGATAGTGATCTATGAACCAGAAGACATCCAAGGTCTCAAGTAAGCCGTCGTTCTCGTCGAAAAATTCCAGCGATCCGTTGAGCCAGAAAACCGTCTTCATTCCCTGGTCGGAAACCAGGGTATGAATCGCGCCGGGGCTTTCCTGTACATAGCTGCCCGCACGAGCGACCCAGTCGTATTCTAGATAACGCCAACTGCCTTCAAGGGTGTAACCGAAAACTCGCCCACGATGGCGATGCCGGCCCAACATCCCCCCCGATTTCACCCATAGAACATTCGAGTACATATTCGTCCTTACGTCGAATGCGAGATGGCGGATAAACACATTCGGACGAAAAGGAACCCACGGAGATTCATCCTCTCCGGCGCCGATGTGGATGTCGGGGAAGGCATAGTCGCGCACGACTGCATCAATACTGCTCTTGCTATCGAGAACGGGCATAGTGTCTCCTGATAACGACTGCCATAATGTAGTCCCAATCGGCTTGTCAGGCAATATCGGCGCATTCTTGGCAGAGCAACGACTCACCTCGTCTTGCACCTGCGATTTGCTAAGCTAACGTTGTTCCTGGAGCCGGCGTACGTATAATGCCGGACTGAGGAAACAGGCTTTGGCTGCACGTCTCATAGAGAGTTTAGCCACCACGGAACTACTGGCCGAAGTGTTCTCGGACAGATCCATCCTGCAGGCCATGCTGGATGTTGAAGTCGCGCTCGCGCGCGCCGAGGCACGCGTCGGCATCGTACCGGAGTCCGCAGCCGATCGCATTGCAGCCACCGCCCATGCGGATGAATTCGACATCCCCGCTCTGTCTCGTAGCACCTTTCGTGCGGGCACTCCTTCAATTCCCGTGGTCAAGGCGTTAACTGATAAGATAAGGGCCATAGAACCCGAGGCAGCGGGATGGGTGCATTGGGGTGCTACGAGCCAGGACGTCGCTGACACGGCGCTGGTTCTCTTACTTAAGCGCGCACAAACGATCCTTGCCGGCGATCTCCGGCGGGTGGAAAAAGCTCTGATTACACTTTCAGAGCAACACAAAGCCACAGTCATGCTGGGCCGAACGCTGATGCAGGCAGCCCCGCCCGTGACGTTTGGTTTAAAAGCCGCAGGCTGGCTGGGGGCGGTGAGTCGAGGTAACAAGCGTCTCGAGTCTGCGTTTCATGAGACCTTGGTCCTTCAATTCGGCGGCGCATCCGGGACGTTGGCGTCATTGGCAGACAAGGGAACTGTTATCGCTGGTGCGCTGGCCGAAGAGCTTGGATTGAGCTGCCCCGAAGCGCCCTGGCATACGCATCGAGACCGTTTGGCCCATCTGCTCTGCTGTTGTGGAGTACTGACCGGTTCGCTGGGAAAGATTGCGCGTGACATCAGCTTGCTGATGCAGAGCGAAGTGGCTGAAGTGGCCGAACCGGGGGGCGAAGGCAGAGGCGGTTCTTCTACCATGCCGCACAAAAGAAATCCGATTGCCTGCGCGTTGACTGTTGCTGCGGCTCAGCGAGTTCCCGGCTTGGTCGCAAGTTTTCTTTCAGCCATGGTGCAGGAGCAGGAACGCGCGGTTGGGGGCTGGCAATCCGAATGGCCAACGGTAGCGTCGATCGTTCAGTCGACCGGGGTCGCAGCGTCTTCGATGGCCGAGGTTGCAGAGGGGCTTTCGGTGGATCCGGCGCGGATGCGGAAAAACATTGCCAACACTAAGGGCCTGATCTTCGCTGAGCGAGTCATGATGTTCTTGGCCGCCGAACTGGGGCGAGATGTCGCTCACAAACTCCTCGAAGATACAATACAAAAGAGCGTTGCAGAGAACAAAGATCTCTCTACGCTGCTGGCGGAACAGCCGGAAGTCAAATCCCGCCTGAATCCTTCTGTGCTTGACCAACTCCAGATTCCGGAACAGTACCTCGGATCGGCGGAGGCTTTCCGTGAGTTTCTGCTGAATAGCACTACCTCTAACAAGGGGAAGCACTAAAACTTGCCATTCGCCAATTGCAACAATGCCCGGCTGTTCTACAGACTCGAGGGAGTGCGTGAAAAACCGGTGCTGGTGCTCTCTCATTCGATCGGCACCGATCATGCCATGTGGGCGCCGCAAGTTCCGGATCTTATTTCACATTTTCAGGTATTGCGATACGACACGCGCGGTCATGGCGCTTCAGAAATAACCAAGGGCGAATATTCGATCGAACTGCTCGGACGGGATGTGCTCGGTCTGGCTGATTCCCTGGGTATTCGCAAGTTTGCGTTTTGTGGCCTCTCGTTGGGAGGCGCCATTGGCCAGTGGCTGGGTGTGAACGCCGCCGATCGCCTCACCGACCTGATTCTTGCCAACACTGCGCCAAAATTTGGCGAGCGCAGCAACTGGGAAACACGAATCAAAATGGTGCGTGAAGGTGGACTGGCCGCAATCGTGGACATGGCCATGCAGCGATTTTTCTCGCCCCAAACTGCGGTCAATTCCAGCGTGTACGCCGGCATGATTAAGTCCGTCTTGTTGGGAACTGATCCCGGGGGATATATCGGATGTTGTGCCGCGCTCCGCGACTTTGATTCGCGCCAAACCCTCCGAAACATCCCTGTTCGGACACTGGTAATTTCAGGGGACCGCGATATTTCGACTCCCTGGGCTGGTAACGGCGAAATTTTGGCGCGGGAAATTCCGAAAGCACGTTCTCTCCAATTGCCGGCGGCCCACCTTGCAAACCTGGAGCGGCCCAGGTCATTTCTTGCCGGACTACTCGAATTTCTGTTGCCCGAGTTAAATGATGCTCAGCGCCTCCAGGCAGGACTTGCCGTGCGCCGTGCAACCTTGGGCGATGATCACGTTGATCGAGCTATCGCCTTAACTAACGATTTCAATCGCGAGTTTCAGGATCTAATTACTCGTTATGCCTGGGGAACCATCTGGACACGTCCGGGATTGGATCAACGAACGCGGCGATTGCTTGTGCTCGCTACAATGGCAGCCCTGGGGCGATGGGAGGAGTTTACGATGCACCTGCGCTCGGGATTGCAGCACGAATTGGAGCCCTGCGATCTAAAAGAGCTGCTGCTTCAGATTGCTATTTATGCCGGCGTGCCGGCAGCCAATACGGGTTTTCAAATCGCGCAGAAAGAGTTAGAAGGCGCAGAATTGCATCGGTCAAAAGAGCCAACGATATGAACGCTCGCGACTTGATTGCCATTGACGTGCACGTTCACGTGGAAAATGAAGAACGCGACAATGCGGCTAATGAAGCCGTCAAGAAATACTTTGGCAATTCCGGCGTGGATCGTGATCGCTACGCACTGGCTGAATACTACCGCTCGCGCAAGATTGGGTGTGTGATTTTCAGTGTGGACGAACGACTCACTGGACGCACGCAAATTCCGAACGACGAAGTCGCAGCCTTCGCCGCCGAAAACGCCGATATCATGTTCGCCTTCGCCAGCGTAGACCCAACCCGCGGCAGAGCGGCAGTGGAAGAAGCGAAACGGTTAATTGCTGCGGGCAGTATTCGCGGTTTCAAACTCCATCCCCCAGTGCAACAATTCCATGCCAACGACAAACTGGCATACCCCTTTTACGAAGTCGTCAACCAGGCCAAATTACCGGTCATCTTTCATACTGGCCACAGCGGCATCGGCGCAGGCTTGCCTGGGGGTGGCGGCGTGCGATTGAAATACGGCAATCCCATGGATATTGATGACGTGGCTGTCGACTTCCCCGACATGCCAATCATCATGGCGCACCCCTCGTTTCCCTGGCAGGATGAAGCCATCTCCATCTGTCTGCACAAGCCGCAGGTGTATATCGATCTGTCGGGCTGGTCGCCAAAGTATTTTCCGCCAACACTGGTGCAGTACGCGAACACTCTGCTCAAGCACAAGGTGCTGTTCGGCTCCGACTATCCATTGATTTCGCCAGACCGGTGGCTGGCTGATTTCCAGAAGATCGCCATTCGCGATGAAGTGCGCCCGCTGATCTTGAAGGAAAATGCGATGCACTTGTTTGGGTTGACGGCGTGAGCGGGACTAATTATGGAAATTCCTAACCCCGGAAATCGGATGTGGTGTTGGCTACCGCGTCCCGCTGGCCCGCGCGGAAATCGCCAGCAGTTCCCGAGTGAGTTCTTTCGGCTGATCCAGCATCACATCGTGACCGGAAGCCAGAATGAGCGTCTTCCATCTCCTGGCTTTCGCCTTGTCGTAAAACTGCGGAAAGGGTGACGGACTCCATCCATTCGCCAGGATATAAGTAATACTTCCGATCCGGTCGATTGCTCCCGTGAGATTCAGGGTCTCCCGAAAACACGCCAGGGGATGCAGCGTGGATTGCTTCTCGACCCAATCGCGATCCCGAACGTTGACGTTGAATACTTCGGCGGGAATCGGTGGAGTCTTCCAGCCGTTCCCAACTGTTCTCGCTGCTTCAAGTTGCTGATTCCGATCTTCCATTGGAAGGGTATCGTGCAGGCTCTGGCCGCTGTCCGGAACAAATGCATCAACATAAACCAGCGCGCCTATCTTTTCGGGAATGCGGTCGGCAACACCGGTCACTACGCAACCACCATACGAGTGGCCGCACAACACAATGTCAGAGAGCTCTTCCCATCGGACCAGGTTGATCACGTCGACGATGTGCGTCTCAAGGTTAATTTCCCGAGACAGCAGATGGCTGCGCTCGCCGACACCAGTCAAAGTGGGGGTGAAGACTTCGTGTCCATGCGCCTGAAGCTGACTCCGCACCCGCTTCCAGATCCAACCGCCTCGCCACGCGCCATGCACCAAAACGTAAGTCGACATAGGTGACCTCCCACCGAACGCACTTGGTTTTGATCTCGACCTTCCGTCGGCCCCGGTGATCGTCTCTCAGTCGAAGATCACGGTTTTGTTGTCATACAGCAAAATGCGGTTCTCGATGTGCCATCGCACCGCCCGCGAAAGCACTACCTTCTCAAGGTCGCGCCCCTTCTCCACCAAGTCTTCGAGCGTATCTCGATGAGAGATTCGTTGGACACCTTGCTCAATGATGGGGCCGTCGTCGAGAGCCTCTGTGACATAGTGCGCGGTCGCTCCGATCAACTTCACTCCCCGCCGATACGCTTGCAGGTGTGGCTTGGCCCCGACAAACGCCGGCAGAAACGAATGATGAATGTTGATGATGCGTTGTGGATACTGCCTGATGAAATCAGAAGACAAGACTTGCATATAACGCGCAAGTACGATGAGATCGATTCCATTTTTCCGCAAAAGCTCCAGCTGTTGCTGCTCGGCGTCGGCCTTGTTCTCTTTTGTGACAGGAATGACGCAGTAAGGAATGCCGTAAAACTCCGCGTCGCGTTGGGCATCAGGATGGTTGCTCACAATCGCCGCGATGTCACAGGCCAGCTCTCCTGTGCGCTGCCGATACAGCAGGTCCACCAGACAGTGGTCATGTTTCGAAACAAAAATAGCTACCCGCGGCCTGTAGCTTGACAGCGCGATCCGCCACCTCATCGAAAACCGTTCCGCGATGGGCGTGAACTTCTCAGGAAAATCGTTCAAGTCAAGCTGAAACCCGTTTAGATCCCACTCGATTCGAGCCAAATAGAGCTGTTCTTCGACCGTCTGGTGTTGTTCAAAATTCAGGATGTTGCCTTCGTGTCGGCATATAAAGTCGGCGATCGTGGCATTCAATCCTTTACGGTCCGGACACTGAACCAACAGAATGGCGGAGTTTCTCAAGCGCGTCACCCTGAAAGGCGATTGATTCGAGAGTTCCCCTTACGGACTCTCAAAAGTATTGTTTGCATAATATTGTATACACATATGCGAAACGCAAGCGTTGCACGTGAGTTTTTGTGCTTTTCGAGTATTTCTCTACTGGTCTAGCACTCCGGGAACGTCGGCAATTGGTGCGGCTTGCAGCCGACTCGAACGGGGGAAGCAGACGCGACTGAGTTCTATTTAGCAGATGGAAAACAACATTTGATCCGCCTTGACTTCGAGTAAAATGTATACGGATTTCGGACTCGGACAATAATTTGTCGAGTTTGCATACAAATGGCTGGCAAGAATTCACGAGTGATCGTAAGAATACGTGAAATGATCCTGCACGGGGAACTGCCTCCGGGCGAACGAGTGAGAGAGGTCGAACTTGCCACCAAGCTTGGAGTTTCGCGAACCCCGGTGCGTGAAGCTCTACCGATCCTCGCGCAGGAAGGCGTACTGACTCAGCTGGATACTCGCGGCTTCGTCGTAAGGGCATTCACGCCGCAAGAAATCATGGATGCCATTGAGGTCCGCGGGGCGCTCGAGGGCCTCGCTGCTCGGATGCTGGCGGAACAAGGGCCGTCCCGCCGCCTTATTCGCTCTCTGCATGAGTGCCTCCGGGACGGTGATGAGATCTTTGCCAAGGGGCACCTACTCTTGGCGGACGAAGCTCGCTACGGCGAAATGAACCGGCAATTTCATTCGCTGATCGTGGAGGGTTCTGGGAGCAAAGTAGTCGCGGAGGCGATCGAGCGCAATGGGCGAATCCCGTTTGCCGCGGCGCACGCGATCGCTTTCGACAAAATCGATCTTCCCCGCATGTACGATCATCTGCTCTATTCGCACCGCCAGCATCACGCGATTGTTCAGGCGCTGGAAAACGGCGAAAGCTCACGAGTGGCAGCACTCATGATTGAACACGCGCATGGGGCAAGAGTAAGCATCAACCTGTCGCGCGTGGGTTTGAGGGGGGTGGGGGAAAGCGCAGAAATATCAGCCCTGGACCGCTAACTACAGGGATTCATTATCGTGGTGAGTTACCGCTCGCAGTTGTACGATTCAGTTGCTTGACGCGGCCCGGCGTCGCGGATGGGCCACCACATCAGCGAGAGAACGCCAGGAGAACCGCTCGGAATCGAACACAAATCTCCGCTTTACCATCTTGCCGACAAGTTGCTGCTGGCGTTGAGCCGTCGCAAGCGCCATGATGGGTTCAATGCCAAGGTTCTGTAGTGTCTGCGCAACCTCAAGCATTTCGACGGCTCGCCGATGGCCGTGTTCGGCGACGCGGCTAATCAGGTAGTCCGGCAAATGATCTTCCCAGCCCATGGCTGGATAACTTGCAGCCAAAGACTCCAGCACCTTGTCTTCAGCCCCATACATCCGCGCTGCGAATAGAGATTCGATGACCAGGGCTTCCAAGCCTTTGATGATTACGCTCCGGCACATTTTGACTGCAGAAGCCACACCAAGTTGGTTACTTAACGGAGTGGTGTTCATCCCAATCGCTCGTAGACGTTCGCTGGCCTCAAATGCATGCGGCCCGCCAAGCAGCATTGGAACTTGTAATCGTTGCTTCGGAACCGCAGACATCACAGCGGCCTCGACGAATCGCGCTTTTCTGCGTTCAACGTACGCGGCCGCCTTGCGTTTGCTATCGGGGGACACCGAGTTGATGTCAAGAAACAGCTGACCCTGATCCAGAATTGGCCCCGCCTCTTTCGCCACATCCAACGCGGATGAAGCGGTAACCGCTGAAATCACAAGTTCGGCCTTGTACGCGCAGCGTCTCAGGTTATCTGCGGCCGTGACACCGCACGCTTGCGCCTTCCTTAGCATTCGTTGTCGGTGCCGCTTCGAATCAAACAGGATGTCAAAAACGGAGACAACCATCCCCTGCTCGGCGAAATCGTCAGCGAAAATGCCGCCTGCCTCGCCAAAGCCGATGATAGCTACTCGTTGAATGCGTCTCCGGCTACGCATGTTGCAAAGTCCGCGAGCCCTCGGCGGAGGAGAGAGGTTCTTCTCCGTTCCAAACGCTTGCCGGCACAAGCAGTTCGCCGCGGAAAAGTGCCCGAGCTGTCCTGATCAGGCTGGAGCGGAGTACTTTGATCTGACCGCCCATCTGCTCCACCTCAAATTCAACTGAGAATTCGCCACTGGGATGCTCAATCGAAAGCCGTTTCAGTGGACCTTCGCGTGGACGCACGATGCCCTGGGCGATTGAACCAGGCAGGATACACGCCGTGCCCACCGTCACTGCCATCAGGACTCCAATAGCCGAATGACATTTGTGCGGGATGAAAGTGCGCGTCATTACGTGCCCCGCGGATTGTGGCGGGGCGATCAAGGTCATCTTCGGAACGACCTTCGTGCGCACGTCGCCCAAGCCCATGCGCTCGCCTGCCATGATACGAATCGCTTCCAGACGCGCTTTGAGTTGCTGATCGGAGTCAAGTTCGGCCGGGGATTCGTACCCGGATCTCCCAAAATCCGACGCCCGCAGCACAGCCATGGGCATGCCATTATCAATCAGCGTTGCGTCTATCCCGTCGAACTGATCGAGCGGGTTGCCGGTTGGCAACAGGGCCCTGCAAACTGAGCCCGCCGTGTCGCGGAAGTCAATGCGGATGGCGGCGGCTGTGCCTGGGACGCCGGCAATCGATGTCTCTCCGGCATATGTTACTTTGCCCCCTGGGGTGGGCACGTGGGCGACCGCCACTGTTCCGGTGTTGACCAGGTGAATCGCGACCGCCGTGATTGGGTCCTGCGGCGCAACCAGTCCGCGTTCGATGGCGAAAGGACCAACGCCCGCCAGCATATTTCCACACGTGGGAGTAATGTCGACTAGCGGTCGGTCCACAGAAACCTGAGCAAAGAGATAGTCGACATCAATTCCGGGACGCGAAGAACGAGATATGATTGCCACCTTACTCGTCAGGGGGTGTGCGCCGCCGATCCCATCGATCTGTCGGACATCAGGCGACCCCATAGCAGCAAGTAAAACCCTGTCCCGCACCTGGACATTGCTTGGGAGGTCGCCAGCGAGGAAGAAGGGACCCTTTGATGTGCCGCCCCGCATCAGCGTGCAAGGGATGGCAGTTTGTGACCCAGGTGACATTCGATCTTCTCCCTAAAGGGCCGATGACACAGCCGAGCGCGCGGCGCATGGAGAGCTGCGCACACCGGTCGAACCACGCTCGCGGTTCACGAGTATTTGAGTCCCAGATCCGTGATCTTCTTTCGTAAGCCGTAGATGTCAAGTCCGAGTTCACCGCGCGCCAGCCGCTCCCGGGTGGCATTCTCCTTGCTGGCTCGTTGTTCCGCCGCGACCATTACTTGGCTCGCGAGAGCCCGACCGACTACGACAACTCCGTCGTCATCAGCGACGATCACATCACCAGGTTCAACCAGAGCCCTTGCACATACAATTGGAACGTTCACCGATCCCAGTGTGCTTTTAACCGTTCCCTGCGAACTAATCGCTCGGCTCCAGACGGGGAATTTCATTTGAGTCAAAGGGCGAATGTCGCGACACCCCGCATCAATCACGAGTCCACGCACGCCGTGTGCACGCAACGAGGTCGCAAGCAACTCGCCGAAATAGCCGTCAGTACATGGAGAAGTCGGAGCCACAACAAGGATATTTCCTGGACGGCAGACTTCCACGGCAACATGGATCATCAAGTTGTCGCCGGGAGGAAGCGAAACAGTCACGGCAGCGCCGGCCATGGTGACGCCGGGAAAAATCGGGCGCATGTACGAGGCGAGTAGGCCACAACGTCCCTGCGCTTCATGGACGGTCGTCACGCCATAGCCCTCCAGTGCCGCGATGACGTCTGCAGGGGGTTGCTCCACGTTGCGAACCACCACGGGTTGGTTCATGCGAGCTCCTCTGTGACCTGTGGAAACACGCGCTGATAGGCTTCCGCATATTTGATGGTCCTGTCGGAATTGCGCGAGGCCTGCGCACCGCGCTGCAGTGCCACACGTTCGTAGTAATGCCAGAGATGTTCCTGTGCATTCATAGCTTTGAAAGCCTCATACTTCCTGGGCCAAACCGCAGAGATATCGAGCAGCAGCTGCGGCTTCCATTCGCATTGCTCCGGTTGGTGCGGCTCGAACAGGAATACCGGCGGCGCCCCGATTACCGGCGTGCCGGGCTCGTGGCCGTGCGCCTGAGCGACGATACGCGCCTCTTGTGCAGCATGAGAAACCAGGGGATGATCGAAGTTGTAAGGATCTTTGACTGAGTGGGTGAGGACAAATTCTGGCCGGATTTTTCGGTACAAGGCGGCCAGATCATAGAGAATACTGTCCGGAATTCTCATGGGATAGTCGCCAACGTCGAAAAAAATCACCTTGGCCCCGAGAATTTCTGCCGCGTGAGCAGCCTCTTCCTTTCTGTTGGCTTTTACCTTCTCTATTGTCATGCCAGGCTCGCGCCAGAGTTTTGCGGACTCGCCACGCTCTCCGAACGACAGACAGACGACCGTGACTGCCCACCCTCGCTGAGCGTATAAGGCGATCGCCCCGCCTGCACGCCACACGAAATCCGCCGAATGGGCGCTGATGACTATCGCTGTTCTTTTTTTGTCCAAGTTTGTAGACCTGTGGCGACAGGAGTCTCTGTGCACCTTGTGTCCTCTGTGGTGTTTCGTGTTGTTTACCACAGAGCACACAGAGTCACATAGAAGCGGGAAATCCGAGATTGTTCACGACTTGATCTCCACCGGTGGCGTTCCATATGTGTGGAACGATTCGATGGTCTTAAGTCCCCAAGCCTGCCCTTTCTTTCGTTCGGCCTCACTCCAGCGGATCGGCTTCCAATCCGGCGCCAGGATCAGCCGCGCGCCGGCATTTGCGATCTCAACGCGGTTACCACCCGGTTCATACAGATATAAGAAGAAGGTTTGTTGGATTGCGTGCTTATGAGGACCCGTTTCGATGTAAACGCCATTTTCCAAACAAATATCGGCTGCAAGCAGAACTTCCTCGCGACTGTTGACTGCATATGTGATGTGGTGCAATCGTCCTTTCGTGCCCGTGTGGTCGCGCGTGTACGCGAAATCGTAACTCTTGTTCGTACACGTCATCCACATGCCGGCTTCAGAACCATCGTCCATCACAATCTGCTCGGTCAAACGAAAGCCCAGGTATTTTTCGAAAAACTCGCGGTTGGCCTTTATATCGACCGCGAGCCCATTCCAGTGATCGAGGCGGCGCACGTTGATACCACGCGCAGGAAATTTCTGCGCCTGGTTTTTGAGGGCGGGCTGCAACTCCGGCGGGGCCTGATACCACTGGGTCTCGTAATAAAGTTCGATTTTATGCCCGTCCGGGTCCTGGCAGAGAAAGGCGGGGCCGTGCGCCAAGTCGCGATCCCTCCATCCGATGTCGAAACCAGATCCTTTCAGAGCTGCCACGCGCCGTTCGAGAGCTTGGGGGCTCCGTGCACGATAAGCGACATGACCCAAGCCCGGGAGCTTAGATGCTGTGAGTTTCAGAGAATGCCGCTCATAATCATCGTACGCATGCAAGTAGACGGAATCGCCCTCGCGGCCGCTCTCGGTCATTCCCATAACCTGGATAAAAAACCGCAGACTCTCCTCCGGCGTGGGGGTAAGTAATTCCAAATGGCCGAGATGAGCAATATCCATTATCGGTTCAGTTTGCACAATTCACCGATGCGAACGCATCATCCAAGGCTTTAGTTGCCTTCCTGCCTGGCTGAAACATCAGAAACACAGTGCGGCACGAGCTCACAAGACCGTTAAGTATACTCAATTTACCTCTCGCTTTCGTGAGCAAACTTGTTAAACGAAAAAGTCAAACAGGGCCACGTCCAGCAGATGTTCTTCGCCCATTTCGTGCACGGAAAAGCGCAACCCCTCGAACAATCATGCTTGACAATCCCGGGTTTCGCATGAGCAAATGTGACCGACATTCAGTATACTGAACATCTCTATGGGTGCTACAACCGCGTCGGATGGCATGATCGCCCTTCTGCAGGGTTTCTCGATCGAGCTGAATCCTGGCGACTCCAGGACCTTGCAAGCGGCGCCAGACCGTCTGGATCCCGGGACGATAGTCTCCCTTGCCTGGATCCCAGGGGCCAATCCGATGGACATGATCGAGCCGGCAGCGAGGTTGAAACGTGCTGGTCACTTCCCAATGCCACACGTGGGTGCCCGTCATCTTCAGAGCGCTGCACAGTTGCAGCGGCTGACTGAGTGCTTGCGAGACGCGGGTGTGGATCGCGTTCTGATCATAGGCGGCGACCGTGCCACACCGGCGGGACCGTACGATAGCAGCCTGGCGGTAATGCAAAGCGAAGCTTTTCAGAAAGTCGGCATATCTCAGATGGCAATCGGCGGTTTTCCTGAAGGCAACCCTCACATTCCTGACAAGGCCTTGAATCAAGCGCTAGAGGCGAAAGTAAGTTTCGCTCGCAATCAGGGACTCCAGCTTTCGATCATCACACAGTTCTGTTTTAAAGCTGAGCCCGTGATTCGATGGCTGCGGGACATTCGAGCCCGGGGCATCGATGTTCCGATCCGGGCGGGCCTCGCCGGCCCGGCTAGTTTACTCACCCTGATGCGCTATGCCGTGCGCTGCGGAATCGGCAATTCGCTTCGAGTGCTGACCGAGAACCCTGCGTTTGCCAAAGTTCTGGTGGAAAGAGGTCCTGAGCCCATCATCCGGGAACTTGCTGATTCCATCGCGGGCAGTGATGGCAGGCCGCTGGGCATTGCCGGTCTGCACTTCTATGTTTTCGGCGGTTTTAAAAAAACCACTGATTGGATTGATAGCGAGCGGTCATTGAAAGCCATGTCTCATCACACTTGAACCGTGCGCCATCCTTTGGCATAAGTCTCGCGAACAACTTTGGAATAGGGCACCGGGCTGACGATGGCGCGAATCTCGGTTTGCTTGTGTCTCTCTACGGTCGTCTTTCGGGTGCCGCCTCCCGTTTCGCCCCACACCAGCCTGACTTCAGCGCCGGTCTCAATGTCCGGATCAACAACCCCCAGAGAGAGCATGGAGCGCTCGTTATAGCTGTAACCCGCGAACATCGAGAGCCCGACGGTCTTGCCTCTCAATACCACCTTGTCGTAAGAGGCAGATGCATAATTCGACTGCGGCAGGTCAATATACTTGTAGATTTCTCCGGGCTCGAACAAGGAGGTGAACACCCTCACAACGTCTTCGGCGTGCCAGGCAAATGTTACCTTCTTCCGCTGCCGCTTGCCGGCCATTTTCTCGAGGGCTTCTCGTCCAATAAAGTCGTGGTCGAACTTGATGAATGGGCCGTAGCCCAGTGCATGCGGTGTCATGTAGTAATCCTCAATGTTGTCCGACTCGAAGCTGCCGGCTAGCGAACCCGTTCCCTCGTACCCGGTGGCAGGCAACCACTTTCGGTAGGCTTTCATCCGTTCGCCGGTGTAAACGCCGGGAAGTGGCGACGGAATCCATCCTGACTCGAGGGTGTTAGTGGAGTAGGCTCGAGCCCCGACTTCTTTAAGACCGAACTCCCTGCCGGCATCTACAATTGCCGCACGAATCTCCTCGCGTTCTTCATACGGCCCCCAAACCTCCAGCCCCGGAGCGCCAGCCATGCCGTGACGCAGTGCACGCACTTTGCGTCCGGCGATGTTGACCGCGTCCATGTGGAAGAACTTGATCTCCGGGACTGGGCCGCCGTTCAGCTTTTCCAGAATCTGCGGTGCGTTTGGGCCTTGAATCTGGTAGCGGTAACAGGTTCGAACAACCGCTTTGCCTCTTGGATTGGAAGGAGACCTGTCATCCTTCTCGACTCTGACGTCATAACCACCGGTTTCGCCATGGAATTGAATCCAATTCGCGGCTGGAGCCCGGCCTACGAAGACCAGCCGGTTTTCTTCCAGGTGAAAAAGAATCCCGTCACCGATCACAAAACCGTCGTGGCTACAGGGCGCGAATTGCTTGGCTTGATTCACGGGGAACTTTGCAAAACTGTTGGTAGCGAGATAGGAGAGCATTCTCAGCGCATCGGGGCCTTCCACGTAAATGTTCGCCATATGGTGCGATTGATCGAACAGCACCGCGGTCTCGCGCCACGCGCGTTGTTCGTCGCGCCAATTGGAATACTCATACGGAACGACCGGATAGATGTAAGCGCCAATCTGCGAATTGCGCAGCATGTTGACCGGATTTCCCGCGGCTTGTAACAAATCTTCCAGACTTTTTTCTTTCATCTCTGCACCCCATGCGAGAATCTAGGGCAAAACGACGTTCAGTATACGGAACATGGAAGCCTTTTGTCATATATGCTAAGAATTCATCGCCCACGCGGCCCCGGGGGCTTCGGAACCCGCGGGTCTGAGGTAGTTTCTACCTTGGAAAAGAACGGAGACACAGGCGTGACAGAAGTCGTGACATTCGACGAGGTAGGCCCTGTGGGGCTGATTCGCATACACAATCCTCCAGTGAACGCGATCAGTCATTCCGTAAGGCTTGGGCTCGTTGATGCGATTGCGCAGGCAGAAAGGCACTCCGGCATCAGGGCACTTCTGATCCTGAGTAGCGGCGACCTGTTCAGCGCAGGCGCCGATATTGCCGAATTCGATCAACCTCTGGGAGAGCCGTCCCTGCAACAAGTTGAAGCCAGAATTGAGGCTTGTCCTATCCCCGTAGTCGCTGCGATACAAGGGCTCGCTTTGGGTGGGGGACTCGAGCTGGCGATGGCCTGCCATTATCGAATCACCCACAAGAACGCAAGACTCGGAATGCCGGAGATCACCCTGGGAATTATCCCGGGTGCTGGTGGGACGCAACGACTTCCGAGGCTGATTGGGGCTCGCGCTGCCCTGGGTATGATTCTGTCTGGCACGCCCGTTTCGGCGCTGGATGCAAAGGCCAGGGGTCTGGTCGATGAGGTTGTGGAAGACGATCTGCGTGAAGCCGCGCTCAGATTCAGCAACCACCTTGTGCAAGAGAAACTCGGCCCGCGCCCGACGTGCAAGCGCACTGTCACCGGGGATCTCGACGATGCCGAGATTGGCGCAGCATTGCTTGCGCATGCTCGTGCCTTGAAGGGGCGCACGACCCAGAATCTGGTAATAGAAGCAATCAAAGCCTCGAGGCTGCCTTTCTCGCAAGGCATCGCGATTGAAACCACCCTCGCGCAAAAGTCGCTGGTGTCGCGTGAGAGTCTGGCGCTTCGCCACGTATTCTTTGCGGAGCGCGAATCCGCCAAATTAAGCCGACTATCTTCCGCTGATGCCAAGCAAGCGCAGCCGCCTGCGATCCAACGGGCGGCGGTGATCGGCGCGGGGACGATGGGTAGCGGCATCGCGATTGCCCTCGCAGACGCCGGGCTGGATGTGCTGATCCACGATAACGATCCTGCTGCACTTACCCGCAGCCGTGAAATTGTCCAGTCAACGTATGCCTCCAGCGTCAAGCGTGGCCGCCTCACTCAGAATGTTGCCGAAGATCGCATTCATCGCATCCGCAGCACCGAAGCCCGAACCGAAGTGGCGGACGCCGATCTGGTTATCGAAGCTGTCTTTGAGAATATGGAGTTGAAGAAGGACGTGTTGTCGACACTCGATTCTGTTCTTCCTCCCGAGCGGCTCCTTGCCACCAATACCTCTACTCTTTCTGTGACCGAACTGGCCCGCGCCACATCGCATCCGGAACGGGTGTTGGGCATGCATTTCTTCGTTCCGGCTCACGCCTCGAAGCTGCTGGAGATCGTACGCACTGACCACACCTCGCCTGAAACCTTGTCCACAGCGTTCCGCGTCGCAAAACTGCTCAAGAAGGTTCCGGTTGTCTCGCGCGACGCCTTCGGTTTCATCGGGAATCGGATGATGCTCGATGGCTACTTTCGTGAGGCCGAGCAGTTGCTGCTTGAAGGAGCAACGCCAGCCCAGGTGGACGCGGCGCTCGAGAACTTCGGTTTTGCCATGGGGCCGCAACGGGTAAGCGACCTGGGCGGCAATGATGTTGGCACGAAGGCACGAGTCCAGCTTTTCAAACACGAGAATCGTCCCGGCCCCTATTTCGTCATCGCCGACCGCCTCACGGAAATGGGATGGCTTGGCCAGAAGACGGGTCGCGGTTTCTATCGTTATGAGAATGGCAGCCGCGAAGCTATGCCAGATCCAGAAGTAATCAGTCTTATCGAGAAGCTGGCCTCGGAGAGAGGTATTGAACAGCGGGAAATCAACGACGAAGAGATTGTTGAGCGATGCATCTTGTCTCTCATCAACGTGGGTGCGATGGTTCTCGAAGAAGGCATCGCAGCGTGCGCGGGCGACATCGACGTAGTCTGGACGAGCGGTTACGGTTTTCCCCGCCACCTCGGAGGGCCGATGTTCCACGCTGACACGCTCGGACTCTCCCACGTGTTACAGCGCATTCGCCTCTACCATAAGAAACTCGGTTATTACTGGCGTCCAGCCGAGTTGATCGAGCGCCTTGCGGCCGCGGACTCGACTTTCGAAGAGTGGGACGAGAGCTCAGTGTCCCGGTAGTAACTGTTCGCTTTCGTTTGTCATTTCGAGCGGAGTTGGATCGCCAGCGAAGCGATTATCGTGCGAAGTCGGGAAACCTGCTTTTTGTGCGGGACTCTAACTCTGTTGCACACGCAGCACTCGATCATCCGCATCCCCGAACAAAGCTTCGAGGAGTTCGGGTCGGTTCCGCTGCAAGGCGCGGCTGTTAACGGTGCCTTTCTCCGTCAGTTCGCCCGCCGCGTTTGACGGCGGGACCTCGACCAGCAACGCAGCCACGATGCGGTTGGAACTGCCGGTTCCCGCGGCATACAGTTTGGCCAGGCGTTCGTGGAACATTTCTCTAAGGGTCGAGTTGGAGGCGATGTGAGTGGGCTTGGCTTCGTGCTCCAAACCGGCAGCGGCGGCGCATGCCTCCCAGTCGGGGAAGATAAGGATACGCACGTCCTTCCGATCCGCCCCAGCGACCACAACTTCATTGGCCAAAGGACGGAGGATATCCAGCGCGTCCAGCCGCAGCTTTCCGGCGCTGACTTTCGTTCCCGAGTCCAGCTTGAAGACTTCATTCATCCTGCCATCGAAACGCATACCGGCCTGAGGCCGTTCCGGATCAATAAAACTCAGCAGATCGCCCGAACGCAGAAAGCCTTCCTCATCGAAAGCAGCCTGGGTTGCCTGCGGGTCGCGCCAATAGCCGGGAGTAACATTTGGACCCCGATAGCGGACCTCGAAGCTGCTGTCGTCGGGGATCAGCTTGAGCTCGACGCCTGCGACGGGTATGCCAACCACGCCGGGACCGCTCGCGTTCGCATTGCCAAAGAGCGCAATAGGCGCGGTCTCGGTCATACCAAGACCGCTTACGGTGAGAATCCTGTGTCCTACCGTTTCCACCGCAAGCCGTTCCAGATCAAACCAGGTCGCCGGCTGCATCGATGCCGCTGCGTACCAGAGAAACTTCAGGCGTTGAAAAAAGCGCTCGCGGAAGGCGCGGTCGGCCTCCAGGTGAGGGATCAATAGCTCGTAGCCGCGAGGCACGTTGAAGTAGATAGTCGGCGATACCCGCCGCAGCAATTCCAGGCTTGCCCCAAACAGAGCAGGAGTTGGTTTACCCGGGTCGATATACAACGTGCCGCCATTGTGAAGAATGATGCTGAAATTGCTGTTGCTGCCTGCGGTGTGATTCCACGGGGCCCAATCCACCATTATCGGCGGCTCTTCTTCCAGGCACGGTGCCACCTGCCGCTTCATCTGGGAGTTCGAGCAAATCATGCCGTGAGTGTTGATCACGGCCTTCGGCATGCCAGTCGATCCGGAGGTAAACAGGAATTTCGCAATCGTTTCACGGCCGACCCTCTCCGCCGCTGCGCGCACTTCATCCCGACGGCTGCCATTGCCCTTGAGCGATGCAAAATCCCGCATGTCCGGCCATGCTGGCGCGTTCCGAAGGGCTATAACCGGAATATTCGCCTTGAGTGCCTGCTCAATCGGTTTGCGATAAAGCAGGCCATCATCAACGACGGCCATTCCCGGTGTTAACAACTCGAAGGCATAAGACAGCTTGGCGTAATCGATGGACTGGAGAGCATAGGCGGGAGCGATGGGAGCAATCGGAATGCCGACGTAAAGCGCAGCCAACATCACGAGCGCGTGATCAATCCCATTCGCGGCGAGAATTGCGAGCGGCCGGTCCGGGCCTAGTTCGTAGCTGAGCAATCCCTCGGCGAGGAGCAGCACCGCCTCTTGAGCATGCTTATAGGAGATACACCGTTCGCCGCCTTCAGCTTGCTCGATGATAAAGATACGGGCTGGCGCCTCCTGCGCCCAGCGATCGAGCCAATCCCCCACTCGGTGGTCGTAATCACGGAGAGGTTCGGCTGATCGCATCAGCAAACTGCCATCCCCCCGGCGCGTCAGCTCCACGTCGGGCGAAAAGAATCGCACCGGCCGAAACGGTAGATTTTGGGTGCTGCTGTTCAGTGTACTCAACGCGACGAGCTTAGTGGATGTATCTGCCGGCCGCAAGGGGTGGGAAGTCCTCAGATTTCCCTTACAATAGGGACTTAGAATGAGCCCCAACGCCAACCGCCCGTTAATTCGAAAGGCTGGGCGTACCAATGGTTCACGCGGCGAAGTGTACGACGAGCCCGGCCACTTGATCCGTCGCGCCCAGCAGATAGCTGTTTCAATGTTCCATTCGACGATGGGCAATGGCGTGACGCCAGTTCAATATTGCGTCTTACGAGTTCTTCAGGAGCATCCAGGGATAGATCAGGTAACGCTGGCGAAATTTTGCGCCCTCGATACGTCAACCGCCGCGGATCTGGCAGTGCGGCTGGAAGAACGTGGACTCGTCCGCCGGATGATGCCTATGAAGAGCAAGCGTTTTCGCTTGCTTCATCTCACCCCGGAAGGGACTGCCCTGCTGAAGAAACTTGTTCCGCGCAGCACCGTTCTGGCAAGTCGCTTGCTTCAGGCACTCAACAGGGAAGAGCAGAAAGTCTTTATGCATCTCCTGAAGAGATTCGTTCACTTGAACAACGACGAAAGCCGTGCCCCTCTTGATCGCTCCGGATCAGGAAATGGCAGGCGCTAGCTGCTCTCAGATGTAATGCGTTGTCCCTTTCACTTCGGCGATTCAGTATCCTTAAAAGCACGGACTTTGCAGGAAATCGATTACAGGTACAGGCAGCCGTGTAATTCAGTTATTCGTTCGTGCGCACTCCACCGGTTGCATGCGGGGGTATAATCTCGCCCATCATTTGCGGGGAGTTCATGTCCCTGAAAGTGCCGGGTAGTGTGGGATCTTCAGCAAAGCTCAGCGGTCTGCGGCTGTGCGAACAGGGACGTTCGATCGGGAGGTATCTATAAGCGCAACCGTCAAGACGAGATGTTTCCCGCTTCCGAGTTCTTTGCAGATTGTTGCGGGCACAGAGCAGGCACAGGCCGCCTATCCCTATTACATGCAGTTCACCAAAGAGGACGACGAACGCTTCTGGTTCTACAATTCCATGCATTTTCCGGAACCGATGTGCGCCTTCGACGTCGTTACCGCAGAAGCCGCTTACTGCGCCTTGGGCGCAGCCAACACGCGAGTGCACAGCTTGCCGACGACGCTCGGAATTGACTATCGCATCATCAACGGGCGCATCTACATCGGCGGCAACGCCGTGACCGATCCAGCCGAAATTGCCCGCCGCACACGAGAATTCCAGCAACGGGCCTTCTATTACTACGAACACTGGGAAGAATTATTCGCCCAGTGGAAGAACAAGATGATGGGCCTGATCCGGGTAGCGGAGGCGTTGCCGAAGCTCTCCCTACCCGAGTTCGAGCCGTTGGAGCACGTACACGCCGGGCGCGGCATTGCGTCCAACCACTACCTACTCGATATCTACCAGAAGACCCTGGAAGGCTACTTCCGCATGTGGCACCACCACTTCGAGTTCCTGCTGCTCGGGTATGGCGCTTACCTTACCTTCTTCGATTTTTGTAAAAAGGCGTTTCCGGAGATCAGCGAACAGACCGCGGCCCGCATGGTTGCAGGGATGGAAGCGGAAATCTTTCGTCCCGACGACGAGCTTAGGCGTCTGGCCAAACGCGCCATCGAGCTGAGCGTCGATGACGTCTTCCGTGAAGGCGTCGCTCCGGCTGAGATCATTAAATCGTTGGAGCATTCCGTGCCGGGTAGGAAGTGGCTGGAAGAGCTGGCCGACTCTCGGGACCCCTGGTTCAACATCAATGTCGGCGACGGCTTCTACCACTACCATCGTTCCTGGAACGATGACCTCTCGATGCCCTTTGCCTCTCTGCCAGGCTACATCGCCAATGCAAAATCTGGTGAGCGGATCGAGCGACCGATCGACAAGCTGATGACCGAGCGCCAGCAGCTCATTCAC
Organism: Terriglobales bacterium; assembly: GCA_035623255.1. GTDB lineage: Bacteria > Acidobacteriota > Terriglobia > Terriglobales > Acidobacteriaceae > JAFAGX01. The sequence continues at coordinate 8,492 of DASPTU010000106.1, read as the reverse complement.
AATTACCGCGAATTGCTGAACAGCGATGACGAGCGTGCCGCCTATGACCAGATGATTCAGCTCGCACATCGCGTGTTCCCGTATGTCGAAGGACACAAATTCTATTGTGAGCACTGGTACACCAACCTGTTCTTCAACAAGATTCGGGAGTTCGGGGCCCTCTTGGCCGGACATGACTTCTTCGCAAGCGCCGAGGACATTTTTCAACTGACTCATTTCGAAGTGGAGGCGGCGATTGTCGATCTGATGACTTCCTGGTCAAATGGGTCGCCGCCCCGCGGACCCGCTCGCTGGCCCGCAATCATCAAGGAGCGCAAAGCCGCAATCGCTGAATGGGCCAAGCACGAAACTCCACCCGCGCTTGGACCCGTTCCCGACGTGATCGATGATCCTGCGATCGTCATGCTGTGGGGAATCACACGTGAAAACCTGGAAACGTGGCTGGCAGCAGGCGAGAAGCCGGATTCCAATGAGATCAAAGGATTCGCCGCCTCCAGCGGAGTCGTGGATGGCGTCGCCAGGGTAGTCATGTCGGTAGACGAGATCGGTCGCTTGCGGCATGGCGACATCCTGGTCTGCCACGTTACGAATCCCAGCTGGGCGCCGGTTTTCCAGAAGATTGCGGCGGCGGTCTCCGACATCGGTGGCTCGATGAGCCACGCGGCAATCGTCGCGCGGGAATACGGCTTGCCGGCAGTGGTCGGTACGGGTACGGCTACACAGAAAATCAGGGACGGCCAGCGTATTCGTGTGGATGGCGGGCGGGGGATTGTGACGCTCCTGCAATAGCGTCTCTGTGTGCTCTGTGGTTGTCTTTTCACCACAAGGGAGACAGAGATGATACAGACCTAGCACGTAGGAGGAGATACATCATGACAACGTCAATCATCACGAAAATGACGGCTCCGCCGTCCACTGCTTACAAAATCGTGGACGTACCTGAAGCCTATGCAGAGGTAATCAAACGGCACGGCATTGCGGGCACGTTTGTGGGCTCCTCGGAACAGGAGAGCCCATGGGTGCCGTTTGGCCCCAATGCCGCTATCCGCCATCTCCTTTTCGATACGCGGCACAACATCTTCAGCAACATTCTGTGGATAAAGTCAGCAGGCGTGATCGGTACCCACAAACACCGTGGCACGGTGGTAATGATCTGCCTCGAGGGCAGCGCCCGCTATCTCGAATATGATTGGGTGGCTGGCCCGGGCGGCTTCATCTACGAAACGCCCGGACTCATCCATACGCTCGTGAGCGACCATCCCAACGGTGTCAAGCTGTTCGGTTGGCTCCAGGGACCACTTGAGTTCTACGATGACTCCGGTAATTTCGTCGAAACGGTCGATGTCTGGTGGTTCATCAATCATTACGAAAGCTATTGCCGCGAGCACGGCATTGCAATCAACAAACAGCTTTACATTTGAACAGGTGCGATGCGTTCCACCGCAAACATCAGTTGGTTCGCCGGAATCACCCTTGCGAATCGTGGCACCGTTGGAGGCAAAGGCGGTTCATTGGGCGAACTGACGCGGGCCGGTATCGCAGTGCCGGCTGGTTTTGTCGTAACTACGCATGCGTTTGAACGCTTCTTAGGCGAGTTGGAGGAGGGAAACGCAATCCGATCGCGAGGGCAGGTGCTGAGCGATCATGACCTGGCAGAGCTCAGCTCATTTTCCGAAAATGTGCGATCGCGTTTCGAGAGAGCGCCTTTGCCGGACGATCTTTGCGCGGACATCATAGCCGCACATGCTGAGCTGTGCGGGGCGAACCTTAGCTGGCCGCTGGCCGTGCGGTCCTCGGCTACGGCTGAGGATTCAGACGATGCCAGTTTCGCCGGCCTGCAGGACACTTATCTCTGGGTGAAGGGTGCCGAGGCTACTCTCAAACACGTGCGCTCTTGCTGGGCCAGCCTGTACTCGGTTCCGTCCGTCTCGTATCGCCGCAAACACGGCATGCCGGAAGATGGAGTAGCGATCGCGGTAGTCATACAAAAGATGGTGGACGCACGCTCGGCGGGAGTGATGTTTACGCGCAGCCCGCTGACCGGCGACCGCTCGGTGATCACGGTTGAGGCAGCCTGGGGCCTGGGCTCCGCGGTGGTGAGCGGTGAAGTCACGCCGGATCGCTTTGTGATTGGCAAAATTACCGGCCAAATCACAGTGCGTGAAATTTCGGACAAGCTCCGCCGACATATGCCAGCCGAGGGCGGTGGGATTAGAGACGAAGCAACACCAGAAGAGCTTCGCCATGTACCCTCGATCAGCGACGTAGAGCTAAGTGCTCTGGCGGAAATCGGCGGCAAAGTCGAAAGGCATTACGGAAAGCCGCAGGACATCGAGTGGGCGATTGATCGCGAGGGCGAGATCCTGTTGCTGCAGAGCCGCCCTGAGACCGTGTGGTCAGGGAAGGATAAACCACCAGTTGCCAAACCGGCGGAGAACCCGCTTATGCACGTGATGAACATCTTCGGAGGCCGCCGTTGACGCTCACGGCCAAAGATGTGGCCGAGATCCTGCGCATCCTCGAGGAATCGAGCTTCGATCAGTTGTCGCTCGAAATAGATGGTGTCAAATTGAACCTGCAGCGCGGGTCGATGGTGCAGCAAGCTGCCGATCCTCCACCTCTACCGACACCGCTGCCGAATTCCCCGCTACAGCCAAGACCAAGGCCGCCGTCTGAACCTGGTCTGCTGGAAATCCCTTCTCCTCTCGTCGGGATCTTTTACATTGCCCCTAAGCCTGGGGAACCTCCGTTCGTTCAGTTGGGGACCAAGGTGACGGAAGAGACGGTGATTGGAATCATCGAAGTGATGAAACTCATGCACACTGTCCGCGCGGAGGTGAAAGGCGAGGTGGCGGAGATTTTGGTCAAGAATGGTGGCGCCGTCGAGTATGGTGAGGTGCTGATCCGTGTGCGTCCAGAGGCTTGAGCAATGGCCAAGATTCAAATTGTTGAGACTTCACTCCGAGATGGCAACCAGAGTCTGTGGGCGGCGCTCGGCATCGACACCGCCAAAACTCTGACCATTGCACCCGTTATGGATCGGGTGGGTTTTAAGGCGATTGACTTTACCACCTCCACCCACATGGGCGTTGCTGTTCGCTACAAGAAGGAAGACCCCTGGGAGCGAATCCGACTGATGGCGAGGGCCACGCCGAATACGCCGCTGCAATTTCTTTCGACAGGGTTCCGTTTTATCTCCTGGGAAACTGCCACCCCCGAATTCATGAAACTGGCGTTCAGCACTCTGGCGAAAAATGGGATCCGCCGCTTCGCGCTGGCCGATCCGATGAACAATGCCGATTCCAATATTGCCTGCGCGCAAATGATCAAGGAAGTTGGCGGCGAATTCGTGATCGCCGCTCTGGTCTTTACCATAACCCCGATCGACGATGATGCGCGCTATCTAGACCGTGCCCGGAAACTTGCCGCCAGTCCGCATGTGGATGCGCTTTACATCAAGGATCCTGGTGGACTTCTAACGCCCTTGCGCGCGCGGACCATGATTCCCGCGATCAAGGCGGTCATTGGAAACAAGCCCCTGGAACTCCATTCCCATTGCACCATCGGTCTGGGTGAGTTGGTTTACATGGACGCACCCGAGTGGGGTGTGGGCACGGTGCAATGTGCCTCGGGTGCCGCAAGTGATGGGATTTCGAACCCGCCTGCGGAGCGCGTTGTTTCCAATCTGCGCGAACTTGGGCACCAGGTAGAGATCGACGACCAGGCGTTGGCTGAGATTGGCCGTTATTTCACACGCCTGGCGGAAGCCGAAGGGCTTCCCGCCGGACGTCCCCAGCCTTTTGACGCTGCATATTTCCATCATCAGTTGCCGGGTGGGATGACGGGGACGATGCGCCGGCACTTGGCGGAAAGCAGGCTTGCGCATCTGGAGGGCGCGGTAATCGAAGAGTTGGGCCGGGTGCGCCAGGAGTTGGGCTGGCCGATCGTGATGACACCCTTTTCACAGATGCTGTTGACGCAAGCGGTGATGAACGTAACTCGAAAAGAGCGCTACGCGGTGGTGTCGGACGAAGTGATTCGCTACGCCCTGGGTCGGTTCGGAAAACCCACCCTGCCGATTGCGCCGGAGGTGATGGATCGCATCGACTCTTTGCCTCGCACAGGCGAGCTTCGCCAGGAGCCCGTCATACCGCTTGCCGAGTTGCGAAAGCGGATCGGGCCAGAGCTTAGCGATGAGGAGTTCCTCCTTCGGGCCACCATGCCCGGCGAACAGGTCGACGCGATGAGAGCCGCCGGCTCCGCACCGCAAACCTACAATCCGGACATTGCCCCGCTGATGCGCTTGCTTCGTGATCTTGCGACGCGTTGCGATATTGCACGCCTCTCGGTTGACAAGCCTGGGTTCAAGCTGGAGTTGAAGGGCCGGCCACAGTTGCGCAAGGCGTAAGGGCATGAAAAAAACCTCAAAAAGTGGCAGGGATGGGAGGCTTCGACATGTAGAGGGCTTCGTGTTCGATCTGGACGGGACCCTGGTGCTGTCCGACCGTTCCCTCAGCGGCTACCAGGTGCTGCCCGGCGCTGTTGAGCTTCTGAACACTTTAAAAACTCGCGGTATTCCCTTTGTTGTGCTCACAAATGGAACGAACTATCCCTCATCGGTACAAGCCCCTAAGCTTCGGGCGCTCGGTTTGCCCATCCCCGATGATGCGTTGCTTACACCTTCCAGCGTGGCGGCGGACCTGATGCCGCGCCGGGGCGTCAGACGGGCTCTGGTATTAGGAACGCCCGGTGTTGGGCACGCGTTAGCAGAGGCGGGCATCGAAATCGTTTTCACCGGCGACAACGGCACCGAGCAAGTCGATGCAGTGTACATCGGGTGGCATCCCGACTGTCGCATGAACGATATCGAAGCGGCAGCGAAAGCCATTTGGAATGGCGCCAAGCTGTATGTGGCGTCTGACGTGCCATTTTTCGCAACTGCTGGCGGCAGAACCATGGGTTACTCTTACGCCATTTCGGCGGCGGTGCGCAGGATCACTCGCGCGCCGATGATTCTCACCGGGAAACCTTCACTCCACGCTCTGAAGTTAGTGGCAAAGAAGCTGGGAATATCGATGAGCAAGGTAGGCGTTGTCGGCGACGATCCTCTGGTCGAAATGATTATGGCCCGGCGAGGGGGTGCTGTCGGGTTCGGGGTGACCACGGGCATAGCCAAAGCACCCGACTGGGCCAAGCAGCCGCTGGCTAGAAGGCCACATCGTGTCCTCCGCAGCCTTGGAGAGTTGCTGGGGGCGGCGGGAGTCCATCATCGTTGATTGCATACAGCACATTTGATCAAGTTGGCATAAGTGCAAGCAAATTCGAAAACGGTCCAGCAAAACTTTGATTCCTGTATACATTTTTGTGTTGACAGTATGCATTGGAACATAGTAATCATTTGCCGGCGTTTGTGGGGAATCTTGGCAACAAGAGTCTTTTGACCTGATCTCATAGCTGCTGCACTGTTTGCTGCACGACCTGACGGGCAATCTGGGCATTCTTCTGGTCGAGGATTGGAAACAAAGATCGCTCAAGAAGGGGATCTTATGAGAGCACGCTGGTTGGGTGTTATTCTCTTGCTCCTCAGTGTAGTAGTAGTTTCTACCCCATCCGCTGTTGCACAAGCCGGCCTGGGCTTCGCTCAACTGAACGGCACGGTCCTGGACGCCGGCGGACGAGCTGTGGTTAGCGCGCAAGTTGCGGTGCGCGATCTCGACACCAACCAAAGTTTTCAGTCAACCACCAATACCGCGGGCTTTTTCGTAGTACCCAACCTTCCTCCCGGGAAATACGAGCTAACCATCAGCTCAGCCGGATTCGCCAAGTTTAAGGAAACTGGCCTCACGTTGACCGTCGGCCAGACAGCAACAGTCAATGCCACGCTGAAAGTGGCGTCGGCTTCCGAAGTAGTGACGGTAACTACGGAAGCCCCATTGATCGAGCCGACGAAAACCGAGATCAGCCAAGTGGTAGAGACTCAACAGATTCAGTCATTACCTATTAGCAATCGGGTGTTCACTGACTTCGCCCTTCTCACTCCCGGCGTGGCCTCCAGCCGCACCAGCCTGGGAACAACCTTCACTGAGTTTGAAGTGACTCAGATTTCGTTTGCCGGCATGCGCTCATTCAGCAATGAGATCACAGTTGACGGAGCCGACTTCGTCAACTCTGCCAGCGGCATCCAGCGCGCGACACCACCCCAGGAAGCCGTACAGGAATTCCGCGTCGTGAACAACAGCTTTGGCGCGGAGTACGGTCGTGCGGTGGGCGGAATCGTCAATATCGTGACCAAGTCGGGAACGAACAATTTGCACGGGTCCATTTACGAATATTTTCAAAATAGCGCGACCGACGCGCGCTCAGTTCTGCAGCCCGCGCCCCTCCCCCACGAATATCGGCAAAATCAATTCGGTGCTTCGTTGGGCGGTCCCATCATCAAGAACAAGACCTTCTTTTACATGAACTACGAAGGTAAGCGCAGCGCGCAGTCGCCAGTCTATCCGCCGGATTTGGTGAATAACATTTTGCTGATCGATCAGGCGAAAGCGCTAATGGGCCTTGCGCCAGAAGGTTGCTCGGGCGCGCTCGCCGGGTGTCTTCCAAATTTCGCTGGCAATCCGGCCAATATCACCCAAGGGCAGGCATTCGGCTTTTTGCAGGGCTTCCTGAAGACGGGAAACGACGACTTTGGTTTTGCTAGATTAGATCACCAGCTCACGACCAATAATCGTCTCGCACTGCGCTACAACGCTGAGGACATCCGTTCGCTCGGCGAACTGGTCGGAAACACGCTGGATGGCGGCGGTATCGGTGTGCCAAGTGGCGGGCGAGATCTTTTCGTCCGCGATCAGTCGGTGGTCGCCACTATAAACTCGTTGTTGAAACCCAACCTGGTTAACACGGTGCTGGCGCAATATGCGCGTCGGCATTACAACTTTCCGGGTGCTACAGGCCAACCGGACTTTAGTATTTTGAACGATCTCGAACTCGGCCATAATTTTGGAACCAACGATCGACTTTACGAAACGCGGGCCCAGTTGTCGGAATCGTTGTCCTGGGTCAAGAGCAATCACCTCATGAAGTTTGGGGCTGATGGTAACTGGCTTACAAGCCTGGAGAATTTCCCCGGGTTCACGCCGGTTCGCATGCTTATACCCGGCATATCTTGCTTTACGGATTTTGCGCAATACTTCAATACTAATTTCGGGGCCAACTATCCTACGGGGGCCACGGGGCTCGGGGGGGCATCCGCGCAATGCCCGGTGCCTCAAGACAATGGTGTCGTCTTCATGTACGCAGGCACTCCTCTCCCCACTGATCCCAACGCCTGCTCCGCTACTCCCTGCACGCCGACCGTAACCACTGCCAATCCACTCAATGGCGGAGGATTCCCGAATTCGACCTGGGCTAACGCTTACCCTCCCTCATTCTTTAACTTCTACAGCCGAACCATTGATCACGGATATTGGGGTGTGTTTGCGCAAGATCAATGGAAGGTCACTCCCAAGTTGACTCTAAACTACGGTTTGCGCTGGGACGTGGAAACCGGTTTATCACAATTTGTGAACAATGATTACAATGAGTTTCAACCTCGGGTTGGGCTGGCGTATGCTCCGACCTCAAACACGGTAATCCGCGCTGGATTCGGTGTTTTCTTTGACCGGCAAAACCTTACCTTCTTCTTCGTCCCCAACACGCAGAAGATCGTTGCGGGTTATCAGTGCGACAATCACGCGCCAGCCTCCATTGCGGCCATTTGCAAAGGCGCCGGAATTCAGCCACAGCAGTTCCCCAACATCATGTCCAATCTGGGGCAGGCGAACCAGGGTTACCAACTGCTCGCGGATCCGCCGTCGCCGGGCCCACCCGGATCACCATGTGCGGGCGTGCCCCAAGCGCCCTGTCTTGCAGCCAAGATCATCCAGACAGGAGCCTATAACACGGCTTTTCCTTCCGTTGAGATGGCCGGTACCTGCTTCACGACAGGAGCATGCGGCATTGGCGAAGGTGGTATGGATCACAATTCGCGGACACCCTACGCCGAGCAGGGCAGCTTGGAAATTGACCATCAATTCGGCGGCGGCTTCGCGGTTAATCTGAGTTACTTGTTCGTGGAGGCTCATAAACTGGTTCGCGGTAACAACATCAACATTCCGTGTCCCGCCGGCACGACCAAAACAGCACCACCCACGGATCCCCTCCCTGAATGGATGCCTGGACTGCTGGACGCGAACGGCGGTCTCACACCCTGTACGGGTACTCCCACGCTCGGGACTGGAGCCGTGGCAGGACTAGGGCCGTTCTTCGGCGGCGTGTTCGGTTCGGGCTTGCAAACGTTGAGCGCGGGCCTCGAGGACTACAACAACGACGTTGCCAACGCCATTTACCACGGCGGAACGCTGACCGTGATGGAACGCAGAAAGAATTTCAATCTGACTGCGAATTACACCTACTCCCACACGATCGATAATGGCAATTTCACTACATTCATC
>DASPTU010000105.1:0-54705 GCA_035623255.1 Terriglobales bacterium | reverse complement strand
CCGCCGTGCACCGTATTGGTTCCGCTCTTTGTCACGATGTTGACGACAGCGCCACCGTTGCGGCCGTACTCCGGTTCGAAGTTGGAGAGCACGCGCATATCGGAGACGGCATCGATCGGCAAGATTGCCGAGGGCGTGGCGAACACGCCTCCCTGGTTGATGGCCGGATCGTTCCGGTAGCCATCATTCATGTCGGTGCCGTCGAGGAGATAATTGTTCGACCGTCCACGCGCTCCGTTCATCGAGAACTCGCCGAATGATCCTGGAGAGTCCGTGATCTGGTCCGGCGAACCAGCTACGCCGGGATTCAGATAGATCAGCTTGGTGTAATCTCGGCCGTTGATGGGGAGATCCTTGACCGTGTCCTGAGTGAGTACGCCTCCCAGAACGTCACTCGTGGTTTCCACCTGTGGCAATTGCTCACCCGAAACCTCAATCCGTTCCGATACCTGACCCGGCTTCAAGACGACATCCACGCGGCGCTCACTCGCAACTGTGACATTCACTCCCGTTGTCGCGGAGGTTTGAAATCCACTCTGCGTGACGGTCACGGAGTAGTTGCCGATTGGTAGTTCGGGCTCTGCGTAGCTGCCATCTGCACTGGTCTGCGTGGTTCGTTCCAAACCGGTGTCGACGTTCTTCACCTTGACGGTTGCCCCGGTCACCCACGCACCCGTCACGTCGGTCACGGTACCGAGAATCGTGCCGCGAAAGGTTTGAGCCAACAGGGGAATTGTCGTTAAGAGCACCGAGACGAGCATCAGTCTCAACAGGTTCAATCGCATAATCGTTCTCCTTTCCGCTGCCCAGAATGGGCTTAGCCCAAGAACGTGTCACCAATCTGTCACCAAAGCCACGCGATCTCCATTGGTTTTGGAGATCCCGCGAAAGCGGAAAAGCAAAGGGTTTCAGGTCGTAGAATGGAAATTTTTCATTGCGACAGCCGTCGATCAAGTCCACCACTGCAGCCGTGGAAGACATTGCTTTCGGACAACGAGCGCCCGAATATGGTCATCGGGCAACCTGGTCATTGGTGAAGTACAACGATGCCTGTTGTGGCAACGTTTATGAGCGAGGCAATTGTATCCTATGCGCCTCACAATTCAAGTGATCCGAACCCGGGATGTGGGTGATTTCTTATGCTAGCTGCGATCAGACCGCGCCTTGGGTTGGACCGGATGCCTGTTCGCGTTTCATTTCGTCCCAGCTCGGCAGCCGCTCGTCACCGGTGATTAATCTTGCTCCGCGCTCATAGGTCAGGTAGGACCATGCCCATTGAAAAAGCACGATAATGCGATTTTGAAATCCGATCAGGAAAAAGACATGCACGAACAGCCACGCCAGCCACGCCAAAAACCCAGACAGGTGGAATTTACCGAACTGCGCCACAGCTGCGTTTCTTCCGATTGTAGCCAGGCTACCCTTGTCGATGTAATGAAAAACCTTCCGTGGTTGACCTTCAAGATCGCCAATAATACCCCGCGCAGCTGCCGCACCCTCCTGCAGAGCTACTGGCGCCACTCCCGGCAGCATACGCCCCTGTTCATCTTTGAAGGCGGCAAGATCTCCAATAACAAAAATCTCAGGATGACCCGGTACGCTCAAATCTGGATTCACTAGCACCCGCCCCGCCCGGTCCACCGGAGCGCCTAGCTTTCTTCCGAGCGGCGATGTGGCCACGCCCGCCGCCCACAAAATCACCGCTGCAGGAAGAGGCGTATTCCCCATCCACACCTCAGCCGCCTCCACTTTTGTAACCATGGTCGAGGTACGCACTTCGACTCCCAGATGTCGCAGTTGCTCCTCGGCGCTGCGCGAAAGATCTTCGGCATAGGCGGGCAGAATCCGCGGACCTCCCTCCAGCAGAATGATGCGTGTGCGTTTTGGATCGATACTTCGGAATTCATGGCCCAAAACGTGATGAGAGATCTCCGCCAGAGTCCCTGCCAGTTCCACCCCCGTCGGACCGCCGCCTACGATTACAAAGTTCAGCGGCAAAACCGGGCCGCCTGCGGCCGCCTGTCGCTCCGCCAACTCAAAGGCAAGCAAGACCCTGCGTCGAATTTCGATTGCATCCTCAATCGTCTTCAGGCCCGGCGCGAACGGCTCCCACTCGTCATGACCGAAGTACCCGTGCATTGCGCCTGCGGCAACGATCAGGTAATCGTATGGAATGTCAAGGTCCTCTAGTTTCACTCGGCGATTGTCTAGGTCGAAGTCAAGAACTTCGCCCAGCAGCACCTCAATATTTTTCTGGCCCCGAAGGATCCAGCGAATGGGGGCCGCAATTTCACCCGGAGAAAGTCCAGCTGTGGCCACCTGATAAAGCAGCGGTTGGAAGGTGTGGTGGTTTTTGCGGTCGATCAGAATGACTCGGACCGGCGAGTGCGCCAGCTTACGCGCGGCACGAAGCCCGCCGAACCCAGCCCCCACAATGACCACCCTCGGATTTTCTGGAACCGCCATGGCTGGTTTTTGCATCTCACCTCTCTGATATTCTGAGAATCGGGAACCTTAAGTTAGTAGATTCCAGCCATGGCATCCCAGTCGAAAAGTTTTGTCAGCGCACTATCATCCAGCCCAGTGCCGGAAACGGCAACGGCCCGCGTTACGGACCTCCGCAATCTAGTCGAAGTTGCCGTTGTTTTCGGATTGGTCCTGGTTGCCGTGTGGACACCGCAAGGGCATCTCAATAGCGCGATCAGCTTGACGGCTTTGTGCTTGACCTTTGGACTTAGCTTGGCAAGCAACTACTCGGCAGCGGAGCTCGGCTTGTCCAAGCCCTTTGCGGGGGCGGGGATTATCCTCGGTCTTGGAGCATTCTTTGTTCTAGTGATTGCAGGAATGGGGACACTCACGCGGGACTTCGGCCCGCCTCAGGCACTGCCCTTGCACAGAGCCTGGCAGTACGCAGTCTGGGCGCTGCTGCAGGAGTTCCTTCTTCAATCGTTTATGTATGTACGGCTGGAGTCGGTATTTGGTAGCCGGCGAGCCGTTTGGTTGGCATCTGGCTTGTTTGCCGTCGCTCACTTCCCTAGCCCGCTGCTAACATTCCTGAGTCTTCTCGGAGGAATGTTCTTTTGCGAAATGTTTCGGAGCTATAGAAACATCTATCCTCTGGGAATAGTTCACGCCGCTTTGGGCCTGACGATTGCCGCCACCCTTCCTGACCAGGTCCTCCATCACATGCGGGTTGGCATCGGCTACCTGATGTACCATGTCTGACTCCCGATGGCGCTGCCGTCAAGCCGGCTGCGTGTGGGCCGCGGAGTTGCCCGTGTCATTTCTGAAGTAATATGTTCTGCTGAGACGAGCAGAGCATTGCCCACGCAGACGCCGCACGCCGCTCCCGATCGGAAAGCTTCACTTGCTGAGGAACAGCTTCCGAACTCTATTTCCCACCCGAAATGGCAACGATTCGTCATACCTTCCGTTTCCAACCTTCTTTTCGTTGCCCTGCTGCTGGCCCTAAGCTGCGGCATGATGGGCGGCGTTTTGCTTCGCGACTCCGATATTGGCTGGCACATTCGCAATGGCGAGCAGATGCTCCTCACCCACGCCATCACCCGCACCGATTCTTTCTCATCCACCATGAGCGGCCACACGTGGTATGCCTGGGAATGGCTCTACGATGTGCTCATCGCGGTGATTCACCATCTCGCGGGACTCAATGGAGTGGTGTTCTTCACCGCCGCTATCATCGCCGCCACCTTTGCGCTGACCCTGCATCTTGCCTTGCGCCACGGCGCCAACCTTTTCATCGCGTTGTTTCTGCTTGTCCTCTCACTCGGCGCCTCTGCAGTTCATTTTCTTGCCCGACCGCACGTGCTCACGTGGCTCTTCGCCGTCATCTGGTTCGACCTGCTGGATTCCGCTGCGGCCACGCGACTATCTAACAAACGCCTGCTTTGGTTACCTGCCTTGACGATTCTCTGGGCGAACGTGCACGGCGGATTCGTTCTTGGATTAGCTCTGCTGGCGATCTACTTGGTAGGAGCGGCCATCGAATACTTGATTCATCATGAGCAGCGACCCCAAATCCGAAGCTGGCTGCAGTATCTGGCCGGGCTCACCGCGCTTTGCATCGCTGCCAGCTTCGTGAATCCGTACGGATATCACCTTCAGGTGCACATCTACCGATACCTCGCCGATCGCTTCCTGATGAACCAGATCAGTGAATTCCTATCGCCGGATTTTCACGGGGGAGCGCAGCAGTGTTTCGCGATTCTTCTGACTATTGCCATCGTGAGCCTGGCTACCACCCCGCAAAGGCCCAGCACATCACGTCTGCTCGTGTTGGGGTTCGCTGGGTACAGTGCCCTTGTCGCCACCCGGAATCTACCTACCTCATCCCTGCTGATCACGCTGGTGCTCGCGCCTATGGTGTCAGTGACGATGGTTCAAACAGTTAACAACGTAACCGTCGCTTCACGGCTTCGCCGACTGCTGTCGGCAGTCAGCTCCTTTGGTTTCCGCATGCACAATTTTGAAACCAGCCTGCGGGGAAATATTTGGGTTGTGATCGTATTGGCCGGGGGTGTGTGGCCTTGCCTGCATAACGGAAGGTTTGGCTCGGCTCAATTCATCAATGCTCATTTCGATGAAAAGCGCTTTCCCGCCCGGGCCACCGATTTCATCAGCGCCCAGCACATCGGCGGACCCGTTTTCAGTCTCGACTACTGGGGCGGATACCTGATCTATCGCCTCTATCCCAACACCAAGGTCGTCACGGACGATCGTCACGATCTCTATGGCGACCAGTTCATCAAGAACTATTTGAAGATCGTCCGCGTTCAGCCCACTTTCGCTGAAGAACTCGATCGGATGAATGTCGACTGGGTTCTCGTCCCACGCTGGTCATCACTGGCCAATGTGCTTCGGCTTACACCTCAGTGGACCGCAGTGCACGAGGATGACACCGCCGCACTATTCCACCGCGAACGCTAACACGCAACGATCCGCGTTACATGCAAGAATCGACGCAATAATAAGAGAGCCCGCAGTCCACAACTGTCTGCGAGCTCTCTGCTTATTCTCGAATTAAAGAAGGTGGTCACAACTTCAGCCACCCTTTGTACGTTTTTGCCCCGGTCAGTCGCTGTCAGGAAGCGGCACCTTCCCGATGAATGTTCCCCAGTTTGTAAATGTGTCCCTCGGTTTATTCGAGATGTACTCGGTGGCAATCCAGACATCATCGTCACCCACGGCGACCGCTGCCGAATAGTCACCCCATCGCCCTGGAGGACCGAACGGTGGATAACAACTGAATCCGTCATCAGGTGCCCTACCTGCCGCGGCGCGCCTGATGTCTGCCGCGGTGCCGCTGCTGAGCGTAATGGGAATGTAGGCTGCGCTGGGAAAGTAATCGGGGCCGGTCAGTGTGAAGACCATTGCTCCATTTCCATTGCTTGCAACGCCGATGGCTGGATAGAGGAGGTAATCATTCGCTGTGGCCACATACCCCTGCCGTTTCACCGACGCCTTCAACACGCCGCTGCTCCACGAGGGCGTAAGGACGAAGTAGGCCGCCCCATCAAGGATGTTCTGCCCGACCTGTAGAGCCGTCCCAACTGAGGACCATAGATGACCACCGGCATAGACCACCTGTTGCATGCGCTGGTCGTCCGGATCAAGCGTTCCCTCCGGCTGGCCAAGGCTCTCACCCAACGGGATGGGACCAGGCTTCTGGGTGGCGACGACCGGCAACACGTAGGTCTCTGTTTTGACCGCGACAGTCGTGAAACCCGGCATTCCTGGCGCAGAGTTCAACGTATCGGTATTGGTCATGGCCCAGACAGATACTTTGTTATTCGCTACCGAAGAAATGTCGTACGAGCTAACAAAATATTCGGTCCCATTGTTCGCAGACGAACCGTGCCCGTCTGGCGATGTTGCCGGTTGCAAACTGAACGGATCCGGAAGTCCCCCTGGCGAAGGTAGCGGTGTAATGTGGAAACCAAACGGCACCAAACCCAGCACGAGATCAAATTTCGACAGCGCGTAGATCTGCGCCCCTCCAAAGAAGGTGGCGCCATAGGAGTTGGTCGAGATGTAGAATCCATTGTCATCCGCCCCAATTAGCGGCTGATCCCCGAAACAGGGACATACACCGAAAAAGCCATCGTTAATGGTGTTGATGGCGTAGAGGTTGAAACCCGCTGTGGGATCGCTAGTCTGGCTGACAGCGAGTAGAAGATCTGTGTTCGGATTGTTTGGGCCGCCGAGGTCGGTCATTGTGACAAACCAGCGCTCCGTGGCCGGATCGTAATAACATCTCGGATCAGAGGTGAAGTCCGCCGGATCGACCCCGAAGAAGTTATTCAAATAAATCGGCCCGGCCAGTACGGCATGTGTCTTTGCATCGTAGACCGATGCCGCCACGTTGATCGCCTCTATTACGACCTTCCCATTCGTACACAGTCCTTGGTCCGGTGGTTCGAGGTCGCCGCCTGAAACCGAGGCTTGTTCCGCTCCAGTCAGGGCGGCAAAGCCGCTGAACCCCTTGTCAGGGCCGGTAATTGGGGAAGGGCTAACTGTAGGTAGACCTAATGTCGCCGCCGCTGCGAGTTTCTTGCCGGCTAGAACTCTTCCCCAGTGATGCGCCACGGGGTGCATTGTTACGAGCGAAGATTGTTTGCTGGTTGTAGCGGAACTCTGAAGCGAGGAAGTTCCAGCACCAGCAGGACCGGACCGCTGAATCAATCCATGGCCGAGGCTCCGTACATTAGCGTGTGAAACCTGCACGTTAACTTTCTGGGATAATGCCGGAGCGACCAAACCGCACAGGCTCGCTATCAAGATGAGTGCGAATGCGCCTGAAAACATACGTCTGCTACGCACAGTTTTCCTCCTTTGGGCTAGCGGAAACGCTAACTGCATCGAAAGGTGATCGAAATAAGTTGTGAGAAAGGTTTCGAAGGACCCCAAAACCGCTACTGCGACCCCGAAGTGCAGGCGAATTCTGGACACAGAGTACGGGTACTGTCAAGGATGGAAAATAGGCTTGGGTTAAAAGTCCCCAGTGAAGGCTTCGTGTGAACGGCTGAGCATCGGCTAACGCGTGTCGATGTGGAACCCTAAAATGGCAGTCACTTCAATCGGTTGATCGCCGCGAAATACCGGACGAAATTTCCAGCTGGACAAGGCCGCTAAAATTTTGTTGCTGTTCTCACGGCTGCCTTCGAGAACTTGGGCGTTACGGAGCAACCCCGAGCGGTCCAATACGCAGGAGATCACCATGCGAGACATCTTCAGGTTGGGCGGCAAATCAGCCCGCATCGGTTGTGGGGCCACCAGGTCCTCCGCGTAGGGATGGTTCGCGGAAGTCGGGTCTGCGTATTCCATGACTGCCGGGCCGAGCGAAGTGTCGATGTAAATCGTATAGACCTTGTCTCCTTTGAGTTCGCCGTAGAGATTGAAAGCTCCGCCGGAACGCGAACTCCCCTCGATCGTAACCTGTGGTCCCTCACGGCTCTTGAGTTTCGAGGACCTTCCCAACGAGGTCGGGTTGCCATCGGCGCCAAAGCTCGGAAGTGTGATGACGTTGCTGCCGCCATGTACAGATACTCCCGGCATGGCCGGCCTGCTCACCGATCCGGTTCCCGCCCCTCCTGATCCCGGATATGGAGAGATCCCATTGTGAGCAATCGTGTCTGCACCTGTACCACCGCCCGCATTCGAAGCTCCGGGGCCTTGACCGGCCAATGCCGCTCCTGTCCCGGTGCCGCGGGCAATATCACCCCCCCCTCCCGGTCCGCCTAATCCTGGAGTAACTCCTCCGGACGGAGAAAGCGCCAACGCGCCGGCACCGGCGCTCCCTGGCTTTGCGACGGTCGTTCCTGGCCGGCTCGAGAGCACGACACCCGTGCCATTGCCGCTACCGCCGGCGTGGCTCGGTGGCGCTACTACCGATCCCGCATCCAACGACCCGCCTAACCCGGAGCCTCGCGTTCCGTGACCCAATCCAGACGCGACGGCGGTTGGGACAGAAGGCGGAGGGGGCACGATCGACGTGTCGCGACCGATGCTGCCACTTTCAGAACGCCGACTCGAACTTCCGTCGACCTGTACCGGAGGCGGCACCACCTTCGTTGCATCGAAATGCGCAACTGTAGAACGACCGCTGCCTACGCCGCTCGTCTGGACGGGAGGATCTACCACGTTGGGGTTACCCATCATCGCCATCGTGGTGCGTGCTGTGGCCGCACCGTTCAATTGAACCGGGGGCGGCACGACGTTTGGGTCGCCTATTCCGCTGGAGTATTGTCTCGACGAACTATTGCCCACTTGCACAGGAGGCGGCACCACCTGCTTTTGCAATTCTCCCGGTCCAAATCCTGGTCCGCGCAGCGCTGCATCACGCTCCACCTGACTCGGTGGGGGTGAAACGATGCTGGGCGCAGGCAACGTTAATTGCCCATGGGAATTCATCTGCTCTGGCGCAGAAACCGGAGGTGGAACTACCGTCATGACCTGTGACCCGGGAATGTGAGGCGCAGGAACATCGCGCTGAATTCCGCTGGGACTTGGTGGAACTACCATCGCGCTGATCGAAGGCGCAGCGCGCAGCCTATCGCGCCGGACATCGGGAGTTGGCGCCACCGCCGTCTCCAGAGCGGGTGCCACAAGCATCTTGTCACGACGTACATTTGGCGTGGGCGCAACGGCAACGTCCGGCAGCTTAGGAGCGTGTAATGTTGGTCTCAAACCCTCTGCCGGAGGCGGCCCGGGCATTGGGTTATAAGCCAGGAGATTAGCCACCGCGGAATTTACCTGTGGCAAATTAAGGCGTGGAGCATCGACGACTTTCTCGCGCAGCAAGTCGCCGCGCGATACACGGATCACCTGAGTACGATGGAACGCCTCCTGCCCACCGGCGCGCCCCGTCCGGCCCACTTTGGCGCCTCCCAGATCCTCTGTTTGTGGCAGTTCATCCCCTGAAAAATAGATCACGTCATACTTAGGCAGAGTCGGAGCCTGATAAGGCTCGAGGAAAGCCAATCGACTCGGCAACACAATCGCAGCCAAGAGCAGCAAAGCCTCACAGATCCATGCCGTGAGCATGCCCTGGTGAGGAAACAACCCAGACTTTGCTTCCCCAGCCAGAGGTCGGCGGGATTTCGCCAGCGCGGGCCGAATCGATGTCACAAAATCGTCCCATGGTGATGACCATTCGATCAAAAGTTTTAGTTCATCGTTCACGCCGTGCTCTTCCCCGTGCCCTGATCGACCGCAATTTCAATTTTGTCCCCAACTGTCGTCCCACTCTGCTTCAGTGTTTCGCCTGGTAACTCGATTACCGACGCTGCTCGCATTTTGATTCGGGCAAGCCGCCACGGCTTTAGGTTCTCCTCCAGATGTACGACAAACTTATCGGAATCGAGATAAACCACGTCGATCGGGAAATTCATGGCAAAGGTGTGTACCCCACGACATGGCACAATCCACAAGCCATCCCCAGCCTGGAAACTTGACGCCTCGGTGCACATCAAACCCCGAAAGCGGGACCAGTGTGTCCCAGCAACCGCCAGACGAGTGGCTAAGTAGGCGTGGCGCGTCCTGTTGAACGCGTATGCAGGGGACCTCGTTGACGCAATCATAAACCCGAATAGCTATTGAAAGTTGATTTCTTAGCGCCCCGATACCGGCTTCAGTGTCCGAACGAGCTGAATTATTGCCGGTCCGAGAGTTACAAAAATAATCGAGGGGAGGACAAACAACACCAAGGGTATTACCATTTTAATCGTAGTTTTGGCAGCCTGCTCTTCGGCCCTTTGCCTGCGTTCGGTCCGTAGCGAATCCGAATGCACGCGGAGTGCCTGCGCCACGCTGGTCCCAAATCGGTCTGTCTGAATGAGCGTGCCCACCAGCGACCGGATATCATCGACGCCCGTACGGTCAACCAGATTCCGCAGCGCTTCGGCTCTTGGCTTGCCGGCCCGCATCTCAAGATTCACGAAGTGAAACTCTTCGCTCAGGTCGGGATGAGCATGGTGCAGGTCCTGGCCCACACGCATCACGGCCTGATCGAGCGCCAGGCCCGCTTCAACGCAAATAACGGTTAGATCCAGCGCATCCGGCAGCGCCAGCTTGATTCGCTGTTGCCGCGCCTGGATTTTGCGTTTAAGAGCGAAACGTGGCAGGAAAAAGCCAAAGGCAGTGACACTTACCAACAGCACCGGCGAATCCAGTCCGCTACTGGCAAGAACCGCCACCAACGCAGTGAATGCGCATGCCAATCGGCTCCCCACGTAGATCGTGAGGTGACGTGGTTCGCGATACCCTGCTTGAATCAACCACCGGCGCGTCCGCGAGACGTCGCTGGGGGAAAGCGGAATGGCCTTGCTCAGAGGATCGAGCGCCTGCTCAAGCCTTTCCTTGAACGCGGGTTTCTCGACCGGCTCCGCACGCTGCCAGCCGAGGGCACGCAATCGGGCGCCGATTAGCGAAGACGGCGCATATGCTGCCGCACCGAACGAGAAAACCACCCCCGCGATCGTCAAAAATATGATGATCGTTAATACCAGTGCCATGCGTTACACCTGGATCCGTATTACTTTTCGGATCACAAAATACCCTAACGTCTGCAGCACGATGCCGCTCACGATGAGTGTATGCCCGATCGGATCGGCGAACAGCGGCCGAATAAACGCCGGACTCGTCATCAGCATGACTACCACGATCACGGGAGGAAGTCCCATCAGGAGTGCCATGGTGAGCCGCCCTTGTGCCGTGTAAACCCGAACTTGTCTCATGATTTTGAATCGCTCGCGGATCACATACGACAAGTTATCCAGGATTTCCGCCAGGTTGCCGCCAGTTTCGCGTTGCAGCATGACCGCGGTCACGAAAAATTTCACGTCCACCAGTGGCATGCGTTCCGTGAGATTCATCAGGGCGTCGCGAACCGGCAGGCCGAACTTCTGCTCCTCGAAAAGCATCCGAAACTCTCCCGCAACCGGTTCGGCAATTTCGTTGGCGATCAGTTCCAGCGCGGTAGTAAAGGCGTGTCCGGCTCGCACCGCTCTAGCTAGTGTGTCAATCGCGTCCGGGAACAGTTCCTCAAATTTCTGGAATCGCTTCGTACGACGGTACGAGGCATAAGAGAAAGGAATCAACCCTCCCACGATTGCCCCTACCATCACAAAAAGGAATGCCTGATCCGGGGGCAAGGACCCCGCCAGCATGAGTCCCACACCACCCGCCAGTACTGCGCTGATTACGCAATAAATCAGCAAGTTCCCGGCGCGAACTCTCAAATTCGCCTGTTCGAGGAAGTTTTGGAAGTTCGCCATCCTCTCGGAGCGACGCAGCAGGCTGTCCAATGCAGGAATCTGGCTGAGCATCTCGTCGCGCAGCAGAGCCAGTTCTTCATTGGGTTCCCTCTGGTTCGTCTTCTGCACCGACGCCAACCGCTCGCGCAACAAGCGAGCCTGCTCGCTGCGCTGGTCGAGGAGCATGCCGACCACGAACACGATCAGTGCGACAGCGACGAATATCAGGATGGCGAGAATTATCGGCATAAAATGTCCCGCTTATACCTCCATCCGCGAGTCGAACAACGCTGGACGCAAGCGGCACCCCGCGGTCGCCAGGCGGTCGGCAAATTTCGGCCGGATTCCGGTTGCGGTAAAGTATCCGCGCACCCGGCCGCCCTCATCAATCCCTCGACGCTCAAACATGAAGATGTCTTGCATCATGACGACATCGCCTTCCATCCCTGTCACTTCCGAAACTGAGGTGACTTTTCGAGTTCCGTCGGAAAGACGTGAGACCTGCACGACCCCGTGAATGGCCGACGCAATCTGCTGACGCATCGCCCGCTCCGGCAGATTCAGGTTTGCCATCGAGAACATGCTTTCCAGACGAGCCAGTGCGTCGCGCGGCGAGTTCGCGTGTACCGTGGTCAATGAGCCCTCGTGACCAGTGTTCATGGCCTGAAGCATGTCGAAGGCTTCCTCACCGCGCACCTCGCCCACCACTATGCGATCGGGCCGCATTCGCAAACTGTTAATCACCAGTTGCCTCTGCCGTACCGCGCCTTTGCCTTCAATGTTGGGAGGACGCGTCTCGAGCCGCACCACGTGCTCCTGCTTCAATTGCAATTCCGCCGCATCTTCGATTGTGACAATGCGCTCGGAGTTCGGAATATAACCAGAAAGGACATTGAGCAAAGTTGTTTTGCCGGCTCCCGTACCTCCCGATACCAGGATGTTCAGTCGCCCTTTCACCATGGCCGAGAGCAACTCCAACATCGATTCGGTCAGCGTTTTGTTCTCGATCATGTTCCGGGCAGTGAGCGGGTCGCGTCCGAAACGGCGAATCGAAAGGCAAGGTCCATCGATGGCAAGAGGAGGAATAATGGCATTGACGCGGGACCCATCTGCGAGACGGGCATCCACCATCGGTGAGGATTCATCCACGCGCCGACCGACCCGAGAAACGATCCGGTCAATGATCTGCATCAGGTGAGCATCGTCCTTAAAGCTCAGGCCCGTGGGCTCGAGTTTTCCTGCCCGTTCTATATAGACCCGGTTATAGCGGTTTACGAGTATGTCAGATACACTCGGGTCCTTCAGAAGAGGCTCCAGCGGCCCCAAGCCAAAGATCTCGTCGAGAATCTCCCGGGCAAGGCGTTCACGCTCGGCGAAGCTGAGCGGAACAGCCTCGCTGTTTACCGCATTTCGGATGAGCAGCAGCACTTCATCCCGGGCCGTATCGCCGGGAGTGCGCCCGAGTTTCTCCAGGTCCAGCCGATCAAGGATCTTGCGGTGCAGGTCCGCCTTAACCTGCTGGTATTCCGTCCGCTCGAAAGCTTGCAAGTTCGGCATAATTTCGCTGCGGCCCCCACCGCCTACACGGTCTTAAACAACGACCACGCTTTGCGCTTCACATCCGGTTCGTTTTCCGTGAGACGCGTCGCCAGGCTCGTGAAAGCGCGAGCCACGTCAGTGTGCGTCTGTTGCAGCAGAGGCACACCGCGATCAATCGAAGTTGAGACGGCAAAATACTGATTCGGAATCTTGGCTACTACCTTCACACCCGCGGCGGCTTCAGCATCTGTTTCGCTGAACCCTGGAATCTTGCGAAAACGATTTAGAACCAACAACACCTTTTCCCGGTTGCCGTTCTCAGACAAATACTGCTGGACTCGGGCTGCGCTCCACAAGGAGGCCACGTCCGCATGCGCGACCATCAGCACTGTCTGTGACAAGTTCGACACCAGTTTTGTCGTCGCGTCCATGCGAGTTGAAAGATCGGCTACAACGTACCGAAAATGGCCGACCAGCAGATCGAACAGCTTGGCGTGCTCCGCATGCGAAGGGTCTGTCCCGATCGGAGTGTTCGGGCCTGCCAGCAACTGCATCCCACCCGCATGGCGTGTCATGAAGCTTTCAAGCAAGGAACTGTCGAGGCGATGCAAGTTGCGGATGGCGTCGGCCACTCCGAACATCGGCTTAAGATTCAAATGCAAGGCACAATGTCCCAGATGCGCCAGGTCCACTAGCGCCGTATTGCCATGCGCGGCTTGTAGCGCCAGAGCGAGGTTGACTGCGACCGTGGTTGAACCGCTGCCCCCCTTTGCGTTTACTACGCTGAATATCTTGCCGCGGTTTTCTTGAACGTGGCCCTTGCGTTGTGAAGCGCTGAGGCGCACAAACGCCTCCAAAAGATCGGTCGTCGTGGTGGGCCGTTCGATGAACTCGCAGGCGCCCGCCCGCATGGCATTCACGATCACATGCGGTTGTCCCATGCTGCCGATCGCAAATAGCGAGCACTCCGGCAGTTGCGCGTGAATCAGTTCGATGGCGCGCAAGGCGAGGCTGGGATTCGCAGTCGGTATATCGAGCAGAACGACCTCAGGGTTCGCGCTCTCGATGCGCCGCATCGTCGGATCTGTGGTCGCGACTGGAAACGCGGAGGAAGAATAGACGACGCGCGCTACGCTGGTTCCATCGACCAACACTTGCAAAACCGCACGCTGCTCATCATCTAGCGCGACCACTACGACTGGAAGTTCGGCCATTTACTGCTCCACTCATGCTTCAGAAAATGCGGGCGTCCTGCCTTTTCTGAACATCCCTTTATTTCTGACTTCCCGATGGTTTCTTTCCGTCAAACTTGTTCTGATCCAGGAACGGCTGGGGGTCGGCCGGCCCAGTTGGAGCCTCAGTGCTGGCAGAAATTCGCCGGACGGTGCACAACACCATCAGCTCCGATTTATTCTTTTGCAGATTCTTGCTCCTAAACAAGTTACCGAGGATTGGAATGTCGCCCAGGCCCGGAATCTTGTCCGCTACCTCCGTCACTCGATTGTCCAACAGCCCGGCGATTACAAAGCTTTGCCCATCCTGCAACTCGAATTCTGTTTCCGCCTTCCGCGTGCTCAACGCGGGCACAGTGAATCCCGAGATCGTGAGCGCATTCGCGAAATCCAACGTGCTTACCTCTGGCGATACCTTCAAGTGAATGTTGCCATTTGGCATGATCACGGGCGTAAAGTTGAGCTTCACGCCAAAATCCTTGAACGAAATCGTCACCGCTGTGAAACCTTGTCCCGGCTGCACGATCGGGAAAGGAAATTGGCCGCCTGCCAGAAAACTGGCCTCTTTTCCGTTCACTGCAATGAGGTTTGGTTCCGCCAGGATTTGCAACAGGCTTTTCTGCTGTAAAGCCTCGATCACGGCTCCGAAATTGATATCCGTGCGAAAAAGAAAAAGATTCAATGGATTAACGATATTGATGAGGGGTGGCGTCGGCGCGGTCCCGGTAATGCTTGTTGCACCGTTGGTAGAGACAGCGGTCGAGGTGGTTGTCGTCACCGTCGATCCGCCAAACTGTCCAGTACCCACCACTCCCGTGGTGTTTCCCGTGCCGGGAGTAAAGAAGTTTGATCCCAACTGCAGGGCCGCCGCGCGGTCCACTTCCGCGAATTTGACCTGCAGAAGCACCTCTTGTGCTCCCACAGGCCCAAACGTGAGCACATTAACGACATTCTTGGAGTAGGCTGCGGCAATCATCTCCGCGCGCTTCGATACATCCTCAGTCGAAACATGCCCTGACAAAACAATGGCGGAGCGAGAAGGTGTAACCGTAATCTGCTCATCAGGGAAAACTCGCCGCTCCTCCTCGGCTGCAGCGCTAACGTCAACGTCTACGCGCAAGTCGAAGCTTCGTGAACGCTCCAATTCATCCCAGATCAGCAAAGAAACCTCGCCAGCAGAACGGCCGTGCACCAGGATTTGCGTCGGAGCCACGACAATCGGGTCTGCGACGGTGGGGTCCGTTACAGAGACCCTTTTGATGCGCTCCGTCGTATTGATAAGAATCGACTTGCCAACCATCACCCGTAATGGCGCAGCGCCCGTGGCCTCGCCTGCGGGAACTTGCGTGCTCGCCGATCCCTGAGCGGGGGCGGTTTGCGCGTTTGCAGCTTTTGCATCCGGTTGCGGCTGCGAGGTTGCCACCATACACACCAAAAGCAGCGCAACGAGCAGACTGCCGGACCTTCTCAAACGCCTATGGGGTTCCAATTTTCGGTCCTCCCGCGTGCGGGAGCAGATCGACATGTTCTTGACCTCGGTGCTCTTAGTTCTCAGAATTTGGTGTCTTCCCTCTTGTCGCCCTTGTAAATCTCCACTATGTAGGGGGCGATCATGGGGGGAGGAGGAGCGGGGGTTGCTATATGTTTTGCTTTGGGTCGCGCGGGTTCCGGATGAACCGGAGCCGCGGCGATTTTATAAAGTGCGTCAGACCTAGCAGTCATGAGTTCCTGCTGTTTTGTGTCCAGCGGATTTCGTAGCGCTAGTTGAATCTTTCCTTGGTTGGCGGCCAGCGTCAGCTTTTGCGCGTCATCGGGCGAGACCAGCAGGGTGATCACGGGAGTCGATTGCGGCTCCCCTGCGGCATTTCGTTCCAGTTTCTGTCCCGCGGCAAGCACAGCCACGTTTTCCAGAATCGTAGTGGTTTCCTGCTGATTAACGCCTTCGGGATTTCCAGTCAGCAGTACATCCACACGCGTGCCTGGCACGACGAAACCGGCAATTCCGGTCGTGTCATTCACTCTGACTGCCACCGCACGCATTCCGGGTGGAATTAACGACGGTAAACCGTAGCCGGCATTCTCGGCAGCTAGCTTGTTTGTGAGAATCAGTTCGCCCCTGGAGATCGGAACCGTTACGCCGCGTCCCAGTAGACGGTCTTTGCGATGAAAAACTCCGACGGGCAGGTCTCCAGATGGGTAGTGCACGTACTTGATGTCTTTTTCCTCGATTTTCGTACCGACCTGCAAATCATTGGCTGCCACCAGAACATCTTCGCCCGGAACGGAGTTGGCCCGCCCTCCCTGCAGATTTCGATAAACGATAAAGCTCACGGCGCCCCCTACTACCAAGGCAAAGAAGCCGATCATCAAAAGCCGGTTACGATTCATCGCCACTCCTGAAATTACGGTGCGCGCGTGTCGTGTCTAAACTGCCTAACGCCTATACCGCCGACAATTACGGTCGCAGCTGTTGCGCGATCTCAGCACACACAACGCCAGCACACACATCTTCCGCGAACGCCTGCCCGCTCGCAGCACACCAACACTACTGCGCAATTGAACTTGCGACAGACGAGAAGACGTTGTTGGCATTTCCCCCGATCAGCCGGATCGTGCCTACCACGATGACCAAAATCACTGCCAACATTACCGCGTATTCCGCGATATCTTGTCCTTCATCATCTCGCCATAGCGTTCGAATCACACGATTCATTGCCCTACCTCCCATTTCCTGTTCTCTAAGCGCGGTACTCAGCCGACAACCGCGGCTCTCGGCGCGCAACTTTCGCCGCGGCTGATTGCTTGTTACGAATCAATAGCTTGAGAAGGGAAAAACCCTTACACTCGGCTCCCCCCGTCATGATACTCCCAGCCATGGCGCCAGAGTGACAAATTGTGGCGCATCGCGCAGAAAAATTCAATTTCGGAGGTAACGATGGTCACATAGCGAGTTTGTCGGAGGACCTCAACCGCCTTGCCCTCTCGTGTCAAAAACACCCAACCGCCTTGCCCTTAGCGCGATCGAGTGAGCACGACGGCCTGATTATCTGCAAAAACTGCTTCCCAGTCGGGTTCGAGTGAAAGCGCCGTCACTAACGGAGCATCCGGGGGAAGCACAATTGTTCGTACTCGCCATTTTCCCAGCCCAACTCGCCAAGACTCGCCTTTCACGTAATACGCCGAAGCAAATTCGTCTAGGAAAGAATCGCCATAAACGTCTGCTCGCCCATCGATATAGACGTTGTACCTCGGGTAGAGCCTCCAAATGAAATATCCACCCCAGTTGTAGTGGTTCATGATTGGAGCCGGTGGTCGCGCGTTTGTCAGGAACGCCACTGCGGCAGACGGAAACTCCTTGGCGGTTATTTCTGCCTGACGCCCAATCACGTACCGGACTCGCATCCCGACGAAGACCACAAAACTGGCCAGAAGCACCAAGTTGACCGTGAATTTTAGGCGCGTCAATGGCATCTGACGTTCAAAAGGAGCCAACTTGCCCGATTGCCGCAGTATTCCCTCAATCACGCGAGCGAGCAGGGGCCCCGCGACCAGCACATACAGTGGAATGTGCCGCACCGAGCGTAATGCCGCATACATCGTCACTGCCAGAAGCAGCAATTCTCGCGCCCGTAAACACCGCGGACACAGCGTTGGGAGAAGTATCGTTGCAAGAATCATGACCAGGGCTGGCGCATATCTCCCTTGATGAAAGTCAGGCGACGACCATTCCCCGATGTAGGCCAGCATGGCCCGCGAATGTAATGTCTCGAAGGGATACCGGTACATCGCGGCGCCGTACGGGTTCAGCGGAACAATTGCAGCGCATGCAAGGCCAGCCAGGCTCAGGCTTCGAAGCCGGGTAGGCCATTCCGTCACCTCGCCGTTTCCAAGGGCCCGATCGAGCAAATCTCCCATCAGAAAGACCACGATCAGCACTATTCCCAAGGGGTATCCGGCATGCAAATTGACCCAAAGCAGCATCAATGGCAGCAGCCACCATAGAAGCGGTGGACGCTTATAAGATCGCTCCAAAATGAACAAGGAAAGGCAGCTCAGCAGAAGTGTGAACATTTGCGGCCGCACTCCAAAGCTCGGCACTGCGGCTATGGCACCCCACGTAGTCATGGCTCCCGCGATGTACGGGCGTCCGGAACAACGTGCAAAGACGAGCAGGAACGTTGCCGCTACAAGCGCAGCAAAGCCAGTAATGAGTCCTCCCCACCCCGCACTCTTGTACACGCCAAAGATTAGGATCTGCGATAGCCACTCATGGTCAACCCAGAGATAACCGGCTCGCGTGAACGAGTACGGATCCGCATAAAAAAGCCTGTGGTTCTGAACGATCAGTTGGCCCGTGCGCAGGTGCCACCAGACATCTGGATCAGTCGCGGCACGCGCCGCCAGCACAAACAAACCACCGGCGAGTAACAGGACAAAAAGCCTCCGCGTCCCCAGCCAGTCTTGCATGACGGCACGATCATATCGTGCCCGGCATGCCACGGTATAGAATCGGCTCGCGGTTGCGATCAAGCAGCAACAAGTTTCCTTTCAGAATGCAAAGATCGAAGACAAGATTTCTCGCCTTGGCTTACCTGTCAGGAATGGTGTTGATTCACGCCGTGCTCTTTTGGCATTCGCGACAATTAGTCGTGAAAGGCTATCCCGATTTCACGATTTATTACTGCGCCGGAACCATGGTGCGTACGGGCTTAGGGTATGACCTGTACAACGATGCCGAGCAATACAAAGTACAGGGAAGGATTGCTCCGGATGTCGCCATCCGCCAGGATGCCTTGCCATACTTCCACCCTCCATTTGAAGCTCTGATCTTTGCTCCTCTTACCCGTCTTCCGTACATTCGCGCCTTCATCGCCTGGGATTTGCTTAATGTCGTGGTTCTCGTAGTAGTGGCTTTTCTCTTCAGCGATGATATATCGAGACATGACAGTCATTCATGGGCGGTCTGGGTGCTTGCGGGGTTTGCCTTTTTCCCAATTTTCTTGACGTTGCTCCAGGGGCAGGATTCGATCGTGCTCCTGCTTGTCTATACATTGGTTTTCGTCTGCCTGAAGAAGAAGGCGGAAAAGCTGGCGGGAGGGTTCCTGGCACTCGGCCTGTTTCGGCCTCAACTCATTTTGCCATTCCTTTTTCTCTGGCTAATACGAGGCGGAACCAAGATACTTTACGGTTTCTTGCCAATTGCCACATTCCTGGCACTCGTCTCACTGGCGGTTGTCGGCCCGAATCTCTTTTCCTATCCAACTTATGTCTTGCGTTTAGATCACACGATGGCTCAAGGCGCGCTCAGGCCTTCCGACATGCCAAACCTTCGCGGTATGTTCTACATCCTGTTTCATGCCCAACCCTTCGCTGTCGCCTTGGTGGTATTGCTCTCAGTGGCGATTCTGCTGCTCACCGCATGGCTGATTCGAAGCGGCCCACGCCAAGAATTGTTCGGCTGGCATTTCGCCCTTGCACTGCTCACCGCCGTCGTCACCAGCTACTACTGCCTTGGTCACGATCTCAGCATTCTGCTTCTGCCAATCGCACTCATCGCCACTCAATGGCAATCGCGGCAGAACGTCCGCACCTGGCCGTCTGCATTGATGATTTGCTCGTTGGTTTTGCTGTTCTTTTCGCCCATGCAATTGTTCCTGGTGGGGTACCATCGGCTTGGGATCATCGGGTGGGCAGTGCTTCTCCTGTTTGCCGGCGTTGTCATGCAGATTTGGCCGCCGAAGCGGAGTGGCGAATTATCCGGGACGGGCGGTGATGGCCTGCTGATGAGAGCGTCCGCTCCCAGCCGCAGTTGATGTCGGAAACTTCGCGGAGTTGTGCGTCGGGCCTAACTGTTTCGAGGCGTCGCCTATTCGGCACTTGCTGCGAAATGCAAAATTCGCGCTGATCTTGGCCGTGATTTTCGCAGCGGGGATGTGGTTCTACGTTCAGCGTGTAATGATTCCTCACCAGGTATCAGAAGCTACCCTGCATGGCACACCCCGCGGCAACCTCTCCGACCTTTACCCGCGGTGGCTGGGCGCGCGTGAACTACTGTTGCGCCATCGCGACCCTTATAGTGCCGAAGTCACCCGCGAAATCCAGATTGGCTACTATGGCCGCGCCCTTGACCCCACTCATCCAAGGGACCCTGCCGATCAACAGGGATTTGCCTATCCCATATACGTCGTATTCCTTCTCGCCCCTACGATCGCTTTGCCATTTCCAATCGTGCAAGCTGGTTTTCGGTGGTTGCTGATACTACTGACCACAGCCTCGGTACCGCTCTGGCTTCGTGTCTTCCGCTTACGGCTTTCGCCCTGGACCGTGGCGGCCATTGTCATGCTTGTCCTTGGGAGCTTTCAAGTGATTCAGGGAATCAGGCTGCAGCAGTTGAGCCTCTTAGCGGCCGGATTGATGACTCTCTGTGCGTTTCTGGTGGCCAAGGATCGACTCGCCGCTGCAGGCATCCTGCTTGCCCTGGCCACAATCAAGCCCCAGCTGGCATTGCCGCTATCGGGCTGGCTTCTAGTCTGGACCGTAGGAGACTGGCGTCAGCGAAAAACCTTTGCCGCGGCATTCATCGGAACTATGGTTGCCCTTGTGGTTATGGGTGAGTTGGTTCTGCCAGGCTGGATTGGACGTTTTCAGGATGCAGTTATCGCTTACCGACGTTATAACGATGGCGCAGAATCCATCCTGCAACTGCTGTTTACCCCGGTTTTGGGAAATGTGCTTGCTCTCGCTCTTGTGCTAGGTCTTGCAATCATTTGCTGGAAGGTGCGAGCGCTCCGGAAGGAATCTCTTGCATTCCATTGGTTTACTGCACTGATTTTGGCCGCGACAGTGTTAGTTGCTCCCAAAGCTGCTCCTTATAACCAGGTACTGCTGCTGGCGCCAGTTTTACTGATTGCGAGCCGCTCGGACACGCTCTGGAAACATGGCATCCTAGCGCGCGCCACCCTTACTCTGGCAGCCCTGATCTTCTTTTTCCCATGGTTAGCCGCCCTTGCCATCGCTACCGCGGCACCCTTAATTCCGGTTGCAAAGCAATGGGTTCTGCCCCTTTACACCATGCCTGCGATCCCGTTGGCTGTTTCCGCCGTCATGGTTCTCACTTACCCGCTTTTCCTCCGCGAATCGACTACGCAGGCGTCCGCAAACGCAAGACCCGAAGCTTAAGTGCCGCCTCTGACGACACCCAGTCCCCTCCGCTCATTCGCCAGCCAGCTGAATTCTGGGTCGCCTCTTCCCATCCCTTTTCAATCTTGTATTATCCTCGTAAGCTTGAACTCTCGGCAGCGCCATGGCCTTTGAGACCATAGTCAACGTTCCCACCGCCTCGAACTCAGGCGTATTTCCGACGCTTGTCTTCGTGCAAGGTAATGAGCAGCGTGTCATCAATCTCGACCACAGCCCATTCAGCGTCGGGAGAAAGGTCGACAAAGACCTGGTAATTGCCGATCCTCGTGTCTCACGCGACCACGCCATCATCGTCTCTGAAAATGGTGGATTCTGCGTCGTGGACCAGGGCAGTAAGCACGGGACCTTCGTCAACGGGGAGAAGGTCCAGCGCAAGGCACTGGAGCGGAACGACCGTGTGGAATTCGGGGTTCGCGACGTTGCCTACGTCATCTTCAACCCGCAACAAACCACGCCCAATTCAGCCCGCGAGTTTCTTAGCCAGATCTCCGGGCTGCACATCTCGGAAGAAACAACGGATCTCGAGAAACTGGTCCTGTTTCTCGAGGCAGCCCGGAAGCTCAACACCGTCGGCGTCCTCGACGAAATTTTGATGACCCTCCTCGATGTGACGCTCAAATTGACTCGCGCCGAGCGCGCCTTCGTCTTCATGAAGAATGAGAGAGGAGAGTTGCAGCTCGGGGCTGGCCGAAACTCAAAAGGTGAGCCACTGCTCGAGGACACCACGATCTCCCACTCCATCCTCGAGGATGCCCTGAAATCAAACTCGGAATTCGTGCTCACCGACACTAGCCGCTCAATCGATTTGAGCGGACGTAAAAGTATCGTGGCTTACGATCTTCGTACCGTGATCTGCGTACCGCTTCGCAAGCCGCAAGTGCAGACCGCACGTGGGGCAGAGGCTGCTTCGAGCGTCGGAGAGGCCATGGGCGCCCTTTATGTGGATTCCCGCTTTGCGTCCCGTGACATCTCCAGTGTAAGCAATGACATCCTCCACGCGATCGCTACCGAAGCCGCTTCACTCATCGAGAATGCACGGCTGGTGCAAGCTGAAGAGTCGGCCAAACGTTACCAGCAGGAACTGGCCATCGCCGCATCTATTCAGCAGCGCCTCATGGCAGTGACCATCCCTGAGGTCCCTTTCGCGCGGCTAGCCGGAAGAAATCTGGCTTGCAAGGAGATCGGGGGAGATTTCTTCGACGCGCTTAATACAGAGGAAGGTCTGACCGTCGTGCTGGCTGATGTTAGCGGCAAAGGTGTGTCCGCCGCCGTGCTGGCCTCAACTCTGCAAGGCATGATTTACTCTCAACTCGCTGCCGGCATGCCGCTGACTGAGATAGCCGGCTTCGTGAACCGCTTTTTCACCCACAAACACATCGGGGAAAAATATGCGACCCTTATCGTGGCTCGCGTCCGCCCCAACGGTGAGTTGGAATACGTGAATTGCGGGCACATTCCGCCACTCGTCGTATCCAACGAACTGGTCGAGCGCCCGTCCGATGCCAATCTGCCGGTGGGTTTGCTCCCTGATGCCGAGTATAAGAGTGCGATCCTACAGTTGAAGAAAGGAGATCGCCTGATCCTGGTAACCGATGGTGTTACTGAAGCAGAAAATGCGCACGGCGAATTCTTCGAGGATTCACGCCTCGAACTTGCCGCAAAAACCGGGACCATGGAAGACATCTTTGCCGCAATCTCGATCTTCTGCGGCGGCACCGCATTGAGCGACGATTGCACGGTCGTCGAACTCGTTTACACCGGACAACCGAGTTAATTCCGATACCAACCCTCGCGCGTCAGTGGCATTCCACTCTTGCCTTTGTCGCTCTTCACCAGCAAGGCTTGATAGATATCCAACTTGCCCGTTCGGAAATAATGCCAGGACCCGGCCAGGTAAAGTCGCCAGATCCGATACTTCGCTTCATCAGTCAATCGCCGCGCCTCGTCGGCATGCGCCTCCAGGCGCTGCAGCCAGTGATGAAGCGTGAAAACATAGTGTTCACGCAGGTTTTCTACGTCGCGAACCTCGAACCCACACTTTTCTGCCACATCCAGCAAATCCGCGATCGTGACCAGCTCTCCATCTGGGAAAACATAGAGATCCGTCAAAGTGGGTTGTCGTGGTGCATCCCGACTTCCTGGCCGACCGATGCCGTGGTTCAGAAAGATCCCGCCGGGACGCAGCGCCTGAAAGGCCCGTTCGAAATATTCAGGCAAATTGGATTCCCCCACGTGTTCCACCATCCCCACGCTGACCACCTTGTCATAACAGCCGGGTGGGTCGAGGTCGCGGTAATCCAGAACCCGCACTTCACACAATTCCGCTAATCCGGCCTCGTGGATGCATCGCTGTGCAAAATCGGCCTGCCGCTCGCTCAGCGTGATTCCCAATGCATGCACTCCGTAGCAACGCGCAGCGTGAATAATCAGTCCACCCCAGCCGCAGCCAATATCCAACAATCGCTCACCCGCCTGGAGACGCAGTTTGCGACAGATATAGTCCATTTTCTGGTCTTGAGCGGTGTGTAGATCATCATCGGGCGTTTTGAAATATGCGCACGAGTACACCATCTTCCGGTCCAGCCACAGCGCATAGAAATCGTTTGATAGATCGTAGTGATAGATAACAGCCTGGCGGTCACGGCGCATCGAGTGAAGTGGCCCATGGAACTCCGCTGCACATTTGCTCGAACGCAGCGGCCCGGATGGCAGTCTCAGCAGCATGCTGCTCAACCGCAGCCTCTCCTTGACCGTCCAATGCTTGTTCAGAAGATATTCGGCAAGAGGAAAGATGGCCTCAATGTCGCCGTCGATATCGAAATCGCCATAGATGTAGGCTTCACTCAACGATATTTCGTTGAGGGAAGCCATGATTCTGCGCAATGCGCCGCGGTCATGAATTTTCCAGGTGAATCGACGAAACTGGTTGTTTTCCGGCGCCCATTGCTGCCCGTCCCACAGCTCAATCGCGAAATCACGAGGATGATAGTCGGCCAGTAACTCGCGGAGGAAGTCGAGTGTTGTACCCGAAGCTTGGTGATCAGTTGTCCATGCCCGCTGTGCCATGGCTCTCGACCCTCACAGCCCGGCTAGTTACCGCCAGTTACAACCGCCACCCTAAAGTTTACCCCTTCCCATCGCTGCTCGTCTTTCCAATAGAAGGTGAAAACGATCTGTTCACCGTCTTCCAACATTTGCGACGGTAAATCTGCCACCTGAAGCCCTAGGCCCGTGTCGACCGTATCGGTATCGCGGGTTGTCCACCAGTTGTTGAAACTCCAGTGGACTAGGGCGGGGGAAGGCAAGGAAATCCGCAACGTCTTGCCTTGCGGGATGGTTCGGGCCTTGTTGTTGAAACGCCAGCCGGCGTTGGGTGAGTGTCGCCGTTCGACCACGTAGCGCTGGTACGATTGCTGCGGCTGATCAAAGATCTTGCCGTCACGTAATGACCGCCGCAGTTTGATGTATTCCGAGTGCGCCCAAATCAGCGGGCAGGCCGAGCCGGTCGGTTTCCCTTTGTATAATTCGAGCGCCGGAATGTCGGCAGCATCCCAGACCTGTTCCGGGATCAACCGCCCCCCGAGTGTCGACAACTCCATGACCCGTAATAACGCTTCCGCAGCCTCTACTCGCCCCGCCGCTAGCTCGTAGTGCGCCCGTTCACCAGCCAATAGTGGCCAGGGTCGGCCTATCCCCGTGCCGTCAAAGGGTGATCCGTCCTCGTGCTCCCCGTAGCCATCTCCGTTGTAGCGGTACCAGCAATAACCTTGCGGCAAGTTCGCGCGCAGCGTGGCGTCGATTACCTTAACCGTGTTTACGATGCGCGGATCATCCGGCGCCCGCAGTCCGAAGCGAACCAATGCCAGGGCATCCGGGCTGATGAGACGCGCCGCCGCCTCATAACTTTTTCCCGGGGGCCGGTTCTTGATGGGCACGAAGCCCTGCACCGGTGAGGCCGCAGATTCCGTTACAGGCGGCGCAATCCGTACGTAGTAACCTTCGACTCCAATCTCCCGCGCCAGATCGGTATCCATGGCGTAAGTCCAGCGCTCCACATTGTCGTTCCACCGGTCGGCGGTATCGCGAATGTAACCGACCATGGTTTCCTCGCCGACGGCCTCGGCGATCTCCGCTGCCGCCAAGAGTGCCGAGATCTCCACTGCTAGCGTAAAGGGTGCATACCCAGAATCCTCTTCCCAACGGTCCTGCTGGGTTACCGGGCCATTTCGTACGATAAAGCTGGCGGCGCGATGCACCAGTTTCCACCAGCGCTTCAGATCTCCCAGTTCCTGCGGCGCTTCTCGGCGAAGACAATCCACCAGGAGGATCGGGAAGGCGGCTTCATCCATCTGCACACCGAGCCAGTACGGCCGCCCATCCAGCCACATGTTCTGCGCCCAGTGGCCATCCGGCTCCTGGGTCGATTCCAGATAACGCAGTACCCGCACCGCATCTCCTTTGGCCCCGGCCGCCACAAATCCAAACGCCGTTTCCACCAAGTCCCGGGGCCACACCAAGTGGTAGCCGCCTAAATCTTCGTCGCCTTTGTTGAACCCCCACGGAATGGAAAGGCTGGCAATGACGCCGCCAAGAAAATCTTTGGACTCGTGCGAACGCAGGACCGCAACACTGGCCCGATACAAATCCCGTTCGCGCGGCGGCTCGTCGAGTTTCAAAAGCTTCTCCTGCCAATCTTTCCAATGGATCGCGAATTGTGTGCGTAGCTGGTCATAAGATTCGAGCAAACTGGAGCGGACCTGTTGCCCGGCTTGCGTCCAGGTTCCGCCGAAACCAAGCGCCAGAACAAATTCACCTCCGCACCCAAGCAAATCGACTTCCCCAGTCAGAGCAATGTTCCCATCTTCCGCATACTCGTATTCCCAAGTCATATGGAAGTTCTTCGAGAGATCTTGCCAACCGTCTGTATAGCCAACGAAGCCCGCTGACATCCTCAGCCATGGAGTCGAACAGCCAAACGCCAATGCCACACCATCGTGTTCCGCGAACATCATCCGTTCGCCCTTATAGTCACCAATCCACCCGTTGTTATGCGCGCCACAATTGGCCAAATGTGGTGCCAAAAGCGCGTAAAGGTGGTAGTCCTCGAGACTGCCTTGCAGCGGAACAAAACGGATTTTCTGCAACACGACGTTGCGATAGTGGTCAGTCAGCACTTCCTTTTCGATGCGGTATCGTCCCTGCAATTCCGTGTTAATCAACTCGTAAATGGGAACGCCCGGCTCAATCGGCATGTTCTCGAATTTGCAGTGCCGTTTTTCCTCGGAGAAATAGCTTTTCCCATCCGTGACAAGCAGCCCCAGGTCGCGGGTACATGCCTGGTCCACTCGCGGATAGTAGACTTCATCCAAAATGCCGTGACTGGTGGTAAACCAAACACGGCTGTTGAGGCTCAATGCCGTCCCGATTCCGCTTTTTGCGCTCGACGTCCAGCGCGGCTGAATTCCTGGCCACCCCGGGGCAACGCGTTCCTTTCCACCCACGTTCTTCTCTCCATTCAACCGAAAAATAGACTGTCCAGTGGGATGCACAAAGCCCGAATAAGATTCGTGCTCACAGAATCTCCGAAGCGTTAGCGGTATTCTTTGTTTACTCGCAATGAACGCGGAAATCCATGCCCGCCAATTCGCCGCGCAACGCGAACT
This sequence comes from Terriglobales bacterium, assembly GCA_035623255.1. Taxonomy (GTDB): domain Bacteria; phylum Acidobacteriota; class Terriglobia; order Terriglobales; family Acidobacteriaceae; genus JAFAGX01. The sequence continues at coordinate 27,798 of DASPTU010000105.1, read as the reverse complement.
CATGGTGACTGCGCAATTGCGGGCCCGCGGAATCTCGGATGAACGCGTTCTCGCGGCTATGGCCCGGGTTCCTCGCCAGGAGTTTGTCGCCTCGGAATACCGTGAGCAAGCTTATGAAGATCATCCGGTGCCCATCGGCGAGGGCCAGACTTTGTCGCAGCCTTACATCGTTGCTATCACACTGCAAGCACTGGCCCTAACCGGATCGGAGAAGGTGTTGGAGATTGGCACCGGCTCCGGTTACCAGACGGCCTTGCTTGCCGAACTGGCACGGGAGACTTATTCCGTCGAAAGACACACATCGCTCGCCGATTCAGCCAAAAAAGTCTTACAGAGTCTCGGATACCGAAACGTACACGTCTTCATAGGCGATGGCAGCCAGGGCCTGCCAAATTCCGCTCCTTTCGATGCTATTGCGGTATCTGCCGCAGCGCCCAACATTCCTCCCGCATTGTTCGAACAACTGGCGGAACACGGCCGCATGGTCATACCCGTTGGCCCAGCCTACGCACAACAGTTGCAACTGGTGCACAAGCAAAATGGTGAGGCTTTTGTTGAAGATCTGGAAGGCTGTCGTTTTGTGCCGTTAATTGGTGGTCAGGGATATCCCGAAGGTTGGTAGCTTCGGTCAAAAGTAAGATCTGGTAACTGAGAGCTGATCATCCTTTAGAATCTCTTTGTGCCCCTCCTGCACAATCTGCGCGTCACGCTTGAGATGATCAAGTGGGAGCACTCAATATTTGTGCTGCCCTTTGCTCTTTGTGGCGCAATGCTGGCAGCCAACGGTCTGCCCTCCGCTCGTGCGCTCGCATGGATCATTGTCGCCATGGTGACCGCCCGCTCTGCCGCAATGGCGTTCAACCGCCTTGCAGACGCCTCCATCGATGCGGCCAATCCGCGCACTCGCACGCGGGCTCTGCCCACCGGAGCACTTAGTCCTGCCTTTGTCGCCACTTTCGTTGTCGTTTCCTGTGCTGTCTTCATCGTGGCTGCCTCACAATTGAATCGTCTGTCGTTCCTCCTGTCCCCAGTCGCACTCGCCATACTCTTGCTCTATTCCTATACCAAGCGATTTACGCGCTGGTCGCATCTTGTGCTAGGCCTTGCCATGGGGATCTCTCCGTCAGCTGCCTGGATCGCCGTTCGCGGCTCCCTCGATCCGCGAATTCTCCTTCTGACCGTAGCTGTCACCTTCTGGGGAGCCGGTTTCGATGTGCTCTATGCCTGCCAGGACTATGACTTCGACCGCCAATCCGGCCTGCACTCCATCCCCCGATATTTCGGCATCAGCCGGGCGCTTTGGATCGCGCGTGTATTTCACATCATGATGCTGCTGCTGTTGGTCAGCCTGCTTCTTGTCTTTGGTCTTGGGAAGCTGGCGCTGGTTGGCGTGGTCGCCGTTTCCCTGCTTCTCGCCTACGAGCACTCACTGGTCTCTGCGGCAGATCTTTCCCGGCTCAATGCCGCCTTTTTCGCCATGAATGGCGTGATCTCCGTGGTGTTCTTTATATTTATCGCGGGAGATCTCCTCCGGCGGCATTAGACGCACGGCGGAACTGTGATTTCCGTCACGCGATGGGTTATCATCAAAACCGATGTCGGACCTGCATCCCTTTCAGACAGACGATCCGCGTCTGTGGCCCATTCACGACAAGGTGCTCGCGCGTGACCGGCTGAACAGCGAGGACGCGCTGAACCTCTATCGCACCGGAGACATCCTGGCCGTCGGTTGGCTTGCCAATCATGTGCGGGAGCGGTTGCACTGCGATCGTACATATTTCAACGTTAACCGCCATCTGAATCCCACGAACGTTTGCGTGGCGGCCTGCCGCCTGTGCGCGTTCGGCCGCAAGAAGGATGCGCCGGGCGCTTACACTATGGCTCTGGAAGAAGCCTTCGAGACCGCCTCTTCGGGATACGACGAAGCTGTCACCGAATTTCACATCGTCGGCGGACTGCATCCCGATTTGCCGTTCCAATACTTTCTCGACCTTATCTCTGGTCTGAAACGGCGCTTCCCACAGGTCCACTTAAAGGCTTTCACGATGGTCGAAGTGGCCTACCTGGCACGTCGAGCCAAACTTTCCATCCGTGAGACTTTAGAAAAACTCAAGGCCGCCGGAGTAGATTCGCTGCCTGGCGGGGGTGCCGAAATCTTTGCGGACCGCGTTCGTCACATCATCTGCGACCACAAGATCGATGGCGACCAATGGCTTGAGACCGCGAAGATAGCCCACCAGATCGGCCTGAAGTCGAATGCAACCATGCTATATGGCCACGTCGAGAATGACGAAGACCGCGTCGATCATCTGCTGAAATTACGCACCCTGCAGGACGAGACCGGCGGATTCCAGACTTTTATTCCGCTGGCTTTCCATCCTGACAACACGCCGTTGCAACATTTGCCCAAAACCACGGGCATGCTCGATATCAAGCAGATCGCCGTGAGCCGCCTGGTTCTGGACAACTTCTTGCACATCAAGGCTTATTGGCAGATGATGACCGCTAAAATCGCCCAGATCGCCTTGCGCTTTGGCGCGGACGACATCGACGGTACGGTTGTGGAAGAAAAGATCTATCACGACGCAGGCGCCACTACTCCTCAGGGCATGCGTCGCCAGGAATTGCTGCGGCTGATTCGCGAAGCTGGCCGCGAACCCATCGAACGTGACACTCTCTACCGCCCGGTCACCCGCACCGAAACTTCGGTCACGGTCGCCGTCTAGTCGCGCCAAAGTTGTCATTCCCCAGTACGCCTGCCCAGTGTGTCATCTTGAGCGGAGCATAAGATGTCGTTTGCGACAGCCCGTGCGCAATCGAAAGATCCCCTTCCTCTGACGACAACAACCGACACGGCAAAGCATTTCTCTTGTTCAATCCCAGCCGAAACGGGACTGTTTGTGGCGGCTGTTGTCGAGAGAATTCCCGTTGAGCTTCGCTACGGTACCAGCAAGGGCAGGGATCCTTCGACTCCGCAGGCGATCCTAGATAATTATGTTCGCCATCTTGATTTTTTTGCCAATCCTCACCGGTACTGTTTGCGGAAGTCGCTCTATGAGGAAGTAGAAATCGCGATTTACATGATTCCCTACGATCACGGCTCCTTCTTTGATCTTGCGGGAAGCCTCGGATATCGAATCCGCTAGGCCACAGCGAACGAGCAATCGATCCAGGCGAATTCCCTTGTAGTGGCCTCCTGACAGGAACGCCGCTCCGTCGCGGTAATCAAACTCGACTTCGGCAATGGGGATGTTCAGGATGTCTTCGAACCTGACGGTAACCTTGTTTACATCCTCCGGCACCTCATCCTTCTGAAACTGCTTAGCCCAACCCTCCGCTGCTTTCGCCGCAGCCTCTGCCGAATGAAAATCGGCAACAATCCGCCGTGCCAAGTCCTTCTTCGCCTGCATGGGATGCGCTTCCCGCTTCATCTTTTCGATTTCGGCGGTCTGCAGATCGGTCAGCAGCTCGTAGTACTTCCACATCTTCTCGTCCGAAATCGCCATCAGCTTGCCGTACATCTCCAGAGCTGGCTCCTGAATTCCGATGGCATTGTCCAGTGACTTCGACATTTTCTCCTGCCCCGATCGCCAGCCCTCCAGAATCGGTGTTGTCAGCACCACCTGCGCCTCTTGCCCATATCCGCGCTGCATTTCGCGCCCAATCAGCAAGTTGAATTTTTGGTCTGTGCCTCCTAATTCAACGTCGGCCTTGAGTGCAACTGAGTCGTATCCTTGCGCCAGCGGATACAGCAACTCATGCAATGCAATGGGTTTTTCCTGCTGGAATCGTTGATGAAAATCTTCGCGCTCAAGCATCTGCGAGACTGTGAACTTCGCAGCCAGACGAATCCAGTCCGCCGACTTCACCTTGTCAAACCATTCGCTGTTGAACCGTACTTCTGTTCTTTCTGACAACAGAATCTTGTGCACCTGCGCCATATAGGTTTCAGCATTGCGCTTGATTTCTTCTGGGCTGAGCGGTGGGCGAGTGACCGAGCGTCCCGTCGGATCTCCGATCATGCCTGTAAAATCCCCAATCAGAAAGATCGCCGTGTGCCCGAGGTCCTGAAAGTGCTTAAGCTTGCGCAGAATCACCGTGTGCCCGAGGTGCAGATCCGGCGCCGTCGGATCCATGCCCAGCTTCACCCGCAGCGGTTTCCCCGTTTTGCGCGACCCTTCTATCTTTGTGCGCAGCTCGTCTTCGCGAATAATCTCCGCCGCGCCCTTTTTTATGTACGCGATCTGCTCATCAACCGGAGGGAAAGTTGGCATCGGGAAACATTATTGCAGAATTGCAGATCTCAGATTGAAAATGGAATGCATCTGGCCATCCTGCGAGGCAACAAAGTCTTCAGCCCTTGTACCTTTCACTGCTGGCCTTTCTTTACCAGCCTTCGGCCCACAATCTCATACTTGCCCTCAAGCACAATATTGATCGCTTCCGTGTAGGCGATATGCTCCTGCTCGAGAATGCGTGCGGCCAGGCTGTGTTCGCTGTCACCGTCGAGCACCGGAATCGCTCGCTGCACGATGATTGGCCCGTGATCGAGTTCTTCGTCGACGAAATGTACGGTACAGCCGGACACTTTGACTCCATATGCGAAGGCTTGCTGCTGCGCTTCCAGGCCTGGGAAGGCAGGCAACAGAGATGGATGAATGTTCAGAATCTTCCCCGGAAACTGGCGCACGAACCAAGGCGATAGCAACCGCATGTATCCCGCCATACAGATCAGGTCAACCTCATGCGCCTTCAGCGCGCCGACGACCTCACGATCATGATCCTTTCGCTCTTTGCCGGTTGATGGGATCACCAGCGTCTTCAGTCCCAAGCGTCGGGCGATTTCCAGGCCGCCGGCATATCCCCGGTTTGAGATCACAACAACAATTTGTGCCTTAGGAATCTTCCCCGCTGCAGCGTTGCGCGCAATCGCCTCAAAATTGGAACCACGCCCCGAGATCAAAATCCCAAGCTTTTTCATGTTCAAAGTGTAATCCCACCACGGAGACCCGGGCCACAGCCCGGCGCCCATTTAAATCTCAATCTGCCGTCTTAATTCTGCCTCCTGCACCTTCTTCCCCTTTGCTCCCCCGCCTCGTCTCGGCTATATTTTTTGCATGTACCAGGATTTCCATGCCGTCGACCGCTGGACCAGGAAGAAAGTGCACTGCTTTTTCCAGGCGCAGATTGTGGCTATCGCAACCCGCCACGCGGACGCGGTGGACTTCAAGTTTTTGGTAGACGGTCGTCCGGTGTGGGTGGCGTTACCACTGCCCGCTTGGGGCGAATATCAGAAGCGCACAGGAAAGGCCATCACCGATCCGCTTGCTATTGAAATTGCCGGCTATTATCTGAAGACATCCTTGGAGTCGGGCGAAGGCGTTGGACAGGAAATGTACTCCCTTACCGTCCCGCAGACCATCGCGCATCTCGACGCCGTGGTCAAGGAAGAGGCCCGTCTTAAATCCTCAGTTGCCACCTAAGCTTCAGGTTTCCAAGCAGATCTCGCTACCATTGTCAATCCGCGCCGGAAAGATGCACAATACTAGGTCGCACGAGTTCGGCAGCATGCCGCCGATCGCGTGTAACGTGTGACGGCTTTCATTGCTCGCGCCCATTAGTGCGCACCCCAAGACGTCTGCGCTTGTGAAGGTTTTCATCGCCGGTCCCTACTGCTTCCCCCGGTGCTCAGCGCGAGGCGCTCGGTTCATCGTCAGGAGAATCTTATGGCTAGCACTACCGTGGAAGTGAAAGCCGGCCGTTCCCATAACAGCCGGCTTGCCGAATGGGTCGAAGAAATGGCGCGTATGTGCCGCCCCGATCAGGTGCAGTGGTGCGACGGCTCACAACAAGAGTACGAGCAGATGATCCGCATCATGATCCAGTCGGGTATAGCCATTCCCTTGAACCCGGCAAAAAGGCCCGACAGCGTACTGGTGCGCTCGAATCCGGCCGACGTGGCGCGCGTCGAAGCCCAGACGTTTATCTGCTCGCTCGACAAGGATGACGCTGGACCGACTAACAACTGGGAAGATCCCGCACGCATGAAAGAAACATTGCGCAAGCTGTACGCGGGCTCAATGACTGGGCGCACTATGTACGTGATTCCATACAGCATGGGGCCAATCGGATCCCCCATCGCGAACATCGGCGTGGAGCTTACGGATTCGCCCTACGTCGTGGCCAATATGCACATCATGGCTCGCATCGGTACGCCGGTGTTGCAGGTTCTGGGCAGCGGTGGAGAGTTCGTTCGCGGCTTGCATTCTATCGGCGCTCCGCTTGGCCCGCAGGATCCTGATTCCACCTGGCCATGTAATCCCGACTTCAAATACATCTGCCACTTCCCCGAAACTCGAGAGATCTGGTCATATGGCTCTGGGTACGGTGGCAACGCCCTCCTGGGCAAGAAGTGCCACGCGCTCCGCATCGCCTCAGTGCAGGCCCGCGATGAAGGTTGGATGGCCGAGCACATGCTCATCCTCAAGCTCCTTAGTCCTTCCGGTGAAGCGAAGTACATGACTGGCGCGTTCCCATCGGCGTGTGGCAAGACGAATTTGGCCATGCTGATCCCCACTATCCCCGGCTGGAAGGTTGAAACCATTGGCGATGACATTGCCTGGATGAAATTCGGCTCCGACGGGCGTCTCTACGCTATAAATCCGGAATCGGGTTTTTTTGGTGTCGCGCCAGGGACCAGCATGAAGTCGAATGCCAATGCCATGCTTACTGTCACACACAATTCCATCTTTACCAATTGCGCGATGACTCCTAATGGCGACGTGTGGTGGGAGGGCATGACAGAGCAGAAGCCGCTAGAGGCAGTCGATTGGCTGCGACGCACGTGGACACCGGCATCTGGGCGAAAAGCGGCCCATCCCAATGCGCGATTCACCACCCCCGCAAAGCAGTGCCCCGCCATTGCCCCAGAGTGGGAAGACCCGAAGGGCGTCCCGATCGACGCGATCCTTTTTGGCGGACGCCGCGCCGGAATCGTTCCATTGGTGACCGAATCGTTCAATTGGCAGCACGGCACATTCCTCGGCGCCACGGCCAGCAGCGAGACGACGGCCGCCATCGTCGGCAAAGTCGGCCAGTTACGGCGAGACCCCATGGCCATGCTGCCCTTCTGCGGCTATCACATGGGCGACTACTTCGCACACTGGCTGAAGATTGGTCAGCAATCCGCCGCTTCTAAATTACCCAAGATTTTCTACGTAAACTGGTTTCGCCAGGATGAAAATGGCAAATTCCTTTGGCCCGGTTACGGCGAAAACAGCCGCGTGTTGAAGTGGATCTTCGAACGCTGCGACGGAAAGGTGCATGCGCAAGATACTCCCATCGGCCGGCTCCCGCTACCCGAAGACCTGGACACTAAGAACCTGGATGTTTCCGCCGACAAGCTCGCCAAGCTGCTAAATGTCGATGTTGAGGGATGGCTGGCCGAGGTGCCCCGCATCAGAGAACATTTTGCCACCTTCGGCAATCGCCTTCCGCAAGGCATGCGCGACGAGGTCGACGCCCTAGAACAACGGCTCAAAGCCGCGAAGAAATAATCGAATTGGTTGGCAGGATCTGGTCGATGCCGGTAAAAAGGCCCAAGGACGTCGATGACTACATCGCTGGGTTTCCGCGGGAGGTGCGGGAGTTACTGCAACAATTACGCCTGACGATAAAAAAGGCTGCGCCACAGGCCGAGGAAACGATCAGCTATAACATTCCCGCTTTCGCCCTAAACGGAATCCTTGTCTGGTTTGCCGCCTTCAAGAAGCATATCGGGTTGTACCCCGGCTCTTCCGCAGTCCTAGCCTTTAAGAAAGAACTCTCGCCCTACAAGTGGGCCAAAGGCTCTGTACAATTTCCGTTCGAAAAGCCGCTCCCGCTGGCGTTGGTAAGCCGCATGGTGAAGTTCCGCGTAAAACAGAACCCGGCTAAGAAGAAGCAGTAGCGGGGGGCCCGACCCTTCGCGTTCTTTGCGAAACGTGGGCTTCACGGCTTTCGGTGTATTCCCACCACTCCCATCATCCTTCCGGTCACACCTTTATCGGCTCGATAGGAGAACAAAAGATCTGGGCGGCAGGCACTGCAAAGGTCGGACGCGCTAATGTTCTTCGGTGCGACTCCGACCTCCATCAACTGTCGCCGGTTCGCCTCAACCAGGTCCAGAAAAATCTTCGTTTGCCATTCGCTGTGCCCTGGAGGCCGCGCGCTCAAGAACAGCAACGGATATTTCTCCCGAATCGGATCGGATTCCTTGACCTCGCGGAACAGGATCGTCGCATGAGCAAACTGGGACTCAAATTGCTCCCGAACCTCTGCTCCAACCTGATAGCAACAGCCATGGATTCCTGGGCCAATCGCCGCTTTGATGTTCTGCGGTTCTGTGCCAAAGAATCGCCGCATCTCTCCCACTCCCTTCTGCGCAATTCTCTGCAGCGTTCCGCGCCAGCCGGCGTGAAACACACCTATCGCATGCTGTCTAACATCAACCAGAATCAGGGGAAGGCAATCGGCGGTCTGCACTGCCAGCAAAATTCCCGGAGTCGAAGTAATCAATCCGTCTCCGGTGAGTGGGTGCTCCGCTACGGTGTCAATGCGGTGGATCAGGTCGGAATGAATCTGGCGCAATGTGACCAGCGGCCACGATTTCCTGCCGTCCTCGTCGAGTTGGCGCAGAAATATCTGCCGATTGCGTTCAACCGCCAAACGCGAATCGTGTTTCGTTAATCCAAGATTAAGCGACCAGCCTCCATATGCTTTCGAAACCCCGCCCTGGCGAGTTGAAAATCCATGCACGAGCCACGAAATCTTGCTTAACTGCGAGCTTCTGAGCACCCTGCTCACCTTAGCCGCCGTTCTTGCTCCCATCGAAGTATGTTACCGTTTGTTTACTCAAAACCGATTTGAGCCTCTGCCCTATAATGTCGCCCTGCATTTTCGGCAAGGTCTTTAGCATTGCCGTTCTCCAGGAGAAGATATGCGCTCGGTGATCCTCGCAGCAGTGATGTTATGCGTTCTACTAACCTACCCGTTTGCGCAGTCCACACAGAATCAAAGCAAAGAAGGGCCAAACAAAGCTGCTGCTCAGTCCAAGAAGGCACCGGAGCAAACCGCGAAACCCGCCGAGCCGACGCTTCCTGCTCCCGAAGAACCGAACCCTTCTAAGGAGGCTTCTACCGACAAGGAAAAAGACAAAGAAGAACACTACGACATGACCGAGGTGCCGCCGGTAGTGACGCACCACCAGGTCACCGTCGATAGCAAGGTTTCTGAAATAGAAGTCGACCTGGCAAACCGGGCACGGCTCTTCTGATGCTTATTGAACGGATACTGACATGATCGTCGAGATGCGAACATACAAGACTAAGCCGGGCAAACGTGATGAGTTTCTTCAGGTTTTCCGTACAAAGTCGATTCCTGCACATGCGGAGATTGGCATGAAGATCCTTGGGCCCTTCCTTTCTATCGAAGATCCCGACACTTTTTTCTTCATGCGAGGCTTCCCCGATCTTCCTTCCCGCGAACCCATGAAGGCGAAGTTCTATGACGGCGAATTATGGAAGCGTGAGCTGGAAAACGTCCTTATGCCAATGCTGGACAAGTATGAGGCCGTGCTGGTGGAAGATCCTGAGGGATTGATTCACTGGTGATTGTGACCTGGGAATTCGCCAGCCAAAGTCGGCCAGGGAACGCTGCCGCCCTAGTCGCCTGAAACTGTGGAAGACGTTGCCGCGAGATCCAGTGTGATGAATGGTTTCACCACTGCGGGCATGGGCGGCAGCTTTGACAGACGCACCCGGTATACGTGCCTTGCCAGCCCAAGTTTCTTCAAAATCCAAATCCCATACCAGTTGATATCGAACTCATACCATGCGAGTCCGTGACGCGCCGATACCGGGTGGGCATGGTGGTTGTTATGCCAGCCCTCCCCAAAGGTAAGGAATGTGCCCACCCACCAGTTGTTCGTCGATAGATCACGCGTGGCAAAGCGCCGCGATCCCCACGTGTGAGTGATGGAATTCACCATCCATGTGGCGTGCAACCCAGCCACTGTCCGCAGAAAAGTGCCCCAAAGCAGTAACGGCAGGCCGCCGATCGCCAGCAGGATCAACCCCAGAATTATGCTGGAAACGTAGTGATACTTCGTGATCCACACGTGGAACTTGTCTTTCGCCAGATCAGGCACATACTTAGCCAAGGTCTGCGTGTCGTGGTGCATCGACTTGCCCACGAGAATCCATCCGATGTGTGCCCACCATTTGCCGTCTATCGGCGAATGGGGGTCGCCTTCTTGATCCGAAAATTGATGGTGTATGCGGTGTGTAGCCACCCAGAAGATCGGCCCGCCTTGCAATGCGGTCGTTGCGCAAACCGTCAGGAAATACTCAAGCCACTTTGGGGTTTTGTACCCCCGATGAGTAAGCAAACGGTGATAGCCCATCCCGATTCCCAGGCTCCCTGAAACCCACCAGAGGGCGGCCGCGACCAAAAACGCGTTCCAAGTGAAGAAGAACAGCGCAGCCACGGCTCCAATATGGAATAAAATCATGAAGCCGGTGGTTACCCAATTAATTTCATTGTCAGCCGCGGCCTTGCGCTTGAGGGTTTCTAGTTCCATGTAGTTAGAGATCTCCAGGTGACTTTACAGCGTTACGTTAACAGAACCGATTTATGTGCTTTTGTAATACTTCTGTAATAGGCGAGCGAAGGCTAATTACGGGAGTACAGGGCATTGAGAACTGCCAGCTGAAATCCGGCCAGAGACCTGCGACGGTTGCATTTTTTGTCAATCTCTCGCCGTCGTTTATTCTTCGATAGAGCCACAAAGGTAAGCTGATTTAAGAGTCCATTCTGATGAGAACGGGCATCATAGGCCTGCCCCAGGTAGGCAAGACATCTCTTTTTCGGATTTTGACGAAGGCGCATTTGTCCGAGCACGCCTACGCCAATCCCCGTGAGGCGCATGTCGGTGTCGCTAAGGTGCCAGACGATCGCTTGGATAGGCTCGCTACTCTCTACCACCCCAAAAAGCTGACCCATGCCTCCGTGGAGTACGTTGACGTCGGCGCCATCGGGCAGGAGGCGCTGAAGGAGAGTACATACCTCGGCAATTTGCGGAATGTCGATGCCCTGGCCCACGTCGTCCGTGCCTTCGAAGATCCTGCCATTCCCCACGTCGGGCCCATCGATCCGCTACGTGACATCAAAAACGTCGAATTCGACCTCATGGTCAGTGACCTGGGCCAAATTGAGAAGCGCCTAGAACGCGTCGAAAAAGATCTGAAGAAGATGCGGTCGGCCGACTTGGAGAAAGAGTTTGATCTGCTGAAACGCGCCAAGGCCCATTTGGAATCGGAGAGGCCGCTCCGCGAACTGGAGATGACCCCTGAAGACAAGAAGCGTTTTCGCGGCTTCATGTTTCTCAGTGAGAAGCCAATTCTCTACGTTCTTAATGTCAGTGAAACCGCCGAACTCGGGAGAGAGCTTGAGAACGCAGGAAACAAGTATCAACTGAACGAAGTCACTTCGAAACCGAACACCGCTGCCGCCGCGATCTGTGGCAAAGTGGAGGCCGAGCTAGCCGAGATGCGCGACGAAGATGCCGCAGAGTTCCTATCCAGTTATGGCCTCAAAGAGAGTGGCCTCGTCCGCCTCATTCGAACCAGTTACCGCCTCCTGGGTCTGATTTCCTTCTTCACCGCCGGTGAAGACGAGTGTCGCGCTTGGACGATCCCCATCCATACCCGCGCGGTCGAAGCTGCTGGAGCAATCCACTCAGACCTGGAGAAGCATTTCATCCGCGCAGAAACTATCCGCTGGGATCAACTGCTGGACGCCGGATCCGAGGCCGAAGCCCGTGCCCGTGGCACGCTTCGCTTGGAGGGTAAAGACTACATCGTGCAGGACGGGGACGTGATGCACATCCGTCATAGCGGGTAACTGCTTGAAGAGGCTGCCGAACTCCACCGCCCCCTGGGCGCCCGATCGTTTCCCCTCAGACCGCATGAGAACGGAACTGTTATTATCCTCGCGAACCAGTGAATCCTATTGTCCTCAGCCTTCTGCTGGGTCTTACCGCTGCCGCCGCCAACGTGTTCGGCGGCGCGATCATCGTCCAGAAGCGTTGGGAACGCGCCTACCTCAAGTATTTCGTCGCTCTTGGTGCCGGCTTTATGCTGGCCACTGCCATTGTTGAAGTATTTCCCGCCAGCCTTGCATTGCGGGGCAAGGACGCGGCTTTCTTGGTTCTGGTCGGCTACCTCATTATTCATTTCTTCGAACACACGGTTACGCCGCACTTTCATTTTGGCGAGGAAACTCACGAAGACCAGTTTGTCCATGCCCACAAAGGCTATTCCGTCCTTCTCGGGTTGGTGATCCACACCTTCTTCGATGGCATCGCCATAACTTCCGGCTTTCTCGTTTCCAACTGGCTGGGATGGATCATTTTTCTCGCCATCTTCCTGCACAAGATTCCTGAGGGCTTCACCATCACCTCGGTCATGCTGGCCAGTGGCAGGAGCCGCGGAGTCGCGTGGGGAGCTTCAGTCGTTCTCGGAGCAGCTACTTTTGCCGGCGTTCTGACGATGGCCCTGCTTCGGCGGGAAGTAAGCTTCGGTCTACCCTTGTCGGCGGGAGTAACAATCTACGTTGCGGCTTCCGATCTAATGCCGGAAGTGAATCGCGAACCGGGTGTTCGGACCGCCTTCGTCGTTTTTCTGGGAGTCGCGTTCTTGTTTGCCCTGGATCACTTGTTCCATGTGCACTGAGGCTAGGCGAGCAATCGTGCCGCCTCCTGCGCATAATACGTCAGGATGATGCCGGCTCCCGCACGCCGGATCGAGACCAAAGATTCCATCATCACTCGCTCGCGATCGATCCAGTTGTTGCGAGCGGCGGCCTCGATCATGGCGTATTCGCCTGACACCTGATAGGCGGCAAGTGGCAGATCAAAGCGTTCACGGGCCGCGGCAATCACATCTAGGTAAGGCATCGCCGGCTTGACCATGATCATGTCGGCGCCCTCTTCAATATCAAGTTCGATTTCCCGCATCGCTTCGCGCACATTGGCGCCATCCATCTGATAAGAGCGCCGGTCCCCGAACTGCGGGGTCGAGTCTGCCGCCTCACGAAAGGGTCCATAAAAACCCGACGCAAACTTCGCCGCGTAGGAAAGAATCGGCGTGTTGATCAATCCTGCCGCATCCAGCGCTTTACGAATTGCGCCAACGCGGCCATCCATCATGTCCGACGGCGCAATCACGTCCACACCCGCGCGGGCAAGTGAAACGGCCGTGCGCGCAAGAATTTCCAGAGTCTCATCATTCACAATCTCGTAGTCTGTTCCCAGTGCAGGTGGCGCCGCTACGGCAGCCCCAAGCGATTGCGGGTGACCGGCGCGAACCACGCCGCAGTGTCCATGCGACATGTATTCGCAAAGGCAAACATCGCCCAAAATCACAAGATCAGGGACTTCCCGCTTAATGGCTCGCGCAGCCTGCTGTACGATCCCATCCTCCACCCATGCCCCGGTAGCGACTTCATCCTTTTTTTCGGGCAAGCCAAAAAGGATAACGGCCGGCACTCCCAGTGAATGCGTTTTGCGCGCCTCTTTCAGCGCTTCATCTACCGAAAGATTGCACACCCCCGGCATCGAGCGGACTTCTTTTCTCAGACCCTCACCCGGGCAAACAAACATTGGATAAACGAACGATGCGGGCGAGAGCCGCGTCTCTCGCACCATCGAGCGCAGTGCTTCGTTTTGCCGCAGGCGGCGGAGGCGAGTTATAGGAAAGCTCATCGCGAGCTACCCCTTTCTGACTGCGATTTTAGCAGAGCAAATCCAACAAGCTTCGCCAATTGCGCTCTAAAACCCGCGTTCTCAGCGGATGTGGCGTGACTTCCGTCACAGACGGCCATCCTCAGCCCCGCGCGCAACACCATCGGCGTAGGTCTCTGCTCAGGCTCGCTTCCTGTAACATGACTGCCATGTCTCCCGCGCCACTCGCGCAAACCAGTGCTCGAGTCCTGGAATTTGACTCCCTGCGCGACTTGTTGCGCGGGTACGCGGCTTCGCCGCTGGGGCAGGCACGGATTGCGAATCTCGCTCCTTCCGCCGACCGCGACTGGATTAACAACCAGCACGTCCTCACCGCCGAGATTCGAGAGTTCCGGCGCGTGGGTGGCACCTTCGATTTTTCGGGCTTGCTCGACATAAGTCCGCTGGTCAACAAATCTCGCATCGCCGGAGCGGCGCTTGAAATTGCCGAAATCCGGGATGTCGTCCTGGTCGCAGACCGCGCAGCCGAGTGGCGCGAGATCGCCGCTCATCCCCCCGCCGCGATGAGGACGGAATGGGGTACGGTGGCGGAACTATCATCGCGTATCGCTGACTTCACCGTCCTCTTGCGGTTCTTCCGTAACAAGATTCTGCCCGATGGCTCCCTCGACGACCGCGCCTCGCCCGAGTTGGCACGGATCCGTCGCGAGGTCGAAAAGCAGCGACGCCTGATCCAGGATTCTTTGCGCAGCTACTTGCGCCACCTGGCCGAAGGCGGCACCGTTCAGGACGAACTGGTCACGATTCGCGGCGAGCGATTTGTCATCCCGGTCAAGATCGAGCAGAAGCGCCGAGTACAAGGCGTAGTCCACGGCGCCAGTTCGAGCGGTCAAACGGTATTTGTCGAACCCCTGGAAACTATCGAGCAAAACAATGAACTGGTCCGCCTCCTCGACGAAGAACAAGCCGAGGTCCACCGCATCCTGCTCGAAATGACGAGCCGTATCCGTGAAGCTGCCGACGTGATCTTCGCCGCCATGCAAACCATGAGCGAACTCGAACTTTATTTCGCGAAAGCGCGATTCGCCGAAGATTACAATTGCGTCCCCGTCACCCTGTCGCCGACCGAAGGCAGAACTCCGCTTCTCTTGCGGAAGGCACGCCATCCTCTCCTCGAACGGAACTTGAGACAGAAAAGCGGCCACATCGTTCCAATCACGGTTGAACTTGATGGCCCGCAGAGGGAGTTAGTTATCACCGGCCCAAATACGGGCGGCAAGACGGTTGCTCTCAAAACTGTCGGCCTGCTGGCTTTGATGGCTCAGGCGGGAATCCCCGTTCCCGCCGATCGCGCAGAGATGCCAGCATTTGACGCTGTGTTAGCGGATATCGGCGATTACCAATCCATTGAGCAGAATCTTTCCACCTTTTCAGCCCACGTCACGAACATTGATTTCATCTCGCGCACTGCCACTGCCCGTTCGTTGGTTCTGCTCGACGAGCTTGGATCGGCAACCGATCCCGAGGAAGGAGCTGCGCTCGCAGTGGCGATCGCCGAGCATTTCCGCGCCATTGGCTGCATCACGATCATTTCCACCCATCACACCTCGCTGAAAGTGTTCGGGGCTAACACAGCCGGCGTCCTCAACGCCTCGGTCGGATTCGACGAAGCCACATTGCAGCCGACGTATGAACTTAAGCTCGGCGTACCAGGAGCATCTGCCGGCATCAACATCGCCCAGAGATTGGGCTTGAATCCCTCGGTCATCGAAGGAGCGCGTGGGCGGCTTGGCTCACAGGCACGCGACGTCGCCCACTTCCTGGATCGTCTCCATACACAACTGCGTGAATCGGAAGCGGAACGCCTGCGCCTCCGGACCAGAGAACAGGAACTCGAGCGCGAAACTGCCCGTCTCGCGTCCGAAGGCAGAAAAGAACAGCAGGCCAAAGTCAGAGAGATGGAGAAGAAACTCGAAAGCCTCTTCAAGGATTTCGAATACCATGCTCGCGAGGCGGTCACGGCCATTCAGGATCGAGCTGCAGCCCAGAAACTTTCCAAAGATGCCGAACGCAGAATCGCTCGCCTCCGCCGCGAATTTCGTGAGCAATTTGATTCAGCAGTCGTGGCCCATACCACCGGGGCAGATCAGGGCGACCCTCACGCTCAGCCGCAGCTCGTTAAGCATGTCTCCGAAGGCGATACCGTAAGGCTCAAATCAGTCGGGCGCTCCGCCCTGGTTACGCGTCGTCTTGATGAGAACCATTTTGAAGTGGAAATCGGGGCGATGAAGATGAAGATTGCCCGCGACGATATCGCAGAAGTGATCACGCAGGCCTCAGAGTCTCCTGTCAAAGCGGCCCGGGCGCGCGGAATTTCGGTGTCTCTGCAGAGCGAGCAGGCCATTCCCTCCGAGATCAACGTCATCGGTCAGACGGTCGACGAAGCCACTCGCGAGGTGGAAAAATTCGTGGACCGCGCATTCCTCGCAGGTTTACCCCGAGTTCGCATTGTCCACGGCAGTGGTATGGGCGTCCTCCGCAAGGCCCTGCGACAGTATTTACAAAAGCATCCGCACGTTGAATCAGTCGCCGAGCCTCCGCAGAACGAGGGGGGCGGAGGCGCAACGGTCGTGGCACTGAGAGTGTAGGCGCAGGATGGGCACAGAACTACTTCCCACATCATCCTGAGAGAAACCAACTTTTCCTGAGCCATCAACTACTAACCAACAAATTCCACAGCTTCTGCACAGATGCTATATTCACATCAGCCCAGCTCTGGCTCACAATCCTCCTATCTTCATGTCCAATCCTGGGGACTTCGCCTATACCGTCAAACAACAGGCGGACATCGTCCGGATTGTCGGCGACTATGTAAAGCTAAAGAAAGCCGGCGCACAAAATTATTCCGGGCTCTGTCCCTTCCATAACGAGAAAACGCCTTCCTTTTCCGTTCATGCCAGTCGGCAGTTCTATCACTGCTTCGGATGCGGGGTTTCCGGAGACGTCTTCAGTTTCGTCCAGAAAATTGAAAACATCACGTTTCCCGAGGCCGTGCGAGCCGTCGCTCAAAAGCTTGGAATCGCCCTGCCGAAGATTACCTACAGTTCGACCGCCGAAGCCGAGGAAGCAAAGCTCCGCACGCTGCTGTTGGAGATACACGCCCGCGCCTGTGACTTTTTCCGGCAACAGCTGAAGCGCCCTGATGGCGCTCATGCCCGCGAATATCTCGCCGGACGCGGGCTGACGGAAGAAATGATCAACGTATTCCGGATCGGCTACGCACCGGAGTCGGGCTTCCTCCTGCGTGACCGCCTGCGAACGGAGTTTGATGAAAGAGCCCTGAGAGAAAGCGGGCTGTTTTCGTGGAAGCAGTCGGAAGACAGGAGCCAGAACTCCGGGCCCCGGGATACGCAGGATGAAGGAACGACCACTGAAGAGGTTCGCGTAGCCGCGTCTATCTACTCAAAGTTTCGCAACCGCGTCATGTTCCCCATTGCGAGCGAAAGTGGACGAGTCATCGCTTTTACCGGCCGGACTCTTGCGACCGACGAAAGAGCTGGTCCCAAATACCTCAACTCACCGGAGACCGCGATTTATTCGAAATCGCGAGTCCTGTTCAACCTCGATCAGGCAAAAGAGGCCATTCGACACCTGGATTACGCCATCCTTGTCGAGGGTCAAATGGATTGCATTTCGGTTTACGCGGCCGGCTTTCACAATGTAATTGCGAGTTCCGGAACCGCTTTCACCGCGCACCAGGCGAAGCTCCTTGGCCGCTTCAGCAAAAACGTTGCAGTGAACTTCGATCCTGACACAGCCGGCGCTAAAGCGACGGAGCGCACGTTAGGTCTGCTGGTGGAAGAGGAGTTTCAGATCAAGGTTCTGACGCTGGAATCGGGTTTCGATCCCGATCTGTTCATCCGCCGCAAAGGTAAAGAATCCTACGCTCAGGCGTTGCGAAATTCCCAGCCATATTTCTCCTACCTGATCGAACGCGCCCGTGCGCAGTTTTCGGGACGTAGTGCTGAGGACAAGGTGAAAGCTGTCAATTACTTGCTTCCCCATATTCAGCAGGTGCCCAGCCGCATTATGCGCGATGAACTTGCTCACGAGATCGCTCAAAAGCTCGCAATCGATTCGGCTGTCTTGCGGCAGGAACTCAAGCATGCCGCCACGACGCGTTCGTCAACAACCGTAAAAGCTCCCACCGAGGCCCAGATCACCGATGCTGAGAAAATCCTTATCCGCGCTCTCACCTCCAGCCACGAGATGCAAACTGCCGAGAGCCATCTCTCTGCCCGTGACGGTGCCGAAGACGAATTCGATCCGGCTCGTCAGGCCCACTTCGTTCTGGCCAGTGAGCAGCTTCACAACGGTTTGGCAACAGAGTCATTGATCCAGCTGCTGCTCGACGCCAGTGAGAGCACCGATCCCTTGTCACTTCCCTTGACAGACGCCGACCGCAACCTGCTTGCTTCCATTCTGATGAGAGACGACGAGGAGCTCACGGCGGAGAGGCTAGAAGGAGCAACTCGCGCTCTGCGCCGGATTCAACTGCGAAGAAAGCTGGAGCATGTTCAGCGCGAGTTGCAGGCGCAACGAAATCGTCCGTCTGCACAGCTAAAGACCTTATTGGAGGAAAAAGTCCGGCTTAAGCGAGCCCTTATGGATCCTGGGCTGCTGGAAACAGGACCGAACACTCCCGCAGCGTGAATCGGACGGTGAAACTTTGAGCGAGGTTTGGCCATCTAAATCATTAGTGGGTAGGAACATAGAGCAGCAGGGACGTTTAGGAGCGGCGGCGCGTCTGGTAAGTGCTTACGCACCCGTGCTATACTCTGAAAGTTTGTGTAGGCGCAACGTCCGTCACTTTACGTTCCCACCAATCCTACAAGGTTTGACGTCCTCCCGAGGACGATTCGAGGAAATCTGTCTTGGCTCTTGACGACAAATACGAAGACATTAAGAAGCTCATCGACACGGGAAAAGAGAAGGGTTATCTGACCTACGACCAGGTCAACGATCTGATCCCGCACGACGTACATTCTCCCGAGGATCTCGACGATCTGCTTACGACGATCGGTACCCAAGGCATTGATGTGCTCGAAGGGCCTAAGGTGCCCTCGGCTGCTCTCGACAAGAAATTCGACGAAGAAGAATTAGGCGAGGATGTCGAACTCGACCTCACCCCCGGGGCGCTCGAAAAGACCAATGACCCGGTACGCATGTATCTCCGTGAGATGGGCACCGTTCCGCTGCTCACCCGTGAGGGCGAAGTCGAAATCGCCAAGCGTATCGAGCGTGGCCAACTGAGGGTCCTCAAGGCCCTGTCGCGCTCTCCGATTGTGATTAGCGAACTTCTGGCGATGGGCGAAGACCTGAAAAAAGGAGTGCGCTCCATCAAGGAAGTCGTGACCTTCGACGAAGAAGAGATCACCGACGAAATCCTGCAAAACCGCCTGAAGGAATTCACCGGGAAAATCGACAACTTGGCCAAGGCCTACAAAAAGGCCGGCGTCCTGATGGAAAAGTTCGCGAGCGTCAACCAGAAGAAGCAGCCAAAGCATTTCCGGCGGCATCGTCTGAATCTCGCGCGCGCGATCGTAAATGTTTCTCTCTGCGTCCGTAATCTCGGATTCACCAACACGGAGCGCAAGCGATTAATCGACCGGGTAAACAAAACCGTCGACACTATGCGCTCGCTGGATCGTCAGGCTCAGAACCTGGAGAAGAAGGCCGAAGCCACTCGCAATGAAGATCAGCGCAAAGAATATCGGCGCCAGTCGCGGGCCATTCATGCTGAATTGGAGAAACTGGAGCAGGAAGTTGGCGTTTCCTTCCAGGAGCTCAAGCGCACTCAGCGCGAAATCATCCAGGGCGACATGGACGCAGAGCAGGCCAAGCGCGAATTGATTGAGGCAAACCTGCGCCTGGTCGTTTCGATCGCCAAGAAATACACGAACCGCGGTCTCCAGTTCCTCGATCTTATTCAGGAAGGTAACATCGGTCTGATGAAGGCGGTCGATAAGTTCGAGTATCGCCGCGGATACAAGTTTTCAACCTACGCAACCTGGTGGATTCGGCAAGCCATTACGCGTGCGATTGCCGATCAGGCGCGCACTATCCGTATTCCGGTGCACATGATCGAAACCATCAACAAGCTGATCCGGACGTCGCGCCAGCTTGTGCAGGAGTTGGGACGCGAACCCTTGTCCGAAGAAATCGCGAAACGCATGGATATCCCGGTGGCAAAGGTGCGCAAGGTCCTCAAGATCGCGCAGGAGCCGATTTCCCTTGAGACTCCGATTGGCGAAGAAGAGGATTCACATCTTGGCGACTTCATCGAAGACCGGGCCGTAGTCTCGCCGGCCGAGGCCGTGATCAATGTGAACCTGAAAGATCAGACGTCACAGGTCCTGCGCACCCTGACCCCACGTGAGGAGCGAGTGATTAAGATGCGCTTCGGCCTCGAAGATGGCAGCGAGCACACGCTCGAAGAAGTCGGACAATCGTTCGCCGTCACACGCGAGCGCATTCGCCAGATCGAAGCCAAGGCCCTTCGCAAATTGCGCCATCCATCCCGCTCTCGCAAACTCCGTGCCTTTATGGACGGCGTAAGGGACTAAGTCAGAAGTCAGAGTTTGAAGAACGTCTGAGTTCGGAACTTAGACTTTAGAATGCAGAATTGGGCCGCAAGAATCTCCTGGATGCTCGGTTCAATTCTGCATTCTAACTTCTGACTTTTCTGGTGCTGAATTACTACTGCATTTTCCTTCCGTTTCCACAGAGAATTTTCATCCTCCACAGCTTCTGCACAATAAGACCCGGTTTTTTTCTTGCGTGCTGTTGAACCTTCAAGCAGAGTACCGCCATCGCATACGTGGATGTCTTGAAAGCGTCGCCAGGAATTGCTGAGCGGCGGGCGGTTGCCGGTGGTTCTCTCGAGGGTGAGTCACCGGAGGGCTTCCAACAACGTGTCATGGCGCGTTGCGGAATACCAGGGAGTTGCGGCCTCCTCAAAGGTTCTCCTCAGGAAGGGCTGAACCGTCGGTCGAAGCAACTGCTGCAGTACGTAATTCACGAGGATACTCGCGGAATACGGCTGCGGGGTGGATTCAGAAACGGGCGTCCAAACGCGGTTTCGACCCCTCGCAGGGTGCGGTGACTGGGCACGCTGGGTACATCTCACGAGCAATGCGGCTCGGTGGCTGGCCGGGCCGCATCTTTTTTGGCCAGAGTTGTAATTCGCTATTTGTTCTCCTATACTGCGGCCATGATTTCAACCTCTGCTGACCCAACCCAGTCTCCAATATTTCTCCGCTGTTTTCCGAAGTGGCTACACTGCATCCACAAGCCTATTGAGGTTAATATCGCGTTCGCATTGCGCAAGAATCCTTCTCAGAGAGCCGCCTGACTTTGGCAACCACTGATTACAGCGTCGCACATACACTACCGGCGAACGTCGAAGCCGAGCGTTCCATCCTCGGCGCTATTCTGCTGGACAATCTTGCATACAATCAGGCGGCCGAACACCTCAAACCTGAAGATTTCTCCCTCGACTCGCACCGCCGAATTTATTCACGCATGATCGATCTGGCCGAATCCTCGCGACCGATCGACATGATCACTCTCGTCGAAGAACTCGGCCAGCGGAAGGAACTGGAAGCCATCGGCGATGTAGGCTACGTCTCCGGACTTCTCGACGGCGTCCCGGACCGCCCGAGCATCGAGCACTACGTAAAAATCGTTCGTGATAAGGCTTTATTGCGCGGTCTCATCAGCGCCGCGAACGTCGCCATCGCGCGAGCTTCTGAACAGAGCGATCCCGCTGAAGACATTCTCAATGACGCCGAAGCCTCCATCTTCCAGCTTTCCGAAAAGCGAATCGGGCGCGGCTTCATGGGCGTACAGGAGATCGTTAAAGAATCTTTCGGTTCCGTCGACGCCCTGCTGCAACGCGGCCAGCGCATTACTGGCCTGGCCACTCACTACACAGAGCTCGACGAGATGACCAGCGGCCTGCAAAAATCTGATCTGATCATCATCGCCGCTCGTCCATCGATGGGCAAAACCGCGTTCGCGCTGAATGTCGCGGAGAACGCCGCCATTGAAGATCAGAAAGCAGTTGGCGTCTTCTCTCTTGAGATGTCCCGTGAGGCGCTTCTTCTACGCCTGCTGTGCTCGCGAGCGCGTGTGGACTCGCACAAGATGCGTACAGGCTCGCTTTGGCGCGACGACATGGCAAAAGTTGTAAGGGCCATGGAGCAACTGGCCACTGCGCCCATTTTCATCGATGACACGCCCGGCATCGCGCTCAGCGAAATGCGCGCCAAGGCGCGACGGCTGCTGCAATCCCAAGGCAAGCTCGACCTGATTATCGTCGACTACTTGCAGCTCATGTCGGGAGGCGGCAAGCGCTACGAAAACCGGACGCAGGAAGTCTCTGCCATTTCGCGGGGACTGAAGGGGCTGGCCAAAGAATTGTCCGTGCCAGTGGTTGCCTTGTCGCAGCTTAGCCGTGCGCCGGAGAGCCGTGGCGGCGATCACCGACCCCAGCTTGCCGACCTGCGTGAATCGGGATCTATCGAGCAGGACGCCGATGTCGTCGCTTTCATCTTCCGTGAAGAAGTTTACAAACCTGACGATCCCGAACTCCAGGGCCGCGCTGAGCTCATTATCGCCAAGCAGCGTAATGGCCCAACCGGCAAACTCAGTCTCGCTTTCCTAAAAAACTCTACCCGGTTCGAGTCGATGCTTGAAGGTGAAACCGATCTGGAGTAGCTGGAGCTCGCCTGTGGAAATTTCTGTGGAACCAGCCATCGCCCCCCATGAGACACGCGGCGCCTACCACCTGGTCCAGTTGTCCGCGGCACTTTGTATCACGCTAAGTCACACAAACCTGTGATGTTACTCACGGGTCGTTGTGTCATCAGCCATGGTGCACCGCACCTCCCCAATTTCCTGCAACCCGAAGATTTGCACATACAGGAGGGCATGTATCGCCGTCTAAGGCCCGTCAGCCTATAGGCTCAGGGGGCCAGTTCGGCCCGGCGGCGGACTTGAGTCGCTCGGCCAGCCGCTCCCTGATCATGAATGGAACTTGCTCGTCGCGCCCCAGGCGCAGTTCCACATATCGGAACAGCGGGCCTTTGCTTCGTCTGCGAATTGTAATCTCTTGCCATGGCAGAAAAAGGGGAGGATGGCCGATTCGAATCAGAAAGAGAACCGACAGGTAAAGTCCCGAAGCGTCCGCCCCGACCGTAAGGCAGTTATTGTAGTTGCACCCCAGACGCATCCGTGCGCTCTGCCATTTCCAAGCCTCGCCAGTGAAGGGAAATGTCTGACTAAAGCGGCGCCTTAGCATTGACCAGCCGCTCATAGCTGCTATAAACAGCGGCAGCGTACACCCAAGAGCAACGAGGAAAATCGGAAATGCAAAAGGAAAGGGACTCTGTGCAAGGTTGTGCTGCATTTGTTTTCTTGGCTTGGCGCAAGATTAGCACGTACTCAATAGATCTGTGATGCTCACTGCAACCCCAAAACCGACTCCGACAATGCGGAGCAGGTGTCCTTTTGCGGGGGTTGGTTTAAGCGTGGTCGTAGAAGTGGAGAATGGCGTGTTCGCTCCGTGGCGCAACCTGCTGGGCGGTCGGCCAGGCTGACAGGCCATTGGTCGGCGATTCTGGGTTGCATCCCAATGCAAAGTCAATGTGCCTGGAAGATCGGAAGAGCGGCTCTACTTTGGCGGCGTGTGTTCAAAGGGCAGTTTCCTGTATCGCTGTTTATCAATTTCGATCACCAGCGCCACGCGGCCTTCTGGGCTGCGAAAAGGGAATGGCCTGCCCGTGTACTTGATCGAGTTGGGATCCCCGTATCTGAAATCGTTGTCGGTGCGGCGCTCGACCACCCGGCCACGCCGTTGCGCCTCCTTGTAGGGATCATGGAAGTCGATAATGGAGAGCGCGACCCGCGGATCGCGCCGTGTGTTCTTCGCCTTCAGTGAACTTTCTCCGGTGCAGACGAGGATGCGGTCGCCTTCGCGGCTAACCCAGACAGGGTCGCTGTGTGGCGAACCGTCCGGCATTATGGTGGCAAGATGGGCAAAGTTAGGGGCATCGAGCAGAGACTTGACCTCATTCGAAAGTGCCTTGGCCATGCGCTCTCCTTGCGGCGTTTTCGCCAAGTCGAGCTACTGCAGTTTTCCGTACTCAGCTCTGCCTTCTTTCAGAATTGGAATATCTGAATCCGCCTCTTTCCAGACGTTGAAGAAATCCTGATACGCTGCCTTGGCTTTCCCGGTGTCGCCTGCCATAACGTAAGCTCGCCCAATCTGAAGGCGTGCCAAAGTCCCGGTCAAATAATTCTGCACAACCCCGCGTTGATCAACCAGCTTCTGGAACTCGGCAACGGCCCCGAGGCTGTTGTGCGCCGCAAGATAAGCTTCACCTCGCACATACGCGGGATAAAGGGAAGAGATGGACATACCAGCTTGACCCATTTCGTATGGGGCAGCCGCCTCCAGATCCACCAACGCTTGCGACGGGTTGCCCTTCTTCAGTTCAAGGGCAGCGTTGATCGTTGGCAACCAGTAAAGCTTAAGGAGCGTATTCGCGGGATAACCTTTCTCGAGCTGTTCTGCGACCTTAGCGGCCCCCGTCATGTCACCGATCTGCGCCAGGGTGAGGGCGGCAAGCACTCTCACATCTCGACCAGGAGATAAGGTTAAAGCCGCGGATACACCTTGCTTCGCCCCTGAGAGGTTGCCAATCTCAGACTCACGCAGCGCGCCTTCCACTTGCCAGAATGCCGCAGTTTCTTTCGAGTCGGCCCGCATTGCCGAATCTACAGCTCTCCGGGTGAAGTCCCTCGCCCTCACCATCCTTCCGTAATACGCCTGTGTGTCCGAGTGCGTGGCCAACATCGCGTCTTCGTCCCCCGGCTTGCCTGCAACCCAAGCCACCTGCTGTTGCATGAGCGAGTTGTCGTTGCGCAAGAACGCCAGCGTGTAGAGAATCGCCCGCAAAGAACCTCCATCAAGCTTGCGGGCGAATGCCTGGTCAATGGTGGCTTTCGCTTCATCGAGCCGGCCGAGACTTTCATAGACTCCGCCCAGATCCTGATAAACAACCACCGCATCGGGCGCGAGTTCCAGCGCTTGTTTGTACTCTCCTACCGCCTTGTCGTACTGGCCCATGAAGGCCATGTTTGTGCCGAGATCCAAATGAGGAGTGGAATCCCTCGGATAACTGGCGATCCACAATTCATAAGTCTGTGCTTCCTTGTCCAGTTCTCCGGTGGAGGCAAAGTAGTCGGAAGCAATCCGCAAACGTTCGCGCTCAGTCACACGGTCGCGCAACTGGTATGCCTTGTTCGCATACTCGAGGGCAAGCGAAGGCTGGCGAAGATTGCCATAAGAAATGCTCAGCGCAGCGTAAGCCAATGGAAAGTTAGGGTCCAGTTCAATCGCCCGTTTGAAGAAAGGGATGCTGGGGGCGTCTCCGCGTTCATTCAGTGTAGTCCTTCCCAGACTGTAGCTTTTCAAGGCTTCGATCGATGACGTTGTCGCTTCAATCGGCACTTCAAACCTCTGTACCGATGGAAGCGATTCCCCCAGTTTGGTTCGCAGGCTCCCCGAGGCGTGGCTTAGAGCTTTCAACACTTCTTCCTTGCCAGCGGCCTCAGCCTCTTCCTTGGCCAGAGTGTCGCCGGTGCTGCATGCGACTGCGTTCAGATTGATCAGATAATGGCTGCCCAGGCTGGAAATTTCTCCCCCCAGCATGGCTTTACTGCCGGTGCGCAGACAAAGCTCCCGAGCGATATCTGGAGTGACGCGTTGGTTCGCGGGGCGACCCATCATGCCCAGCGTCTCCGCTACCTTCCGATCTGAAAGCACGTTCAAGAAAGGAGACTGACCTAACTCCACCGCCAACGCCTGCTTCAGCGCGTCATCGAAAACCGGATCGCCCGTCTTGTTGTCGAAGTCAGAGAGCACCACAACATCTTTCTCAGTCAGCGCTGTAGACTGCGACGTGGACTTTGTCGATCGCGAATGAAGATACAAGCCGGCCGCAACCAGCAACAGAAGTAATCCGATGACCGCAGGTACAATGATCCTCCAGAGTCTGCTCCTCCCCGCTGCCGTAACGGCGGCCGCCTGCGCCGTCGCGGATGAAGATGACACAACGACAGCCGGGGCCGAACCCGAACTTGGCGTTCGTGCGCCCATTGTTGCTGGCATCCCAACTTCCTGCGCCACCTCGGTTCCCGAACTCACACGCGCAGTGCGTGACGATTCCGTCTCGCGTTTCAGCCGTTTTAGGTCGGCCCGTATCTCGGCAGCACTTTGATAGCGCAAGTCCCGATCCTTCTCCAGGGCCTTGTTGATGACGTCTTCCAGTTTGGTCGGCAGATCAGGGTTCAGCCGCATCACTGGCGTTGGCACCCCGTCGAGAATGGCCTTGAAGATAACCGCGGAACTTTCACCGCGGAAGGGCAAGGTGCCGGTCGCCATCTCGTAGAGAACAGCGCCGAACGAAAACAGATCAGTGCGAGCATCCAAATCCTTGGCCCGTGCCTGTTCGGGTGACATGTACGAGACTGTACCCACAGCCTTGCCGGGGCTGGTCAAGTGCTCTTCGCCCACCGCGGTCGCTTCAAGCGAGAGCCCCGCCGTCTGGTCGTTCCGGTTTTTCACCGGCATCACTTTCGCCAATCCGAAGTCCAGAATCTTGGCATGCCCACGCTTGGTCACGAAGATATTTGCCGGCTTGATATCGCGATGAATGATGCCTTCGCCGTGAGCCGCATCCAATGCGTCGGCCACCTCGATCCCGATGCCAAGGATCTGTTCCAGTTCCAACGGACGGCCCGTGATGAGGTGCTTCAGCGTCATCCCGTCCAGAAACTCCATGGCGATGAACGCCTTCCCATCCTGCTCGCCAATGTCGTAAATCGTGCAGATGTTGGGATGATTCAAAGCCGATGAAGCTTTGGCTTCACGCCGAAAGCGCTCTAGCGCATCCGAGTCATGGGTCAGGTCTTGAGGCAGAAACTTGAGGGCAACAAAACGGTCCAGCCTTGTGTCCCGGGCCTTGTACACCACACCCATGCCGCCCCCACCCAATTTCTCCAGGATGCGGTAGTGCGAAATGGTTTGGCCGATCATGGCGCGACGCCATGTTATGCGGGAAGATAAGTCAAGTCAACGAGCCCTGATGACTCGGCGCGAAAAGCGACCTCGCTGAAATCGGCTGCGGTCGCAATCCCATTTGTCATTTATTACCAGACTTGAACTCGCCGACTGACAAAACCTCCCCGCGCCCCTACAATGAAACCGCTCTATAAATCCTGTCCGGACTCGCTCGACTGTGTACGCAACCCCAGCTGAAACCAAAACCGTTAAGTCACCCAAACTCTCGTATGCAGCGTCCCGCCGGTTTTTACACAATCGCCTAGAAATCACCCCCGATCCCAACCATGCCACTACGACATTCCTTAAAGCAATTGGCCTCGCCCCATCGCAAACGTACATTGGCGGATAGCAACGCGCGCGCAGGAAAAGGATTCGTGCCCACATACGCTTTCAATCGGGACTTTTACGGCCTAGTGGGGCGATTCAAGCTCGACTGGGTATTTGTAAAACCTTTTATCCAAAATCCCCGCGACAAGGGACAGACTAACCGCTTCGCGCCTCACTTCCCTGCCTCCATGCGCGAGCTCAATGAATCAGTTGAGGATCGCATCTCCGATCACGCGCCGATGACCGTCGACCTTCCAGTTCGCGATCTGCCCTGACTCTTGGAAGCCGATCGGTCCCTCAAAATTTCGCTTAGCGGAAAAAAAGGGGGAGCTTTTTCAGCTCCCCGCCAAGGTGTAGATGACTTAAAAGTTGATCTTGGCCACAACTTGAATGATACGCGGCCGATTCATTGGGCTGCCATGCTCTCAGGCCGCGCTTTGTCTGGCCTCCTGCGAAACCAGGGCCGGAACATAGGGAAAGGTTCGCGATGGCTTCGAGG
>DASPTU010000104.1:0-94130 GCA_035623255.1 Terriglobales bacterium | reverse complement strand
GGCAGGAGACGTACTGGGAGTTGTACGACCACGCGGCGGCAGCGGTGAAGCGCGTGAATGCGCGATTACGCGTGGGTGGTCCGGCGACCGCACAGGCGGCGTGGGTGGATGCGTTTATTCAGCACTGCGTGCAGAAGCACGTTCCGGTCGATTTCGTCTCAACGCACGTTTATGGCAATGACACCGCGCAAAATGTCTTCGGCACGAATGAGAATATCCCGCGCGACCGGATGGTATGCCGCGCGGTCAAGAAGGCTCACGAACAGATTGCCGCCTCCGCACGGCGCGATCTGCCATTTTTCTTGAGCGAGTTTAACGCTACCTACTCGACCGCCCCGGAGGTTACCGACTCAATCTACATGGGACCATGGATGGCAGACACGATTCGCCAATGCGACGGCCTCGTGACCGAAATGTCTTACTGGACGCTTTCCGATGTTTTCGAAGAACAAGGCGTTGTGAAGCAGCCGTTTTACGGCGGGTACGGCTTGATTGCAGAAGGGGGTATTCCTAAGCCGGCCTATGCCGCATTCCAGGTTCTGCACCAACTGGGCGATGAACGTATTACCTTAAATTCCGAGGATGCGTTGCTGACCCGGCGTCCCGACGGCACCCTCGTAGTTGCTGTCTGGAACCTGGTGCCGCCGGAACAGAGCGGATCTGCCAAAACTGTGACGATCCATTTCCGAAACTCAGGTGAGGTTCGGCGCGCCGCCGTCTCGCGCGTCGATCATGATCACGGAGATGTGCACGCTGCGTACGAGAAGATGGGATCGCCTCGTTATCCCACGCAGGAGCAACTGCAGGAACTCCGGCAGGCTGCGCAGTTGCCATCGCCGGAAATCGAAAACCTCAAGAATAGCGAGCTCACAATCACACTCCCAGCCGACGGCCTGGCGGTGATCGAGGTCAGATAGGCAACGGGCAAAATACAGTTTTTTCATCCAGACGAGCAAAATTTTCCCGAAACGCGGGTACAGCTGCCCCTCCGTCCCGTAGATGCAACTAGAGTCGATCTTCACTCATTAGCACAATACTGTGAGTAATTTAAACGGCAGATTCGTGGAGATTTTCTAGCCCTCGCGAACGAAAATCGAGCGGTGGAAAGTGGGTCTACACCTGCAACCAATGGATAACGGGTTAGGGGATTCTTTCCCGAGTTGAAAGACCCTTAAGGGACGGGATAAGTTGTTGTATGCACAAACCTTGTGGTAGCTTTGTGCATCTTCGGTATGAGCACGAGTATGCACGCCGCGATAGCGCGATGATTCAGATTTGAATACCAACCGACGCCGCAGTTCTAGTCAATCTAGGTCGAGCATGGGGCACGAAAAGTTCCAAAGCGGATGGCAGGAGCGCCTTGCTGCACTGCGCAATGTTCCGCCAGTACTGAAGATTGTCTGGGAATCGGGGCCAGCTGTCGTAACCTTCGGACTCATATTCCGCCTTTTTGTGGCGGTGTTGCCGGTCGCCCTGCTTTGGATCACCAAGCTCATTATCGACAATATTGTTCGCGCCATATCCGGGCATCATCCCGTCAGCCCACGATTCTGGTGGCTGGTCGCGGCCGAGTTCGGCGTTGCGGTACTTCTCAGCATTTTGAGCCGCGGAATCGACTACCTGGATTCCCTGCTGGCCGATAAGTACACGCGACATGTCAGCATCGCCGTGATGAAGCACGCGTCCGAACTAGATCTGGTCGCTTATGAGGACCCCGTGTTTTATGACCGGCTGGAACGTGCCCGGGTGCAGGCGACCGATCGCCTGGGGATGATTCAATCCATCGGGCGACTGATCCAGCAGCTTATCACCGCGGTGACGATGTCCGTAACCATCATTGTGTACTCTCCTTGGCTGATGCTGCTTTTGGTGGCCGGGGTGCTACCTGCGTTTCTCGGGGAAAGCCATTTCGCTTTCCTGGGGTATGCCAAGAACTTCAGCCAGACTCCTATTAAGCGGCAGCTTGACTACCTGCGGGTGCTGGGAGGCAGCAAGGAAGCAGCCAAGGAGCTAAAGCTATTTGGCCTGAGCCGATTTCTGACAGAGCGCTTTACGCAACTTTCAGATCGAATCTATGTGCAGGATGTCTCGCTTGCGCGACGCCGCTTGTTCGCCGGCGCCGCCCTATCCGTTATCGGAACTCTGGGCTATTACGCTGCATACGCCTGGGTGATCTGGCGCACATTGACGGGTGTTCTTTCGATCGGCACTCTGACACTGCTGGCCGGCGCGATTCAGCAGGCCAGCTTGAACATCCAGCAAGTTTTCTCAACGCTGGCCGGCATTGCCGACCAGGCTCTGTTCCTCACGGACCTCCTGGCGTTCTTCGACATGCAGCCGACGATTCGTTCGAAGCCGAACGCAACTCCGGCCCCAAGGCCGATCCAGCATGGCTTCGAGTTCCGCAATGTCTCGTTTCGTTACCCGGGGACTGACCGGCTGGTGCTGAACCACCTGGACTTTCACCTTCATCCCGGAGAGCGGGTTGCGCTGATCGGCGAAAACGGCGAAGGGAAGACGACCATTGTCAAGCTCTTGACGCGGCTCTACGATCCTACAGAGGGACAGATCCTTTTGGACGGTGTAGATCTCCGCGACTACGACCTGGAGGATCTATACCACGAGATTGGAGTCATTTTTCAGGACTTTATGCGGTACGAGATGACCGCGAGGGAAAACATAGCTTCTGGGCTGATCCAGGAACGGGAAAATCTTACGTTACTCAGGGAAGCTGCACATAAGAGTTTAGCGGATGAGGTGATTGAGCGACTGCCGCAGCGATATGAGCAGATGCTCGGGCGTCGATTTGAGGGAGGAGTGGATCTTTCGGGCGGCGAATGGCAGAAAGTGGCTTTGGCACGAGCTTATTTGCGTGATGCGCAACTGCTGATTCTTGACGAGCCCACGGCATCACTGGACGCGCGGAGTGAATTCGAAGTGTTTCGCCGATTCGCTGAGCTTACGGCGGGAAAAATGGCGCTGTTTATCTCTCATCGCTTCTCAACCGTACGGATGGCGGATCGCATCGTAGTACTGGAAAAGGGCAGGATCGCCGAAGAAGGAACTCACGAGCAACTGTCCATGCTCGGAGGGCGCTACGCCGAGATGTTCGAATTGCAAGCCGCCAGTTACCGCTGATTACTGATCCGAATGTCGGATAACACAAACCTCGAGCTGCTAAGCGAGAAAGCTGAGTTGTCCCACCAACCCACAAACCGGGGCGACGACAGCGAAGCCTTGCGTGCGCACGCCGCCCGGCTTGCTCAGGGCCTGGCATGGGTGCCGAGCCTTCGATCCTCCACGGCGGTCTTCAATCGGTACGGTGCTCTGCAGGCGGCGATCCACAATCAGTTCCAGCCCTTCCGGGCCGTTCTGGCGCCAGACGCTATAGTGCCGGACGATTTCCGCTGGCTGCACGACAACGTGAACCTGGTGGATATGGAACTCCATGGTATGGCGGATGGGCTGAAAGCATTGAGTAAGGCGCCTCACGTAGTGGCAGCGCGCGGCACTCTGTTGCCAAGACCCGTCGTCATCGCGCAAGGATTCCTCGACGCTGCGCAGTACCGCTTCAGTGAGCAGGCGTTCACTTCATACGTCCAGGCGTTTCAGGACGTCACGGTTTTGAACATGAAAGAGCTGATCGCGCTTGTAGCGGCTCTGAAGATGGTTCTGCTGGAAGAAATCGTGGCCCGGGCTACCAAGGTTCTGCAAGATAAAAATGGCTCTTACAATGTTGGCCTCTGCATAACCAGCTTGCGCGATGCGACCCAGGCATCATGGAAGGAAGTGCTAGAGCCGCTGATCCTGTTCGACCGTATTTTGCGGCAGGATCCGGCAGGCGATTATTCGCGAATGGACTTTGAAACTCGCGAGCTCTATCGCAAGCGGGTCGTAAAAATCTCTCAGCGGAGTGATTGTACCGAGACGGAAGTCGCCAGACACGCCCTGACACTGGCGAGGGAAGCGGCTGGGAAACGTGACGCGGATCCGCGTTTGCACCTTCGCCGTTCTCATATCGGGTACTACTTGCTGGCGGAGGGAAGGAATCTTCTTTATCGCCGCGTTCGTTTTCGTCCGCCATTTGCTCAGCGGGTGCAGGATTTCCTTCGCCGCCATCCGGACGAGTACTATCTGCCTGCAATTGAGATCTTCACTTTCGCCATAATCTCGGTGGTCGTAGTGCTGATCACCAACCGCTTCAGTCCGCCCGATCTTATTTTTCTGGCAATCGTGGCATTACTGCTGCCCGCGTCGCAAAGCGCAGTTCTGCTGGTGAATTATCTGACCACTTCATTGTTGCGACCGCAGATCCTGCCCAAGCTCGATTTTTCTGAGGGCGTTCCCGACGATTGCGTCACGCTGGTTGCAGTTCCTACCCTGCTCTTGAACGAGAAACAAGTTCATCGGTTAGTAGAGGACCTCGAGGTTCGCTTTCTCGGCAACCGCGATCGCAATGTGCACTTCATTCTGTTGAGCGATCTGCCGGATTCCCGGCAAAGCCCGCGCGAAGACAGCCCGCTGATTGATCTGTGCGGGGAACTCGTGCGTAAGCTGAACGACAGGTATGCGGGTGAAGGAAAAGGCTCGTTCCTTTTGCTGCATCGGCACCGTGTGTACAACCCGCGCGAGAAAGTGTGGATGGGCTGGGAACGAAAACGCGGAAAGCTGATGGACTTGAATAAGTTTTTGCGGCACGAGTACGACAGTTTCCCGGTGAAAGTCGGCGATCTATCGGTCCTCCCAAAGGTGCGCTACGTAATTACCCTTGATTCTGACACGGAGTTGCCTCGCGGGTCCGCGTACCGGATGATTGGGTGCCTTGCCCATCCCTTGAACCAGGCCGTTATCGATCCTGAAAAGAACATCGTGGTGGCAGGCTACGGCATTCTGCAACCACGAGTGGGCGTGAGCGTGCAGAGTGCCGCCAAATCACGGCTTGCCGCGATCTACTCCGGAGAGACAGGCTTCGACATCTACACGCGCGCGATTTCCGATGTGTACCAGGACCTGTACGGCGAAGCGAGTTTTGCCGGAAAAGGAATCTATGAAGTTGATACATTGCATCGAGTCCTGAATCACCGCTTCCCGAACAACGCGCTGCTCAGTCACGACTTGATTGAAGGTGCTTATGCTCGCGCAGGATTAGCCAGCGATATTGAGGTGATTGAGGACTACCCCTCCCATTACAGTGCTTACAATCGACGCAAGCATCGTTGGCTGCGTGGGGATTGGCAAATCACGGCATGGTTGTTCTCCCATGTTCCCGATGAATCTGGGCAACACGTAGCCAATCCGATCTCCTTCATCTCTCAATGGAAGATATTCGATAACCTGCGACGCAGCCTTGTTGAACCCGCGACACTGGTTCTATTCGTTCTCGGCTGGACGATCTTGCCGGGACGCGCTGTCTGGTGGACTGTAGCTATTGTTGCCATCTTGTTCATGCCCGCATATTGCCAGTTCGCATTTGAACTTACGCGAGCAGTAATTCAACGCCATCGCGCTATCGCTAAGGATGCCGTGAAAGCCTTGTTCGCGGCTAACGTAAACGTTCTTCTGAATTTGACCTTCCTGGCGCACCAGATGTTGCTGTCGATGGACGCCGTTGTTCGGACTCTGGTTCGGCGGCTGGTCACGCGAGAACGACTTTTGCAGTGGGAAACAGCAGCAGAAGCAGAGATTGGAGGCCGGCAGCGCACCCCACTGGATATCTATCTGGATTGGACTCCGGCGCTGGCTTTGGCAATCGCAGCGCTAGTGTGGTTCGTGCGGCCGTGGGCTATCTTTTCGGCACTCCCGATCTTGCTGCTTTGGGCCTGCAGCAAGCTGGTTTCGGTGTGGCTGAACCGGCCCCCTCGGGCCCGATATCAAGAGCCATCAGAGAAAGAGAAATTGTTGCTTCGTCATGCGGCTTTACACACTTGGCGATATTTCGCGGAATTCAGCAACGCTGAGCATCATTGGTTGATTCCCGACAACGTGGAGGAACCTTTCCGGGTTGCGGCCCGGGTTTCAACCACGAACCTCGGGTTACTACTGAATGCACGTCAGGCCGCCTGTGAATTCGGTTATTTGACTGTGGACGAATTCGCTGAGCTCACATTGCGAACATTAACGACGATTTCAAGTTTGGAGCGCTATCGCGGGCACTTGTTGAACTGGTATGACACGCGGACGCTTGCGCCGCTACTTCCGAAATTCGTCTCATCGGTGGACAACGGAAATCTACTCGCCTCGCTTTGGACGCTCGAGCAGGGGTGCTGGAACCGACTGCGCCGGCCTCTCTTGAATAGTAGTCTTGCGGATGGCGTACTGGATCATCTGGGAGTTTTAGTCTCTCTGAACGCCATTTCACGGCGGCAAATCCAGGCTTTTCAGCGCCGCCTGGAAAGCGGAAACTGGCTGGATGTTCTCTTGAGCCTCTCCTGTTCAGATCTGGAGAATGGGAGCAAGACTGCGTCGCAAAACAGCGCTGACGTGAGATGGTTCAGGGAGCAGTTAGAGCTGCGACTTGAACACATTCGTCGTGACGTAAACGACTTCTGCCCTTGGCTGTTACCCGATTTTGCCGAGGTGCGCCGTGAGCTCAATCTGAAACCCATAGAGACCGTGCCCTTGGAACGCTTGCCGGTGTTCATCGATCGTTTGGCGGCAAAGCTACAAACGGGAGACGCAAATGGCAATGGCAACAATGCCAACGTTGCACGTGAGCGGTTGCGCTCTTTACTTCCGGCGGCCCGATTACAGACGGTTGCTCTCATCGAGGACCTTTTCACCATCGCACTTGATGCAGACAGGCTGGCGAATGAAATGGATTTCCGGTTTCTGCGGGACCGGCGCCGCAAGCTCTTGTCGATCGGCTACGACGCTGGGGCATCGCAGCTCAGTGCCGCCTGTTATGACCTTCTGGCGTCCGAGGCTCGGATTGCGACTTTCGTCGCGATTGCGAAGGATGACATTCCGCAGGAGAGCTGGTTTCTGCTGGGTCGCGTCCACACGGTAGATCACGGACACAAGGTTTTGCTGTCGTGGACCGGAACCATGTTCGAATACCTTATGCCCGCCATCTGGATGCGCTCTTATCCTCAGACACTGCTGGATCTAACGAGCAGGGCAGCGGTACAGGCACAGCAAGCCTTCACCGCCGGCAAGCACATCCCATGGGGGATTTCGGAATCATCTTTCGCGGAACGTGATCCCGCGGGAAACTATGGATACCAGGCGTTCGGGGTACCCCATCTCGGTCTCCGCGAGCCGGACACCGACAGACTGGTGATTTCGCCATATTCGACGTTCCTGGCGCTACACGTTGACCCAATCGGAGCGCTACAGAACCTGCGCAGGATGGCGAAAAAGGGCTGGTGCGGTCGCTATGGTTTCTATGAAGCGGTGGACTTCGGTTCAGAGAAAGCTTCGCAACACCGTCATTACGAAATCGTGCGCAGCTGGATGGCTCATCACCAGGCTATGAGCCTGCTCTCGATCGCTAACCTGCTTTTCGGGGGTGTTGTCCAAAACTGGTTTCATTCGAGCCCTCGTGTGCAAGCCACCGAACTGCTTCTACACGAGAAACCCATTGCTCACGTGCGTCCAATCCGGACAGGTTATGGGACCGCAGCAGCCTGATTCGCACGTGTTCGGAAATAATCTCGAATGCAACCCACCAACACTGGATGGTTGGGGCGGCTTTATCAAAAGCCGACAAAATGAACCCTCCCCGGGCAAACTCAACTCTAATCAACAAAGTGGCCTCTCAGACCAAGCTGGCCGGAACGCCGCGTCCCAAGGCTGAACTGCGCAAGGTGCTGCCCATCGTTTGGGAACTGGTGCGACCTCGCCGTGGACTGCTCGCCTTCGGTTTTTTGTTAATGGTGATCAACCGAGTCTCGGGGCTGGTGCTTCCGTACTCCACCAAATTCCTGATCGATAGCGTAATCGTCAGAAAACAATACGCCCTCTTAAAGCCACTTGTTTTGGGGGTATTGGCGGCAACGGCGGTTCAGGGAATTACTTCTTTCTCGCTGACACAATTACTGTCGAAGGAAGCCCAGCGCCTGATCGCAGAACTACGGCAAAAGGTGCAGGCGCATGTCGGCAGGCTGCCAATCGCTTTTCACGATGCGACCAAGAGCGGCGTATTGGTGTCGCGGATCATGAGCGATGTCGAGGGCGTTCGCAATCTGATCGGTACCGGGCTGGTGGATCTGGTTGGCGGGATTCTGACCGCAATTATCGCGTTCATTGTACTTCTGCGCATCAGCCCTTTAATGACCGGACTGGCATTCGCATTTCTGACGTGTTTTGCGATTGCTCTGCAGCGGGCATTCAAGACGATCCGGCCGATCTTCCGTGAACGCGGCAAGATCAATGCCGAAGTGACTGGCCGGCTAGCCGAGTCCCTTGGGGGCGTACGCGTCGTGAAGGGCTACCACGCGGAAGAGCGTGAGGAGAATGTCTTTTCACGCGGGGTCCACCGATTGCTTGACAATGTGATGAAGACTCTCACGGCGACCTCGGTGATGAGCCTGTCGGCGAGCTTGCTTATGGGGGTGGTCGGAGCCGTGATCATGTACACGGGCGCGCGGCAGATCGCTGCCGGTTCGCTTACCATCGGCGGATTCTTTACCTACACTCTCTTTCTCGGCTTTCTGATCGCACCAATCATGTCGGTGGTACAAATCGGCACGCAGTTGACAGAAGCTTTCGCAGGTCTGGAACGCAGCCATGAAATCCTGAGCGAAGCGCGCGAAGATCAGGATCCGAAGCGGACGCGGACCTTGGGCCCCATTGAGGGCTATGTCGATTTCGAGAACGTCAGCTTCAGTTACGACGGCAGCCGCATGGTTCTGAATGATGTCTCATTTCACGCCGAACCGGGAACTGTGACTGCCCTGGTTGGGTCCTCTGGTTCGGGCAAGTCGACCACGATAGGGTTGATCTCCGCTTTCCATCTCCCCACTCACGGCAAGGTGCTGGTCGATGGTGTTGACCTGAGCACGGTGCGACTCGATTCCTACCGTACACAACTGGGCGTTGTTCTGCAGGAATCATTCCTGTTTGACGGGACCATTCGGGAGAATGTCGCCTTTTCTCGTCCCGACGCAAGCGAAGAGCAGATCATGCGGGCGTGCCGCATTGCACGGGTAGACGAATTCGCGGAGAGCTTCGCTGACAAATATGACACGGTTGTCGGTGAGCGAGGCATCAAACTCTCTGGTGGACAGCGCCAGCGTATTTCCATCGCTCGGGCGATTCTTGCTGAGCCAAGAATCTTGATCCTCGACGAGGCGACATCGAGTCTCGACTCGGAATCTGAGGCGCTGATCCAGCAGGGACTCTCCTACCTGATGCAGGGAAGGACCACCTTCGTAATCGCACACCGCCTTTCGACCATTCGTCGTGCGGATCAGATCCTGGTTATGGAGCGAGGGAGAATTGTGGAACGCGGCACCCACGACGAGCTTTACGCCTTGCGTGGGCGCTATTACGAGCTGTACACGAAGCAACATGGGCTGGAAACCAACCTCTTTCTCGCTCCAGGTGAGGGCGATTCAGCTCTGGTAACGAACGGGAATGAGCCTTCGAAGCCCTCGACTGATGAGGGCGCTGAGATAACTGACGCCTTGCGTTTGGTGCGAGGAGATGTTCGTTGATAGCTACTGCTGGCGACGATCTCAGATCGACCGACTCACTTGCCATCCGGACTGAAAACCTTTGCCGCTACTATCAAATGGGTGAAGCGCTCATTCGGGCTGTCGATGGGATCTCGCTTCAGGTGCGATCGGGGCAGTTTGTTGCACTTCTAGGCCAGTCCGGTTCGGGAAAGTCTTCTCTATTAAACCTGATCGCGGGGCTCGACCGACCAACCTCTGGCTCCGTCGTTGTCGAAGGGCGCAATCTGGCGACACTAACGCGGCAGGAGTTGGCAAAGTACCGCCTGAAGACAGTCGGTATGGTCTTCCAGTCTTTCAACCTCATTCCCAGCATGACCGTCTATGAAAACCTGGAGTTACCTTTGCGCCTCGCAGAAATTGATCGTGAGAAACGCGAGGATCTGTGTTGTCAGGCTCTCGATCGGGTCGGACTGCGCGCCCGTATTCGCCATCGGCCTACCGAACTTTCGGGTGGGGAGCAACAGCGGACCGCGTTGGCACGAGCGCTCATCAATCAGCCACAACTTTTGCTGGCGGACGAGCCCACTGGCAATCTCGACAGCCACACCGGAACCGAAATCATGAATTTCATCCGCGAATTCAATGAATCGCTCGGAATGACCGTCGTCATGGTAACGCACGAGCGCGCCCTGGCTGAGAGCTACGCGCGAGAGATGATCTTCTTGGCTGATGGCCGACTCGTCCAAAGCCAGCCCCCCGCATCCGCCGACGACCTCGAAGCGATGCGAGGAGGCGCGAGGTGAAACTCTACGATGTGGCCGAGTTGGCCGTTCGCAATCTCCGCGAGTCTGTTCTGCGAAATTCGCTTACCACTATGGGTATCTCGGTAGGTGTGGCGTCACTGGTCGGCATGCTTGCGCTTGGCATCGGACTACAGAGACTAGCCGACCGGCGTCTGGAGAAATCCGGGTTGTTCGATACGGTAATCGTGACTTCCCGGCGCGAGCTACGCAACTTCAATCGTGAGCGGGAAGACAACGGCCCTTCCCCGGCCGAGAGCCCGTCACTGGACGAATCCGCTCGTACCAAGATCGAGGGACTGCCGAATGTGCTGGAAGCGTATCCCGACATCCGCTTCGTCACCGAACTCCGCTATGAAGACAAGCCGCATTTGACTACGGTTGCTGGGCTGCCATTTTCGGCCAGGAATAACGACGCATTTGATGGAATGGCCGGCGGATTTTTCTCTTCTGCAACCGCGCCTGAGGTTATCCTACAGAAATCTTTTGCCGAGCAGTTGCTAGGTAGGGCGGACAAAGACGACGAAAACATCAAGGTTGAAGATCTGGCAAGAGATTTACTCGGCAAGCAATTGGTGATGCGCTATGCGGAACGCACCGCCACAGCCTCTGAGCGAAATGACGCGAACAATCCAGCGGGGATGGGATACTCCGTTATCTCACGTGAACAGACCTTGAAAATCGTCGGTGTTTGCGATCTCGATCCCGACAGCTTGCGTCAGCAGGCCAGGGCCCGGCTTTTCCTACCGCTGGAGTTCGCTCAAAACCTGCACGTGCTTCAACCCTCCGACCTGCGCGACACCACTAACGTGCTTAGTGGAAAACTGACTTACACGACTGTTGAGGTCAGAGTGAGAAGCCCGAAGTATGTGCAATCAGTCGAAGACGCGATTAAGAAAATGGGTTTCAACACATTTTCCATCGTGGATGCGACGAAGAATTTGCGTCAGTTTTTTGCGGTACTCGACCTTTTCCTCGGAATCTTCGGCAGCCTGGCGTTAGCGGTGGCTTCGATTGGGATTGTTAATACTCTGGTGATGGCGATCCTCGAACGACGCCGGGAAATTGGAATCATGAAGGCCCTCGGCGCCAGCGATGTCGATGTGAAGGGATTGTTCTTCGCAGAAGCCGGGGTTATGGGAGTCTTCGGAGGCGCGATCGGGGTGGCACTGGGATGGACCATCGGGCGCGTCATCAATCTTGGCGCGAACATTTATCTGAAACGCCAGCATTTCCCTCCCGAGCAAATCTGGTTTGTTCCGTGGTGGCTGGTTGTAGGGGCCGTGGCATTCGCCATGATCGTCAGCCTGATATCAGGTTTGTATCCAGCGAGCCGTGCAGCTCGTCTTGATCCCATCCAGGCCCTCCGCTACGAGTGAAACAGAGACATGGTTCGAATTTTCGCTTTACTCTTGTTTTCGCTGACGGCCGCCGCGCAAAGCCGCATTGATTGCAATGCGGTGAACAGTCGAATTCTGAAACAAATCGTCCACTACTGCGTGTTGTTGCCGGCGGCCTACGACTCGGCCGGGGAGACGTCGACTAAATACCCAGTACTCTATTTCCTTCACGGCCTCGGTGAGAACGAGCAGGCGCTCTTCAAATCAGGGGGATGGAATCTGGTAGATGATCTCCGCCAGCACAAAAGGATTGGCAATTTCCTGATAGTTACGCCAGAGGCCAAGGCGAGTTTCTACATAAACTCTGCTAATGGAGAGGTACTTTACAGCGATTTCTTTCTCGATGAATTCCTGCCTTACATAGAAAGCAGATTCCGCATTCGCCGCAGCCGGCAATCGCGCGCCATCGGCGGCATATCGATGGGAGGCTATGGTGCATTTCGGTTCGCATTTGCTCACCCTGAGGAATTCTCGGCTGTAAGCGCGGAAAGTGCTGCCCTGATTACCTCGTCGCCAAAGGAACTTGATGCCACTATGAACTCAGGGGCGCCTTTAGCCAACATCCTTGCTAACGTCTTCGGAGATCCCATCAATGTCCTGCACTGGAACGAGAACAGCCCGTTTGTGCTAGCGAGAAAAAACCACATGCAAATCAATAAGCTCGCCATCTACTTTAATTGCGGACGTGAAGACCAATATGAGTTTGAGGATGGCTCCGAGGCCTTGCACCGTCAACTGGACTCAGAAGGGATCAAGAACGAATTCCACCTCTATCCGGGTGATCACAGCGCTTCGTATTTCCTGGCGCATCTCGGCGAGCTGATGGAGTTTCACTCGAAGGAATTCGGGAAGGCATCAAGATAAAAGTCGCTCCTGGTAAGCTCCGGCATTTCGGCGCTACAATTTGCCTGGGGTCGAATCTCGTTGTCATCAAGAATGTGAGATGCTTTTCGTTAGTGTGACTGTGGCGCTGATATTGTGGGTCGCTTCTCCGATAAACGCGTGGCTATTGCCGTCGCAGCAGTCGCCGCAACAGTCTCAGGCATCTCAACCAACGAGCATCGGACAGAACTCTTCCGTTACCGGCCAACCCAAAGCGGCAAAGCCCTGCGCGTTCAACGACGGAAACTCAAGAAAGCAAACAGGTTGCGCATCCAGTCCCCGCAAGGTGCACAAAAAGCACCAGCCCTCTACGGCCGCAGCAGACTCGACTACGGCTTCAACCAAAGTTGTACCCAATGGCGGGACCACAGATCCGATTGTCGCGATCTCTCCCACCCAAAGCCAGCAGCAGGCTTCGCAGGAATTGAATACCACGAACGAGCTTCTCACGAATGCTGATGTCAATCTAAAAGAGCTTGGTCGCCGCCAGCTCAGCACTGACGAGGAAGAGATAGTCAAGCAAATTCAGGTCTACATGCAGCAAGCCCGAACTGCAGTGAAGAACGGTGAGGCGCAACGAGCGTATATTCTGGCCAATAAAGCAGATATGCTCTCGACCGATCTGGTGCGACAGCGTCGCTAGCCACAGGTCTTACATCACTTTCCTTTAGCACGAGCTGCGTTGACCTTCGACAGCAAATCCTGTGCGGGCTGCTGGACCGGTCCAGGCATCTGAACGATCTCGGTCAAAACCTCACGGGCCTCAGTCACCTTGTTCAGCTTGGCATAGGCGAACCCCAGCCTGTACATGGCAATCGCATAGGATTGATTATCTCCGCCCTTGAGTAGTGCGGAGGCAGTTCGCAATTCCGGCACCGCCGCCGCGGTCTTGTCTTGTTTCATCAGAGCGTATCCCAGCACGGAATGGGCGGCGCCGGCCGACAACTTCCGCTTGCTGTCAGCGTCGGGAGCGTCCGCCTTTGCTACGTCTATGGCTTTCTGGGCGTAAGACACTGCCTTCCCAACACTTCCAGGCTTGGGATCATCGACATACGCATTTGCCATCATCAGCAAAGTAGGCAGGCTGTTCGGATCGCTGGCAAGAGTCTTCTCCCCGTAGGAGATCACTCTCGGGGTGTCTTTGAGCTCTGAAAGGGACATCATGGCGTACGACGCAATCCCCTCCTGAAAGCGGGAATCGGGAAATGCCGGAGTGAAGCGCTCGATCTCATCCATTCGTTTCTTGGCGTCGTTTTCATCCGCGATCGCGTTAAAAGCGGCGGCTTCCAGGAACTCGTACGCCGATTTAGACGAGTTCTGTTCATCCGCGATGTTCGTGGCAAACTCCTGGTCCGAAACGCCATCAGGCTTTTTCTGCTTGGCAATGGAGTTGTAGATTCCGCCGCCACTCACGGCATAATCCATTACCTTACCGTTGTCCTTCAGTTGCTGCGCGATGCTGGCCTGTGACACGAGAATGTCGAGGTTGCGCGGCGAGCCGGCCAGAGCTTTGTCGCCGTAGGAGAGCGCTTTTTGCAGATCGCCGGCTGACTGGTACGACTGCGAAAGTTGCCAGTCTCCGTATGCAACGGCTGCCGGACTTGTAGAGAACTTCTGAACGAAATCCTCATACATGGCCAACTTCTTCTGCGAATCCTGCTCATTGGAGATCGCCGTCAAGGCCTGGTCTTCTGGAGTGCCTGCTGCAATGACGATTTTGTCGACTTGCGCCGACAGCGAAAGCGAGTACAGCAAAACCAAGAAGCTTTGCAGACTTAGGCATCTGCGTCTCATGACTACCTCCCCACCTGCCGCGCCGAATCGTAGCTCTGAGCGAGCACAGTTGCAAGCCCTGTTGGAGACGTTGCGTAAAAGAGCACCCAATGGCAAACCGGGGACAGGTTACGAATGTCGCATGATAAAATCATCTTAATTGTTGTAAGAGTCCGCTCTCAAACCCGCATTCATGCCGGTTTCCGACAGCCCGCCACAGCACGAGATCAAGCCGGATCAGGCTGCCGGTGTTGGAATGGTGTCGATCATTGTCCCCGTCTATAACGAGGCGCAGCACCTGGACAAGCTCTTACGCGCTATCGCCGATTCGCCCGTGCATAAGGAAATCGTAATCGTGGACGATGGTTCGACCGATGGCACTCGTGAAAAATTGATGGCTTTGCCGGCCACGGAGCGAATTACGATCCTTTTCCATGAGGTCAACTGTGGAAAGGGAGCGGCGATTCGGACAGGTTTGTGCCACGCGCGCGGTGAGTACATTCTGATCCAGGACTCAGATTTGGAATATGACCCGCAGGATTACCCCGCGCTGCTGCGTCCGCTGAAAGACGGAGAGGCCAACGTCGTGTACGGGGTACGCAATGACTGGCCGGGCCGTGGATTGCGGTTTTATCTTGGCGCGAAGTTCTTGACCCACCTTACGAACCTGCTGTACGGAGCCGGCATTCACGACGAAGCCACTTGCTACAAGGTGTTTCGCCGGTCTCTGCTGCAAAAGATCAGGCTCGATTGCCGGCGTTTTGAGTTCTGCCCGGAAGTCACCGCAAAAGTTTGCCGGCTGGGAGAAAAAATCCACGAAGTGCCGATTTCCTACCGACCACGGGATGAAAACCAGGGTAAGAAGCTCCGTTATACCGACGGCTGGGCAGCCATTTGGACTCTGATTCGGTATCGTTTCACCGGCAGACGCCACCTGTATCGGTCCGGGCAGTCTGAAACCACTCCCTTCGCCGTGGCGTTCAGCCGCATGCCACCGCAGTGAATGTCAGCTACTCCGTTGTGAGGCCGCCGCACGCCGTGTCCGCACGCTCCAATATTCGAAAGCAGTTGCTGTGGATGATTCTTGTTTGCTTTGCCCTGCACATCGCGGCGATCGGCATCTTTCATTTCTATCGATTTCGAACCGATGATGACCACTTCGGCTACGGCTGGGAGATGGGACGTATCGGGCAGGCGATTGCGCTGGGTCAAGGTTTCAGCAGCCCATACGGCGGTTCGACCGGGCCAACCG
Source organism: Terriglobales bacterium (assembly GCA_035623255.1). Classification (GTDB taxonomy): domain Bacteria; phylum Acidobacteriota; class Terriglobia; order Terriglobales; family Acidobacteriaceae; genus JAFAGX01. The sequence goes on along the minus strand of DASPTU010000104.1, from coordinate 78,406 downwards.
CGTGGGAGCCACCGCTCTACCCATCTCTGATCGGTGGCATCTTCAAGTTGTTCGGGATTTACTCCGATGCGTCCGCGTGGGTTTTACTCTCGATTAACAGCCTGTTTACAGGGTTGACGTGCATCCCCATATTCTTCATCGCACGGAGGTCGATGGGCGAAAAAGTAGCGCTCTGGTCTGCCTGGATATGGGCGTTGCTTCCTTATGCGATGTATTGGTCTGTCCATTGGGTCTGGGATACGACTCTGGCTCCACTTCTGCTCAGCCTTATTTTTCTTGCCACCCTCAAGCTGGAGGATTGGCCGGGATGGAAGGGCTGGGCGGTTTTTGGCTTGCTGTGGGGCATGGCTGGTCTATGCAATCCATCGATGATGTCTTTTCTGCCGTTCTCAGGATTGTGGGCTTGGTACAGACGGTGCAAGCACCGGTTGCCGTCATTGGGAGGCGTTGTACTGGCATCCCTGTTGTTTTTTGCTTGTCTTGCGCCGTGGCTGATTCGCAACTACGCCACGTTTGGCAAGCTCGTGTTTGTCAGGGACGATTTTGGCTACGAGGTTCGTCTAGGCAATGGTCCAGATGCGGATGGCAGACTGATGGCCTATTTGCAGCCGAATTTGAACAAGCTCGAACTGCAGAGATACCGGAGCATGGGAGAGATTGCTTATGAGGAGCGCTGCAGGCGCCTGGCGTTCGATTGGATTCGCGAACATCCCCGGCGTTTTGCCATCATCAGCTTAAAACGATTTTTCTATTACTGGAACAACACTGTCAAAGACACCAACAGCACCGCGCTGGTCGATTTTCGAAACACGCCTTTTTTGGCCTCCTCAGTGCTCGCCATATTAGGGTTGGTGTGGGCGCTGCGAACAAAGAAACCGGACGCTTGGTTGTTCTTGTGGCTGGTCCTGGCGTATCCAACCATTTACTACTTCGTCTTTCCTGGTGCACGTTATCGGCACCCGATCGAGCCAGAGCTGCTGATCTTGGCAGTCTTCCTGTTCTCTGAATTCGGCAAACAGCCGAACGGTGCTCACCAAGTGAAGGAACAAGTCAGTACTTCGCCATAAGTCGGGACTGATATTCAGCCGCACTTGTGCGGCTGTGGAAACCGGGCCTGGTTCATCATTTAAATTTAGATCATGCGCTCTATTCTGCAGAAGCGGGCTTTACGGTTCGTATTCGCTGCCAATCTTGTCTCGATGCTGGGCAGCGGGATGAACGCGGCTGCCGTGGCCTGGTACATTCTGCAAGCAACGCATTCCGAAATCGCGCTCGGTACGTTTGCGGTGCTGCAAACGATTCCCGCCATGCTGATGCTCCCGTTCACAGGCGTGATCATCGATCGCGAGGACCGGCGCCGGCTGGTCATGCTCCTCGATGCAGCACGTGCCATCATCATCGTCTCAGTCTCACTGCTGGCCTTTGCCCACCGCGTGAAAGTATGGGAACTCTATCTGATGAACACGCTAGTGGCCGCCGGTTTTTGGATGTTTTGGCCGACGATCACGGCGCTCATCCAGGAACTTACTGCCGGCGAAGAGTTAGTGCACGCAAACACATTCTTGCTCGCCGGCATCCAGGGAGGCTGGCTGATTGCCGGCTCCATTGTGGGATTTGTTTACAACCACATTGGACTCGGCGGAGTCTTGCTCATCGACTGCTCCACCTACGTGTTTTCGTTTCTCTGCTATCTGGGAGTGCGGAAAGGACGCCATGTGGTGCCCCGTCCTGCCGAACTGCAGTCGGATATTCTGGCCGCTGAGACGGCTCTTGAGCGCTTCGGGCGCGAAATGCGCGAAGGCATCGAGTTTCTTCGTGGTAATCGTCCGCTGGTGCTGCTCGGGGTGAGTTGGGCATTATTTCTCGGCGCCATGATGACCGGGGTCGTAGTAACGCCACCGTTGAGCGACAAAATTTTTCATAAAGGTGCGGTGGGTTATGGCTGGCTGAATGCCGGATGGGGCGTGGGCGCATTCATAAGCGCGTTTTATGCGCCCTGGTGCATGGCTAAGTTTGGGGCTCGACGCTTGATCGGGATTTCCATGGGATTGCTCGCCATCTGCATGATGACGGCGCCGCTCGCACCGGCATTTTGGCTGGCCGTTCTAGCATACGGCGTGATGGGAACCGGACGCGGCCTCAGCGGAGTGGCAATGAATACCAGCATTATGGAACAGGTGCCACGGCATTTCATGGGACGGGTGCAGAACACCTTTTATTTTGCCGGCACTGCCCTGCAGATCGCATTGGCATTTCTGGTCGGCGCTGTTGCGCAAGCCAACCTAGTGGCGGGATTCTCGGTAATCGGAATTATCTATGCGCTGGCGTTTGTCAGTGCCGTCTGGCCGGTTCGAGCATCCGTCGCTATGCGAGCAGCCAGCCCGGCAGAGTAACTGTTATTCTTTCAGTCTATTTCTACCCAGGAGACGTGCATGCCATCCAGCCTTGAAGGACGCAGTGCGGTTGTCTTCGGAGTCGCGAACAAGCGCAGCATTGCGTGGTCGATTGCGCAGGGATTACATAATGCGGGCGCCAAACTGGCGATCACGTACCAGAACGAGCGGCTGGAACAGGAAGCTAAGGACCTGATCGTGTCCCTCCCCGGAGCGCAGGCGTTCATGTGCGACGTGTCGAATGATGCCGAGATCGACAGACTTTTTGCGCAACTGAAGGAGCAATATGGCAAATTGCACGTTCTTGTACACAGCGTCGCCTTTGCTCCTGCAGATGAACTCAAGGGCGACTTCGTAAACACCACTCGCGAAGGGTTTCGTGTCGCGCACGACGTCAGCGTCTATTCCTTGATAGCCCTGGCTCGAGCTGCTGCGCCTCTGATGGAGGACGGCGGCAGCATTATTACGATGACCTACTACGGTGCCGAGAAGGTTGTGCCCCACTACAACGTGATGGGTGTCGCGAAGGCGGCCCTTGAGTGCAGTGTGCGCTATCTGGCCAACGATCTGGGCAAGCAGAAGATTCGCGTAAATGCAATTTCCGCAGGACCGATCAAGACTCTTGCCGCGCGCGGGATCTCCGGCCTGGGAGATATGCTGAGAGCGCACGCCGAACGCGCCCCGCTGCACCGAAATGTGGATGTAAGCGAAGTTGGCGCGACAGGAGTGTTTCTCGCTTCCGATGCCAGTTCAGGGATTACCGGGGAAGTGATCTATGTGGATTGCGGATACAACATCATGGGATTCTAACTACAATCTGCAATCACCTGCACTCGTCTTTCGCTCTCTCCAGTTCTCTCCAACGCAATCTCTACGTCTCTCTCGTGCGTAAACCGCGGGAATTTTTCGCCCCACTCGATTAGCAAGATACTGTTTTCCGCGATTAAATCGTCGAGCCCCAGCGTCTCGAGTTGGCGCGGCGTGTCTACCCGGTACAGATCGATGTGAAAGACATTCACCGTAGGACCGCGATATTCATGAACCAACGTAAATGTTGGACTGGTTACGTCTTCTTGCGAAGCTGCTTGGAAGCCTTCGGCGATACCCTTCACCAATGTGGTCTTGCCAGCCCCCAGTTCGCCGCGCAGGATCACCAACTTCGGCGGCGTGAGTGATGCAGTCAGCGTGCGTCCCAAGGCGATCGTCTCCTCGGGCGAATGGGTCGTAAATTCACACGTCTTCATGGCGAGAACAATTCAGTTTATGGCAGGATCGCTTTGATTCCCGTCAGGTCACAAAAATCCACGAGTGCGGGATAGAGATCGGAACCGTAGCCCAGACAGGCGTATTCATTAGTCCAGTTTTGGAGCAACGTCTCTATGTCGCAATGTGCGGTAATGAAGCCATGCGGCCAGAAGGGAATTCCGCATTCGTCAAGGCGCTTCTTCACCTTGTCCTTCGGGGGTTCGAAGATGCTGGCGCGGGTGATGACCATCCGGAATTCTCCGTTGACCCTTCCCAGGCGAGCAAGAACTCCTTCACCCACTTTGCAAATCAATTTGACCGACAGTCCACCAGCTTCGCCTTCGGTGGGAATACCATGTTCGGAAAATCCTGCCGGACCCAGCTTGCTCGCCAAAGAGGGCGGACAAGCGCCGTCTCCAATAATCTTGATTTCCTTCTGCTTCTTATCGATGTGCTGAAGGTCACCGTAATAGACCCGTTCTTTGCTGAGCTTGGTCAGAAGCAGGACGGTTAATGCAGTGTTGAAATCGCCCAGGGTCGATGTGCCATAGCCGTCTTCGAGCATCATGCTCTGGGCGAAACAGGTGGCCGAATAATCGTCGCCCAACCCCGGGAAGGATTGGATCGTATAGAAGTCGAACTTTTCCCTCTCCACGGTCTTTTTCAGAGCAAGATAAAGGCGCTGCGAGCGCTCATTGACCAGGTTCTTCTCGGGTGCAGCCCCGAACAGCCGTCTTAGTCGAGGCTGCAGGTTCCCCACTTCCTTAGGCGAAATTTTTTCGGCCGCACGGATTAATTCGGCGGTGTCGCGCGAATCGATATCCACGCCGAACATGCGCATCCATTGGGAGGGATCGGCCACGCCGCAGGTCTGCCCCATCCCTCGCCCTCCAAACGTGCCCATAGTCGACATATTCAGGAACTTCTTCAGGTGCGCCGCGCGCGCGTAGCTGACGATCTTGTCTACGGAGTCTTGTTCATCGGCTGGCCCGTAAACGAACTTGTGCGGCACGCCAACTTCCAGGAGGCCGCCGTGCATCACCAGGCCGCCGACTGGCCTCCATCCTTGCGAACCGGGATGCGTCCACAGGAGCACAGCCTTGCCGCTGGCCGTGAAGTCGCGGATGGCGCCAACCAGATGCGCAGCCCACACCCACGTTCCGGAGAAAAGAACGACCATATCGACGTCGTCATCGGACTTCATCCTTCTCATCGCTGCGCGGGCTTCCGGCTTGGTCGCAAGTACGGTTCTGTGCTCAACCAATTTCAACCCGGCTTGGGTCAGCGCTCGTTTGGCTCGTTTCACAATTGCATCGTCGATAAAAGGTGTTCCCATAGGGTCTTTGAGCCCGTCTTTGTGAACGCCGTAAACAATGAATCCGACTGTGGGTTGAATCACAGCTCCTCCTTTGACAAAACAGGTGATAATGAACGCAGACAACGATACTGCTTCAGTTGTTGTGCATACTCTGATGCTACTTTTGCATCTGGCTCGATGACTGCAACTTCGTGTACGACTCGGTGGATGGCCTCCTCCACCGTTTTGTACTCACCGATGGCGACGCCGGCGAGTATGGCTCCGCCGAGAGATACCGCTTCCGGGCACTGCATCACGTGCAAGCGTTTCCCGGTCAGGGCCGCTCGCAGCTTCAAACCGAGTGGGGAATGCGTACCGCCTCCGCTTACATGAACATCCTGAAACTCGCCCACAGCGTTGCTCAGTAATTGTGCAATGTGGGATAGTTCGCAAGCCAGCCCTTCGAGCGTGCCCTGATAAATATCGCCTCGACCAGTGCCAGGATCCAGACCGTAGATCAGCGCACGAGTATTCGGATTGAAATCGGGATTGCACGTGCCGATCAGATTGGGAGTAATACAAAGGCCAGTTGGTTTGTGTGGGGCGTTTGCCTCGAGTATGGCATAGTGCTCAGATTCTGAACCTTCGGCGACATCGCCGTATAGCAGATCATGAAACCACTTGACCATGATTCCCGATGGGAAATAGGCGATCGTGACGAACTTATCTGGAACCACGTGGCAGTACGAATTCAGAGCGCCAGCCAACGCAGTATCTGTCAAGGTTGGACTGTTTGAGGCAACGAGGACGCATTCGTAGGTACCCAGTGAGTCCGAAGCCTGGCCCGCAGTGATCACTCCAAGACCCAGAGCGGCGGAAGGCTGATCATGCCCACCGAGGATGACCTTGGTTCCAGAAAGTAGTCCGAGCTGGGCGGCGGCTGCGGCATTGAGTTTCCCGGCAATTGTGCCAGCAGGCATGGGAACGGGAAGGCGATCTGTTTTCAGATTCGCAAGTTCAAGAATATCCTCGGCCCACCGACGCTGACGAACGTTGAATGCGAGATAACGAGAGGCAAGAGAGTAGTCGGCGTATGGGGGCAGCCCGAGACGCTGAAGAATGTAGCCGATAACCGTAATGAACCTTGCGGCCGAAGAAAAGACGTCCGGTTGGTGTTCGCGCAGCCAGAGAATCTTTGGCAGGGGATACATTGGATGGCTTACCAAGCCAGTGGTTTGGAAAAGCTGTTTGCGCCCACATTGTTCCTCGATCCATTTCGTCTCGTAGACCGCACGGTTGTCTTGATTGAGGATCGCCGGCGCAATTGCCTCCCCCGCCCTGTCGATCGGAATGAAAGTCTCTCCATGGGAACTGAGACAAAGTGCGCGAACTGGATCAGTAAGGTTTCTTGCGACAGTCTGAGTGCAACTGCAAACGGCATCCCAAAACCGTGTGGGATCCATCTCCGCGTGTGACGGCTTGGGGAAATCAGGCGTGTAACCAGATGCATGCCGGGCGAGAATCTCTCCGTCAATGTTGAACGCGACGGCCTTGCAGGCACTTGACCCGACATCGACGGCCAGGAGACTCATGAGGATTCCCGCCCAGTCACTTTACCCGCACATTAGACAAGCACTGGATTCGGAGCACGGGCATCCAGAATCGCACGGGCCTGCTGCAGAAAAGATTGCATATTGTCCGACTGGAAGACATTGCGACCGAAGAACACGCCGGCTGCTCCTGCTGACACTGCACCTCGAACTACCGCGAGTGCCTCTTTGTCTGAGGCTTGGCGGCTGCCGCCGAGCACCAGAAGCGGGATCGGACATCCTTTAACCACAGATCGCATGGAATCAGGATCGCCGCTGTAGTCGGTCTTTATTGCGTCGGCGCCCAGTTCTACTGCCATACGTGTGTGCAGATTGAGCCACTTCGGGTCACCCGGATTATCTACCTGCTTTCCGCGTGCCAATGATTCTACGATGAGCGGAATGCCAATGCGTTCGCATTCCCGTGCCACGTCGGCAGTGCGGGCGATCTCTTTGGCTTCAAAGTCGGCGTCCCCGGTTCCGACGACCATATAAGTGAGAACAGCGTCTGCGCCGTGGCGGAGGGCATCTTCTGGACGGGCGGTTAGAGAACTGCGCAGCTCACCGTTGCCGCCATCGCGCGTGACGGCCCACACGGTCGTCCAGTCAATTCTCGCAATCAGCGGCGGGAGTTCGATTGTCAGAGGTGATTGGGCACACTGCTTCATCAGGCCGATATTTAGCAGGATGGCATCGACCTTGGCCTCGGCGAAACGGCTGATCTGTCCAAGGGGATCTTCGGTGCCGGAAATTGGGCCGAGTACGAGGGCATGGTCAAAGGCCACGACCAATGCATGCCGGCGTAAATTGCCGAGAATTCGTCTTAACCGAATCTTCTTGCCGCAGTCGCTCAAAGTTTCCTCAAAATGTTGTCACCAGAATTGGCGAAACGCATAGCCTCAACCTGACTAGCGCTCGTCCCGCCTCTTCGCGTGTTCCGGGTCGTAGGTAGTTTTGATCTCTCCTCGAACTGCGATTGAAGAAGTCTGCCTCGACGAAGTGCCGTCCAAGCCTTCAACCGTCAGGGTAACTATGTAATCGCCATTGCGCGTGTAAGCATGATCGGCGGAGCGACCACGCGAAGTGACGCCATCGCCGAATTCCCAATGATAAGCAATTACCGCCGCGGAATCAGGAGCAACACTAGCGGCAACGTGCACTGAGCTTCCGAGCTCGGCCCGACCGGGAACTTTTAATGTAACCGCGGGCGCTCCACGGGGCATCGACTTGTCCACCATCTTGATAAGGCGTACAGAATGAGGAGGCTGGTTATCGATTCGTAGAGATTCGCCACTCAATGCTAATTGGCGATCTTGATGAAAAACATCGGATGCTGCAACAGAGTTACCCGTAAAGCCGAGGTCAGTCAGTTTGAATCCATGGGAGCGAGGGCTGTCAGTCCAGTTAAAGACGACCAGTACGGATTGGCGGTTGTCTTCGCGGAGAAGAAAGATGCTGGGCTGTTCGTCTTCGGCGGCATAGGTCATCAGGTCTAGCGGCGTGGCCGCGCGGCGCAGCCGCACCATGTCGAGCATATCGCGATTGCGAATCAAATTTACGCGATCAGCATCCGCACCCAGTGTCGGTAAATCGTCCCCAATCTCGAACATGCCTCCCGCGATTGCGGCCAGCGTAACGGAGACTTCCGCGTCATCAAGACTCAATGGCGTCTTGGACTGATGCCAGGTTTGATCGGTGATCAACTGCTTCGCCACGGTAAATGCATCGGGATCGGCGATATAAAAATTGTTATTCATGTAATAGCGAGCGGCGATGCCAATCGCATCCTCTTTGTCGCCCTCAAAGGAATGGCCGGTATCAGTTGAGGTCCGTCCGAGCTCGGTCAGGCCGACCGTGTTGAGCATAGGGCTGCCGTCTTTGTCGAGGAGAACATCATTGCCAACAGCATCGCGGATGGTCTGCAGGCCGATGCGCTCCGCCTGCAGGGCCGTAATGTCGGGCTGATATCGGTAACCTTCGATGGCTGTGTCATCCATGAAATCGAGCTTGATGTAGCGAACACCCCATTCGCGAGCCACGGTTCGGTAGGTGTCGCGAATGTATTGCTGTGCACCAGGGTGAGTTGCGTCCAGCACATAAAGCGGATCTTTACTGGATTCGACAAAGCCGATCTGGATTGGCTTACCCTGGGCGTCGTGCACCAACCACTCTGGATGGTTTTGATACACCCACGCACGCTGCGAGACGCGGAAGGGGGCAGTCCAGATGGCAAATTTCAAGCCAAGCTGGCAGATTTGCTGACCGAAGGCACGCATGCCGTCCGGGAACAGGACGGCATTGGCGGTAGTGTATTCGCCGTCGGAATAGGAGTAGCCGTCGTCGATATGGAAATAGTCGAATCCCAAATCCTTTAGGTTCTGCGAGAGCCATTGAGCGTTGGTAAGAGCGGTTGCCTGGGAGAGCCCGAAGTAGTAAGCGGTCCAGCTCCACCAGCCCCAAGGGGCCTCGTCGGGAATTCGGGGATTGTAGAGCAAACGAATGGCTTCGCCGTATTTTTCAAGCTGCGCGTGATAGTCCTGACTGACAGAGAACGCAAGCCTCTCAGACGACATTTGGCTCCCCGCTGGAAGAGGGAGACTCAAATCAATTTGATCCGAAGCCGGATCATCTCGTAGCGATTCCTTCTTCATTATTTCAGTGGTTCCAGTGGAATCGACGGTGTAAGAGGCTACACGCAGGCCGCTGCCAGACTGTGCTGTGTGCAGGTGCATGGTGGTGAGCCAACGATCCGAAGTAAGTGCTGCAAGCAGCAAGCTGAATTTGCTCTGACGGTTGTAGATCAGTTGGCTGCCTACGGCGAGGTGCAAATCGCTGAAGTCTTTTCGGACATCGTCCCCTCCCAAATAAGTGGGAGATTTTCCGAGATCATAAATGTGCACGGGCGGGCGGTCCTCGCTGTAACTGTCGGAGAGCACACGTTCGGCATTCTCCGGCGCTCCCAGGTTCAGGCGCGGCTCGCTGATGACATCCATCATGCGAATGTTTTGAATTGTGATCGCTTCGCTCCCGGTGTTTACGACCCGGACCTGGACACTTCCGTATGGCCGATCGTTGTACAGTTGCAACGTATATCTGAGATCAGGCTTGCCCGCGAGTCCAGTGAACGACACTTCTAATTGATTCCCTTCTCCGAGTGCATCGTGAAAGGTGGATGCCGATGTCTGATGTTTGGGATATCCGGTTGACTGGATCCATTGGTGATTGACCTCAGCGCCCACACGCGCAGTTAATATCGCATCTTTCAAGCCAGCGCCCCGCAATTCAAAGGAACCGTCTGAGGGTCTCACTGACACCGTTAACCAGCGGTTCTGAAGTGGGGCGACGTTTTGGCCATGGGCAGAGGAAGAAAACAATACAGTCGAAATCAAAGCGGAAAAAACCGCGGAAAGTTTCTTGTTCATCCGTTTCCCCTAAAAGTTATAAGCCTGGAATCCAGTGCAGCGCATTATTGCGAAAGATCTTTTTCAGTACCGGTTGCGGCAGATTCAGCCCGTGAACGGTTCTTCCTTCGGAATCAAAGGTGTCCGCCGTAGCCAGGAATCTCCAATCCCGCGCATATGTCGATCGCCATTCTTTCAACGATTCCGACACGTCTGCCGTCGCCAGCAAGTCAAGGTCCGTGCCATACAATACCCGATCCTGGTATTTGATGAGAAATGCACGAACTTTTTCCGGCGGTGCAATCATCAGGTATTCCATCCGCGCTGCGGTGTCGACCGCAAAATTCGGGTAGCGATCAAAATGGGCGGCGATGTTGTCCAGATTTTTCTCCATGCTCCCCAAATGCACACCCACCATGCGAAGCTTGGGATTTTCCGCCAGAATGTGATCTCGCGCATTCAAAATTTCCTGCTTCGAGGGGAACCCCGGCTTGTTGTACAGGAACCACTGCGGATTTTCCTGGTAATACGACCATGAGGGATCGGAAGGATCTGGCGGTCCCCAGGCTACGTCAGGCTCGGCAAGGTGCACCATGAGCGTCTTGCCGTGCTCAGCAATATCCTTGTAAATGGGTTCGAACTTCGGATCATCGGCCATGATGAACTTGCCATCGGCGTTCTTGATCTCCATGCCGATGTTCTTCCAGATCTTGACCGCAAGTGCGCCATCGCTGAAATCTCGATTGACTTGCTTAATGCTCTCGGAATCGAAAGAGCGATCGTTAAATTTGTAGGGATCGAAGGTGGTGCAGAGAGCAACATGACCATGGCTTGAGCGCACTAGTGCCAAAGCGTCTTTGATCTGGGGCTCGAGCTGCTTGCGATAAGAGAGCGTGTCATCCATTACAAGAATGTTCACCAACTTCAGATTCAGGCGCTCGATCATTGCCTGAAACGCGGCGTCGGCCTTGAAGACGTGGACGTGTACATCAATGGGATGAATGGCAGAGAATGCCTGCAAGGCCTGTTCTTCATTGAGAGACTTATGTTCCTCCGATACGGCGCTTGCCGGCCGAAAGAACAGGCTAGCTATCAGCAAGGCGCCTGCGCTTAAGAGCGATATCAGAATGAAACAAGTCTTCATTGCATCATGCTCCTTGGCGCTGGCAATTAAGTTCCGCCATGTCTACCAGACAGTTCTACGGCAAAACGAAGAACCGCTGGCTGAATCGGAAGTTTTCTCTTGACAGCGCATCTCTCCGAAAGCAATAGTTATAAACCGTAAGAATACGAAATATAGCTGCGAAAGTCTACGGAGGTCGGTATGCGGCATCCGGGAACCCACGGTTCGGCTGGTCGCGGTATATTCTCCCTGCTACTCGGTGGCGTCCTCGCAGTTTCTTCCCTGCTGTTCGGCCAAGCCAGCTATCAAGCCCAGATTCGCGGCAACGTAACCGACGCGACGGGTGCCGCTCTGCCCAATGCCAGAGTCACCATCACGGACGTCGGCACAAATATCTCACAGGGCGCCAAAACCGACCATTCCGGGACATATATTTTGCGTGCCCTTCGGCCCTCGAAGTACAACGTGCGCGCCGAGGCTCCGGGTTTTGCCATGGTGGAGCAAAAGGGAGTTGTGCTTGCGGTGGATCAGGACACGAGCCTCAACTTCACTTTGCGTCCGGCGGGTACCAGCACTACGGTCGAGGTGCGCGAGGCTGCGCCGCTTCTCGATACGGGCAGCTCATCGTTAGGGACAGAAATCACGAACGAATATGTCAAAGAAATTCCGCTACTCAACCGCAATTTCTTTGGGCTGGTATTTCTGAATGCGGGAGTAAGCGAAACGGCGGGCTCCGGCATTGCGGATAACTATCCGTCGGGCACCAATTTCGTCTCCAACGGACAACGCAACGCGACCGCCGAGGTGCGCATGGATGGCGCCTTGATCAGCGCGCCGGAAGAGGGCGAAGGCGGGAATTCCAACGTTTTCTATGAACCATCGGTGGAGGCGGTGCAGGAGTTCAAGGTGCAGAACAACGCTTTCTCTGCCGAGTTCGGCAGCAATGGTGGCACAGTCGTCAATATGGCCCTCAAGAGCGGCACCAATGCCTTTCACGGCAGCGCTTGGTGGTTCGGACAGAATGGCGTCTTGGATGCCAATGATTTCTTCAGCAATCAGGCGGGACTGCCTCGCCCGGACCACTCGCGCAACCAGTATGGCGTGTCTGTCGGTGGTCCGATTCAAAAAAATAAGACGTTCTTCTTTGTGGATGTGGAGCGCGTGCTGGAAACTGACCCGATCCATATAGTCGGAACACTTCCTACCGTGGCAGAGCGAAACGGCGATTTTTCGCAGGCGCTTATCACCGACCCAAACACCGGCAACATCGTGCCAAACTTGATTTTCAACCCTTTTAGTATCGATGTGACCACTGGAGCTCGAAATCCTTTCACCGGCAACCAGATTCCGCAAAACCTGTGGGACGCAGTTGGTCGCAAGGTTCTCAATCTCTATCCACTTCCCAACCAGCCAGGGAATCCGGATGGCACCAACAACTTTCGAGCGAATACCATCAACGCCATTCGCAGCCTGCAGTTTGATGGCAAGCTGGATGAACAGATCTCCAGCGCCACCCACCTGGCGGGACGATTCAGTCATGCGCATTACACGAATGCGGTCCCCACGGTTCTCGGCGACGGTGAGTTCAACGATGGAAACAACTACCTCACCAGCGTGGAGAATGGCGGCCTGCAATTTGACTGGACGCTTAAGCCAACGCTGCTTCTGAGCAGCCGCTTTGGGCTCGATTATGTTCACGCGCCGGGTTACACCACTTATCCTAGCGCGGCGTCCGTTGGGTTTCCGCCTCTCCTTGACCAGGCAAACGGCATTGCGCGCATGCCTTCCATCCTCGTCGACTCCCCGTGGACCTCGATCTACGATCAGTGCTGCGTCGATACCAAGTTGAATCATGCGCTGTACTCGTATTCTTCAGCGCTTGCCTGGGCCAAAGGAAAGCACAATGTTAAGTTTGGCGGCGAGCAGCGCATCTTCTTCAACAACTTTCAGGAGCCGAACTATGCAAGCGGCTACTTCCATTTCGCCCAGACCGTAACCGAGAACGTGATCGGCGCATTCAATCCTGACCAGGGGAACCCGTTTGCCGACATACTTTTGGGAATCGGTGATTACGGGGGCATTGGTATCGATCCCATGGCGTTGAACAAATCCAAAGAGACAGCCTTCTATGCACAGGATGATTTTCGCGTCACTCCTAGGCTGACGTTGAACCTTGGCCTGCGCTATGAATGGAGTACGCCCTACACCGAACGCTTCAATCGTATCGAATTCAGCGATTTCAACGGGCCCAGCGGCGTCAATTTAGATCTGAGCAGCGGCGATCCTGGCCTGCGCGCCTTGGGATTGGGCCCGACCCAACTGACTGGAACTACCTTGTTTCCCACGTCGTCTCAGCGCAATGTTCCGGTGGATCGCAATAATTGGGGGCCGCGTTTGGGATTTGCTTATCAACTTACGCCAAACACTGTGGTGCGCGGCGGCGCCGGAATCTACTACGGAATGAATGTCGCCACCAATTACCAGTACCTTGGCACGGCGTTTCGTAAGGATGGAGTTGTCTATTTCACGAAAAATAACTTCAATTGCACTACCGGAATCAGGTCTGACTGCCAATACGCAACTCTGGAGAATCCGTTTCCCGCGGGTCTGCCTGCACCTGAAGGCAAGAAATATGGCAAGCTCGCCGAATGGGGATTCGTAAATCAGAATGACCTGGGCACGACTGCAGCAAGGAACGCGGAGGTTTACCAGTGGAGTTTCGGACTACAGCGTTTGCTCCCCGGACAACTGGTGGTCTCGGTCGACTACTCCGCCAACCACAGTACGCATCTTCCCTGGGGCGGGGCCGCGGGTGCAACCACCCGCGACCATAACTTCATTTCATCTTCGATCCGGCGCAAATTTAATCAGGATGGCCAGTGCAACCCGGATGGCTCGGTTGATTTCAGTCAGCTGTACAGCTACAACAATCTACATTGCAACGTGCCCAACCCCTTCTATTCGATGTTCCAGGGTCCGAGCGCGATATTCAATGAGCCGGATTCGCTGTACAACGATCCTCAGATTCCGCTGATTAACCTTCTGCGGCCGCATCCGCAGTTCGATGGCAGCTTCGAGGGCCTGCCTTTGCTCGAGGCCGAATCCTTCTACAACGCATTGCAGATTCGCGTCACCAAGCGCACCAGTCACTATATTAGTTTTGAGGGCGCTTACACCCTCTCGAAGGCGACCGACGACTCTTCTTCGGGACGAAACGCCTGGGTCGGCGGATTAGCTTTTGATAATCCGCAGGAGCTGGATAACTTGAAGGCAGAGCACTCGATCAGCGCCAACGACGCGACACACCGCCTCGCCTTAGCCATCATCGGGGATATACCGGTCGGCCGTGGACGATGGATAGGAAGCAACATGAACCGCGTTCTCGATGGCGTCGTCGGAGGATGGACACTGTCGGCTATTCTGACTCAGCAGTCAGGCCAGCCGATCGACATTGGCATGTCTCAGCCGGCGCTGGATGACGGCAATCAGCGTCCCGACGTGATCTGCAATCCCAGTAGCGGCATTAGTTCGCATCGCTCCGCTCTGACGGGGCTTAGCACGTTGAATACGACCTGTTTCGCCGATCCGGGCCTGGAACAGCCCGGCAATGCACCGCGGTTCTTTTCAAACCTGCGCACGGATGGCATTCACAACGTCGATCTCTCGATTGAGAAGTCCTTTGTGCCCCATGAGGGCATGCGAATCGAGGTGCGAGGCGAGTTCTTCAACTTCTTCAATACGCCGCGCTTTGCGATTCCCGACAATCTGTGGGGCGACTCGACGTTCGGTCAGATTTCATCGACCGCCATGGGCAGCACGCCACGCCATGGGCAATTGGGTGTGCGATTCGAGTTCTAGGAAAGCCTGCGGAAAGGATCCTGGTGAAGAGGCGCACGTTTCTCAAAGCAGGCGGTGCGACAGCCCTTCTGGCTGGCGTGGGTACGACAGCGTCGGCACGAATTCCCGTCCACAACTTCGATGGATACTCATTCGGTGCTGGGCCGCCAGTCGCCGATCGTCTCTATCAGGGACCATTTTCTGCAGACGATTATCCGAGTTGGACCGTGGTGATGGCTACCACTCCTTCGGAGGACGTTGTGCCCAACTACGGGATGGGACTTGTCGCGTATGTCTGCGATGAAGTTGGCCCGGCCCACAAAGACGGGGAAACGCTGGCGCAGTCGCTGGAGAAGCTTGCCAAGCTGCCGCTGGCTTCGAAGCTTTACATCCGTGTGAACTGGAAAGATGTGCAACAACGTCCGGGCAAGCTGGATTTTTGCGAGCACTGGAAGCTCACTTTCGATTTGGCGCGCCAGTATGGGAAACGAGTGGGTTTCCGGGTCATGATGAGCAATCCGGATATTCCCGGTCCGGCTCTGCCCGATTTCTTGCAGCAAAAAATTCCGATGGTGAAGCTCGGTGAATGGCAGCACCGGGTCAGGTATGAACCACGGTATGACGACCCCGCATTCCAAGCGGCATTTCGGGAGTTGGTCGACCTGCTCGCAGCGGAATATGACGGTAGTCCTGAGCTGGAGTATGTCGATACGTTCATGTACGGTTTCTGGGGCGAGGGCCATACCTGGCCGCTTCCAAACAATCCTTTTCCTGACTCCGAGACTGCCGAAAATACGTTCGTGAGCATGTTCGAATATCAGGCGAATCGATGGAAGAAAACTCCCCTGGTCACGAACACTCAGCCTGATTTCAGCAAGGTCGGAAACTCCGAACTGCTGGATCGGACCATTCGTAGCTTCAATTGGCTGCGCACTGACACAATTTTCATTGAGAACGAGCAGATCGAGGAGTTGAGCAATCGCCCGCCGTCGACGGCAGTCTCGGTGGAAGTTGGGATGTCGGACGGCTCTCCTTCGAGTCTCAACATCGATGACGGCGTTACCTACACCGACAATGTGATTCATCACGTACAGGACGTCGGTGCATGCTACTTCTCACTGTGGAACTGGCATCGAATTCAAGCCGACCGGATCCTGAATTATTACCACCAGTTCCCCACAGCGATTGACCGACTGGCGCGAAGAATCGGTTACCGTGTGCGCCCCTCCTGGGTCTGGACCTATGAAGAGGAGAAATATCCAGGGCTGATCATTGGCTTTGCCAACGATGGCGTGGCTGGAGTTCCGGGAGTGTTGCGCATCGCTGTCATCCGAGATGACGGTGAGGTGCTCGCTAGCGGGAGCCTCGATGCTGGCTATCCACTCCCAGGCAAAGTCCGTCAGGCGAAATTTCCGCTGCCAAAAGGGACAAACTGGAAGGGACTTAAGTTGAAGGCCAAAATTGAAGTCAAGGGGGCCTACTATCCCGTGCGTTGGGCCTGCCGGCAAGGCATGAATCAAGATGGCACAATGACCCTTCGCCCGACGGTAGGGCTCGGTCAAAACGATGAGACCGGAGGCGTGTCACCTACTTAGTTCTCTTAAAGACGAGAATTCTGAGTCATTCAGACACTTTTGTGGCACCAAAGAACGCACACGTCGCCTGCTTGCTGCTGTGCCTATTGATTCCTGTCGTCGCTTCAAATTCAGGCGAACGGAACTGGACAAACTACGTCCGCATCGGCGCATACAGTCTGAAATCAGACAATGCCGACAAAATCGTCGCGAGCGCAACTGCCAGCAACGTTTTCGGTATCGAGGTCGACAACGACATTCCCGGCCGATATGAGAGCTTTCTCAATCCCGACGAAAAGCTGAAAGCGATCCGCGCCGTCGCTGAGAGGGCGCACGCAGCCGGCAACCGCGCCTTCGTCTACATCGCCGGACTGGAATGCATCACTGCAAATGCGGACAAGACGGCGCACAGCCTTGCCAAAGATCATCCTGATTGGTTGCAACGAAAGATTACTGCCGAGCCTGCCGTCTTCGGCGGTGGCACAGCGTTCTGGATAGCCAAGGGAGATGAGGACGTCTGGGTCAGCCCTTATGCTCCGGAATGGCGTAAAACCTATATGGAACGCGTTAAGCAGATTGCCGCCACGGGAATTGACGGGATTTATGTCGATATTCCGTACTGGATGACGCACTTCGAGGGTTGGGAGGACACCTGGGCCAGTTTCGACGACTACACGGTTGCAGCCTTCAAGAAGCAAACAGGATTGGACGCGAAACACGATCTGAAGCTGGGAGATTTTTCTGATCCGAACTTTCGCAAGTGGGTGGACTTCCGCATTGAGACGATCACCGACTTCATGGCGGAGATCGACCGAACTGCGAAATCAGTGAACCCCGAAATCAAGACTATTCCAGAGATTTATCCCGGCATTGAGGAAGCAGCCGTTCGGGTCGGGGCTGATGTCTACAGCCTCTATCCTGTGGTGGATGCAATCGCCCATGAATATGAGTACGGCGAAGGCGATCACATGGCGTCAACCCGCACGCCGCTGGACTGGTTTTGCTATCAGGTCGGCATGTATTCGTTTCGCGCGTTTGCACAGGAGAAGGCAACGTGGATTCTGAACTATTCATGGGACGGAGACAAGAATGTCGATCGGCGCGAGTCGATGATGAATCTGGCCATGTCGGAGGTGATGGCGGGTGCGAACTTCTGGGATGCACCCGGACACGTGATGGCGGGGTCGAACGATTTGCCGACGCGCCAGAGGATTTTCTCGTGGATCAAAGAGCACGAGAGAACGTTTTATTCGCCGCGAACACCGATCAAGCCATTCGGAGTTTACTTTTCTCCACAGACCCGAAATTATTACGCTAACGACTTCATCGACTCATACCGTGGGATTCTCATCTGGCTCATGCAGAGGCACCTCGAATTTCAAATTGTCACACCCCGCACTCTCGCGGATTTCGCAGGTGGTTACTTGATTCTCCCGGACGTGCGCATCTTAAGCGAATCCGAGAAGACGGCTCTTGGTTCCTACGTCGAAGGTGGGAAGACGCTGATTATTACTGGTGAAAACGCAACTCGGCTCCCGAAGAACTCGCACATTATTCCCCTCCAAACCTCTCCTGGCAAAGACTATATGGCAGCTCTGGCGAAAGATTTTGAGAACACAGCGCCAGAAAAAGAGCACGAGCTTTTAGAAATCCTGCCAACCGGGAGTTCAGTTCGTGTGGCCGGTTCGCCCTGGCTGGCAACTTCTATTGTGCGTGTGAATGACAAACCACACGTTTTTTTCGCGAATTTCGCCGGTCTGAAGGGCCACGTGAACCCGGTTCAAACGCCGCAGACGGGAACCCAAGTTACCATCGCTGGAGCAACAAAGGGGAAGGGATTTTTTCTGCCTTTCCTGGGCGAGGTGCAAACATTGACCGGAAGCACGGAAAATGGCTCAATCACATATACTCTGCCTACCATCGAAAAGGGCGCAGTCTTTTGGTATGAGCCATGACAAGAAGCCAATGTCATTCGGGCCAAGCCCATCCAGGCCACTGAGTTTTCTACAAACCTCCTTCTACGATCGCGATCCCCGAGTGGTAAGCCGTGAATTACTGGGCAAGGTTCTCGTTCGACGTGAAGGCCGGCGCGTACGAGCGGCGAGGATTGTGGAGGTTGAAGCCTATCTCGGAAACCATGATTCCGCAGCACACGCTGCTGCCGGGCGTACCGCCCGCAACGACGTGCTGTTTGGCCCTCCTGGCCGCGCTTATGTCTATTTCATTTATGGCAATCATTATTGCCTGAACGTCTCGTGCTTGCCGGACGGAGTTGCAGGAGGAGTTTTGTTTCGTGCCGCTGAGCCGCTGGATGGAATTGACGCAATGGCACGGGAACGCGGTATCAGTATCCGTAAGCCCAGTGATCTGCGACTGCTGACGAGCGGGCCGGGACGATTAGCCGAGGCTTTCGGAATCACCCGCGAACGGGATAACGGCAAAGATCTTACTAGCCCGGATTCGGACCTGTTTATTGCTGCTGATGGATTTCCCGTCGCTCACGTCCTCACCACGCCACGGATCGGCATCACCAAGGCTGCGGCGCTTCCGTTGCGCTACGTAATCGCCGGAAACCCATTTGTCTCCGGACCGATGCGGCTTCGAACCGCCGCTCAATCAAGTTGATCGGGGGTTTCACTTGCGGTAGGCGGCCCACATGTCGTCGACAAACGTGTACTGCGGGAATTCTCCTTGCAGCCAGTAGCGAGTTTGACCCTGACGCTCCCAATTCGCACTGTAGTCGAAACCGGTTTGAGCTTTGATCTCGGCCACCGCCTGGGTGTCATCTTCCGTCATCCACCGATCGACATAGTCAAAGAACGCGGGATAATTCCAGACACTTTCTGCACTCATGAGGTGCATGGCAAGCGCCTCCCCTACCCAGGAGACAGATGTACAGCAGCGGCGATACGCTTCTCCCAACTGCTCATTGCCATTGATTAAAGGCCAATTCACGGGCTGAAGCTGCTCATAAGGCCCGTACAAACCGGCGCTGACGGGCGTGCCATCAGCATTCACCCCGTAGTGGCCTCCATAAATTACGGTTGCTCCCTGCCAGGCCTGCTGGTAGCCGCCGGGAATCTTGTCGATGTAGACGGTTTGCATGTCCTCACCGAACTGGTTCGGATATGTTGCAGAAGCATTCTTCATGCCGTCGTTGTTCAGCAGAATTCCCGCGAGAATGACTGGCAGCTTCCGGCCGCTGCGATGGCCTCCAAATGCTGGCCAGCCGTAGCCGGCCTGCAGACACCCGTAGAGGTCAATGCCGTATTGCACAAAGTAATTTGTGAGGTTCACCTTCTGGTCCGCTGGGAAATTCATCATCAGAAGCAATGATGCGTAAGAGTCAGCGAAGGCAATATGCTGGCCATAACTTGGCATGTAGTTGGCCGGGGCGTCGAAAAGGAATGGGTTGGTGTCGATCCACGGCTGACGATACCAGGTCTCAAACTGCGAGAGCGGCGGAGTACCTGAGGGATCGGGTGGCGCCAGAGAGGGCAGCAGATTTCTCTGCAGCGAGTTTGCATGATAGATCGTCTGCTTGCGGTCGCAATAGGAGGGGCGGAATGCATCCGCCGACGGCGCAGCTGAGAGAACGGTGAGTACGGAGACAGACGCTACCGGGCTGGCGCTCATGTCCGTCGCGCGCATCACCTCTGGCACGGAGTGAATTTGGGGAAGGCTGATTGAGGAGACCAAGGCGTCTCCGGGCTTCAGATTGATCGGGGGATAAGATCGCAAGGATGCGTCAAACCACCAGGATTCGTCAGTTCCATCGTTAAGGCGAGAATCGAAACCGCTCTTGCTGTTTGCGGTTGGCAGATTCAGCACTGAACCGTTCTCGTACGGTGTTGAAGTTGTGGGTGCGGGATCGATGGAGGTAATCGTGACTGGCCCGACCACATAGTAATCGCCGTTGACGAACTGGCCCGCCGTAACCGGCTTGCTAAAAGCCCAGGTGATGCCGTCCTTGGTGATCGATGAGGCGCTTCCGTTCGCTGCAGGAGCGCCGGAATTTGATGGGGAAGGGCTGCTCGAGCCGCCGCAACCGACAGAGGCCAACGTTGCCAAAAGACAGCAGCAAAGAATCGCAAGCGTTTGATTTCGCATTGGAGTGCCGGCTCGCGTAATGCCGCTCAAGCACTACAAGCATGAACGTAGGCTGTTGCCGATCCAAGTATCGAAAGGACTCGCTCATTGGGACAGTGTAAATAGCGCAGATGGACTGATTCGGATTGTACGGTTTTCTGAAGCCGCTATGTGGTTTGGGACGGGTTACTCGGGCTTAGCCGCACATTGTCGATCAGGCGCGTCATACCGACGAGTGCAGCCACTGCGACGAGTGCAGTGCTGCGGATTGTATCAATCGGTTCGAGCGAGTCCGGGTCGACAATCTCGAAGTAGTCCAATCGTACGCCAGCTTGTTGCGCGATGACCTCTTTGCCCACTGCGATTAGCGGCTTCGCTTCGTGCTCGCCCTTATCAAAGCGACGCTCCACCTCCTGCAATGCCCGGTAGAGAACCACCGCAGATTTGCGTTCTTGGGGAGTGAGATAAGCATTTCGCGAGCTCATGGCTAGGCCATCAGGTTCGCGAACGATTGGGCACGCGATGATTTCGGTAGCAAAATTCAAGTCCCGCACCATGCGCCGAATGATCGCAACCTGCGCCGCGTCCTTCTGGCCAAAGAAAGCCAAGTCCGGTTCCACGATATGGAGGAGCTTAGCCACTACTGTAGTAACCCCGCGAAAGTGGCCGGGGCGCGACCCGCCGCAGAGTCGGTCACTGAGACCCTCAACGGTCACATAGGTAGTTGCTTCCTCCGGATAGACCTCTTCGACCGATGGCGCGAAAACAAGATCGACATCTTCTTTCGTCAGCAGTTCGCAATCGCGCTCAAAATTGCGCGGATACCTCGCGAGATCTTCATTGGGTCCAAACTGCAGGGGATTTACAAAGATCGAAACGACCACGGCATCGCATTGGACCTTGGCAGCACGCACCAGCGAAAGATGTCCCTCATGCAACGCACCCATGGTCGGCACCAACCCAATGCGCAAGCCAGCGAGGCGGGCTACCCGCGCAGCCTCACGCATTAGTTCGACAGTGGTTTTGACCTTCATGGTTTGCGATCAGGAGCCGGTGCCCAGTTGATCAGTACTTGCGCTCCTTCCAGCGTGCCGGCAAGAATGGCGCGGTTTTTTCGCAAGGCGATCTGATCAGCGCCTGAAGTCCCCTCGACCATTTCTTGTACCGCAACCACTCTGCCATAGGGCCATGCTGAGGCGGGCAGGGAAGCAAGCGTGCTAAGCACCTGATCAGGAGGCAAGGGGCGCTCTTCATTGTTGCTGACGTCCAGTAGCCATAAGCCATCCGGTTTCACGATCAAGTAGGGATTACGCCAGCCTTTTGTATCGCGAACCTGTCCGTATTTCTGAGCATCGGCAGGCGGGATCTGCTCCAGGCGAGGTGCGGGACTTTCACTGGGACTCCGGCTGGCGGTCTGTGGAGGCTTAGAGCAGGCAAATACTGTGGCGAGGCTTATCCCTAGAATACCCAAGATCGGCAATTTCATACTTGTCAGGACGCGACGTCGGCCTGGGAACGATTATCGCCGGACAGCTTGTTTTCGCACCAGAACATCTTCCAGCGCCTGCTGGGTATCCTTCGACAGATGGTAGGACTCACTGTCAGACGGATATTGATGCGAGAGAACATCGGTTCGAAACGCTTGCACGGCGTCGTTGATCAGGGCAGCCACGTCGCCATACCGGCGCACAAATTTTGCTGGCGGTCCGAATGTCAGATTCAAAATGTCGTGGATCACTAAGACCTGGCCATCACAATCCGGTCCCGCGCCGATTCCGATCGTCGGAGTGGAGACTTCAGCGGTGATCATGGCCGCCACTTCCCGGGGAATTCCCTCCAGATAGAGACATGCTACGCCAGCGCGGTCAAGCGCCACGGCATCGCGCATCAGTTGCTCAATCGCCTGCAGTGACTTGCCCTGAACTTTGTAGCCACCCATCACGTTCACCGATTGCGGGGTTAGGCCGATATGGCCAGCTACCGGAATTTCCGCGTCGATCACCCGCCGGATGAGGTCAGCTCGTTTCTCTCCACCCTCCATTTTTACTGCCTCAGCGCCACCCTCCTTCACGAAGCGCGCGGCGTTGCGCAATGCTTCATCTTGAGTGACGTGGAACGAGCCGAAAGGCATGTCGGCAATAAGGAAGGCGTGCTTCACGCCTCGCCGCACGGCCCGCGTGTGATGCAGCATTTCATCAACTGTCACCGTGAGCGTGTTCTCGTATCCGAGCATGGTTTGGGCGAGCGAATCGCCAACCAGGATGACGTCAATTGCCGCTTCATCGACCAGGCGTGCAGTCGCGTAGTCGTAAGCAGTCAAGCAGGTGATCGGCTCGCGGTGAATTTTCTTTTCTCGAAGAGAAGCGACGGTGATCTTCTGGCGAGGCTCGCCAATCGGTGTGAGACTCACGATGTCCTCCAGTGCCCCTCCGCTCCTGGCGGATAGAGCCTGTATGCATCTTGGATGATGCCGCTGTCATTTTAGCGTGAAAATAATTGGGTGACCAGAGGGTAAAAAGCCTTCCCCTACCGCGGTTTCTTAAGCGCAAGGAACCAGGGCAATTAGATTATTCTGTGGGCCTGCCCTCGAGTATGGGCTTCTTCGGGGCCTCGGTAGTTGGGACGGCCGAGACCGTAGTGACCATCACGGACGGTCGCGAATCGGCGCGAGGCGCAGCCCGCTCATCCCACTTGCCAAAGATCATTTTTCCCGCGGTGGTCTGCAAGACGGAGGTCACCGAGATGTCGACGGTCTTTCCAATCATCTTGCGAGCATTGTCGACAACCACCATAGTTCCGTCGTCCAGATAGGCGACTCCCTGGTTATATTCTTTACCTTCCTTCAGGATGAACACCTTCATGGCCTCGCCTGGCAGGACGATCGGCTTCAGCGAGTTCGCCAGTTCGTTGATGTTCAGCACCTCAACGCCCTGTAGTTGGGCAACCTTGTTCAAATTGAAATCATTGGTAATGATCTTGCCTTCGTAAAGCTTGGCCAATTCGATCAGCTTCAAATCGACTTCTCGAACGGTGGGAAAATCGTCTTCTACAATCTGGATTTGCACGGACGCGACTTTTTGGAGACGCTGCAAAATGTCCAAGCCGCGCCGGCCGCGATTGCGCTTCAGAGAATCGGCGGAATCTGCCACAAGCTGCAACTCGCGAAGCACAAACTGCGGGATTACCAGGATGCCATCCAGAAATCCGGTTTCGGCGATATCGGCGATGCGGCCATCGATAATGACGCTGGTATCAAGAATCTTGTAGCTTCGCTTCGACTGTTTTTCTCCGCCGAAAATCCCGCCGAGGGCAGCCAGGTTGAGCAAGTCGCCTTTATTTGCGCCGACCACGAGACCCACGTAGGCCATCAACAGCATGACCATGATTTGCAGGAAGCTTTGAGTTGGACCGGGCGCAATGCTATTGCGGATGACAAGCGCAAACAGGTAAGCGCCAAATATACCCAGAATGCTGCCGATGGCAGCACCGATGAGACGCTTGAGACTGACTAAGCGCAATCGCCATTCGAATAAAACGACTGCAAGTCCTAAGAGCGCGCCCGCGCCCGCCGCATACGATTTCGGGGCGATTCCGAACGGCTGAATTAGGTAACAGGTGATTGCAACGAAAACAATGAATAAAATCCGAACCAGTACCAAACCCATGAAAAACCTCCCCGGAACCGGCCACGTGCATCCGCCGGTTCCCACTGGCCCCTGCGCGACACCCAACCTCAGCGGCCAATGATTTAATGCGGAGCTTATGAAGAGGCAACCCAGCTATGAGATATGCTCCGCTACCCGCCTGCCGAGCAGGCCGGGAGCTAACAATATGTCGACTGAAGTATATACCCGTTGCGCATCTTATAGCATTACGCAAGTCACAGGCGAATGTGATGCGCTTGAGGTGGCTGTGCAAACCACCGCTGTCGCTTGGTAGACTCACCGCATGAAGGCGATTGTGATCACCCGATTTGGCGGGCCGGAGGTGCTTGAGATCCGCGACATGCCTGAGCCAACTCCTGCGGCCGGACAGGAAATAGTTCAAGTCGAAGCCGCAGGCCTGAACTTTGCCGACGTGCTGACGGCCCAAGGAGGTTATCCGGGAACACCAAAGCCGCCATTGATTGCGGGACGGGAATTCTATGGCGTGAGGAAAGGCGATGGGCGACGCATGATGGGATACACGCAATATGCTGCATTTGCCGAGCGGACCGCGGCCCGATCGGAATTACTGTGGCCTGCACCTGCCGAGTGGAGTGCGGAGGAATGCGCAGCTTTTCCTGTTAACTACTTCACTGCATATTTCGCATATTGGAAAGCCGGATTGACTGAGACCACGCCAGGTGCAGATGCTCCGCGAGTTTTGATTCACGCCGTGGCCGGTGGCGTAGGGACCGCCGCAGTGCAGATCGGGAAGTTGCTTGGGGTAGAGATGTTTGGAACATCATCGTCCGACGAGAAACTGGCGCGAGTCAAAAAGCTGGGATTGCTGCACGGCATCAATTACAAGCAACAAGACTATGAAGAAGCCATCAAAGATCTGACGCACGGCGAAGGGGTGGACGCGGTATTCGAAATGTTGGGCGGAGAGCACGTGGCAAAAAGCGTTCGCTGCCTCCGGGATTTCGGCCGCGTGATTGTTTATGGAAGTGCGACCGGAGAGAAACCGACATTGGATACGCGCCTGCTCTATGCAAAAGGTGCAAGCGTGCACGGGCTGTGGCTGACTTATCTTTCTGCAAATCGCGCCCTGATGGAAGTCGGCTGGCGGGAACTTTCCGCGTGGACTTCAGGAGGACATCTCCGGCCAGTCATAGGTCAAATTCTGGCCTTCGAACAAGTTCAAGAAGCGTATCGTTTGCTGGCGGACGGAAAAAATTTTGGAAAGATCGTATTGCGAGTTAAGTAGGTGCTTGGTCCTGCCTGTCCGTTTATGAACGCGCGGTTCCGCTTGCGAACACCGCACTAGTGGCCGCGTACCTCAAACATAACCACTCCCAGATATTTCTCATTTCTTTCTTTGGCCGTTGGTGTGCACCCGGTTTATGCAGCGTGGCGTGATTGCAAAAAATTGTGAACGAATGGTTGCGACTTATGCGCAGCTGTAACAAAACATTTACACCCTGTGTCGACGAAATTTGCTAACGACCCAATCAGGTGAGCGTCGAATCCAGTAAGTACGATTTGAATCGTAATGGAACTTTTAGCTGGCCACGGACGTATCTGGTCACGTTGAGCAAAGACGGGGTAGACACCGGCTCGGCTCCAAGAGAGATTCAGGGGTTAAGGGACTGAACTCACACTCGGTTTGGCGGCCCAGGTGAGCACAATCCCTTGAGCAGAAGGTGCAGGCGTAGCGGCCTGCGCTTTCTTCCGAACCCCGCGGCAGCAATTGTAGGCCTTTCGTCGAGAAACGCAAGTCTCGGCGAAAGCGAAACCAAGCCGCCCAGAACCGCTCCCGACGTATTCGGGAAGAAAATGGAGAATTTCATGAAGTGCACAAGCGTTTCCAGGGGCTTGCTGTTAGGGCTCACAATGCTGCTTGCAACCAGTCTATTCGCGGCTAGCAATAAGGGATCACTACAGACTCTGAGCGATGTCACCGTGAGCGGGACGAAGCTGCCTGCCGGTGAGTATTCACTGAACTGGGAAGGCACGGGTCAGAACGTCCAACTGAACATCATGAAAGGCAAGAAAGTAGTGGCGACTACACCGGCAACGCTGATGGATCTGTCTCAAGTTCCAAGTTCGGATTCAGCGGTGATTAAGGACAACGGCGACGGAACGAAATCGCTGGCAGAAGTCCGTTTCGGCGGGAAAAAGTATGCCCTGCAAATCGGACAGAACTCGGGTAGTGGTGAGGGCAGCACTGCAAGCAAGTAAAGTAACTGGGTGAAGTGTCAAAAAGGGGAGCGCAAGCTCCCCTTCTCTTACCCTGACCTCGTTTAACGCAATCTAGTATTTCGGCATTTTGGGATCGATGCGGTCCGCCCAAGCGATAATGCCGCCCTTCAAGTTGTGCACCTTCTGAAATCCTGCTTGCCGGAGAAATTGAACCGCTTTCGCACTGCGGCCTCCCATCTTGCAGTGCGCGACGATTTCCCGGCTGGAGTCCAGTTCGTTGATGCGTTTTGGAAGATCATTGAGCGGGATGAGATGTCCGCCAATGTTGCAGATCTGATATTCGTGCGGCTCGCGCACGTCGAGCACGAACAAGTCCTCGCCCGCATCCAGTCGGCGCTTCAATTCCTCAACTTGTATTTCTGGAATAGCTGATTCCACTGCCTTCTCCTCACCACGAACTCCGCAAAACTGGTTGTAGTCTATCAGCTTTGTGATGGTAGGATGCGTGCCGCAAACTGGGCAGTCGGGATTCTTGCGCAGCTTGAGCTCGCGGAATTTCATTCCCAACGCATCGACCAGCAATAAGCGGCCGATGAGCGGCTCACCTCTGCCCAAGATAAGTTTGATGACTTCCGTAGCCTGAATTACGCCAACCAAACCCGGCAAGATGCCCAGCACGCCACCTTCGGCGCACGAAGGAACCAGCCCTGGCGGTGGTGGCTCAGGGTACAGGCAGCGATAGCACGGCCCATCTTCGGTAGCGAACACACTAGCCTGACCTTCGAAGCGGAAGATGGACCCGTAGACATTAGGTTTACCGGTCAGGACACAGGCATCATTCACGAGATAGCGGGTCGGAAAGTTATCAGTTCCATCGGCTATGATGTCGAAATCCTGGAACAACTCGATAGCGTTCTCGCTCGTCAGCTTGGTTTCAAACGTGCGGACGTCTAGGAATGGGTTGATGGCTTTCAGTTTCTCGGTGGCTGATTCCAGCTTCTTACGCCCAACGTCAGATGTGCTGTGAATAATCTGCCGCTGCAGATTGGTGTAGTCCACGACGTCGAAATCAACAATTCCGAGCATTCCAACGCCGGCGGCACCGAGGTAGAGGGCAAGCGGCGAGCCTAGTCCACCAGCGCCGATGCACAGCACCCGCGCAGCTTTCAGTTTTTGCTGACCTTCCATGCCGACCTCCGGCATGATGAGGTGACGCGAGTAACGCAGAATCTCGTCATTGTTAAGAGCTGCGGTTCCGGGTTGTGCTTGAGTAACGGTCGCCATAAAGGGCCTCAGAAGTTCTGTTTTTTCGATTCTCGATGGGAACTAACAACAGAAGGGACAACAACACTGGCAACAACAGCGGCAGGGCATTATGAAGCTTTTACCGATCTGGAAATTGCGAATCATAGAAGCGATGATCCAAACCTTCCGCCCGCGATGGAAGGCACAATCGAGATTGTATCGCTATCTTTGATCACTGTCGCTTCTTTCTGCAGGTAGCGCACGTCTTCGTCGTTCACATAAACATTCACGAAAGCGCGAAGCCTACCATCGTCCGTGTAGAGGTGGCGGCGCAGCTCAGGGTGTCTCGAAACCAGTTCCGAAAGCGCCTCGGCGACCGTTCCCCCTTTGACGGCAACATCCGCTTGTTTACCGACGTATTGCCGCAAAGGCGTAGGGATATGAATCTTCGTCATAAGGCTACAAGATGCAGCATGTTAGGGTTGAGATTCAAGGGACTCCCAGCGGATATTCTGTCTGCAACACGATCCCTAGGCAGAATTTTGCATGGATGTTTAAGGAAAGAATGATTTTACGACCTGTCTATGCTTCGGACGGTGCAACGACCGGCAATATCGCTTGAGCTGTTGCCTCTGTGCGCAACTCCGTACCGAATCCCCACAAACTTTTTGGATCGAGCGCCTGCAGGCCGACCCGATGCTCGTTATGACCCGCAACCGCCTTCGTCCAAACCACTCGAAAGCTGGCGCGGTGCTGCTTGTATTGCAGCGTCACTAAGGTGCCGACTTCAAGGGGATGCCGCAAGCCGCCCAAGCTCGCGCCCGATTCCGTGATATCCAAAGTGTGAACCAGATCGGAATACGCGTTACCCGTGCTATCGTTGCCGGAAACTCGAACCGGCAGTACAGCCTTTTTTCGATTGCGGCGGCGTTTATCGTCCATATGACCGTTTCCTTGAGAGC
Source organism: Terriglobales bacterium (assembly GCA_035623255.1). Classification (GTDB taxonomy): domain Bacteria; phylum Acidobacteriota; class Terriglobia; order Terriglobales; family Acidobacteriaceae; genus JAFAGX01. Next base: position 49,805 of record DASPTU010000104.1, on the reverse strand, counting down.
TTTCCGGTCTTACCACAAAACACTGCGAATCGCTGGATCATTCGCGAGGGTAGTAATGTCAGATGTACTCCAAAGTTTACGGGCGTTGCCGAACCTTCCCAATAGCCCGGAAGAGCCTAAGATATCCCTCGGAAGTGTTAGCCCGAGAGCTTTGAGCCAGCCTTGTAGGTTCGCATCCTATTGCAATCTAACCACTTAGCTTTGAACTCCACCAATCGTAAGCGGAGCAACTCATTGCCCTCACTGGGGTTTATACAACTGGCAGTCTGATAACAATGGGGGCCAGTCGATCGGACACACCTCCAGAACGCAGCGCCAAGCGGAGTTCAGGGAGAAAGGCCATGAAACACTTAGAACGCATTATTCCGATGAGTTTCTTGCTACTTCTAGCCGTCTCTCTGGTTTCTTCGGCGTGGGCGCAGGACGAATCTGCGGGTACAACCGACCCCCCTGGCCGAGTGGCTCGGGTGGACTACATGACCGGCCAGGTATCCGTGCAGCCCCACGGAACTGACGACTGGGTGCAGGCAGAAGCCAATCGCCCACTTACGATCGCCGACAATGTCTGGGCTGACAAGAATTCGCGCGCAGAATTAGACTTCGGAACTGGCCACATTAGGATCAACTCCGAAACCAGTCTGACCCTCACCAACGTAAACAATGACGTGGTGCAGGTCTCGTTACACCAGGGCGCGCTCAATGTGCATCTGCGCAAGTTGTACGACGGCGAAACCTGGGAAGTCGATACGCCAAATCTGGCATTCACACTCTCGAAGCCTGGAGACTACCGCTTCGACGTGGATCCGAATGCCGATACTACGTTGGTTACGGTCATGAAGGGCGAAGGTGAAGCCACAGGGCAGGGGCAGGCGGTGCGAGTACACGAAGGTGAGCAGGTGCAGTTCAACACTGGCACCTCTCTGGCGCACGAAACGCACAACGCACCGGCGCCCGATGGTTTCGATGAATGGTGTAGAACGCGCGATAAACGGCTCGATCAGTCCGTCTCGGCACGGCACGTTGCACCCGGCACAGTTGGCGCAGACGATCTCGACGAGTACGGAACCTGGAAAGACACTCCGGATTACGGAGCGATCTGGGTTCCTGCTTCAGTTGCTCCGGATTGGGCACCGTACACCTACGGTCACTGGATTTGGGTAGCGCCCTGGGGCTGGACTTGGGCCGACTATTATCCGTGGGGTTTCGCGCCATTTCACTACGGGCGCTGGGTATGGTGGGGTGGATATTGGGGATGGGCTCCGGGACCGTACTGGGTACGCCCGTGGTATGCGCCAGCTCTGGTGGCCTGGTTTGGTGGTCCTCGCTGGGGCCTTGGCTTTGGCTGGGGTTGGGGCTTTGGAGTTGGCTTCCACGGAGGTTTTGGCTGGTGCCCGCTGGGATGGGGCGAGCCGTTCTTCCCCTGGTACCACGCGGGACCAGGCTATTTTCGCAACGTGAATATCACGAACACGCGTATTACGAACATCACCAACATTACGAACAACTATTTTCGTAATCGTGGCAATACTGCTCTCTATGGAAGAAATGGCGTGGGCATGCCGCGCTTTGCGAGCAGGCCGGGTGCGATCACCGCCATGTCCCGGGACGGCCTGGAACTCGGTCTGTCGGTACGTGGAAACTCGGTTCGGGTTTCCCCGAACCAGTTGAAGGATGCTTCTGCGCTGGGTCGGGTGGAGGCAAATCCCACGCGGCAGGCGATGTTGGGAAATCGACCCGGCGAAACCGCGGCAAGACCGTCAGCGGGTGCGTTCTCACGCTCGACGTTCAGCCGGATTACAGCACCAGCTGCATCGCGCTCGATCATGCCACGCAGCAGCGAGAACACAGCAATGCGCGGCTCCGACACTTCAGTGGTGCGCGGGAATGCGGTTCCTGCTGGAGGCCCTACGGCAAATGCCGGAGCTGCGCGTACACCTGAGTCTGGAGGCCGGTATGTGCCGCGACCGCCACAAAGCGTCAACGGGAATTCATCGAGCCGCATCGCTGGCGATAACTCGAACGTCCCGCGGCCGCCATCTGCGAGTGGCGCGAGAGGCGAAACCTCGCAGATCGCGACGAATCACAATGTGCCACGGCCTGGGACCGGCGGATTCAATTCCGGCTCCTCGTCCTCCGCGTCGAGCGGGCGATCCACAACACCTGCTCGGTCAGTGCCACGTCCTACGGGCCCGGTGACGCGGACCTATTCCGGGGGGGAGAGTAGCAATTATTCGACTCGCGCCTATGGCGGCTACTCGACGCGCGGTTACGGCGGGTACGGCCAATATTCGGGACGCGGCTATGGAGGATATGGCTCGTATGGAGGATCAAGATATGGAGCGCCTTCGTACGGAGCTTCTGGAGGTCGCGGTAGCTACTCAGGCGGAGGCTCTCACAGCAGCTCGGGCGGCGGGTCCCATGGTGGCGGAGGGTCTCACGGAGGCGGTGGTGGTTCGCACGGGGGAGGCGGGCACCGCTAGCCGAGTTGATCTTCCTTGATGAGAACGCCGCTCATTTCGGGCGGCGTTTCTTTTTGGTTCACAGAAAGTTGTTCTACTTCTCAATGCGGAGGAAATCTCCGCTGCTGGCATCTACTTGCACTCTCAACGTGGCATCATCCCGCGTCGTGCCGTAAATGACGTGCCAAATGAGCTGATTGCTGACGCGGTTCCAATCGAGCACATAAAAAATTGGTGTGTCAGGTGTTTTTTCAACTACTTTGTCGCCGCCGTGTTGCTGCGCTACTTCCAAAGCTTTGTCGGAATCGACCTTTAAGAAGGCAACGTCGAAGATCTGGGTTGATGTGTTGCTGGGGCTATACGTATCTTCGCTGCCGGGGTTGATGCCGCGTGAAGGTGCATCGGGCGCATCCGTGCCGGACCATGCGAATGGCTTGGCGCTGGTCGCCGATGGCGAAGCGAACCAGGCTCGCCACACGTCGGCTTTCCCATCTTTGCCCTTGGAATCCGCCGTAATATCGGACTGCAAACGGAACGGCTCTGCGTCTCGCTGCCAGCCGCGTGCGGCAATGTACATCTTCTGGAACGCAACGCGTCCGGTTTCGAACTCGGGTGTTTTGGGCTGCGGCTTCTCGGTCTGCGCCGGTTGCGTCGGCTGTGAAGTGCAACTTATCAGGAACAATAGCGCCAGCGCGGCAGCAAGTGCCTTGCTCATATCACCTTCCAACCCACAAATTTTGCGACTGTGAGTGACGGGCTTAATTCTACTAGACTGAGTTTTGCTAAGCTCAGGTTTGTGGAGGATGTACCTTGAGGGATAAGGGTTTGAGCGGCGGCCTGCGAAGGTTAGAGGTTGCAATCGCCGATGCGACGCGGGGCATGAGTGCAGAGCAGCTTAAGTGGCATCCGCCAGGGAAGTGGTGCGCGGCTGAAGTGCTGGAGCACCTTTACTTGACCTACCACGGCACCGTGAAGGGTTGTGAGCGGTGTTTGCAGGAAGGTAGGCCGCTGGCGCGGACTCCCCGCTTGCAGGATCGAATCAAGACTACCGTTGTGGTCGGCTTGGGGTACATGCCACCTGGCCGAAAAGCCCCGGAACGTTCAACCCCCAGAGGTATGGAGGCGGTAGAAGTCCTCAAGGCGATTGAGGCGGAACTCGCCGCAATGAACCTAGCGATTACGCAATGTGAGGAGCGGTTCGGCAAGGCCACGCGCATCCTCGATCATCCCATTCTCGGCCCGCTAACTGCGCAGCAATGGCGGCAATTCCATTGGGTACACGGACGGCATCACTTGAAACAGATATGGAGATTGCGAGAGCACACAGCCGCTCGATGAGCCGAGCCTAAAATTGGGTTCACACAAGAAAGCCTCCGATGTCGAGTCAGAGGCCCTCAGGTGCTTGTGCGCGCTTATTGTTGCGGCTGTTGATCCTCTCCGCGAACCGAGGTCGGAACGCCGGCTTTGCGGGCCTCCTCTTGCATGTCACCCAGCATCTGCTTGGCGTCATCGAATGCCTTTTGCTTATCGGCGATCTTCTCCTTGTACTCGGCGTCTTCCTTGTCCCATGCCGCTTGATTGCGCATCCGGTCGCCGGCATCACCGTAGAACTCGGCGGCCCGCAACTTATATTCGCGCTGTTCGACGTCAAGTTCCCGCGAGAGCAAGTCCACTTCAGATTGCTGGGTTGCAATGCGGTCCTTCCATTGGTCATAAACCTGCTGACGTTGTTCTGGGGACTCGCCTGGAGTTATGGCTGGGGTCGAGGGTTTAGCTTTGTCCGCCGAACTCGAATCTGATGCTTGTGGATTTGCCGCGTCCTTTTCTCCTACGACACTGAGCTTGTCTTCGCGAGGCAGATTGTCATTGTCAAACTTCTTGGCTGCCTGCACTTTCTTGTCGTTCTTCAAGGCACGAGCATAGCTGCCCAGCGACGGCTCTGAGACGGTCGTGGTGAATTGCGGCGTCACAGTTTGAGTACTGTTGTTCTGCGTAGTTGTATTCTGAGCGCCACCAGGAACCACGGCTATTGCTCCGACAATTACCGACGCCAGCCAAAGATTCGTAACGCGATTCATAATCACTCCATCCTTTGTGTCGCATGCCCTTACTGGGCGGACACAGAATTTTTTCCGGACGATGCTCCCGAGGTTCACAACCACCTCCAATACCAGCGCACAAGACCGTTTCCGAAGAAGACGGCCAGCATCGCCATCCCCCCCAGAAAAACGCCAAACGGAATCGGCAGATAGCGCAGCGCGATTGAGGCAGACTGCCAGGCACGCCGGCGCGCTTGCTGAACCGACTCATGATTGCGCAAGATGCGACGCTGTGTACGCTTCATCCACACCGAAAGAAGCGTGCCGAGTCCAAATAGGGATCCCGCGATCGAAGCCGCGAAGATGGTAAAAACCGTGAGGCGGATGCCGAGAAAGGCGCCTACCATAGCCATCAACTTGACATCTCCAAAGCCCATGCCTTCTACGCCGCGAGCGCGCAGGTAAATCGCCCCGGCGCCGTAAATGAACGAGGCTCCGACTGCTGCCCCGGCGAGGGAATCGAGCAACGAAAGCAGACGCCAGGATGCGTGCGGCACAGACACCAAGATTGTTCCTGGGAGCACTTGCGAGAGCAGGTCATTAACCGGCACGACCATACTGAAGACCACGCCCAGGACGATTCCCGGCAGGGTAAGTTTGTCGGGAAGAAGCTGCGTCTCGGCGTCGGTGAAAATCAAACCCAGAAGCAGGAACCCAAGAGTGCAGCACTTCAGGGTTGCCAACGCATATCCAAAATGGGCGTAGCAAAGAAGAAACAGGCCGCCAGTGAGCAGCTCTACCACCATGTAACGTGCCGATATCGGATTCCGGCAGCTGCGGCAGCGGCCGCGCAAAACGATCCAGCTCAGTATCGGAACGTTATCGTAGAAATGGATGGAAGCATTGCAGTTAGGACACCGCGAGCCTGGATGAATGATCGAAATGCCGCGCGGCATGCGATAGATACACACGTTCAGGAAGCTGCCAAATGCCAGCCCTAACGCGAGCGTCGCCAATGATAAGACAGGATCCACCGTAGAGGCGTACTTACCTCATGATTCTATGGGTTTGTATCGATTATATGGTGCCTTCGGACGGGCAAAGCAGGTGACGAAAGTGCATGTTCGATTGCGCACCCCCACCCGCGTGGACAAAAAGAAGGCGTGAAGTTGCCTCACGCCCTCTGTCCCGATGGAGATTCACTTTGCTTGCAGAGACTCGACGTATTTGGTCAGATTGGCCACTCGTTGCTGGACTTCGCCCTCGTGGCCATGGCTCATGCCCCAGAACAAGTGCCCCCACATCGGCATGTCAGGGGTGCCATGCGCGGCAATGTTACCTTCTCCGCGAATTGTAGACGCCACCTTCAGGTCCGGATACTTCCCCCCGTTGTTCTTGCTTAATTGTGTCAGATCAGTGGGGGGTGTCTTAAGAGCGGACGCGGCTGGACCATTGCCTTTGCCATCGGCGCCATGGCAGACGGCACAATAGGCTTTGTACATTTCCGCGCCCGAGGACGGGGAAGTGGCCGAAACCGGAACATGCTTGATGGTTTTTTGAGTTTGATCCTGCGCTCCCGCGGCGGCTGCGAACAGCATGAGTGCCACACACAAGCTCACCAACTTGCCTAGCTTCATACTTGCCTCCTATAACTGCGGCACTGCTGAGAATTATGGCTAGGAAAAGTGTATTCAGGACTTGGTCCGAGGGGCTGTGAGCTACGTCACAAAACGGGGTAATCAGTTACGGATATTGACAAAAAAATAAGGCGCGGGTGTGCCGCGCCTTGCATTCAAATCCAGGACCACTATTGCTGGTTCGCGTCCAACTTCTGACGTCCCGCGTCCGGACCCTGGCTGGTTGCGACCACGGTGACCGGAGCTTGCAGCGTAAAGTTCAAGACAGTCTCCGAGGGCAATTTGATCTGTTGACCTTTGGTGGCTGCTTGAACGCCGCCGCCCAGGCCGCCGCCGGCTGCCGCCCCAATGGCTGCTCCTTTGCCGCCACCCGCAAGTGCACCGATCAATGCTCCGATACCTGCTCCCGCTCCAACCTTCTCAGCGGTGTTTTTGCCACGTGAACTGCCTTGTTTCTTGTACTGATCCGTCTGAATGTTGTAGGTCTGGCCGCCGGACCGGATGCTGTCCAATTGCAAAATAACTTGCGATTGACCGGCGAATTTGCCGGCACTCTTCACATCGGCCAGGTGGCCCTGAACGTCGCTGCCCGATGGAATCACCGTGTCTCCATTGATCGTGATGGGATTGTTGAGGGTGGCATGGAAGGTCTCACCAACTTGGTTCTTCTCACTATCAATAGGATCGACGAGTCGGACCGCTAAAGCAGTGCCCGTTGGAATCGTAACCTTCTGTGGTGGAGGAGGCGGTGGCGGAGTCATAGGCGCTGCAGCGGGCACAGGTGCCGATACCGGTGTTGGAGCCGGAGGTGGTGTCTGCTCCGCTACTTGCGAGTTTGAAGCAGTGTCTTCCTGACGCTTGCGAGTTTTTTTCTGGCGACTAGATGCCGGCTTAGGCTCCCCCGCCGGAGGCGGGGCCGGTTGCTCAGCCTGAGCGGGTGCAGGCGGCGCAATCTGCAGGTTGTTCACAACCTGCTTAACTCCCGGTTCTGAAGAGGCATATCGGGCGGCTGCATCCCGTTGCGCATCGTTATCCACCACTCCGGCCAGCGTGACCGAGCCGTTGACCGACTGGACCTCGAGCTGCTTGCCTTGGAGTCCGGAATCTGAGTTGATCCTGGACTGGATATCGCTGGCGATCTGAGCGTCATTCGGAGCTCTTGAACAGCCCAACGTGATGGTCAAGGTGATCAAAAGCAGAATTGCACTTAAGTGGAGAGAGACTCTCGCCTTCATACCTGATGCTCCTGATGGTGTAATGCCAGTATATGGGAAATTAGATGCAGAGAAGCTTACTTCCAAAGCCAAAATTGTTGATCAGGACTGTACTGTCATCCGGCGCCGATTCGCAAATTCCGGTTCACTAAGGACGTTGCTGGTGAAGAAATTTATAGTCGAGAATACTGGCAGCCAACACTGGCACGCCGGACGACTCCTGTTTTCCTTTCCCCTGTTCCTTGGCCCGTGTGATCCGCCCCTGGCACAACACCGTACTGTTCTTCTGACCTGAGATCTCTTCGGGCATCTCAAAAACCATCTCTATGAGGGTATTCTCGGGAAAACGTTGCGAACCGTGAAAAAGCAGCCCCGACTGGCTGAGATTGTCGATCACACCTTCATGCCAGCTCCCCAGGTTCTTAACTCGGTAGCGTAAAGGTGCGTCAAGCCTGAGTCGACGGGCGCGCGGGACCCAGGTAGGTTTGCGGCTATGGCTGCGACGTCGAGCACTGCCGGGCTCAAGGTTAGGCTCTCGACTGCGATCGACACGCTCAGTGCGCCGCATCGTCTTCCAGTCATACTTGTATTCTGCGGCGCAGAGCAGACAAACCTGGTAATAGTCGCCGTCAGAGGCTCGCCGCGGCCAGGAGAATTCGTGCGAACAACGACCTAACATGAGTACTTCCAATAGCTTCTGCGGCATTTTTGTATCCGGACGGACCACCGGAATAGCTATGATGTACCTGACCGACCGCTTTGGGTAGGTTACTAACGTGTAGTCGCGTCGATCAGTTGAATGTGGCAAAGATTATTCGCGGCTGGATCAGTGACTCTCTGAGCCGAGCGGCCGCATTGCCGCTCCAAAAACCTTCCCTTGTTGCGCCTGTTGAACAAAACTCACAATTCGCAAGTTGCTGGGGGAGACATCGGGGGGCAGCTTCATGTGAATCTCTTGTGCGTAGGGCTGGCCTTTCTCGACTGATCCAACCTTCGAGATGAGCCGTACCACCGCTGTGTGTGAAAGTTTTCTTCCAGCATTCTCGCCCGCCGAGACCTGGGAGTCGGCATGATTGAGGGCGATCGCGACGTAAACATCGGCTTTCTGATTGTCAGGCAGAGCGTTGGTTTCAATATGCGCCATCAGGTTGTTAGCGGAATCAATCGAGATTGAGGACATCCGAACGCCGACTTTTGTCGTATTTGCCGCCTTGGCGAAGGCTTCACCAGCGGCGGCTTGGTTGCTCCCGACAAATTCGCTCGTTCCATCGACAATCATCTGCGGAGTGTAGACGCTGGGCAGGAAAAAACGTCGCGCGTAGGCGGCCTGTCGCTCGCTGTAAAAATGAGACGAATACGGATCTTTCCAGCCGTCATGGTTCCAGTAATCTACGTGTTCGCTGAGCACAATCATTTCGGCGACCTGGAAGGGCTGCCGATCCAATTTTTCCAGAAATGCATCGGCTGGCGGACAGTCCGAGCAGCCTTCCGAAGTAAAAAGTTCAACCAGGATGGGGACGCGGGTGGTTGAACCGCCGGGAGCTAAAGCCGGAATTGCCCACGTGCTTATACAAACAACCGTCAAGCAGATCAGAAACCGCCGCATGCAAATGCCCCCGTCCGAGTTGATGCTCGGTATCAACAGAAAGTTTCGCCTCGGGCCTCTGGCCCCCTTCGGAACGCCTTCCTTTTTTGTCAGCGCGATGTTAGAAGTTTCTTACCGTCTCATTGGAGGAGAGTTGCGATCAGCCCTGGCGGCCTTACCACTCCTGCTACTCGCGGCTTTAAGTTTTCTTTTGGCACAAACTGCGCTTCAACGTAGTCAACAGAACCTCGAAGTGCGCGAGATTCCGCTGCCGACCAGCAAGCTCCTGATTGGCCCATCGCCTGGAGTTTTGGGCACACTAAACGGTTTTACACCGACGGTCGCGATAAGCCCCGGCAAGCACTACGCGGCATTTCTAAATGATGGTTATGGATCGCAACGGAATAAAGGTTACCAATCGATTGCGATACTCGATCTCTCGACTAATCGGCTCACGGATTTTCCTGACGAGCGACTGGCGGCTGATGCGCACCAGAGCTACTACATTGGCCTGGCTTTCAGCTCCGATGGAAGTCATCTTTATGCGTCGATGGGTTCGATCAGTGATCCCACCGGGGAGAAGTCTGGAGATACGGGGAACGGCATTGCCGTGTACAACTTCCGCGATGGCAAGGTTACGCCCGAGCGATTCCTGAAAATCCCTCCGCAGAAGCTTGCGAAAGGGAAGATCGTTGCATTTGCACTGCGCAAAACTCCGGACGGTACCGCTATTCCTTATCCGGCAGGTCTCGCAGTGATTCCCGGGGACAATGGGCAAGCGGATAGGCTGCTGATCGCCGACAATTACTCGGACAACTTCGTGTTGGTGGATTCATCGAGTGGGAAGATCCTGAAGAGTGTCGATGTCAGCGGGCACCAAATTGTCCCCTCAGAATTTCCTTACACCTGCGTAGCAGCTCGCAACGGTCGTCAGGCTTGGTGCAGCTTATGGAATTCATCGAGCATAGCCGAGCTGGACCTGGGGCGGGGAAAACTGCATCGCATGATTCCCCTCCTAGCTCCTCAGGAGCCTATAAAACCCGGGCCGCATCCAACTGCCCTGTTGCTGAGCCCAGACGAGAAACTGCTGTATGTAGCGTTGGCAAACTCCGACAGCATCGGGGTGATAGACACGGCGACCGGCCTGAGAAAATGGACTCTGACAGTCGTGCCTGCAGCGGTCAATCAGCACGGAACGTTTCCCGTAGCTCTGGCACAGTCGGAGGATGGCAAACGACTGTTTGCCGCGTGTGCATCCATCAATGCAATTGCGGTGTATGACACTTCTCAGTTAAGCGCGAATGCGAGCGCCCTCGGCTTCATTCCCACAGATTGGTATCCCACTGCCCTGGCAACAGCCAGCGATGATTTGATCGTTGCCACCTCGAAGGGGCAAGGCACCGGTCCCGATAATTTCCCCGGCCAGACCGAACACGAGATTCGCCATCACTCCCACGCCTACATTGCCACCTTGCTCTACGGATCAGTCGCGCGATTTAATCTTCGTGAAATCGAAGCGCAATTGCCGGAGTTGACCAAACGAGTGGAGGAAAACAATCGTTTCGGTTCTGAAGCTGGGAGAATCCAGTTCGCGAACGGATCGAGTCCGATTAAACATGTGATCTACATCATCAAAGAAAATCGGACCTACGACCAAATATTCGGCGACTTGAAGGTCGGCAACCGTGATGCTTCTCTGACCATGTATGGCGCTGATGTTACACCCAACGAACACAAGCTCGCTTTGCAATTTGGGGTGCTGGATAACTTCTATGACAGTGGCGAAGTCTCTGGCGACGGGCACGAATGGTCAACTGCCGGAATCACCAGCGACTACAACGAAAACAACTGGCAAATTAACTATCGGGGAAAAGAACGCACGTACGATTTTCAGGGAACTGTAGCTGACGAATTTCCGCTGGACCACAACGGGCCGGATGTGGATGCCCCTGCAACCGGATATCTCTGGGACAACCTTGCGGCACACGGGCTGAGCTACCGCGATTATGGGGAATTTGTAGCCACGATTTGGTGCAAACCAGAAGGTGTAGAGGCGCTCAAAGAAGGCACGCCTTCAGCCTTCTCGGAGAAATGTCCGCAAGCCGAGGTTGCCAGGGGTGAATCATTGCCATCCAACGTGGGCCAGCCTCACGGAAGCGCGAGTCCGTGGCCGTGGCCGCTGCCACTGATGAAATTCAACAAGCCTACAAAAGCGGTGTTGCGGGACCATTTTGATCCCAGGTTTGTGGACTTCAACACCGACTATCCGGACCAGCTCAGGGCTGATGAATTCCTGAACGAATTCAAGGATTTTGCGCGCGCGCGTGACATCGGCACGGGCGAACAGTTGCCGGCGTTTACGCTGCTCTATTTGCCGAACGATCACACTCACGGAACCACACCCGGACATCCGCGCCCTGCGGCTTCCGTGGCCGACAACGATCTTGCGGTTGGCCGGGTGGTGGAAGCGGTCTCGCATAGCCGTTATTGGGACGACACCGCAATTTTCATTCTAGAGGACGACGCGCAGAACGGCGCCGATCACGTCGATGCGCATCGCTCGATCGCGTTTGTGATCAGTAAATATTCGCCCGGTTCAGGCGATCAGCCGTTTGTCGAGCATCATTTCTATACAACCGTGAGCACAATTCACACAATGGAGGTATTGCTCGGATTGCCGCCTATGAACCAGAACGACGCGTATGCGCCAATGATGAGTTATATGTTTTCCGGAGCAGGAAACCAGTTACCGTTTACTGCGGATTGGAGCAATCGCGACAATGGCTTAATTTACCAGATGAATCCGCCAAGAGGGCAGGGCGCCAAGGAATCAGCGGCAATGGATTTCTCAAGACCGGATGCGGTCGATTCTGCCGTCCTGAACGCGATCTTGTGGCGTGATCGCAAGGGCGACGCCCCCCTACCGCCGGTTGTGCATCGACTCCCCGCGACGGACAAACCGGATGACGATGATTGAGAAGTTATTTCAACGCAGTTGATGTTCCTCCTACATCCGCAAATGAGAACGCGTTGGAAACATTCGCGTACTCTTTGCCATCGACCTCAACGTAGGGGTAAATGAAATAATTCAGGGGCTTTCCCGACTGCTTCGGATTCAGTTCCAGGTCGCGCCCAAGTGTGAACTGCACGCGATTGTCATCGTGGGCGCCGAAGAAGTAGGCCTTTTTCTCGGGATGCTTCCAGGCCTCGGAGATGTCGACGGGTATCCATCCGTGTTGTGGATCGAAGAATTCTGCCCAGCAATGGTAGCCAGGAATTTCAACCGAGTTCTTATCGGACGGAAGCGGAAATCCGATCTCGAAGCGCGCGGGAATGCCTTGGGATCGAGCCATTGCGATAAATAGAGAGTGAAAGTCCGTGCAGTTTCCTTTCTTGGCATCGCACGCGTAGAGCACGTCGCCACGGCCCCAGCCTGTGCCTGTTTTGTCGTAGCGCATAGTTGAAAAAACGTAGTCGTAGATGGCCTGAGCTTTGTCCAATGTTGATGTTTGGCCTGCAGTAACTTTGACAGCCAACTCTGCCGGCAAACCAGTGACCGGAACCAGCGCGTCAGGGGCAAGATACCGTTTCTGCTCTTTAGAACTCAAAGCCACCGGTTCGAGGTGAGGCGAATAAACTCCCAGGGCGAGATGTTCGTGTCGAACCACGTCGTAAACCATCTCGAAGTGCAATTCTGGCTGCTGGTCCTTAGAAATCTCGGCGTAGTACATCTCGTTGCCGTATTCCGACTCGTGAGTCTTCTTCAGCGGAAGGTCTCCTTTCGCTGAGATCAACTTCACCTCCTGAAATGCGTCGGTTTGTGGGACAGGCATCCAGACTCGGACTCGCTCTCCGGGCGAAAGATTTTTAACTGTAAACGCATAATGAAATGTAAAGTGGCGAACACTTTGGGCAGATGCGAGGGTTAGAAGTCCAGGAACACAGAGAAGAAGAGCAGGAATTCTCCTAAGCATGGAGCGGTCCTTTCTATTGAGCGGCCCACGGTGAACTGGAAAAGCGCTTAGCGACGCACGGACGTTTGCGGGGGTATGCGCAGGTGAAGCCCTGTCGTTGGCCGTGCATACGAAGGTTCTCAACCCCACCGGGATAGTCATCATTCTATACGAGTCGCGGACGTCGTTTTCCATTCACTACGCAACCGAGAACCGCCGCATTCAGTTAGAATTTGCCAATGTCCGTCGCCGTAGAATGCCGCGATCTGCGAAAAACCTATGATGGAAAGGTCGAAGCGGTGCGCGGCCTCAACCTCCAGATCGAAAGTGGGGAGTGCTTCGGGCTGCTCGGGCCCAATGGGGCAGGGAAGACCACTACAATTGAAATCCTTGAAGGTTTGCTCGAACCGACGTCGGGACAGGTCACCATCCTGGGGCATAGCTGGCAGGAACATCCGCGCGAATTGCGCGAGTGGCTGGGGATTTCATTGCAAGAGACCCGGCTCTCCGAGAAGCTATCGGTGCGCGAGACCATAGAATTGTTTGCCAGCTTTTATCGCGAGCCGCGCTCGTCGGACCAGGTGCTCGATCAGTTGCAGCTCCGCGAGAAAGCCGATGCATGGGTGGGCAAACTTTCCGGTGGGCAGCGCCAACGCCTGGCAGTCGCAACCGCGCTTGTCGGAAATCCAAGAATTCTTTTTCTGGACGAGCCAACGACTGGCCTTGATCCGCAAAGCCGTCGCCAGTTATGGGACATCATTCGCGGTTTTCAGCAGCACGGCGGGACCGTCCTGTTGACCACCCACTACATGGATGAGGCGGAACGGCTGTGCGACCGCCTTGCCATTGTCGATCATGGACAGATCATCGCGGAAGGCAGTCCAGCTGATTTGATCGCCCGGCTTGGCGGTCATCATGTGGTTGAATTCGAGGCTAGTGGCCACCATAACGGGGCGGCAGCGGAGCGCTGGCGTGGGCTGCCGGGGGTGGAAAGTGTTCGGCAGGACGATGGACTTGTTTGCCTAACGGTTCGTGAGCCGCATTTAACCATTCCCGCGTTGCTGGAAGCGGTGGAAGAGCAAGGATCCGAGCTTGAGCATCTGACCACTCGCCAAGCGAGCCTCGAGGACGTTTTCGTCCGCTTGACCGGTCGGCACTTAAGGGAAGACTAATGAGCACCGTACAGCAATCACCGGCGTTGTCGCGATCCCCACTTTCAGCTACTGGACTGTCCAACGGTCGCTGGTCGGGGTTCACGCATCTGCTGAGTGCACGCATGAAGGAACTCAGGCGCGAGCCAGAGGTGGTCTTCTGGGTGTTCGTCTTCCCGCTGCTCCTGGCGCTGGGACTCGGCATCGCATTCCGCAACAAGCCGGCAGACACAACCGCGATCGCAATCGTGAACGGTCCGGGAGCTCAGCGAGCGCTGGATCTTATTCAACACTCCGGGCGCATGTCATCAATTCATGTGGACGTGATCGATCAGGCGCAGGCGTTGAAAGGTTTCCGCCTGGGAAAGTACGATCTGGTGATCGAGGTTGGTCCTGCCGATACCTTAAAGTACGTGTTCGATCCGGCGCGGCCCGAGAGCGTGCTCTCAAAAGCGGAAGTGGATGATACTCTCCAAACTGCGGCTGGGCGCCGGAATCCGCTGTCAACATCAAGCGTCATGTCCAGCGAGCCGGGGTCGCGTTATATCGATTTCCTCATTCCGGGGCTGATTGGAATGAACGTGATGAATGCCGCCATGTGGGGGATCGGCTTTGCGATCGTGGATATGAGGCAGCGCAAGCTGCTCAAGCGTTTTGTGGCGACTCCTATGCGGCGCAGCGATTTTCTGCTTGCGTTGGCCAGCAGCCGATTGCTGCTGATGATCATCGAGGTCGGGTTGTTACTGGGATTTGGGGTGCTGGTGTTTCACATGCGGGTGCTCGGGTCTGTGCTCGGGATTCTGCTGATAGGAGCCATAGGAGCTCTCGGGTTTGCTGGTGTCGGGTTGCTTACGGCCAGCCGCGCGCAAAAGATAGAAAGCGTTAGCGGGCTGATTAATGTTGTGATGATGCCGATGTGGATTTTCTCCGGCGTGTTCTTCTCCTACGAGCGCTTTCCCGCGATTATCCATCCATTCATTAAGGCGCTTCCGCTGACAGCGCTCAACGATGCGTTGCGCGCTACGATACTGGAGGGAGCGTCTCTGGCCGCCCAGAGCGGTCGAATCGTTGTGCTGGCGGTGTGGGGCGGAATTTCCTTTGCGCTGGCACTTAAGTTGTTCCGGTGGACGTAAGCCAGTGCTCATGATTGCGTCCTCAGCTGGTTTTCTAACCGCTGGCAGGGCAGCGTGCACTTCCGAGTATTTCTGGAAAAGGTCACGCTGCTATAATGTTTTGACTTACCCTCGCTGTGTTAGGTTCCGGCACCGCAAAGTAGTGGCCAGCCACTTTGCATTTGCATACAAAGTTCTTGGCAAATAGCTCATCTAGAGGTACTGATGGGAGCCCTGACATACGCGGATCGCCGCACGGCCTTCTTTGGGCAGCTTCGCTCGGCGTCAACCCGTGTTCTCCTGCTTGACTACGACGGAACGCTGGCGCCGTTTCAAGTCGAACGTGATCGCGCTGTCCCCTATCCAGAAGTTCCAAAACTACTGGGACGGATCAATGGGAACGGCACCCGAGTAGTTCTGGTTAGCGGCCGTCCAGCCCGGGAATTGCTTGCGCTATGCGGAATGGATCCTCGCCCCGAAATCTGGGGCAGCCATGGCATGGAACGCTTGCTGCGCGATGGCAGTTATTGTTCGGCGCCGCTTTCAGGAGAGCAGGAAACCGGGCTTCGGAAGGCCGCGGAGTCTGTTCGTGAACAAGGCCTGGAAGAGCGACTGGAAATTAAGACGAGCGGGGTCGCGCTGCACTGGAGGGGGCTGGCCAACGCGGAAGCCGAAGAAATACGTAGAAGGTTTCGACATCTTTGGCGCGACTTGGCGCACCAGTGCACATTGGAGTTGCTTAATTTTGATGGCGGTCTTGAGATCCGCGTACGAGGCGCAGACAAAGGGACGGCGGTTACCGCCATCCTAAGGGAAAGCAACCCGGATGCGGCGATTGCGTATCTAGGCGACGACCGCACGGACGAGGACGCATTTCGCGTGTTGCAAGGCAAAGGTCTTACCGTGCTGGTGCGAGAACAATTTAGACCTACCTTGGCTGACATCCAGCTGCGACCGCCTGATGAACTCATTGAGTTCTTACGCCAGTGGATTACTGCCACGGAACAGGGAGCCTGAATGCTTACAAGAAGACGCCTTATCAACGTTTCGAATCGGCTGCCGGTTTCAATTAAGCAGGCTGCTGCTGGAATGCGCGTGGAGCGCAGTTCGGGAGGCCTGGCAACAGCGCTCGAGAGTGTGTGGCAGGATCGGCAGGGCATCTGGATTGGATGGGCAGGAACGGCCGAAGATCTGCCGGTTAAGGACTTGCTCGCCCGCGCGTCTCGGCGACGTTCGTATGAGCTGCAGGGCATCACCCTGAGCAGCGACGAAATCGACAAGTTCTACGCCGGATTTACCAATGAAATTATCTGGCCCTTGTTTCACGATATGCCTACTCGATGCAACTTCGACCCCGATTACTGGGATGTGTACCAGAAAGTGAATCGTAAGTTCGCGGCGGCCGTCGCAGACACGGCTCAAGACGGTGATTTTATCTGGGTACACGATTACCATCTGATGCTTGTCGGATGTAATTTGCGGCAACTCGGGAAGCAGACAAGCACCGGTTTTTTCCTGCACATTCCATTTCCTTCTCCCGATATCTTTGAGCAACTGCCGTGGCGCGATTCGATTCTGAAGTGTCTGCTCGAGTTTGACGTCGTTGGCTTTCAAACCGAGCGGTACCGAAACAATTTCCTCTATTGCCTCAGGCATTTGTTTCCTGACGCGGCCGTTGAGCAACTGGGTCCCCATGTGCGGGTCAGCTTCCGGGGACGTCAGACGATCCTCGGGACATTTCCCATCAGCATTGATTATGAGGAGTTCGCGCACCGGGCGGCGCGCCCGGAAATGGCTGCCCGGGCGGCCGCAGTCCGGCAGGAATTTCATAACAACATTCTGGTGTTAGGTGTCGATCGCCTGGACTATACAAAAGGAATTCCCGAGCGACTGAAGGCATTTCAGCACGTGCTGCGGCGATTTCCCGACATGCATCGGCAAATTACCTTGGCGCAGGTTGTAGTGCCGAGCCGGGAGGACATCCCCAGGTACAAAGAACTGCGGCGGGATATCGAACTGCTCGTCAGTCAGATCAATGGAGAGTTTACCGAGCGAGGGTGGGTACCTGTTCATTACATGCATCGCCAAATAACCCGAGATGAATTGATCGCGTATTACCGGGCAGCGGACATTGCCTTGATCACACCCCTGAAAGATGGCATGAATCTGGTGGCGAAAGAATTCTGCGCCGCACAGGTCGATGAGCGCGGGGTGGTGATCATCAGCGAATTCGCGGGCGCCAGCGACGAATTGCGGCACGGAGCAATGCTCGTAAATCCCAATGACATTGCAGGTGTAGCCCAGGCTCTTCGGGATGCTTCGTTGACGTCGCAGGAAGAAAGAAGCACGCGGATGCGTCTCCTGCGCCATATCGTGAAGGAGCACAACGTGCAGCGTTGGGCTCAGTCTTTCCTGCAGGCAGCGGCCGTGGCGACCGGAGAGGGCTCTCCTGGCAATGGCGGCGTGCCTGGCCCACGGCTTGTCCAGCCGAGAGAACGGCGTCAGGACGTGCCGGGAATCGCATTGATTGCCGCCCCGGCTATCGGCCGCTTGCGACACCTTCGCCTCCCAAACTAGTTCCTCGTGAGGTTTCGGCCGGAGCCGCGAATGCAAGCAAAAGTCATATCCTTCGCAGTGCTGTGAGCGGCCTTCTTCCAGTTGAAGAAGAGGTTAACGTACGTGTCAGTGATGTAGTCTTGCTGTCGAATGCCCAGAAGACCGGCGGTGCGGTCAATCCAGCGCGATGGACCTTCGATTTCACCAAAGTTGCCGATCGGCGTTTCATCTACAACCACGTGCCCTTGTGGATCACGCCATTCTGCCCGGAACTTCTCGTAACGAAAAGTGGGAACAAAACCCAGCGCGTCCAGGATCAATGCCATTTTCTTTCCGTCGTCGACCCTCGTTTCAAGTTCGATTCGTGTCTTGTGACGTCCGGCTTTGCCTTTGGCTTTGTGAGTCAGCACCCATCCTGATCCGTACTTACGCAAGCGAAAAAGTTCGCCTCGCTTCCGCAGGGGAAACCCGGGCAGGTCGTACAGGGTGTTCATCTCATGGGTACGTTGTGTGAGGAGGCGAAATCCCGCTCGACGCAACTGAAGGTTGAGCCTGCGTAAATCGGCTATGCGAAATTTGATCTCGATTTCTTTATTCGAAGGCATCGATCGAAGTATACGGTCAAGTATGCCCCGCTGATGGACGGAATCAGGCAAACGTCGGCAGCTTGACTAGATCGTCGCGCGGGACGGGTTCGACCGGTTGGCCAGCTTTTCGCCAGGCCGCCAGACCACCTTCGATGACAAAAGCATTAAAACCCCGCTGGCGCAGTTGCAGCGCCACACGGGCGCTGGTGGCTTCGCGCGCTCAAGTGCAATAAAGATAGATGTCTTTGTCTGTACTCCAATTCTTGAGTTCCTCAGCGAGATTGTTGGGTTCCAGCCGCACTGATCCTTTAATGCGCTCTGCGCCGGAATCGTAGTAGCCGTGACTGCGGACGTCGACGAGCAATACATTGCTGTCCTCGCTTCGCAGTTTGCGGGCCAACTCCTGGACCTGAATCCTCGGCACCACGCCGTAAATTTTGTTTTTCTTATACAGCCAAATGCGATAAGCGATGTAAACAACCGCAGCAGCGAATAAGGTTTCGGAGAGTACATGCGCTGCGGTCTGAAAGCCGATTGTGATTCGCGCCAGAAAATCGCGAAACAGGAAACCGAGACTACCATAGGCGAGGATGTAGAGCAGCGCGCCAGCGGAATCGAGCCGCAAGAATTGCCAGTAGCGCATTTTCATGCTTCCCGCCAGGGGCGCAGACATGGTGTTTATGCCGGGGATGAACTTCGCGATCAGAATTGTGATTTTCCCGCGTTTATAGAACGATTCTGCGGACCGCAATATGCAAGTCTCCGGATTGATCGATACCCGGCAGAGAACTCCTAGCAGGGCCCAGCCCATGTAACGACCCAGGACAAATAACGAAGTATCTCCAACGAGCAAACCAAGGAAGGCCAGGCCCAGCACGCCGGGCGCCCGAAGTGTGCCGGAAGCAACTGCTGCACCAGCGCCGACCAAGGCCAGGGCCGCCGGCATTGGTAAACCTATCGCTTCCGCCAGGACCACTAGAAAAATCAGTGTGTAGCCGTGATGCGCAAGTAGTGAGAGGAAACTGTTCACGTCCGAAGGAACTCCCCCACCGCTACGACGAAACTCCCCCAAATATAATTTCTACTTCTCGCGGGCCACCACAAACTCGGGCGCCCAGAGCAGTGCGCGTTTAGCTTCGCCTTTTGGAAAACCACAGATGGCATTGCGCGCCAGCAGCGCGTACTGAGTGGCCTTCTCATGAGCTGCGTCGATCGAACCATAGCGATGGAGAATTCCCAGGATGTCGCCGTGCGTGACGCCGTTAAAAGCGCGGTCGCCGATAACCGTGCTGATCATTTGACGCTCACGTTGCGAACATCGCTCCAACGCGTGAATTACCGACATTGTGACTTTGCCCTCGCGTAAATCGCTGGCGACTGGCTTGCCTAAAACCTCCTCCGAAGCGGTAAGGTCGAGCACGTCATCCACAATCTGAAATGCCATCCCCAGGTCCCGTCCATACTGGGCGAGGTTTTGTTCCTGTTCGGAGCTTGCGCCACCCAGGATCGCCCCCAACCGCATGCAAACTGAGAACAGGCAAGCAGTTTTGCGGTAGATCAGATCGAAGTGCTCATCCAACGAGATGAGCTTACCCAACTTTTCCATTTGTAGAAGCTCGCCTTCGACCATCTGCTGAGTCAGATCGATCAGCGTGTCAAGAATGCGAAAGTTCCGCTCCTGCACCGCAATCTTGAAGGCCTGCATGTAGAGCCAGTCCCCCGCCAGGACACACTTGGAATTGCCCCATTGCGTATTGGCCGCCGGGCGACCGCGCCGGCTCTGAGCTTCGTCAATAATGTCGTCGTGGACCAAAGTGGCCGTGTGGATGATCTCCACGACCGCGCCGAGCTTGATCGCGCCTCGTCCGCCATAATCAAAAAGCTTGGAGGAAAGCAGAAGCAGCATAGGGCGAATACGCTTGCCACCGCCCGCGCGGAGGTATTCGCCAATTTCGGTGATGGCTTCGACCTGAGAAACTGTATC
This sequence comes from Terriglobales bacterium, assembly GCA_035623255.1. GTDB lineage: Bacteria > Acidobacteriota > Terriglobia > Terriglobales > Acidobacteriaceae > JAFAGX01. The sequence goes on along the minus strand of DASPTU010000104.1, from coordinate 29,528 downwards.
GCGACCAAATTCCCGTTCGATCGCAGACAGATCGTCTCGCAGCAGTTCGAAAATTTCCTTGCCTTCAATGGCTGGCGATGTGCTCAAGCGAAAGTCCGATTTGCCACGCAACTGAATCACGGAGGCAACGCGAAACGCGTTACCTCAACTTACGCTCCGTGCCTTCTGCCTGCGCGGCATGCCTTCAATTTGTTCTGTAATTCGTGAACTGCATGTCAATGCCGAAATCCTGTTGCCGTAACAACGCAATGATTTCCTGCAGAGTATCGCGGTCTTTTCCGCTGACCCGAACCAGGTCTGCCTGGATTGAAGCATTCACTTTCTTCTTTGTATTTTTGATCAGCTTGACGATTTCTCGAGCTTTCTCGATGGGAATGCCCTGCTGCATGGTAATGCGCTGCTTGGCGGTGCTCCCGGCGGCCGCCTCGACAGAACCGTAAGTCAAGCCTTTGAGCGGAACGCCACGTTTAACCAGCTTTTGCTGAAAAACGTCGTTGACCGCCTTCAGCTTGAATTCGTCAACCGAGTGCAGAACTATTGCGTCCTTACCTTCCAGTTCGATCGAAGATTTCGAATCCTTCAGATCGAAGCGGGTATGAATTTCCTTAAGGGCCTGCTGGATCGCGTTTGAGACTTCCTGCAGGTCGATCTTGCTCACAATATCAAAGGTATTTTCGGGCATAGCTTTTGCTTATACAGATTACGCTGCCACGCTGAAAGATGCTGCTTAACAAGCTAAACGGAATCGCTCTTTTCGGGAAGCGAAAAGAAACCGTAAAAGTTCTTTGCAGTCTGCTGTCCCACAGCTTCAGCAGACATGCCTCGCAGTTGACCAATCTGGCGCGCAGTTTCCGTCACGAACGCCGGCTCGTTGCGTTTGCCGCGGTGGGGTAAAGGAGCTAGGTACGGGCAGTCGGTTTCAATCAGAATACGTTCCATTGGTACTTGTCGGGCTGCGTCGCGGATCTGCTGGGCTTTGGGAAATGTCACGTTTCCGGCAAATGAAATCATGAATCCCATCTCGAGCGCCTGCTCGGCATATGGCCAGGTTCCGGTGAAACAGTGAAGGATCCCTGCAAGGCCGGTCGCGCGCCAGTGACCCGTGAGCAGATGCAGACAGTCCTCCCATGCGTCGTTGCTGTTGTTCGAAGGGCGGCAATGGATCACGATAGGCAATTCAGCGGCGCGGGCCAGCTCCATCTGGCGAATGAAGACTTGCCGCTGCACCTCACGCGGTGAGTGATCGTAGAAGTAGTCGAGGCCAATTTCACCCCAGGCGATGACCTTGGGTTGTTCCGCCAGTTGCTGCAGTTCGGAAAAAAGCGCGTCGCTGGCGAGCTCGGCCTCGTGAGGGTGAATGCCGACGGTAGCGTACATGAAGTCATACTTCGCTGCCAGCTGGATGCCGCAATCGAGAGTGCCCGGCCCGTCGCCGTTGCCAATAGCTACGATCGCTTCAACCCCGGCTTGTTGGGCGCGAGCAATCACCTGCTCGCGGTCTGATTGAAACTGTTTGCCATCGAGATGAGCGTGGGAATCGACAAACATGGGGATAGTAGTCAGTAGCTAGAAGTCAGCAGTTTAGATCTGGCAAGCAGGCTGACTCCTGACTACTTCAACCTTGTTCCAACCGGAACATCTTCAGCAAAAGTTGCGAGCACAGGCCTGCCGCCCTCCGCAGATGCCGCCACAATCATTCCGTTTGATTCCAGCCCACGCAATTTGCGCGGAGCGAGGTTGGCAACGATCACAACTTTGCGACCTATCAACGTCTCCGGAGCATAAGCCTCCGCGATCCCCGCCACGACTTGGCGGACCTCGCTGCCTAGATCGACTTCCAATCGCAACAACTTCTCCGCACCTTTAACTTTTTCAGCGACTTTGACCTGTCCCACACGCATGTCGACCTTCGCGAAATCATCAATGCCAATCTTCCCATCAGGTACCGTTGCAGGCGTCGCGGCTGAGGCCTGAGTGGTCACTTGTGGATTGGGCGCAGACTGCGGCTGTGATTCCGTCGCGACCGCAACTGCAGTCGCCAGCGGCCGTCCCTGGTCTTCCATGTTCTGCATCCTTTCGATGGCACTCTTATCAGAGCGAGGAAACACCGGGTCCACTTTGCCCAGCCTGGTTCCGAGCTTCAGCTGCCCCCATTTGAGTTTTGACAGATCAAACTTGCTGATATCGCCCAGCCCCAGTTGGCTCCAGATCTTCGCCGTAGCCAGTGGAATGACTGCGTGTGCCAATGCAGTTACAATTCGTAACGCTTCGGCACTGGTATAGAGGACAGTCGCCAGCCGGGCGCGGCTCTGCTCATCTTGCTTCTCGCCAAGCGACCACGGTTCATTCTCCACAATGTATTTGTCCACGGCTGCAACCAGACCCCATGCCGTTTCCAGTGCGCGCGAAAATTGATATTGATCGAAGAGCGCGTTGAACTCGGCGATGGTTCTCGTTGCCAAGGTTGCAATCGCGTCATCGGCGGCGTGGCGCGCAGCCGCTGGGGATGGATATGGTACTTCACCCTGAAAATATCGCGTGATCATGGTTAATGTGCGGCTCGCAAGGTTACCCAGACCATTGGCGAGTTCTGCGTTGTAGCGCTGCACCAGTGCATCGAAGGAAAATGATCCATCCTGCCCAAAGACAATCTCACGCAACAGGAAATAGCGGAGGGCATCCTGGCCGAGCACGTCCAGAATCGTCTCTGACCGTACAATGTTGCCCCGGGACTTGGACATCTTGCTCTCTTCGAACAAGAGCCATCCATGCGCAACGATTCCTTTGGGCAGAGGCAGGCCCGCCGCCATGAGGAACGCCGGCCAGTAAACGCAGTGGAAGCGAACGATCTCCTTGCCGATCATGTGCACATCCGCCGGCCAGAACTGATCGTAGAGTCTCGTGTCTTCTGAGCCGTATCCCAGAGCAGTAATGTAGTTCGATAATGCGTCCATCCATACGTAGATCACGTGTTTGGGATCGTCCGGCACGGGAATGCCCCACGAAAACGTGCTGCGGCTGATGGAAAGATCGCGTAATCCCGAACGCACGAACGAAATGACTTCGTTCCGCCGCGTCTCGGGCCGGATGAACTCGGGATGGCCGGCATATAAATCCAGTAATTTTTGCTGAAAAGCTGACAGCTTGAAGAAGTAATTTTCCTCTTTCACCGTTTCTGTCGGGCGTCCGCACTCCGGACAAGGTGCGCCGGGACCGGCGGCATCGACATAGAGTTCATCGAAAACGCAATACTGCCCGGTGTAATGGCCCTTATAGATGTAGCCATTGTCGCGGATCCTACGCCAGAGCGCTTGTACACCGCGTTTGTGCCGTTCCGAAGTGGTGCGAATGAAGTCGTCGTAAGTAATGCCCATCCGGTCCCACAGCGCGCGGAATTCCGACGACACCTCGTCCGTTAATTGCTGAGGGGTCTTACCAGCGGCTTCGGCTGCCCGTTCGATTTTCTGTCCGTGTTCATCCGTGCCGGTGAGAAAGAACGTATTCACCCCTAGCATGCGTTTGCGGCGCGCAATCGCGTCGCATGCGATCGTGGTGTAGGTGTGCCCAATATGTGGGCGCGCGTTAACGTAATAGATAGGTGTCGTGATGTAGAACTTTTCAGTCATTTAAGTGTAGGAACCGAACCGGACCTGAAGTCTGACAAGAGAGCAGTCGAGGCCCAACCTTAGTTGTTATTCTTTGATTGCAAATATCTGTCTAAGGCTTCTTGCATTACAGTTTTCAACGCAACATGCTGCTCGGAGGCAATGCGACGGCAGTCCTCGTACTCCGGAGCATAATTCGTGATCGTCCCATTTATGCTTGCGACTTTCACTCGTACATCGCCCCAGGGCGTCGCCACACTGACCCACTTGCGCGCCAGCACCTGACGTCTTTCCTGGCGCCGGCGCACACCCAAGGTCGTTGTCTCGCGGAAAATGAGATCGCACATCTCCGCTGCGTGTTCGGGTTTGCAAAGCGTCGTAAGCAGGAATCCGGGGCGATTTTTCTTCATCTGCACGGGCATCACGAACACATCCAGAGCGCCCTTTTCTAGCAGGCACTCCATGACGTAACCCAGGATTTGCGGATTCGAATCATCGACGTTCGCTTCCAGCACGGTTACGGTTTCTTCCCGAACTCGGCACACATTTTGCGTCTCTCCGATCGCCAAGCGAAGCACGTTCGGCTGCTCGGCAAACTCCCGCGTCCCGGCACCATAGCCTATCTTCTCCACTTTCATCTTCGGAAACGGTGCGAATCGTCGGGCGACAGCCTTTACGATCGCAGCTCCTGTGGGCGTAACCAGCTCCGCATTGATTCCCGAGGAATAAACTGGAGCGCCTTTCAAGAGCTCAAACGTCGCAGGGGCCGGCACGGGGAACGTACCATGCGCGCAGTCGACAGTTCCACCACCCACGTTAAGGCTCGAGGAAATTATTTCGTCAACGCCCAGCGAATCCAAGCCGACTGCTGCGCAAACGATGTCAATAATAGCGTCGATTGCGCCTACCTCGTGAAAGTGGACCTCGTCGGCGCTTATGTTGTGAATCTTTGCTTCGGCTTCCCCAAGTGCCTGGAACACCGCAAGGGCGGTTGCTTTAGCCGATTCGCTGATTACTGCCTTTTCGATGATCTCTCGAATCTGCCGCAATCCACGCTTATGCTCGTGCGGGCCGCTAGCCTCCTGCATGGCATAGTTGTGTTCCAGGAACTGAACCGGATCGTGCCCCTGTGACCGGGTAGGCCGTGATTTTGCTGCTCGCTGCTGTTCCCAATACTGTTCGCGTGGTAGGTCCTTTTCGCTATGAGCATAGACGTCTACCTTGGTCGCGCTGATGCCGCCGCGATTCACACGAGAGATCTCCAGACGTCCCCCGATGTTCAGGCCGGAAACTGTCTCCTCAAATAATCGCGCGGGGACACCGGCATCCACCAGCGCACCCAGCAACATGTCGCCGCTGATTCCTGAGAAGCAATCGAGGTAGGCAATGCGCATAGCTACGTGATTCTTAGTCGTGTCGTTGGCCAAGGCCCGATCAGCGAGGTGAACGAGAACCAACCCGCGACGAGCAACATCTGATTTTCATCATAGGGAAGCACAACGACAGCGTCAAACCGTTGGCACGCCTGGCCTCTGCTAAAATCGCTACTTCCTTCAATAGCTTAGAGGCGCATTTGTATCGTCATCTGGAGTACCGTCTGGTTCAGCACGTGCGCGACTTTCTGCGTCGGACGTACGGTTTGCAGATGCAACAAGTTGTTGTTGAGCAACCGCCGCGGGTGGAACTCGGGGAGTACGCTCTGCCCATTGCTTTCGAGCTTGCCAAAAAGCTGCGGAAGCCGCCACGCAAAATTGCCGAGGAAATCGTCGCCAGCATTGGTGAAGTGGAGGGCTTCGAGAGATTCGAGATAGCGGCTGCTGGCTATATCAATGCTCGTGTGAATCGTGGAGATTTTGCGGCAGCGCTCGCGAACGATAAGTGCCGTCACGCCGACGTTCCCAGGGGCAAGATCCTTGTCGAGCACTCGAGCATCAATCCGAACAAAGCTGCGCATATCGGGCACCTTCGCAACGCGATCCTCGGGGATACATTCGTTCGGCTCCTGAGATTCGCTAGCCGCGAAGTCGATGTTCAGAACTACATCGACAACACTGGCGTGCAGGTCGCCGATGTCGTCGTCGGATTCACGCACCTGGAGAGAAAATCGCCCAGTGAGATTGAGAAACTTACTCAGCAGCCGCGGTTCGATTACTACTGTTGGGATTTGTACGCCCAGGTTTCGCAGTGGTACGAACAGGACAAGCAGAACCTGGCTGCGCGCCAGCAGGCGTTGCATGCGATCGAACAAGGCGGAAATGAAACGGCAGCGCTTGCCGATCTGATTTCCACCTCCGTGCTACGCCTCCATCTGCAGACGATGAACCGGCTGGACATCGAATACGACTTTCTCCCCCGGGAAAGCGAGATCCTCCATTTGCACTTCTGGGACGCGGCTTTCACCCAATTGAAAGAACGTGGCGTGCTCTATTTCGAGAGTGAAGGCAAGAATAAGGGCTGCTGGGTGATGCGGCGCGGCGCGGTCGGAACCGCAGAGGGCACAGAGATCCCGGAGGAACACCAGAAAGTGATCGTACGATCCAACGGCACCGTCGGCTATGTCGGCAAGGACATTGCCTATCACATGTGGAAGTTCGGAGTGCTGGGACGCGATTTTGGATATCGCAAGTTTTACCGCTATCCCAATGACCACGATTGCTGGGTGTCAACCACCGAGGGGGAACCGAACCATCCCCATTTCGGTGACGTTGCCGAAATCTACAACGTTATCGATGCCCGCCAGGCGGAAGCGCAGAACACGGTGATTGAAGCGCTGCGCGGATTGGGCTACACCCGGCAAGCCGATCACTACACACACTTTTCCTATGAGATGGTGGCGCTCACGCCGCGCTGCGCGCAGGAATTGGGCTACGATCTTTCGGAAGATGACAAAGCCCGCCCGTTTATCGAAGTTTCAGGGCGAAGAGGCTTCGGGGTAAAGGCAGATGATCTGATCGACAGGTTGATCGAATCGGCCCAGCAAGAGGTCGATGCACGCCATTCGGAACTGAGTGAAGTAGAGCGCACCGGAATTGCCACGCAGATCGCGGTGGGCGCATTGCGATACTTCATGCTTAAGTTCACTAAGTCATCGATCATCGCATTCGATTTCAAAGAAGCGCTCAGCTTCGAGGGAGAGACTGGCCCATACGCGCAATACGCCGTCGTGCGCGCTACCAACATTTTTCGCAAAGGCGGCCTCGATCCGGACGCATTCAGCAAAAGGTTGGGGGACTTTCTTTCTTCGAATCAGTATTCCCAGCAACTGAATGCTAATGATGTTTGGGAGCTCTGGCTGGCAGCGGCAAAAACTTCTTACATCGTCGATCAGTGCATCGCTACCACCGAACCCGCCTATCTCGCCAAGCACGTATTCCAGTTAGCGCAGCTCTTCAATGCCTTCTACCATCGCTACCCAATTCTTGCCGAGCCGGACGAGAACCGGAAAAGATTTCTGCTGGCAACTGCCGCAGTGGCGCGTCGGGAGCTGATTCGGGCGCTCGGGATCATGGGCATTTCACTTCCGCCCGTGATGTGACTTCCTCGAAAGGCAGAATTACTGCTTGAAGTTTCTTGCCAACTCCACCAGGCTACGCACCGCGATGCCCGACGGGCCCTTTGCGATCCAGGGTTTGGTATCTTCCATCCAGGCAGTGCCGGCGATGTCGAGATGAATCCAGGGAGTATTCTCGGCGAACTCTTTCAGGAACATGGCAGCCGTCACCGCGCCACCCCAGCGTCCGCCGGTGTTCATCATGTCGGCGATGTTCGACTTGATGCTCTCCTTGTAGTCCTCGTCGAGCGGCATGCGCCAGAACTTTTCGCCCGCTTCTTTCACCGCGCTCGCGAATTGTTCATAAAACTTGTCGTCATTTGCAAACACCCCGGCATTCACGTAGCCCAATGCAACCACAACGGCGCCGGTTAAAGTCGCGGCGTCCACCAGGTGCGTGCATCCGAGCTGGCGCGCATAGTGGAGACCGTCCGCCAGTACGAGTCGGCCTTCGGCGTCAGTATTGATGATCTCAATCGATTTGCCGGACATGGCGATCTGCACATCACCGGGTTTCTGGGCCTTACCTGAGGGCATGTTCTCGCTTGCGCAGACCACCGCAATGACTTTGTTTTTTGGTCTAAGCAATGCGATTGCGCGCATCGCTCCGAGCATGGCGGCACCTCCAGCCATGTCGTACTTCATTTTTTCCATGCCGTCGGCAGGCTTGATGGAAATACCTCCGGTGTCGAAGGTGATGCCTTTGCCGACTAATCCGAGGACCGGTGCTGCTGGTGCTCCGGCTGGCTCGTAGCGCAAGACGATCAACGCCGGCGGCTCATCGGAGCCCTGCGCTACACCCCAGAAGGCCCCCATTTTTAACTCTTTTATCTTGTCGGCTCCGTAGACCTCGCACTTCAATCCGACCTCCTGGGCCATTTTGCGTGCGCGCTCCGCCAGAATGGTGGGCGTCATCCGGTTACTTGGCTCATTCACCAGTTCGCGGGTGAAGTTCTGCGATTCGCCAATAATTCGCGCCTCATCCATGGCCTTTTGGAGTTGAGCCTGATTGCCGCGGGCCAGTACCGCAACACTCTCTATCGCTTGATCCTTGCGGTCGCTCTTGTAGACGTCAGGATCAAGGTTGCCGACGAACGCGCCTTCCACAATCGCAGCGACGGCCTCTTCGCTGCTCATGTTGGCTTCCGGAGCGAGGAAAGCCAAACCTCGAATGCCGCGTGGTTTCAGAAAGCGTACGGCAACACCTGCCAGCTTGCGCAAGTCAGACGATGTAAAACTGCTGGCCTTGCCGCCGCCGAGCAGCAGAAGACGTTTTGCCTTCAGTTTGGCAGGACGATGTAGCAGGTTGGCCTCGAAAAGTTTGCCGGACACTTCGCCGCTGGCAATCACGTCAGATGCGGCTTCACGAACGGCGGTGTCACTCGCCGCGACGCCAGGCTCAGGTTTATCTTGCGCCGCGCTGTTCTTTTCAGCGCGATCGAGGACCACCACGGCAAGACATTCGGTGTCAACTTCAGCGGGAGAGGAAAGAGAAAGTGTAGTCTTCATAATTGGGATAGATTTCAAGTATTAGCGCTGAGAAGTTGTTTATGCAAGCACCGCGCCTTTAGCAGTGGGAAAGTTAGCGTCCTTTTCTGCCCCGAGCAATAGCTTCTCTGGCTTCGCGGTCGGCGGTGCGGCGACGCTCGGTTTCTCGTTTGTCCCAGAGCTGCTTTCCCTTGGCGAGCGCCAACTCAACTTTGACACGGCCATTCTTGAAGTACATGCGCGTGGGAATCAGGGTCAGTCCGCGCTGTTGAGTCTTGCCGATCAGCTTACGAATTTCCTCGCGATGCACGAGCAGCTTACGGGTCCGCAGCGGAGCATGGTTGAAAATGTTGCCGTGTTCGTAAGCGCCGATGTGGCAGTTCAGCAGCCACAGCTCCCCGTCCTTGATCAAGCCGTATGCGTCTTTCAGGTTCGTGCGTCCTGCCCGCACCGATTTGACCTCGGTTCCGGTTAGAGCGATGCCGGTCTCAAATTTTTCCAGCAAGAAGTAGTTATGCGAAGCGATCCTGTTTACAGCGGCGTCTCTTTGTCCGGCGGCGGTAGGGTCGCGACGGGGATTTTTCTCGGGATTGGGGCGGGTTGGCTGTGTGCTGGGGCGCGGCATTACTCTCATAAGCTTATCTCATCGGATCACCGTGTTTGGGACGGCCATAAATCGATCTCTTCTAAGCCCGGACTTGGCGGCTAAGGGGATTAGGACTTACGAGTTAACTGCAACCAAGACAGGCACTTCGGTGGGGTCGGAGGCAATGCTATAATCGCCACGCATACAGCTTCTAAGATCAAGCTCGCGCACCTTGGATTTGGCCTAAATCCAAGGCTGAGGAGGAGACTTTTTGGGGAAGGGCTTGCGATGAAATTGTTTGGCCGGTCGGCATCTATCCTATTGATATTAATGGCGATTATCTCTTTAGCTCCGGCCGCCGACAATGCCAAGAACTTGTATAAAAGAGGGCGCGAGGCCGAAGCCCGTCAGAACTACGAGCAGGCGTACGATTTTTACAAGCGGGCTTATGATCTCAGCCCGGCTAACTTGAGTTATCGCGCTTCCTATGAGCGTTTGCGATTCCTCGCGGCCGCCTCACATGTGCATAAGGGCCAGTTGCTGAGAGAAGCGGGACAGCTCGAACCAGCCCTGGCAGAATTTCAGAAAGCGGCGGAAATCGATCCTTCAAGCGCGATTGCCAAGCAGGAACTGCAGCGCACTCAGCAAATGATTGAGAGCGCCAAGACAGCGCCCTCCAAGTCTTCTGTGCCTTCAGCGGACTATCTTCAAAAGCTCCTTCAGAATGCCGGCGGGCCGGTAGAACTAGCACCCATCTCCAACGTTCCCATCAACCTGAAGATCACTGAAGACAGCAAAGTGATCTATGAAACGGTCGGCAAGCTTGCCGGCATCAATGTGTTGTTTGATCCCGATTACACTTCGCGACGCATAAAGATCGAGCTGAATAATGTTTCGTTGGAAGAAGCTCTTCAGATTATCGCTGTCGAGACGAAAACTTTTTGGCGGCCGGTAACAGCCAACACGATTTTCGTGGCAGCAGACAATCCCGCCAAGAGGAAAGATCTCGAGCAGGTCGTAGTCAAGACGTTTTACCTTTCGAATCTTTCACAGCCAACGGAACTGCAGGACGTCACCAATGCGATGCGGCAGATTCTGGAAATTAATCGCATTCAGCCGCTGCCCTCCGAGTCCGCCATCGTGGTGCGTGGCACCCCGGATCAGTTGGCATTGGCCCAGTGGTTGATCGCCGACCTCGACCGGTCGAAGTCAGAAGTGGTGGTTGACGTTGCTGTGATGCAAATCAGCCGTGACAAGTCCCGCACATTGGGCATTAATCCGCCCACAAGTGGCTCTGTCCAACTCCAGCAGAACATTACCAACAACACGACGAACAATGGGACGAGCACGACAAACACCAGCACTACGAACAGCGGGATCAACCTCAACACCCTCGGCAACCTAAACGCCACTGACTTCACTGTGACCATCTCGCAGGCTACGGCGACTGCCTTATTCAGTGACAGCAACACCAAGCTCATCCAGAAGCCGCAGATTCGCGCGATTGATGGCCAAAAGGCGACCCTTAAAATTGGACAGCGCGTCCCGGTTGCCACCGGTTCGTTTCAGCCCGGAATCGGCGGTGTCGGTATCAATCCGCTTGTGAACACGCAGTTTCAGTACATCGATGTGGGCGTAAATATCGATGTCACACCCAGAGTCCATGCGAATGGTGACGTTACCATGAAGATCACCATGGAAGTTTCTGAGGTGGACACCACATCTAACATTGGCGGCATCCAGCAGCCCGTCATCGGACAACGCAAGATTGAACACGAAGTGCGCCTGAGAGAAGGGGAAGTAAATCTGCTGGGTGGAATGATGGAAGACAGTCAGACGCGGGCGCTGAGCGGTTTCCCGCTGCTGTCGCAGATTCCGATTCTCAAATATCTGTTCAGTCAGACCACTACCGATCACAGCGAGACGGAGACTGTCTTCGCTCTCATCCCGCACATCGTGCGCAAGCAGGAACTCACTGAGTTTAACGAGCAGGCTCTCGATATCGGAACCGCGAGCGCCATCTCGTTGCGCCGCGTAAGTCATCGTCCTGCGGATACGCCTTCGGCTCCGGGTGCGCCGGCAACACAGCCCCAATCACAGAACTCGCAGCCGATAACGCCAATTCCCCAGGCAGCGCAGTCTCCGACGCCTCAGCCAGCTTCTGCCAGTTTTGGCTTTGATCCGCAGACGATTATGCAGCCCAAAGGAGCGACGTTTGCGATAAATGTTCTACTAACCGGCGCGCAGAACGCCTACTCCGTGCCTCTGCAAGTCAGCTACGACCCCAAGATTCTGCAGGTGGTGAATGTCTCGAACGGGACTTTACTGTCGCAAGACGGTCAACCCGTCGCTCTGGTCCACCGCGACGATGACACGACGGGAACATTGCAGATCACAGCTACCCGCCCACCTGGGGCCAGCGGCATTTCAGGCACCGGGCCGGTGGTGACCTTGACCTTCATGGCCAAAGGGCCCGGGCAGTCGAGTCTCGCGATCTCGAAAGGAGGGATGCGCGATCCTGGCATGCAGCCTACATTGGTGGCTGGCGCGACAGCGAGCGTGACCATCCAGTAGCTGCCGCGTCATTAGCGCCATTCAAGCATTCCTTTAAGAAAACACATCGACTATGAAGTTTGCAGCGCAAAGAACTCGGCCGAATGCGGTGGCGTACGGCTTCACCCTGATCGAACTGATCGTTGCGACAACGATTCTGATGATCCTGACGACGCTGGCCATTCCACTGGCTCGCGTAACCATCAAACGTGAAAAGGAGCGCGAGTTACGCCACGATTTGTGGGAGATGCGGGACGCGATCGACCGTTACAAAGACGCCGTCGATCGAGGTGCATTTCAAGCCAAGGTGGGAACGGAAGGGTATCCGTCCGACCTCGACACCTTGGTAAAGGGTGTGGATGTGCACGGCAAGAAACTGAAATTCTTGCGCCGCATTCCCGTTGACCCCATGACGGGTACGAAAGAGTGGGGAATGCGTTCCATGCAGGACGATCCCGATTCCGACTCGTGGGGCGGACAAAATGTGTTCGATGTATTTACGAAGTCTCAGGGCACGGCGCTGGATGGGACGCAATACAAGGACTGGTAATGGCAACTGTTGCTAAGCGGGGACGTGGTTTCACCCTGATCGAGCTGATGATCGTCATCAGCATCATTTTGATTCTGGTTTCGGTTGCGCTGCCCGCATACAACCAATCCATCGTGCGCGCGCGGGAATCGGTGCTCAAACAAAATCTTTTCACTCTGCGTTCTGTAATTTCGCAGTACACACTGGACAAGCAGAAAGCGCCGCAATCGCTTGACGATCTGGTCTCGTCAGGCTATTTGAAACAGCTCCCAGTCGACCCCATGACCGGCCACAACGATACCTGGGTTGCCGACCAGGAAGAAAACACGATCATGTCGATTGACGAGCAGGACCAGGGCGGCATTATCGATGTGCACAGCGGCTCGGAAGGCGTCAGCAGCGAGGGAACCGCTTACAACACGTGGTGATCCGGACCGCCTGGAGTTTTTCCCTTCTTTGCATTTCATGACTGCTGCACAATAGCAAGCGAACGACTTTCCTCCCGAAGCGTTCGACCTCATTTCGTTCTCCCACACTCGAATGGGAAAAAAGTCCAGCACGCTTCCCCTGAATCTGCATGAACCGAAAGCGGGAGTGCAACTCTATCGTTGGCTGTATGAAGAGCTCCGCTCGGCGATTCTGGCCGGGCGTTTGCCACCTGGCGGGCGTCTCCCCGCGACCCGCGATTTGGCCGTCGAATACGGACTGTCGCGTCCCACCATTGTGACCGCATATGAACAACTCCGATCGGAGGGATACGTAGATGGGAAGACAGGCTCGGGCACATACGTCAGCCAAACACTTCCCGAAGAGTTGCTGCAGGCGCCGCCGCCGAAATCCAGTGCCAGGGCAAAGGGGCCGAGGATTCTACTTTCGGCGTACGCGCGCCGGTTGACGCCGTTGCCGCGAACGAAGTCTCGGCCGGCGAGAGCATTTCGAGGCGGTGAGCCGGCGCTCGACGTTTTTCCCACCGATCTTTGGGCCCAGGTGGCAAGCAGGCGATTGCGGCGCGTCTCGACAAATTTGCTGGCCGGCGGCGAAGCTTTGGGATATCGCCCGCTGCGCGACGCAGTGGCTGAGTATCTGAATGTCTCCCGTGGAGTTAAGTGTTCGGCCGAGCAGGTGCTCATCATCTCCGGTGTCCAGGAGGCGCTCGACCGCACAGCCCATCTGGTGCTCGACCCAGAAGAACCAGTGTGGATGGAGGAACCTGGGTACCCCGGAGCGGCGGCGACTTTTCGCGCCGTCGGCGCAAGGATCTGTCCCGTGCCCGTCGACTCCGAAGGATTGGATTTTGAACGCGGGCAGCAAAAGTGGCCCAGTCCACGGCTGATATACGTGACTCCAGCTCATCAATTTCCGCTTGGAGTGACGATGAGCCTGCGGCGAAGGCTGTCCCTGCTCGAATGGGCGCGGCGGTCACGGACCGTGATTTTTGAGGACGACTATGACAGCGAATATCGGTATTCGGGAAGGCCAATTCCCGCGCTTCAGGGATTAGACCGGGCCGCGGTCGTGATCTTCGCCGGCAGCTTCACCAATGTGCTTTTTCCGTCATTGCGCCTGGGGTATGTCGTAGTTCCACCTGGCATGGTGGAAGTTTTTGCGGCGGCAGGATCGGTGAGCACCCATCACCCCCCGCTGATTGACCAGGCGATTTTGTGCGACTTCATCCGAGAAGGTCATTTTGCGCGACATGTACGCCGGATGCGGGAGCTTTACGCGCGGCGATTGTCCGTACTGGTTGAGGCGGCACGCGCGAGGTTGGGAGGGCTGCTGGAAATCGCTGACGTTGAAGCGGGTTTGCGGACGGTTGGCTGGTTACAAGCGGGAATTTCTGCCGAGCGTGCGGCGCGAGCGGCCGCAGAGCGCAGCGTCGAGGTTTTTCCGCTCAGTCGCTATGCCTACGGTCGCACAAAACCGAATGGGCTGGTGCTTGGTTTTGCGGCGGTAGATGAGAAAGAGCTGAGACGTGGAGTTGAGGATCTCGCCAGGGCGTTAGAAAGTTGCAAATAGTCCCTTGCCGCCGGAAGGTCAGCGTTCTACGAATTTTCCGAACATTTTGTGAGGATCGATGGCGATGAAGCGTCCCTTGCTCCGGGCCAGCACCTCACCTTTCTGGTTAAGGATTTCGGCCTCGTTCGTGTGATAGCGCCCGTGGACGCTGACTTCCCGCGATTCGACTCGCAAAGGCTGGTTCAACGGCACCGGTTTTAAATAGTCGACGGTAATGCTCGAAGTAAGGGCCACGACGTGTCTTAGCTTGTTTACCTTGCCCATGGCCTCATCAAGGATGGTCGCAATGATCCCGCCGTGGGCATGACCCGGTGGCCCAGTGTAGCGCTTGGTTAACCGAAAGCGGCAGAGGAAACAGTCGCGATCTTCGTCATAGCTGAACCTGAGCCTCATTCCCTCCGGATTATTCTTTCCGCAGGCAAAGCAAAAATTCTTTTGCAGACGAACGTAAGCGGTGCCGTGGCCGTGACCTGACTTGCCCATGATTACGTCATGTATCGTATACGAAATCGTGATTGAGAGTGGTCGGGGAGAGAAGAAGCCAGTATGTCGGCCGAAGCAGTGGTGACTAACAAAATGGGGCTTTACGTATGCCCCGCCTGTAAAGGAGGGCTTCACGAAGAGGGCGGCACCATCCGCTGCATTTCATGCTCACGGACATATCCAATTATGGATGGGATCCCAGATTTCCTTGGCGAAGAGCTGGCTCGAAGCGCGGATCCGGTGCTAAGGAGAATGCGCTTCATTGATCGGATGGCTCGGATTTACGAGACTAAGCTCTGGTATCCGGTGGTTCTGAACCTCTATGGAGGGATTCGCAGTCCGTCTCTTCGCCAGCTGATCCATAAGGTCACAGAAAAATTGCAATCGACGACTGGGTCAATCCTGGACGTTGCCTGTGGTCCTGGCACTTACGGTCGGAGAGTCGCGTCGGCGAAGCGGGAGGTCTACGGCATCGACGTATCGATGGGCATGCTCCGTCAGGGACACGTACACGTGGCACAGGAAGGCATCTGTAACATGCACTTCGCGCGTGCCAGAGTGGAAGTTCTCCCCTTCCGGGAGTGCGTTTTTGATGCGACGATCTGTTGCGGCTCGCTTCATCTATTTGCGGACACAGTGGTGGCTTTGCGCGAGATGGCTCGGGTCATGAAGCCAGGGGCGCTGCTCTCCGTTTTTACTTTCGACATCGGCGACGGCGGAATACTGAAGTTCTCCGGAGTGCGCGATTGGAGTCGCAAGCGCCACGGCCTTCATATATTCGGAGGTTCGGAGATGGAGCAGTATTTGACTGCTTCTGGGTTCAGAGACTTCGAGCCGGAGCTCAATGGCTCGATCCTGACGTTCAGCGCTCGCCGGCAAAACACGTGAGGGCTGCCGTCACTAAGCCAGTACAGGTCTTGCAAACGTCACGGCGACCTGTGATATGCTTCCTTGTTTTTTACGAACAAGTCAGTTACGCGATCCCACGACTTCCGGGAGGTCTTCTAGATGGGTCTCGCTCTGCTGGTGATTATCTGGCTGATCACCTTTGTCAGCACCTACTTCTTCGCCGCAAAAACCTGGTGGTTGCCGCATGGGACAGCCGCAGCAGCGCCATGGATCGATCATCAATTCGCCCTGACTTACGTTCTGATGGGCGTCGTGTTTCTGGCGGCACAGTGTGGACTGGGATGGCTGGTCTGGAGGTACCGGGCTGGCGCTTCTTCCGGGCCGGTTGAGTATTCCCACGGCAACACCAAGCTGGAAGTGCTGTGGACCACCCTGACTGCCATTCTCTTTATCGGGCTGAACTTAATGGGCAGCCACGTGTGGGCGAGCGAGCGCTTCGAGCCCGCCAAGCCTGGAGCGGTTCCGGTGGAAGTCACCGGAATGCAGTTTGCCTGGTACTTCCGCTACGCGGGGCCCGATGGAAAATTTGCCAAAACCAACCCCAAGCTGATGGATCCCTCCGCCGGCAACGAAGCGGCGTTGGGGCTGGACACATCCGATCCCGACGCCAAAGATGACGTTGTCACCGGAACCATGTATCTGCCGGTGAATCGCGAAGTTGATCTGACTCTGCGAGCAGTCGATGTCATTCACAGTTTCTTTGTTCCCTCGTTGCGATTCAAACAAGATGCGGTCCCCGGGCTTGCAATCCACATGCATTTCACGCCGACCGAGGTGGGCGACTACGAGATTGCGTGCGCCGAATTGTGCGGCTTAGGGCATTACAAGATGCATGGCATGGTCCACGTCGTAGCGCAGGAAGACTTCGATAAGTGGCTGGCAGCACGGGAGGCGGAGAAACAGTAATGGCGACATCGGCGACGATTCACGCGCATGCGGCACCTCAAGGGTTCATTCGTAAATACATCTTCAGCCTGGACCACAAAGTCATCGGGCTTCAATACTACTTCCTGGCGCTGATTGCAGTGTTCGTTGGCATGTTTTTGTCGCTGCTGATGCGCATCCACCTGATCTGGCCGACAGCCGTTCTGCCGCTGGTCGGCGAGATCAAGCCGGAAACCTACCTCAGCCTGTTGACCATGCACGGCACCATTATGGTCTTCTTCGTACTGACGACGGCGCCGCAAAGCGGGTTCGGAAATTATTTCTTGCCCATCCAGATCGGTGCGCCCGATATGGCTTTTCCCGTGCTCAACATGCTTTCCTTCTGGACCACATTCGTGGCTTTCGTAGTGATGATTGCAGCCTTCTTCGTGACCGGGGGAGCGCCGCTGCATGGCTGGACGGGATATGCTCCGCTGAGCGCGCTCACCAACACAGGGCCAGGCGAACAACTGGGTGCGGACTTATGGGTGACCAGTATTGCGGTGTTCTGCATAGCGTCATTGATGGGCGCACTGAACTTCATCACTACCACATTGGATTTGCGCGCCAAGGGCATGACGATGATGCGCATGCCGCTGACCTGCTGGGCCTGGTTTATAACCGCGATCTTAGGGTTGCTGGCATTCGGGGTACTGCTTTCGGCCGGCATCCTGCTCCTGCTCGACAGAAATCTGGGCACCAGCTTCTACGTGCCGCTGGTCGTCGTAAACGGCCAGGTGATGGCGCACAAGGGCGGGTCCCCGTTGCTGTGGCAACATCTTTTCTGGTTCTTTGGCCACCCTGAGGTGTACATCGCGATTCTCCCCAGCATGGGTGTTGCATCCCAGTTGCTCTCCACCTTCTCGCGGAAGCCGATCTTCGGCTACCGAGCCATGGTGTACGCGATCATGGCAATCGGCATTCTGGGTTTTGTCGTGTGGGGGCATCACATGTTCATGAGTGGCATGAGCCCCTACTCGGCGTTTGCGTTCTCGATCATGACCATGGCCATCGGCGTTCCCTCGGCGATCAAGACATTCAATTGGCTGGGAACGCTGCACAAAAGCAAAATCCGGTTTTACGCCCCGATGCTGTTTGCTGTCGGTTTCGTCTCGCTGTTCGTCTCGGGCGGATTGAGCGGACCGTTTCTTGCCCAGCCTGTGCTTGATATTCCGCTGCACGATACATATTTCGTCGTGGGACATTTTCACCTGATCATGGGCGTAGCGTCGATCTTTGGCATCTTTGGCGCGACTTACTACTGGTTCCCAAAAATGTTTGGACGCATGATGAATGAAGGCTTGGGCAAGCTGCATTTCTGGCTAACCTTCGTAGGCACCTACGCCATCTTTATGCCCATGCATTACCTGGGGATGGCGGGGCATCCACGTCGCTATTCGCAGCTCACCGAGGTTGCTTACTTGCACAATTTGATTCCGGTGCAAACTTTCATGACCTATGCCGCTTTCATTACGATTGCCGCGCAGTTCATCTTTTTGATCAATCTGTTCTGGAGCATGTTCAAAGGTCCGAAGGCGAGCGACAACCCGTGGGAAGCGACAACGTTGGAATGGACGACAGCCACGCCGCCTCCTCATGACAATTTTGGCGGACATACGCCTGTTGTGTATCACGGACCTTATGAATACGGCGTTCCAGGAGCAGCAAAGGATTACGTGATGCAGACAGATCCGACGCCGGTGACGGCGCATTAGTTCGTGGAGGGCGGGCATTCCCTGCCCGCCCAGGCGGACGGAAATGTTTGCCCTACGCAGGGTGTAGTTATGGCGAGTTTGAGTTCAACAGTTCCGGTAAAGCTTCCAGAAACCGGCCAGGGCGGGGGAGTTCACCCTCCCGCCTATGGCGGCGGTGGTGATGGCGGCGGTGGTGATGGCTATCCCGATTATGGCCAGAGACTGCGTCGGGCCCGATTGGGATTAGCGATTGCTCTGGCTCCCATCTTCATGTTCTTCGTCTCCATCACGAGTGCCTACATCGTTCGCCAGGGATTGCCCACACTTGACGACAAGACTAACAGCTATGTTCACGATTGGATTCCAGTTCAGCTCCCGCTTGGGCTCTTGCTGGTGAACACCGGACTGTTGGCCGCAAGCAGTATCACCGCGGAACTCTCCAGGCGGCAGATTACGCGTCAGGCAGCATTGGCTCCCGTAAAATCCATTCCCGGCGTCTCCCTGGGCGACGAGCGAAGGTTGCCCTGGTTGTACGTAACAGTTTTGTTGGGCGGTGGATTTTTGGCCGGACAGTGGCTAGCCTGGCAGGAACTGGCTACGCGCGGGTTCTACATTGCGACAAGTGCCAGCAGTTCGTTTGTTTATCTGCTGACGGCGGCGCACGGGGTACATCTTGCCGGAGGCGTGCTGGTTCTGTTGTACGCGGCCACCATTTCGCTACTGAACAAGCCGGTGGAAGCGAGGCGTATCGTCGTCGACGTGACGGCCTGGTATTGGCATTTCATGTTCTTGTTGTGGGTGGGGATCTTCGCGCTGTTGTGGTTCGCCAGATAAAAAGAGATGTTAGCTGAGCCGACCACCTTTGTAGGTTTTCGGTGGCCGAGTTGGTCAGTTCAAATCAGGAGACGGAAACCATGGCTGATGTCGCGGTGCAGCACGGGCTGGCGGAAACTTACGAACCGTCGCTCTTCGGCACCTACTCGAAGAAGATCGGGATGTGGCTGTTCCTGCTCTCTGATTCCCTGACATTTGGAGCGCTGTTGTTCGCCTATAGCTACGGGCGCATCTCCAATCCCGACTGGCCTACTCCATTTCATAAGGAAAGCATCCTGAACGCCACAGTAATGACCGGCTGCCTTCTGTCAAGCTCTCTCACCATGGTTTTGGGAGTGCTTGCTGCCCGTCGGGGCGACCGCAGTTGGACGCGAAACTGGATCCTCCTCACCATGTTGTTCGGCACCGCCTTTATCGTGCTGCACGCGATGGAGTGGTCGAAACTGATTGCTGAGGGGATGACGCCGTTTAAGAATCCGTGGGCTGCGAATGTGCCGCAGTTCGGCGGCACTTTTTTTACTCTGACCGGCATGCACATGCTGCACGTGACCATCGGGGTCATGTATCTCGGCGTAGTTGCGTTGCGGAAAAAATGGTTGCCTATTCTGCTGGCGATCTGGCTTGTCGCGTGGCTCGCGACCCCGGCCGGTAACGTGTTTCATACTGGGGTGCACGTATTGCTGATTGGAGCGGTGATCGCCGCGATGATTTTGTTTCTCAAACCCAAGGATTACGACGCGCACGATGTCGAGATTGCCGGCTTGTATTGGCACTTCGTTGATTTAGTGTGGATGTTTATTTTCCCGCTGGTTTATTTGATGTCGACGCGAATCACAGGGTGAGTAGAGCTCGATTAGTGCAACAACGTTTTTTGAACTGGAAGCTGACTGGAAGAGGAGCATTGCAGGATGCATACAATCGCCGAGCATCATGACGAGAGCAAGAGCCAGTACCTCTGGGTTTGGGCAGTGTTGCTGCTGCTCACCGCAGTCGAAGTGGTGCTCGCCTACAAGCAATTCTTTCAGCCGGTACGCATGCTGGAAGCGCTGATGGTCCTCTCGATCATCAAATCAGCTCTGATCATCGGCTACTTCATGCACCTGAAGTACGAGGTTGCCTCGATGAGATGGGTCATGATGGCCGCGGTAGTGGCTTGCCTGTGCCTGATGTTCATCTTTTTTGCAGATGCATTCCGTGTCGTGAAGTTGGGTGCGTCATGAGATCAAGTGTAGGACTGCTTTCTCTGGCAATCGCACTCTGGGCTGCGCCGGCTTTCGGCCAGGGATGCGCTATGTGTTACAGCAATGCGGCGGGTACCAGTAAAGATGGCCAGCGCGCCATCAACCGCGGAATTTTAGTGCTTCTTGTGCCCCCCCTGGGATTTATGACCGCCGGTGTTGGGTTGGCTTATCGGTACGGCAAGAAGAGAGATAAAGAGCTCTCATAGTTCCGCCGTGCAGCGTTCCTGTTAACCATTCTTTAGTTTCCTCAACCGTCCTCGGTGTTTCGAGCAGATCCTGCATGCCTTATGCGAATATGGAGTGAATGCCCGAGCTGAAGACGATCTTCTTCGATATCGGCAACACACTTTTATTCCCCAGTCGACCGGTGATCCTCGATTCGCTCTACAAAAGAGGGCTGGCCCCTACTCTTGACCAGTGGCATGCCATCGAGCGGGTGACGAAGAAAAAGTTTGACGAGATCGTGGAGCGCGGTGGCCCGGCTGATCACGGTTTCTGGTTCATGTTCTATACACGGCTGCTGGAGGAGTTGGGAATTGACGATGATGCTCTCCGCGACAAACTGGTGGACGCAACACGAGTTTCTGCGAACTGGGGTGACATCCGTCCAGGAACTCGCGAGATTCTTCAACGGCTCGGCTCACGATATCCATTGGCAGTAGTTTCTAACGCCGATGGGAAGATTGCTGCGGTGCTCGATCGCTGCGGAATTGCAGATTGCTTCCGTTCGATTACCGATTCGGGCCTGGTGGGACGCGAAAAACCCGATCCGGCCATTTTCATGGCAGCTCTGGAATCGATGAATGCCGATCCGGTGCAGAGCCTATATGTCGGCGATGTCTATTCCGTAGATTATCTCGGCGCGAAAAAGGCGAACATGCAGGCGATGCTATTTGATGTTTCCGGTGCATATCGCGAACTCGATGTACCCCGAGTCGAGTCGCTGGAGGAATTAGAAGAAAAACTGGGGTAGGCTGAGGCCTCGAACAAAACTCAGAGAGGAATTATCTGGTGATCCAGGCAGTCCGTCTGAATGCGGTCGTAAATGTTGCGCAAAAAGTCTTTGCCGTAGCGCGACAAGAAGTAAATTCCCGCCACCTCGCGCTCCTGCAACGTTTTGTTCGGGTACAACGCATTGCTCAACAACTGGGCATGACGGCCGACGACCTCGGTTTGCCGAAGTTCGGCCCGCGCCGCACGTGCTCGTAGGCTCTCAAGCTGGTGATGGATCTTGCCCATGGCATTGTCGGCAGCATCCACTAGCGTCTTGTCAAGACGCTCGAGGGCGCTGCGAATCGCCGCAATGGAATTCTTGAGAGAAGTCTCGGCATTTGCAAATGCGGACTGCAGTTCATTAGAAAGAGCTTGGGCCGCGAGTTCATCGCGCAGTTGTTCTGGCCCACGAAAAACATCGGGCAAAGTCAAATGATAGCGATCAAGCAGGCTTTGCAGTTTTGTTTCGACCAGAGTAGCGGAGAAGCGCGGCACGATGGGAGTAACTCTCCCCAGCAATTTCTCATAGACCACGGCAGCCTGGGCAAAATAAGCGACCTCAGCACTTCCTCCGGTGTAGGCGAGAGTCGGCAAGAGATAATCCTGCACTACGGGACGCAAGAGCACGTTAGGACTGAAATCCTCGGGTGCCGAATCAATGCGGGCAAGCAAATCGTCGCGGGAGATTTTCTCCCCTCCAATCTCAAAGTCGGAACCTGCGGCGCGGTGGACAGGCACGCGCACACCGTCGCGAATCGTGAACAGTACTGCCGAAGTCGGACTGACTTTAACTTGCTGATGATACCCTGCGGTTTCCAACTGTTGACCGCGCTCAAGAAGAGCGTCGCCAATTTCGGCGATGTGCTCTATGCCACCCCGATAGATGGGCTTGGCAACCTGATGGAGTTCGGGGTCGGATGCATCCAGCAGAATGACTCCACGATCTGCGAACAAGGCCGCGAACAAGCGGGCGAAGGCGCCTCCAAAAGTCTGCCCTGGCCGGTAGCTCTCGCGTAAAACAGTGACAACCTCGGAACCGCCTAACAGTTTAGCGGCGTCGTCGACAAGCGACTGAACCTCGGTTCCAAAAACAATGTTGCCGACTGGAGCGTCTGGTATGGCCGCGGGCGCGGCGACGAATTTCTCAAGCGAAGCATCCGGCCCGGAAAGCGAGACCTGCTTCACCTCGTCTAAGTCGTGGTCTTCTGTGGCAAGCCAGAACACGGGAACACACTGCAGACCCTCCTGCGTGGCGATATCGGCAAGCTTGACGGCGGTAAGGGCTTTGTAGATAGAAAATAGCGGACCTCCGAATAACCCCACTTGCTGGCCTGTGACGACAGCATTAGCGCCCTTGCGGAAACGATCAATGTTTTCGAACGTCTGGGCAGCTGCGCCCCACGATCGATTCTGTCGCTGCAGAATCGCAGCCATGCGCTCTCGGCGGGCCAACTCATATCGCACACGCGAGGCTTCATCTTTGGCCCATTGCTGAAAAAAAGGAGTACGGGGGTAGAAGCGCTCGACTTTTTCGAAGGAGTAAAGAAAATCGCCGAAGAGATTGGTTGTATGCGGGACCTGGCTAAATGGCAGACACTCCGATTTCACGCGCGGCTCTCCCGACAACATTGGACGCCAAAATTCACCGAAAGTTACCCGCCTGTTCTACCACGTCCTAGATGAGATGGTTCGGAAATGCGTTGCGATGCAGAAATGAGCCGTTTTCTCGGCCTTAAACAATCACACGGCCGCTTCGTTTACCTCGACCGCAATCTCCTCGAGAACTTCCTCCGGCTTTTCATCCAGCATGAACCCAAGGACTTCCTGGGGGACTGGGTTCATCCAGACCGGAGCAAACGACTGGCGGTGCAAAGGAGACGGGCCGTGCTCCCGAAGTGCGGCGATGTGATGCGGCGTGCTGTATCCCTTGTTTGAGGCGAGCCCGTAGAGCGGGAAAACGGGGTCCCATTCGCGCAGGATGCGATCGCGCTCTACCTTGGCGATGATCGAAGCGGCAGCGATCGAAGCAGAGAGCGCGTCGCCGTGAATGATCGCATTCTGCGGCAGATCGCAATCCAGGCGCAGAGCGTCGATCAGCAAATGGTCGGGCACTGGGGACAACTGCATCACCGCTTCCCGCATAGCTAACCGGGAAGCCTGATAAATGTTGATTTGATCGATGCGGGCGGCGTCCACTGCGGCAATCGACCAAGCGATCGCGTGTGCGCGGATGCGGTCGGCCAGAATTTCTCTGCGCTCGGGCAGCAGCAGCTTCGAGTCGCGGAGCCCCCGAATGCGGTAGGCAGGATCGAGAATTACTGCAGCGGCGACGACTGGCCCAAATAACGAACCGCGACCAACCTCATCGACACCCGCAATCAGATGTGCGCCGGATTCCCGGGCTTTCTTCTCAAACTGCAGCGTGCATCGCAGGCCCTTTAGAAGGCGCAGCTTGATCGCCGCTGGGGAGAGCTCCGTCTTGGGGGCGAGTTTCCTCTTGGAGGGCACGAGTTCTCCATGATACTGCGTGTTCCTCTGTGGTTCACACAGAGGCGATCTACGAAAATGTTCGCCCAGGCTCGGGCTGTGAAGCAAGTTGGAAAAACCGCCGATCAATCGAAAAGAACGCGGGTTGCAAACCTGGGAATTCAGTCGCGCTTGGCCGGTTTGTAACCGGCTTTCCTGGCTTCGTCCAGCGCCATGAACTTGCCGTTCTTCGTTTTGCCATACCAGTGGCCGCCTTTGTGGTAGATACCGCTGTCAAGATTCACCCAGACTTTGTGGCTTGCCCTTGCGGCGGCAATCTCCGACGCGGTTGGCGCCTGGTCAGCTTTTGCCGTTGCGTTTGTTTGGGAAGTAGGTTGGCCTTGCGAGGGAGCGCCTTGCGAAATTGCGACGGCCGTGAAGAACACAACGAAGACCAAAAACAGCAAAGGTCGACGTTTCATAGCAGCTCTCTACGCGTAGATTCCGCGCTGGCGTAGCGTGTAGGCTACGCGGTCGATCGCCAGCATGTAAGCTGCAATCCGATTATTGACGTGGTGAGTTTCAGCGTACCGAACCACATCATCGAATGCGGCCACCATGATGGTTTCCAGTTGTTCGTTCACCACGGATTCCTTCCAGAAATAGCCCTGACGGTCCTGCACCCACTCGAAATACGAGGTCGTCACACCGCCCGCATTGCACAGAATGTCGGGAATCACGAACACGCCCTTATCGGCCAGGATTTCATCGGCGGCAGCTGTGGTTGGGCCATTGGCTCCCTCTGCGAGAATCCGGCACTTTACGCGGTCGGCGTTGCGGCTGGTGATCTGGTTTTCTGTAGCCGCTGGGATCAGAATCTCGCACGGCGAGACCAGGAGTTCGGCGGGGTCAGCTTTCTCCGCCTCCGGGAATCCCACGATCGTCCGGTTGCGTTGGCGATACTCCGAAAGCGCCCTTACGTCCATTCCATCCGGGTTGTATAAGCCGCCATCCACTTCCAGAATTCCGATAATTTTGTAACCCGCCTGGGCCATCAGCAAAGCGGCATTCGAGCCGACGTTGCCAAACCCTTGCACAATTACCCTTGAAGACTCGCGCGACATACCGAGTTTCTTGATCGCCTCATCGCAAACGATCATGATCCCGCGGCCCGTGGCTTCGCGCCGCCCGCGAGATCCTCCGATGTTGATCGGCTTGCCAGTGACCACGGCGGTCACGGTTTGGCGCATGTGCATGGAATACGTATCCATCATCCACGCCATGATCTGCTCGTTGGTATTCACATCCGGCGCGGGGACATCTTTTTCGGGACCGATGAACTCAAACAACTCTGCTGTATAGCGACGGGTCATGCGCTCCAGTTCGCCCATCGACATCTTGTGCGGATCGCAGATGATGCCACCTTTTGCGCCACCAAACGGGATGTTCACCACCGCACACTTCCAGGTCATCCAGCTGGCCAGCGCCCGAACCTCGTCCAGCGTCACGTCTGGCGCATAGCGGACACCACCTTTGGCCGGTCCTCGTGCAATTGAGTGCTGCACGCGGAATCCGGTGAAGACTTCAAGACGACCGTTGTCCATTGCGACGGGAATATGAACCGTGATCTCTCGATTGGGGTAACGCAATACCTTCCACAAACCCTCATCGAGATTCAGCTTGCGTGCGGCCAGATCGAAGCGCGCGGCCTGCGCTTCCATGGGATTGAATTCGCGCTCGATGCTGACGTGGTTCACAGTGGTGGTAGTCATGACGGTCTCCAGCTACAGCGGTTCTAGTAGGTATGATGCTGCACGAACTCCGGCATGACCGCCGGATTGCGGTGACGGTTCAGAAGTATAGCAGGGTGCGGGACGGAGGCAACATCGCTTGCTAGGCCTCCTTTTGCTTCACAGTTGCCACAACGGTTCCCTTTGCCAGTTTCGCGGAAATTTCGTCGCCGGGCTTGACGTTCGCTGCATCCTTCAGCAGTTTCCCTGAGGCATCGAATACCAGGGCGTAGCCCCGTTCCAGGATCGCAACCGGAGAAAGCGCCTGCAGGGCCGTATCCATTCGTTCCACTCGAACTTTTCGCTCAAGTAGCAGATTGCGAAAAGCTGACACTAAAGCCGCGGAGTAAACGTTCAGGTCCTTTCGAACATTCGCCAGGACACGGCGAACGTCATAATGTCGAACCGCGGCCGACAAGTTCTCAAAGCGCCGTCGCCAATGTTCGATAATCGATCGCTCCGCCTGGCTTAAGCGGTAGACAAGCTCGTCCAGTCGCTGCTGCCGCCGGTGGATCAGGTCCATCATGCGGGCAAAGGCCCCGTGCTGCGCGAGTTCCGTCAAGTTTTGCCTGGCGATCAGGAGGTGATAGCGAATGGCTTTATCCAGTCGGCGATGCAGGCTTTCCACTTGCTCTTCGATTTCCTGACGTGAGCGAATCACCAACTCAGCAGCAGCCGATGGTGTGGGCGCGCGCAGATCGGCAACAAAATCGATGATCGTGAAGTCGGTTTCATGTCCCACGGCTGAGATCACAGGAATGTGCGATGAGGCAATCGCACGGGCCAAACCTTCGTGATTGAATGCCGCCAAGTCTTCTGCTGAACCTCCGCCCCGGGCAATAACAATCACATCCACGTTGCGAGCTTTATTGAAATATCGAACCCCGGCACTTGTCTCGAGAGCCGCTGTTTCTCCTTGTACCTGCGCCGGGAAGATCAGAACATTGGCTCCGAGATGGCGCCGCCGAAGAATATTCAGGATGTCTCGCAGAGCGGCGGCCTGAGGAGATGTGACAATGCCGATTCTCCGCGGCAACGTGGGAATTGGCTTCTTATGCGAGGAGTCGAACAGCCCTTCAGCCTCCAGCTTGGCCTTTAATTGCTCGAACGCGATCTGTAGGGCACCCGCGCCTTTCGGCTCCAGATATTCGGCGGAAATCTGCAATTCGCCGCGATCCTCGTAAATCGTGACCCGCCCTCGGGTGACCACCTGCATGCCGTTTTCCGGCCGAAAGCGCAGAAGCCGCGCCGAAGAGCGGAACATCACCACCCGAATCTGCGCGCTCTCGTCCTTCAGCGTGAAATAAAGATGACCCGAGTCGTGCGCTCGGAAGTTCGAAATCTCCCCTTCCACCCAGGTGTCCGTGTACTCGCGTTCCAGGTGAGTGCGCACGGCCGCGACCAGTTCGCACACAGTCCAGGTGCGACGGCTGGACCCGGTGAAAGTGAACCCGAGTTGGTCGGACGAAGCCACTCCAAGGAAGTCTACAGCAGACGGCAGTTAGCGTTGGCCGCTAAGCGCTCAGCGCCAAATGTTTGAATGATTCCGTGCCAAGCACTAGTATTTAAGCATGCCGGTTGAAACTGAGATTTCAGAAACTACGTACACTCCGGTCCGCGCGCCGCGCGGCACCAGCATTTCATGCAAAAGTTGGCAGCAGGAAGCCGCCCTGCGCATGCTGATGAACAATCTGGATGAAGAAGTAGGAGAGCGGCCGCGTGATCTCGTCGTTTATGGTGGCACCGGCCGGGCTGCGCGCAGCTGGGAGGCCTATCACGCGATCGTTGCTTCGTTAAAGCAGCTTGAGAACGACGAGACTCTCCTGGTTCAGTCTGGCAAGCCGGTTGGCGTTTTCAAAACCCACGAGTATGCGCCACGGGTGTTGATCGCGAATGCGAATCTGGTCGGTCATTGGTCGAATTGGGAAAAGTTCAACGAATTGGAACGCGCAGGGTTGATGATGTACGGCCAGATGACCGCCGGGTCGTGGATTTACATCGGATCGCAAGGAATTGTGCAGGGCACATTCGAAACGTTTGCAGCTGCGGGCGAGAAGCAATTCGGCGGCGATTTGTCGGGAAGATTAATCGTGAGCGGCGGTATGGGCGGTATGGGTGGGGCGCAGCCGCTTGCCGCAACCATGACCGGGGCTGCGTTTCTGGGCATTGATGTTGATCCCGAGCGCATTAAGAAGCGGTTGAAGACAGGCTACTGCGACTTCATGGTCACCACGCTCGACGAGGCATTGCGCATCCTCAAGAATGCGGTTCGCAAAAAAGAAAATATTTCTGTGGGATTGGTTGGCAATTGCGCGGACATCATTCCCGAGCTTGCCGAGCGCGGCGTTGTTCCTGACATCCTTACCGACCAGACCTCCGCCCACGATCCGCTAAACGGGTATGTGCCCAATGGCATGTCGCTCGAAGAGGCGATCGCGTTACGCAAACGTGATCCGGAGACCTATCAGCAGCTCTCTCTCGATGCCATTGCCAGGCACGTCGAAGGCATGCTGCGCCTGCAGAAAATGGGTTCTGTCACTTTTGATTACGGCAACAACATCCGGACTTTTGCATTTCAGCGGGGCGTGAAGAACGCCTACGATTTTCCTGGATTTGTGCCTGCGTATATTCGCCCGTTGTTTTGTGAGGGGCGCGGCCCATTCCGTTGGGTAGCGCTGTCTGGCGAGCCGTCTGATATTCACGTGACAGACGACCTGGTGTTGGAGCTCTTTCCAGATAACCGGATCTTGCGCCGTTGGATTGATCTGGCGCGCACGCGGATCAAGTTCCAGGGCCTGCCCGCGCGCATCTGCTGGCTCGGCTATGGCGAGCGCGCACAATTCGGCCTCGCCATCAATGAGTTGGTGAAGAAGGGCAGGATCAAAGCTCCCATCGTAATTGGACGCGATCATCTCGACTGTGGCTCAGTGGCCTCCCCGTTTCGAGAAACTGAAGGCATGAAGGACGGGAGCGATGCGGTGGCCGACTGGCCGCTGCTCAATGCGCTGTTGAACACCGCTGCCGGCGCGTCGTGGGTTTCAATCCACAATGGTGGCGGAGTGGGCATCGGTTATTCGTTGCATGCTGGTCAGGTCACAGTCGCTGACGGAACCAAGATGATGGCGGAGCGCATCGAGCGCGTCCTGACCACCGATCCGGGCATGGGAATTATCCGCCACGCGGACGCCGGCTACAAAGTAGCGGAGGAGTTTGCAAAGAACAAAGGCGTAAGAATCCCCATGCACAATCAATGAGCGTAAAGCACCGAGACCCACCATCTAAAGCAACCGCAAGAGTCGCGTCACAAGCTCTGCTCCTGGTCAACATTGGCCAGCTTCTTACGTTGCGATCTGCCTCCTGCGTTACCGGTCCGCGGCGCGGTCCTCAACTCAAAGAACTTGGAATCATTGAAGATGCCGCTGTCCTGTGCAATGCCGGAAAGATAGTCTCCGTCGGAAAAACCAGAGACGCCCGGGGCGACCCTTGGATCAATAAAAATCGGAAGCGAGTAATTGAGATCGATTGCAGACGCCGAGTCGTGCTTCCTGGTTTTGTCGATTCCCACACTCACCCAGCCTTCATAAATCCTCGCCTCGTGGATTTTGAGAGACGCATTGCTGGAGCCACGTATGAAGAAATTGCCGAAGCCGGCGGAGGAATCCGCTCGAGCATCGAACCGGTGCGCAAAGCATCGAAGGCGCAGCTTGCACAAAAAGTCCTGACAGCGCTGCATAAAATGGCTGAACAGGGCACCACCACAGTCGAGGCCAAGTCAGGATACGGACTAACACTCCAGTCTGAACTGAAGTCTTTGCAAGCCATTCGCGAGGCTGCCAACCTGTGGCCAGGTACCGTGGTGAGCACGCT
>DASPTU010000103.1:0-8628 GCA_035623255.1 Terriglobales bacterium | reverse complement strand
GGCTGCGGCACACTCTTGTCCACCGCCTCCATCAGCGCGTCCACCTGCTTCTCCCACTTCTCTTCCCCATTTAAAGCCCCTAAAGCAGACAAACGAATCACCGGCGCATTGTCTCCCGGGAATCCGTAACTCTTCAGCAGTTCCCGCACTTCCAGTTCGACCAGATCGAGCAACTCGGGATCATCCACCGCATCGCACTTGTTCAGCGCTACGACGATATACGGCACTCCCACCTGACGAGCGAGCAGCACGTGCTCGCGGGTCTGCGGCATGGGACCATCGGTCGCCGCCACCACCAGAATCGCGCCATCCATCTGCGCCGCCCCGGTAATCATGTTCTTGATGTAGTCGGCGTGGCCCGGACAGTCGACGTGGGCATAGTGCCGCTTGTCGGTCTCATACTCGACGTGCGCCGTGGCAATCGTGATCCCGCGGGCTTTCTCTTCCGGCGCGTTGTCGATCGAATCGAATGACCGGAACACAATCTTGGGATTGTGTTTCTGCAGAACCTTGGTGATGGCCGCCGTGAGCGTGGTCTTGCCATGATCGATGTGACCGATGGTGCCCACGTTCACATGCGGCTTGGTGCGTTCAAATTTCTCTTTCGCCATTTCCTTCGCCTCTAGCTAGTAGCTCTTAGCCTCTACCTGTGTCATCCTGAGGCGGCTTCCGCCACCGAAAGGATCTATGCATTTTAGTAATACTGGTAAATCCTGTGAAACTTCGTCCGCAGTTTCGGATCAACGTCTTCCACTCGGAAAAGGTAAAGCTCACGAATCTGCGCTTGGTCGGAAACCGTGAGCGCATCATAAAGCTGCTGAGTTCTTTTGCCGGACCGTCTCCATTCTTCGTCGACCGCTTCAAGAACTCTTTTGCCCAGAACCGAATCCCAGTCACGAACTCTAAAACGCCTCTTGCTTATCTGACTGAGAAACCGTTCCGCCGTTGCCGGCGCGAGGGCGCGTTCGATTGCGCTCTTCAGCTCCTCGAACTCTGCTTCTTTCTCGACCTTGATGGTCGCTTGTTCGAAGCCCACCGTACTTGACCTGACTGAGTTAACCTGGAGCGGGAGACGGGAATCGAACCCGCGACCAACAGCTTGGAAGGCTGTGACTCTACCACTGAGTTACTCCCGCCCGTAAGTCAGCTTCCAGCCTTTTTCGCAATCCATGGAGCCGATGACCAGGATTGAACTGGTGACCTCTCCCTTACCAAGGGAGTGCTCTACCAACTGAGCTACATCGGCCCATCGTTCGTATCACTACCCTTGTCCGGGTGTATGAAATCTTTTCGTCGCACCCAGGTCTTGACGGCAAACATCGCCAAAATTGCCAGCGTCACAATTCGAATTCGCTGATCACTGAGTGTCGTCCACGACAGAACTGCCAACACGACGTAAGCGATCAGGCCAAACAGTAAGCGGTTCACTTCAATCACTGGTGCACAGGGGAGGATTCGAACCTCCGTACCTCGCAAGGAGGAGCAGATTTACAGTCTGCCGGCTTTAACCGCTCACCCACCTGTGCAAAAATGCCGGCTCCTGCAACGTCCGGTAACAACGCCGGGGTTTGCGCATACGCGCGGAGACAATGCAGCGGATCAGTAAAAGGCCGAGCGTACGAAAACCCAATACGCATACACCGCACTTGGAAACCGTTTCCTATGGAGTGCCGATGGAAAAACTCTACGCCGCAACGCCGCACCAACGTCTCAGTGTCCGGAATGAGTCTGCAAACTGGAGCTGGCGAAGGGATTTGAACCCCTGACCCTCTGATTACAAATCAGATGCTCTACCAGCTGAGCTACGCCAGCGATGGGGACAACATGCTCTCGCGGGGCATGTTGCTCCCTCGGATCCCCTCTCATGTCCAGGAACAATATTAAAAGTTACCACAACGGCATCTGACGTGCAACGAACAAGCGGAAGGTCCAAGCAGTCAGGCGCGGTCAGGCTGGGCGGTGCTATCATTTTTTCGTTCCCAGGACAGCATTGGGAACAAGATACTGGTTCCTCTCCGCGCAACCGCTCTCGATGCGACTACGACGCAGCCTACCTATCATCATAGCTGTTTTGCTGGTTGCTGCCGCAGTGGCGCTAGTCGTCGTCCTGCGAAAACATGCGCCGCCGGAAGCCGCACGGCTGTTACCGGGGGCTGACGGATTTGCCTACTTCAACCTGCAGTGGATGCGTCGTGCCAACATTTTAGGGGAATTGCCAGCGGTACCTCACGATCCTGAGTACGAGCAATTTATCCAAGCAACGGGATTTCAGTTCGAGCGCGACCTGGAGGAGGCAGCATTTGCCATTCACTATTCGGACTCGTCTGTCCCGCCGCGATTCTCAGAAATTTTTGTTGGGAAAATCCAGACCGAACGGCTGCGCGCGTATTTGGCCAAGCTGGCCAGCTCGACCGAAAATTATCGATCGGTGGAAGTTTACAGCATTCCGGTCGAAGGCCATATTTTGCGGGTCGCTGTGCTGGGGCCTGACACGGTAGCCGCTTCAAACCACGACGACCCGCAAGTATTGCAGGGCATCATCACTCGTTCACGGAAACTGGCATCCCCATTTGCTGGTCCCGCGCTGCTTCGCCAGTATTACAAACACGTTCCATTCGCAAGCCTGGCGTGGGGGATTTTCCGAATTCAAGGACAATCGGGTTTTCATGTCTCCAGTTGGTCCTTCCTGTTTCAGAAGCCAGCAGTTGTCGTCGCTTCGGTGCGGTATTTCCGAGAACTAAATCTCAGGGCGGTAGCTTTTACGGGCAATGAAGACGATGCGAAGCACCTGACTCAGCAGCTCTCGACATTTCTTGATCTCTTCCATGCAGCAGAAGTCTCGAGCGGGGCACAAGCTCCCGATCCGGATGTCAAGGCGTTGTTCGACAGCTTGAAAGTCGAGCAGCAGAAAGATCGTGCAGTGGTGACCGCGACAGTACCGGTTGGATTTCTTCGCAAGGCGCTAGCCGAGGCTCCGGTTGCGGCGACTCCAGAGCCAACGCCGCCGAAGGCTACAGAGGCGCCTCCTGCGAAGGGCGAGAAATCCGGCCACAACAAAGCGGGGGCAGCACGCTAAATTGCC
The DNA here is from genome assembly GCA_035623255.1 of Terriglobales bacterium. Taxonomy (GTDB): domain Bacteria; phylum Acidobacteriota; class Terriglobia; order Terriglobales; family Acidobacteriaceae; genus JAFAGX01. Next base: position 5,546 of record DASPTU010000103.1, on the reverse strand, counting down.
GATTGCAACTTTTTGCTGAACTTAGCGTCGAATCAAACACGGGGTTTGTGCCGAGTCTCCACCGAGCTCGCGGAAGCATCGGGCAGGTAAAATAAACACAAATGACGAGTCTTCCACTTCCGATTGCGGCGTTCTTCGCTGGGCTGGTTTCCTTTCTTTCGCCCTGCGTGCTGCCGCTGGTACCGGGCTACGTTTCTCTGATTTCGGGAGTTGGAGTCGAAGAGCTTAAATCGCAGGAATCGCAACTCTTGCGGAAGATGATGCTGAATTCAGTCAGCTTCATTGCCGGATTCAGCGTCGTTTTCATCACGCTGGGTGCGATTTCGACCGAAGTGGGGCAACTCCTGGCGCGGTACAAATCCACGCTGGCGCAGGTCGCGGGTGTGGTCATCATTATTTTCGGATTGCACCTGACGGGAATTTTTCGAATCAATGCTCTCTATGCTGATAAGCGCCTGCACAACGTGAAAGGCAGCAGCAGCGTGGGAGGCGCATTCCTGATCGGTTTCGCTTTTGCATTTGGCTGGACACCTTGTGTGGGGCCGATCCTAGCGGTCATTCTTGGCTTTGCCGCCGCCCAGGATTCAGTCTTCAAGGGCATCGCGCTGTTGACAGTTTATTCCCTGGGATTAGCCGTGCCATTTCTTCTGACTTCCTTTGGCATTGAGCGCTTTCTGAAGTTCTACAGCCGATTCCGCTCGCATATGCATGCTCTGGAGGTCGCAAGTGGAGCCCTGTTGATAGCTCTCGGCGTGTTGTTGGTGTTTGGGCGCTTTACTTTGATCTCGAATTATTTGTCATTCCTGAATCGCTTTGCGCTATAAAGGTAGCCTTCCTTGAAACGAGACCCATTCATCATCGTCTTCGTCGCGGGAGTGATCGCGTTCATGCTGGTGATCGGCCTTAAGATGGCACGTCACCCGCGACAGTCTGCTGCCAGCCAGATGAAGGGCGATGTAGCGCCGGATTTCACGCTGCAATCGCTCGAAGGCAAGACAGTGCGTTTGTCGGATTATCGAGGCAAAGCGGTACTGCTGAATTTCTGGGCCACATGGTGCGCACCGTGCAAAATCGAGATGCCGTGGTTTGTGGAATTGCAAAAGCAATACGGCTCAGAGGGGCTGCAGATTGTTGGCGTGGCCATGGACGACGCTAGCCCTAAGGACATTGCAGCCTTCGCCAGGGAAATGGGCGTGAATTATCCGGTGCTGATCGGCAAAGAAGCGGTCGGTGACGCTTATGGAGGCGTTCAATTCTTGCCGGAAAGCTTCTATATCGATCGCAATGGCAAGGTCGTGGACAAGGCTTTTGGACTGAAGGGCCGCGGCGAAATCGAGGACAACATCAAGAAGATTATTGCCTCGACAGCGGTGGCGCAGAAATAACGGGGTGAGGGATCGATTGAGCCCTGCCGCAAAAATCGGCATGTTTCTGAGCTTGACAGTGTCATTGATGGCGCAGGAATCCTTTGGCAAGAAGGGCCCTTCAGTCACGATGTTGCCTGCCTCGGTCGCGACGGTAGTTCGCGGCAAAACCAACATCGTAAACCTGGAATTCCGCATCGCACCGGGCTTTCACATCAACTCCAATATGCCCAGCGCAGAATACCTCATCCCGACCACGCTGAAACTGGATGTACCCACGGACATTATGGCGGGGAAGACCACGTATCCGCCGGGTCAGGAGATGAGCTTCAGCTTTGCGCCGAACGAGAAACTCAGCGTGTATAGCGGGAATTTTACGCTGGGCGTTAGTGTGAGACCTCTCGCCAGCGTTCTTCCCAGTAAATACGAAATTCACGGCAACCTTCGCTATCAGGCTTGCGACAATGCTGCATGCTACCCGCCGAAGAACCTGCCGGTGAAATTTGAAGTGAAAGTCGTCACCGGGGCCCCAAAGAAAGTGAAGAAGAACCCGCCACAGAGCCCAAGGGGCTAATCAGCGGGCGCGGGTCTACTGGGTTCGAAGGATGCGCAGCCGAAAGAAGGGACTGATTTATGTGTAGAGGCAAACTGCGGCATAGGTTCGAGGGCGAGCAGGCCGCGTATCCTACTGAAGGCGGGAGACCCGTGACCGGCGGCTCCTCCCTAATCCAAGAGACCGCACCCGGTCGTAAGCTGTGTGTAAATCCTGACTGAGCAGGTTCACGACCTGCAGACAAGCCTCGCGGTGCTCGTGAAGAAAACGCAGAAGGTCCTTGCGCCTGACGGCAGCTACCTGGGCATCGTCCAGCAGTTCGGCGGTAATTTCATGCGTAGAGCCAGCAAGGGCCGCACTCAGCCCCAGGATTTCGCCGGGTCCCGCGATTCGAAAAATCATTCGCTTCCCTGACTCTGAACACACAGAGAGCTTGGCTCGCCCATCGCACAACACGAAAATGCCACGAGCAGGTTGCCCTTCTCTGAACAGCATCGTGCCCCTCGGACATAAACTTATCGACTTCAAAGCGTCAAAGTCGCGAGCCGTCTCGGGTGTGAGGTCAGAGAAAATTCTGCCCGGGCGCTCCGTTGGGGCTGCGAAGCTCCGTTGAAGTACACCTTCCATACTTCCCTGAATAAATTACTTATTGCCGGAAAACAGTGATTGCAATCACGACATATCGTGATGACGCGACTTGCGCGCTAGTTGTTAGCCGCGATCGATTTCAATGCCAGCTTGTTGCGAATTACCAGAGTGGACCCTTTGGTCTGAATAATCTGCCGTCTTTTCAGATCCGCAAACAGTCGCGTGACCGTCTCACGCGAGGTACCGATCATTTGGGCAATTTCCTCGTGAGTCAGGGCCAGTTTCAACCGCGGCTCCTGCTTGTTGGCCTCGCCATTTTTTGAGCTCCATTCCAGCAGCAGCTTGGCCAGCTTTTCACCGGCCGAATGCGATAACCCGAGAGAGCGTACCTCGTGGCACGCCGTGTTGTACTTCTCGCTTAACTGCTCGGCAACCTTGAAGCAGGCATCAGAATGCTCTTTCAAGAAGCGCAGGAAATCATCTCGCTTAACGAAATTCACCTGACAAGGATCGACCGTTTCCGCAGTAAGCTCATAGGGCTTTCCGGAGACCGTGGCGCTGAGGCCCAGCACTTCCCCAGGCTCGGCGATCTTGACAATCAGCGTCTTGCCGTCGGTCGCACAAATCGACATCTTCACCCTGCCCTTGCACAGCACGAAGATCCCTCGCGGAGCCTGCCCTTCGACAAACAACACCGCCCCTTTAGGGTAGGCAGTGGCATACTTGATGCTCTCGAAAGTCTGCAGCGCGGCACTGGGAAGGTCGCAGAAAAGGCGCTCAGTCCGAGTTTTACACGTCAGGCAGCTTTCGATGATGTCCAGTCCGTATGGTGAGAGCACGAGCCACCTCCCTGCGACGCTTGTCTTCGCAATCGAATTGCGTGCCCCCAGTGGGCCGACGCCTGTGACCTGCGTCACGAGTTTAGTGTCCACCCGAACAAAAACCCTTCGCTGTGACTGGTACCACAGCCACTTGTGACCTGGCTCACAAGGGAGATGGCATGCCAAGACACTGGCGTATACGGCCGATTCGAGGCATACTAGGGCGGCTGTCTGAACGCGGCGTCACTTTCGCAACTATGGAGTTCAAAGAAGCTAATCTGCAGTCGGGCGAGGGTCAGGTTCCCACCCTCGAAGACAAGCAGCGTCGGCGCATGTTGATTGCATTGGCGCTCCTATTGGTTGCTCTGCTTGTCGTGCTCATCAAGGACCGCCGGTTTTGGTTCTCCTCGAACACGCCTCAGGAATCGGCACCCGAGGAGGCCAGCATTCCCGAGCCCCCTGCCGCAACTCCCGCTGCAGGTTCTGCTGGCATTTCGACCAGCGCCCCGGCTCAGCAGCCCGCAAGGAAGCCGGCTATCCTGGCCAAGTCGAAGAAAAGCTCCGGCAAAGCTCCCGCACCCCCCCCTGCAGAGAAGGTAGAACAGTCTCAGCCTGCAGCCGGTCCGGTTATCACCGCAACTAACCGCACCGTGCTGCCGCCGCTTGAAGTGGAGGTGGTTGCCGGCGGCTCGCACCATCCCTTGTCTCCCAACAACAATTCTGTCAAGGTTGATATGGATTCCAATTCTTCCTCGGTGCCGTCCCCCGCCCCGGCAGTTCCGGTACCCGATGAAGGTCCTTCACAGCCCGCTGATACCTCGGCACGGGTCACGCTTCCGCCAGCAACTGCTGAGCGAGTTTCGCGGTCCGTCAAGCCCAGCTATCCCATGTTGGCGAAGCAGATGAAGGTCCAGGGAGCAGTCGTGCTGCAAGCCCTCATCGATAAAGCAGGCAACATTCAGGAATTGCACGTAGTTACTGGGCCTGCGATTCTGGCGACTGCGGCTGAAGAAGCGGTAAAACAGTGGCACTTTAAGCCATACTATCAGCGAGGACAAGCGGTGGAGACGGAAGCTCGCATTACCGTAAATTTCACGATTTCAACCTATTAGGCAGCGATTCCGGTCGTAAGGGAATTCCGCCATGGACCCGACGCAGCTCTCACGTATCACCAACGTCCTAATGTCCTCCCTGCTCCTGCTTTCTGCATCTCAAGGTTGGACTGAAGCTGCGTTTTTCACGGCACAGAAAGGAGGCAGCATGGCGTTCACAATTTCGAGCCCCAGTTTCGAGAACGGCGGGGAAATTCCAAAGAAGTTTAGCTGTGACGGTGCAGACGTTTCTCCTGAACTGCAATGGACTTCGCCTCCCACAAAAACCCAAAGCCTTGCTTTGATTGCGGATGATCCTGACGCTCCGGTGGGTACCTGGACGCATTGGGTTCTGTTTGACCTGCCCTCGGAAACGAAGTCGCTGCCTGAGAATGTCGGTAAGCAGGATGAACTACCAACGGGAGGACGTCAGGGACGGAACGATTTTCGCAAGATCGGGTATGGAGGGCCGTGCCCACCACCAGGCAAACCGCACCGCTATTTCTTTAAACTTTATGCTCTCGACAGGAAACTCGACTTAAGCCCCGGCGCCAGCAAGCGGGAGCTTGAGCAGGCTATCCAGGGCCATATCCTGGCGCAGGCTGAACTCATGGGCAAGTTCCAGCGCTAGGAATTCAGGCCAAAATAAACAGGCGTCCCGACTCATTCGAGTCACTGGACGCCCGGGCAGCCCTCCCCCAGAACTGCTCAACGAAAAACTACCCGCATAGCCGTGGTTTGAGAATAGCTCTTCTGTGCCAGAGCATACCCCACCAAAGTGCCATACATACGGCTTTGCCCACAATCCCCACTTATAACTCGACTATTTGTTCACTCGGTAGACTTTATGGGCAAAATGATTTGTGAATAACTTGGATTGATTGTCACTAAACCTTCCTTTTTTAGCCGTATACGACACACGCCTCCAGCTAGTGACATTCCTGCATTTTTCATGTACGTATGCTGCGGAGCCACAACAGACGACTTACCGCCTCGCCGCTGGCAACCTTGTCCGCATCGTCGCGTATTGGACGAATGGTGGGACGGGTGCGGGAGGAACACACGGTCAATATGAGTTACTCCGCATTTCTATTGTGGCTCCGTTTAGAGGCTGAACCAAGTAACAAGC
>DASPTU010000102.1:0-25046 GCA_035623255.1 Terriglobales bacterium | reverse complement strand
CCCCGGCATAGCTTTTTCCATCCATAGTACGTCCCAGTACTTGCCGAATTTCTGCCCGACCTGAGTAAAGGTCCCGACCTTGTGAAACCCAAATCGTTCGTGCAGTGCGTTCGAGGCTAGGTTTGGCTGAGTGATGCCGGCGACAGCACGGCGCACGTCTTCACCTGCGAGCAGGGCGAAGAGGTCACGATACAGCGCGGCTCCTATGCCTCTGCCGCTCGCACCAGCACTGCAATAGATCGTCATCTCAACCGTGGTCCGGTACCCTTCTTTGCTTCTGAACGGGCCACTTGCGGCATAACCAAGGATTTCACCATCCTCTTCTTCAGCGACAAGCATGCGATGGCGAGGCCGGTCCGAATGATCGTGAAACCACCCCACACGCTGCTCGGGCGTGAAGACCTGAACATCGAAGGTGACATGGGAATTTTGGACATAGTGGTTGTAGATTTCAGTAACTCTCGGCAAGTCCGCTAATAAGGCTGGCCTGATGATCATCTGTTCTGAATCCGAGCTTTCGTCCGAGTACTCTGGCTTCAAGATAGATTGTCCGCCGACGGACTGGCATTAAGAATGTTGTTATGGCACTGATAAGAATGCTTTATGGCAACATCGCAAGGAGCCGCTGCGCGGGGATTAGCGGCCTGGGGATCTCCCCCTACTCACGGGAAACTGAAAGATGTAGATGTTATGCCCAAACGAGTGTATCTGGACGTCGCGAAAATCAGAGTATCGTTCCTTCAGTTCGCTGGCGAGGGGGTCCTCCCAACGCCACCCCATCTGCACAATCCAGACTGAATCGCCCGGTGTTAGAGCGTAGGCATTGAGCATTTCATTCCAGGTGGAAAAGAAATTTGCAGCAGTAAATGTGAAGACACGTCCATCCGTGCCGACGATGTGCTGCCCTCCACATTGCAACGTATTGAAGCCCTCCGCCCATTCGTTAATGAAAAACGGTCGTTGTTGGCAAAGATAGTGAGCCAATAGAAGGCTGGTTTGATTGTCGACAAACAAGAGTTCATTGGCGCCGACGTGTTCCCGTAAGAAATCCAATGCCTGATTCATGTGCTTCTTTTGCTGATCCGCAGGGGCCATGTAGGGCAAGCGCCGCGACGGGGAAACGTGGCATAAAACGATAATCACGGCGACAGCCGCAACGCCCCTCCATAGCTGCCGCCTCGTAAACGTGCAGATCGCGCAGCTGATTCCCGCGATGGCAAAGATGGTCAGGAAGACGCAATGCCGCGTTCCGCCATAAGGATAGAGGTCGACCAGTGACAGGGCGCAATTAATCGCGAACGGCAACACAAGCAATGTGGCGATGTCCGCTCTTGAAACTGGAGTCGAATTCGATTGTCTTCCGCTTTTCAGCACACTCACAATGCCGGCTAGGAATATCAAAAACATCACGTCGCCGACGGCATTTTGACCAAATATGTACTGAAACACGGAAGCGGTTCTTGCGACCACAAATAGCAACGCATTATGCCGGCTGCCATCGAAGTAGGAATTGTGGAGGTAGACGTCCATCCAGCTATGCATGGCGCGGGACCCGAACGCCGAAATGTAGGTGCGGTAGAGGACCAAACAGATAGCGACGGCCACAATTTGCCCTGAGAACCAAGTTCCGACAACTGTGATGCCAGGACGTTGCCGCAACATTCTTATGAGTGCATATATGCCTAGCGAACCCGCTACCAGAACGGCGGAATACTGGCAGAGCAACGCCAGCCACAAGCAAATAGAAGAGAGCAGCATTTCTTGGGCGGAATCTTCGGCGAGCGCCCGCTCCAGGAAATACATGCTGCAGACCACAAACATCAGCAGCAAGGAGTACTGCCTCACCTCAGTGGAAAGCGCAATCAGAGGGGGCAAGAAGGCTGCGAAGATAACTCCGACAACTCCAACTTCCCTGCCAAAAAGATTCTCAAGCCACTTGAAAAACACCCAGCAAAATACTGTTCCCGCCAGCACCGAAGGCAAACGTAAAATGACTTCGCTGGTTCCCAGGTACCGCCAGAGGTGTAGCAGAAAAATCAGCAGAGGTGGATGCGAGATGGTAAGACTTGCTTGATAAGTGAGTTTCCAGGAAGGCTGGTTTGCGGCCATGAAGTGCAGGGCTTCATCGGCATTCAGGAAAGTTGCGGAGGCCAATTTGAGCCGCAGGATGAACCCACAAGCCACGATCATTCCTGCAGCCAGATCCAGTGACAACCGCTTCATTGAACGACGGTCTACCTCAGTAACCTCCTGTTCGACCAGAGGAGCCATGTTCAGAGGATACTAGACGGGAGAACTGGCGGTCGTACAAGTCGGTTGACGGAACTCAAGTTCGCGTTTGTGCATTGGCCACAAGTTCGGGCACATATTCTTCCGGCTTGCCTTTTTCAAGAAGATAGACACCTGGACCCTGCTGACCTCGCACCGTGCGGCAGAATTCTGCGACAAAGAATCCGGCCTTCAGAGATTCAGTGAATGCCCAACGGGTTGCCAGTCGCCACTCGTGAGCCAGGGCAGGATCTTTCTGCTCGACTGACAAAATGTCGCTCGGGACCTCGACAGCAATACGCTGGCGCTGAACCGCATCCGCCAGATCGGTTCGGTGCGGACGTCCATCGCCATTGAAGCTAACCAGTGGCAACAGGTTCTTAAGCGTATCCAGCATGTCTGACCGATTGTCTTTTCCCTGAATGCGGCTCTGGACTCTGCGGCTGGTGATTGGCCACTTTACCCACAGCCGATCCGTGCCGTTCTGGTGCAAAACGCTGGAGGTCTCTGGACCGTAGAAGTCAATCTTGTAGGAGTCTGAAATCACACCCAGCTTCGCGAAATTGAGGTGGGCATTGCGGCTTTGTAGGGGGTCAAAAGTCCAGGTGATTTCAGTAATCCGCATATCCCCAATGCGAATTGCCAAAACCCGCTCGCGCTGAGCCAGTTTGAGTTTGTAGCCGAGATCGAGGTCGCGATACGGCTCCAGCACAGCAAGCATGTGCGAATGGACGTTCGGGCGATTCCCCTCCAGACCAAGAAGTCCAAAGGCAAAACCGACCAACCTCGCGCCATCAAAAGCACCCATCCAGATACTGCCGGCTTCGCGGGTCGCGACGACCACAGTCAGGGGCATGGTGTCACTGTCAGAAAGAGCCCACACTTCCCTCTCGACTGCTTCTACCTGCTTGAGATCTTCAAGTGTTCGAAGATCTCGAATGGTAACCACCGGCCGGGACTTCGCCTCCGCCATCATGCAAATCGAACAATATACGCGACGGTCAACACTTCTGTCAGCAGCGTGCTCGATGCCGCTTCGCTGGGCGCCATTTTCCAGTAAACAGCAGTCAAGACGGGTAAATCTTTGTAAAGGCTTTGGCCATCGAGGTATTTGGGAATAAGATTGATTCTTAAGGGGATCGACAAACCGGTCTTCGGCAGAAAATAGCTAGGTTCCGCAACCGACCTCGAGAACCGCACGTCCAACAATTAGGCAGTTTTTAACATTGTTTTGTCGTATTCATACTGTTTACAGAGGATATGCATGATCGTTAAACCCGGCGTGCCAGCCACGAGGCGAGCAGGAGTGAAGCTCAAGGCATTTCACAAATCGGCGGGATGGTCATTGTGGTTTCTGTTGCCCGCCGGGCTGGTGTTCTGCCTGATGCTGATCAGCTGCACGGGCGGCGACCCCAAGTCGGCAGCTCGCGCCAACGTAATACAGGCAGTACCGGTATCTGTGTCTGTTGCCGAGCGCCGCGACATGCCCTATTACCTCACGGGGTTGGGATCGGTCTCGGCGTTTTATACGGACAGCATCAAAACTCGCGTCGATGGCGAACTAACCCAGGTCAACTTCAAGGAGGGCCAATTCGTAAAGCAGGGCGACCTTTTGGTCGTCATCGATCCACGTCCTTATCAGGTGGCCCTGGAGCAGGCGGAAGCTATGCTGTTTAAGGATCAGGCGGCCCAGCGTGACGCAAAGCTGAACTACGAGCGGTACAAGGGATTGTTGCAGAACTCTGGTGCCATGTCGCAGCAGCAGGTCGATACACAAGCCGCAACCGTGGATCAACTAGAAGGCGCCGTGCGCACCGATCAGGCCGCGGTCGACAGTGCCAAGCTGAACCTTACGTACTGCCATATCACTTCGCCAATCAGTGGGCGCGTGGGCCTGCGCCTGGTGGATCCCGGCAACATTGTGCACGCGACCGATACCAACCCACTGCTGGTCATTACCCAGCTGCAACCGATCGCAGTGATCTTCACGCTTCCTGAGGACCAGCTTCCAACCGTCGCCCAGCATCTGGCCAAGAGCACACTTGAAGTCGATGCCTATAGCCGCGATGATCAGACCCGGCTGGCAACGGGAAAGTTGCTGACTATCGACAACCAAATTGATCAGAGCACAGGAACTGGCCGTCTGAAGGCGGTTTTCGATAACAAAGAGAATGCGCTCTGGCCGAATCAGTTCGTGAATGTCCATTTACTGCTGGAAGTGCGCAAGAACAGCACAGTGGTTCCGGCTGCTGCTATTCAACGAGGCCCGCAGGGCACGTATGTCTTCGCGGCAAAGCCCGATCACACGGCTGAAATCAAACCGGTGACCATCTCGTTTATTCAGGACAACGTCGCCACCATTGCGACCGGTATCGCCCCCGGCGATGTCGTCATTACGGACGGTCAGGACAAGTTGCAAGAAGGTAGTGAAATCCAAGTTCGAAACCGCCCCGCAGGTTCCAGTCAGGCACCAACCGGGGCCACACCGCAGGGAGCGCCGTCTCCAGGCAATGCTCCGCAGCAACAACCGAGTCCAGGAAGTTCGGGCAAATGAATCCTTCCCGTATTTTCATCTTGCGGCCGGTAGCTACGGCGCTGCTGATGGTCGCAATTATGCTGGTGGGCATTGTCGCTTATCGGCAGCTCCCGGTTTCCGCCCTGCCCGAGGTTGACTACCCAACCATTCAGGTCATGACGTTTTATCCCGGCGCCAACCCGGACGTGATGGCATCGTCGGTTACTGCGCCTCTCGAGCGGCAGTTCGGGCAAGTTCCCGGCCTTACCCAAATGACCTCAACGAGCTCGTTCGGCAGCTCGGTGATTACCCTGCAGTTTGGGCTGGACCAAAACATAGATGTGGAAGAACAGCAGGTACAGGCGGCCATCAATGCGTCGCAGACCTACCTGCCCACGGATCTCCCCAATCCGCCGATTTACAGCAAAGTGAACCCGGCCGATGCCCCGATCTTGACGTTGGCCCTGACCTCGAAGTCGCTCTCTCTCTCGAAGGTCGAGGATCTTGCCGATACCGCGCTGGCGCAAAAAATTTCCCAGGTCACTGGCGTTGGATTGGTTTCGATCAGCGGTGGCCAGAAGCCGGCAGTTCGCATCCAGGCTAACCCGACCGCTCTCGCCGCATACGACCTGAGCCTTGAAGACGTACGGAATGCGCTTGCAGCTGCCAACGTTGACCAGGCGAAGGGAACGTTGAATGGCCCACGACAGTCATTCACGATTGGCGCCAATGATCAGCTGCTTTCCGGAGATCAGTATCGTGGGATAGTCATTGCATATCGAAATGGATCTCCGGTGCGGCTTTCCGATGTGGCAACCGTCACGGATGGAGTTGAGAATGTGATGCAGGCGGCGTGGATGAACCTTGATCCCGCCGTCATCATGAATATCCAGCGCCAGCCGGGCGCAAATATTATCAGCGTCGTTGACCGGATCAAGAAGCTGCTTCCCCAATTGCAGGCCGGATTACCCGCAGCCGTCAATGTCTCCATTCTCACCGACCGAACCGAGACCATCCGCGCTTCGGTGAAAGATGTGCAGTTCGAGTTGATGCTGACTATCGTCCTGGTTGTGATGGTGATCTTCCTCTTTCTGCGCAACCTTCCGGCTACCACTATCCCCAGCGTCACGGTTCCGCTGTCGATTGTGGGCACATTTGGCGTGATGTATTTGCTGGGCTATAGCCTGAACAATCTCACCTTGATGGCCCTGACCATTTCCACCGGATTTGTGGTCGATGACGCCATCGTGATGATCGAAAACATCTCGCGGTTCCTCGAGGAAGGGGATTCACCGCTCGACGCCGCATTAAAAGGGGCCGGGCAAATTGGTTTCACGATCGTTTCGCTGACAGTTTCGCTGATTGCAGTGCTGATTCCACTTCTATTCATGGGTGACATCGTGGGACGGTTGTTCCGTGAGTTTGCGGTCACCCTCGCCGTGACTATTTTGGTTTCTGCTGTGGTGTCGCTGACCTTGACACCAATGATGTGCGCCAAGCTCCTCAAACACACGGATCCGTCGCAGCAGACCCGCTTTTATCGAACGTCCGAAGCTTTCTACAACCGGGTCATTGAGTTCTATGGTCGGACGCTAAAGTTTGTTCTTAGACATCAAACCACAACCTTACTGGTAACCGTAGGCACATTGGTATTGACATTGTTCTTGTACGTGGTGGTGCCGAAGGGCTTCTTTCCTGTGCAAGACACAGGGGTTATTCTCGGCGTTTCGCAAGCTCCGCAGAGCATCTCATTCGCTTCATTGGCAGAACACCAACAGGAGCTGGCGCGCCTCATCCTCCAGGATTCCGACGTGGCCAGCTTATCGTCGTTCATCGGACTGGATGGAACCAACCTGACTCCGAACACCGGCCGCATTCAGATCAACCTCAAACCTCGGGATGAGCGCAAGGCGACCGCTTCGGAGATCATTCTCAGATTGCAGCCGAAACTGGCTCAGGTGCAGGGAATCACTTTGTACATGCAACCCGTGCAAGACCTTACCGTGGAGGACCGTGTAAGCCGCACCCAATTCCAATACACGATGGAGGATACGGATGCACGTGAGCTGTCGCGACTGGCGTCACAACTGGTGGACAAGCTGCGCACTCTCCCCGAGCTGCGTGATGTGGCAAGCGATGACCAAACTGGCGCGCTGCAAGCCGACGTTGTGATCGATCGTGATACAGCATCGCGGCTGGGGATTCTCCCCGCACAAATCGACAACACTCTTTACGACGCCTTCGGACAGCGCCAGGTTTCGACCATCTTCACACAACTCAATCAATACCACGTTATTCTCGAAGTAGATCCGCAATTTCAACAAAACCCCGGATCGTTCAAGGACCTATACGTCAAATCGAATTCTGGCACGCAGGTGCCTTTATCGGCCTTCACTCAGATCCACACTTCTTCGACCGCCCTCGCTGTCAACCATCAGGGGCAATTTCCGGTCGTGACCTTGTCGTTCAACCTGGCTCCAGGAAAGTCGCTGGGCGACGCAACCAAAGCAATTGATGAAGCGGAGAAGGAAATCGGCATGCCATCCAGCGTGCACACGGCGTTTCAAGGAACCGCGGCCGCTTTCCGCAATTCGCTCTCGAGCGAGCCTTGGCTGATCGTGGCAGCTATCATCACGGTCTATATCGTTCTCGGCGTGCTCTATGAAAGCTATATTCATCCGATCACGATTCTTTCGACGCTCCCTTCCGCCGGTGTCGGAGCAATTCTGGCGCTACTCATTACGGGCAATGACCTGGGAGTAGTTGCCATCATCGGTATCATCCTGCTGATCGGGATCGTGAAGAAAAATGCCATCATGATGATCGACTTCGCGCTGGAAGCGGAGCGCGTCGAGCACAAACCGCCGGAGGAGGCGATTTTCCAGGCCTCCCTGCTACGTTTTCGACCAATCATGATGACCACCATGGCGGCGCTGCTCGGCGGCTTGCCGTTGGCGCTGGGTAGAGGCACAGGATCAGAACTACGCCATCCTCTGGGAATCACTATTGTCGGCGGATTGCTCCTCAGCCAGGCGCTCACCCTATACACGACACCGGTCGTTTATCTCTGGTTTGACCGTCTGGCAAAGAGGTTTGAAGGGTTCGGATTTCGGCATCCCACCGAGGAACCGGCGGTGGGGGACTAGCTATGAATATCTCAGCCCCCTTTATTAAACGCCCGATCGGCACATCGCTGTTGACGTTGGCGTTGCTCATGTCCGGTACCTTGGCGTTTACCCTTCTACCGGTTGCTCCATTGCCACAAGTAGATTTTCCAGTCATCCAGGTGTCGGCCAGCCTTCCTGGTGCCAGTCCGGAGACTATGGCCTCGGCAGTGGCAACACCACTGGAGCGGCAATTTGGGCGCATCGCCGGCATCAATCAGATGACCTCCGTCAGCCAGTTGGGTTCAACCGGCATCGTTCTTCAATTTGATTTGAACCGCAATATCGATGCCGCCGCGCGAGACGTGCAGGCGGCGATTAACGCGGCCCGTAACCAGCTGCCGTCCTATCTGCCCGGCAATCCTTGGTATCGAAAAGTAAATCCTGCAGACGCGCCAATTCTGATTCTTTCTTTAACCTCCGACAGCATGCTGTTGCCTAACATCTATGATCAGGCGAATTCCATCCTCTCCCAGAAACTCGCACAGGTGCCCGGGGTCGGCCAGGTTTATGTTGGCGGAGGCGCCAATCCAGCAGTTCGTGCTGAACTGAATCCCGATCAGCTGAATGATTACGGAATTGGGCTGGAAGCCGTGCGGACTGCTTTAAACGCGTCCAATGCAAACAGCCCGAAGGGTGAGGTCGCCAACGGGACGAATGCGTGGGTGGTGAACGACACTGATCAGATCCAACACGCAGACCAATATCGTCCGCTGATCGTTGGCTACAACAAGCAAACTGGGGCCGCGGTAAGACTGTCGGACGTAGCTGACGTGACAGACTCGGTGGAAGACGCACATATCTATGGCCTTTCCAATGGAAAGCGCGCTGTTATCGTCATCATTTGGCGGCAACCGGGCGCAAACATCATCCAGACCGTCGACAACGTCCTCTCTTTGTTGCCGCAGCTTCAGGCCTCAATTTCTCCAGCGATCAAAATTGATGTGGTCTCAGACCGCACGCTTACGGTGCGGGCCTCGCTGCACGACATCGAGATCACGTTACTGATCTCTGTGGTCCTCGTAATTCTGGTCGTATTCGCCTTTCTCCGCACCGTGCGTGCCACCATTATTCCCAGCATTGCCGTTCCCCTTTCTTTGATTGGCACCTTCGGCGTGATGTATCTGCTGGGTTACAGCCTGGATAATTTGTCGCTGATGGCTTTGGCGATTTCGACCGGCTTTGTTGTCGATGATGCGATTGTCGTGCTGGAAAACATCACCCGCTATCTTGAGCAAGGGATGGGACCGATGAAGGCGGCCTTTCGCGGCGCTCGTGAGATCGGCTTTACCGTCCTGTCGATGAGCACGTCGCTGGTGGCAGTGTTCATTCCCATTTTGATGATGGGAGGCATCGTGGGACGGCTGTTTCGCGAGTTCGCCGTTACCTTGAGCATCGCGATCGGCGTATCGCTGGTGGTTTCTCTAACCACGACGCCTACCATGTGCGCGCAGTTGCTCATTTCCTTAGGCGAAGAGAAACACGGCGCCGCGTACAAGTCCAGTCAGAAAGTGTTCGATACGATCCTGGGCACCTATCGTACCTGCTTGAACTGGGTTTTAGGCCACCAGTTTGCAGTCTTGCTGATCACGATTGCCACCGCTTGCATGAGCGTTTACCTATTCAAAGATGTGCCAAAAGGATTTTTCCCGCAGCAGGATACCGGCCGAATTCAGGGGTCTGTTCAAGCTGCCCAGGACATTTCTTTCGACGCCATGAGCCGCAAAATGCGGCGCTATGTCGAGATTGGGATGAAAGATCCGAACGTATCCACCATGATCGGTTTTTGCGGTGGAACTACCGCAATGAACCAGGGACGCATGTTCATTACCTTGAAACCATTGAATCAGAGAAAACTGACGGCCGACCAGGTTATTGCTGAACTTAGCCGAAAGTTCGCCGAGGTTCCCGGCGCCACGCTTTATATGCAGAACCAGCAGGACCTGCAGATCGGCGGCCGCGTAAGCCAGGCCCAGTATCAATACACCCTGCAGGGTGAGGATCTGAATGAACTGAACGAATGGGCGCCACAACTATTGGAAAAGGTGCGACAGCTGCCAATCCTACGGCAAGTGAATACGGATCAACAGGACAAAGGTCTGGCATTGAACGTAATCATTGACCGCGACACCGCGTCCCGGCTGGGAGTTGCCGCCCAGGACATCGACAATATTCTTTACGACGCATTTGGGCAGAGGTTCGTTTCGACCATCTACCAGCCGCTCAACCAATACCACGTGGTGATGGAGGTTGCGCCCCAGTTTCAGCAAAGCCCGGACACGCTGGATAAGACCTATGTTCGCTCCTCTACAGGCAACATCGTGCCCCTGTCGGCATTTGCCCACTTTGGTCTCGCCAATACATCGTTAGCGGTCAACCACCAGGGCCAATGGCCAGCGGTGACGATCTCCTTCAACCTCGCACCGGGTGTTTCCCTAGGACAAGCGACTGACGCCATCGAAAAAGCGGAAAGATCGATCAACTTTCCAGCGACAATTCACGGCAGTTTTCAGGGCACTGCGGCTGCCTTCCAAGAGTCTCTGGCCAATGAACCGATTTTGATCTTGACCGCTCTGCTTGCGGTTTACATTGTTCTCGGAATCCTGTACGAGAGCTACATTCATCCCATCACCATCCTTTCGACGATTCCGTCCGCTGGAGTTGGCGCGCTCCTGGCGCTGAAGTTCACCCACAATGAGCTGAATGTGATCGGGTTGATCGGAATCATTCTGCTTATTGGGTTAGTCAAGAAGAACGCGATTATGATGATCGATTTCGCCCTCGATGCGGAGCGACGCGAGGGTAAATCCCCGCTCGAGGCTATTCGGGAGGCGTGCATCCTGCGCTTCCGTCCAATCATGATGACGACAGCAGCAGCCCTGCTCGGCGCCTTACCCCTTGCACTTGGAACTGGAACCGGCTCGGAGCTGCGTCAGCCGCTCGGTCTGACGATTATAGGGGGCCTGATTGTCAGCCAGGCCTTGACCTTGTTCACCACGCCTGTGGTCTACCTGTACATGGACCGGCTACGCTGGCGCCGCAAGCAACTGCCGGTGGCACGCCCGATTTCACCCGCAGCCAGCCACGCCGATTAGCCTATTTCCCCCTTACCCATCTGTGCTATTACCCTCGTCACTTGCCAGCAAATCTGCCGGTGTTACGATTTTTGACAACGAGGGGTGAGATGAAAATAGTAACTATCCTTGGGCTTTTGGCCGGCATGTTGGCAGGCTTTCCGCGAAGCGCCCGGGCCCAGGACGGCTATCAGGTCATTTCAATGACCGACGGCGGTACCATCACCGGAACGGTGAAATGGGTTGGGCCGCAACCTCATCTGACAACTCTTCCGATCACAAAAGATCCGCAAATCTGCGATCCGGAATCGGCAAAGAAACGCGATCTGGAGCGACTGATCATCGGCCCGGATGGCGGAGTTGCGAACACCGTCGTCTACTTGAAGGATGTTTCCCGTGGCAAACCGTTTGATCTCCCCGAACCGCGTCGCTTTCTGGATCAGAAACATTGCCGCTACGAGCCTCACATATTGCTGGTGCCTAAGAATGCCCTGCTTCAGATGAAGAGTTCCGATGCGACGTTGCACACCATTCACATGGATGGGGCGGCCACGTACAATCTTCCCTTTCCTTTTCCGGATCAGGTGGTCTCCCGAGAAATGAAGACTGCGGGTGTGGTGAATCTGAAGTGCAACGGGGGACACGTCTGGATGAATGCCGAAATGTTTATTGCACCGCATCCTTACTATACGGTCACCGACGAGAGCGGAAAATTTGAATTGACCAATGTTCCCCCCGGCCAGTATGAGATTATCGCCTGGCACGAGGGATGGAGCGTCGACCGGGAAGAATCCATGTTCGACGTCTTGACCGAGAAGCGAGTGCAACGGCCCATATTCAGCGATCCCAGGATCATCGAGAAGAAAATAACGGTCAATCGAAACGAGACCGCAGTCGCTAGTTTCGTGCTCGATAAGTAGTTCCGCCAGCCGCTGTTATTTCCGAGAATCGTCGCTACTCAATTCAAACGGCAAACCCTCACAGCTGAATTGCTGTAGGGACAATCGAGACCAGCAATGCCGGGCTGCTGCAGGATGACCCAGTTGACGCCAAATTCCATTTGCAGGCGACGAAAATCTTGTAACTGAAATTTATCCCAGCCCGATTGTGCCTGGACCTGATGCCACCATTCATCAGCCATCGAAGGAAACATCGAGACGGCACCCGAGTCTTTCACTGCATCCGCTACGCTGCTTCGCCATGCGATTGCCCGGAACCCTTGCTCGTCCTCGCCTGAAATATTCAGGTAGTCAGGGTCAAGCGCAAAAATAGAATCGTCGGGAGTATTGTTGCGGACCCACAAGAATGCTTGCACCCACTGGTTTCCAGGCTGGGCCCATGGCAACTCAATGTGAGCGCTGGCCGGAAAGAGCGCACGTTGCGAAATGAACATCCCGGCACACAAAGGCACAAACAGAGCCAACCATCGCCACAGTTGGTTCTTTAATACGAACTGAGCCAGCGCCCCCCCGCCCAGCAATATCATGAGGAGGTAGACCAGATAGAGCGAGCGCATAGGCTGCAGCCGAGCGAGCACCTGGAAGCGAGACGGGACGGAGATTGCGAGTGCGGGGGCGAAGTAGATTGACTCGTAGACAAGAAGTGCACCGCACAGCAGGTTTACATTAGCCCATTTATGGTTGCGAGCTATACGAGCGAGACCCAATAAGAGCACCATGGGGCCGATCACTCCCAGCCATTCATACCAGTGCCATTGGGTGACGTAGAAGTAAGAGCGCGTCACCACCACTTGGTGGTAAGACTCGGGAGGCGGAGCCAGCGAAATTCCGAACGGGAATAATGCTGCCAACCACGCCAGGCGCATCTCCCTCATGCCAATCAACAGAAGGCAGAAGGAAAGAGCAAAAATGGACATCAGCGGATGAATTGCCGCGGCAAAAATCAAAAACATTGCAGCTTGTAAGTATCTTCTGTCTAGAACTCTTCCAATCGCAAAAACTGCCGCAAACGCTGACAGATTACGCGGATTGATGTACTGATCCATGATATAAAGTGCGGTTCCCGCTACTGGCAGCGTAAGCAGGGCCCCAACCAGCGCAACTCCTGCCCATCGCGCCTTCGGATCAGCAAAGCATTTGGCACTTACATGCCAGCAGGCCAACAACAGCAGAAAAATGGATGCGATCTGCCATAAAAAGATCGCGCTCTCTATCTTCAGGTGGCTGGCCCGCGCCGAAGCTGCAATCAGATTGGGAAAGAACGTAGAGTGCGCGTGGGCCTCAAAAAATTGCGAATTGAAAGGAAAAAGTTTGGGGTGAAGAAGTTTTAAAACACCCGGAAGGTAGATCTCGGCATCTTCGG
This sequence comes from Terriglobales bacterium, assembly GCA_035623255.1. GTDB lineage: Bacteria > Acidobacteriota > Terriglobia > Terriglobales > Acidobacteriaceae > JAFAGX01. The sequence continues at coordinate 11,703 of DASPTU010000102.1, read as the reverse complement.
CGCCCGGATGATAACCCTCGATCAGCACCGCTCCCAAAGTGAGCAGCGCAATGAGCGTGACGTCCTTAGGCTTCAGAAGAGAGCTCCTGAAGAAAACCGGCGCGATTCGCCAGGGTTAAGACAGTTACTTTGTGAAGACGTGGGCAAGCCTTTTGCTCTACCCCACTATTTCCTTTACTGCACGTTCAGCGTAAGCGTTAGCGTGTGAGTAAGAGTGCCACTGGTCGCAGTCACGACTACATTGTAGCTTCCGGCCGGAGTCGGCGTTGTCGTGGGCGGCGGAGGCGGATTGTTGTTATTGCTGCTGCTACCGCCACCGCAACCCATCCCCGTGACTAGCGCAGCACACAGCAGTAGAGTAAGCAGACCTGTCTTGGCGCGCCGTCTGGACCATCCACCCAGAAAGAACATACCGGCGATCCCGGTTCCCAGGCTCGCCAGATACCAAGTTGGCCGCCGAGTCGGTCTACGAAGATAACCGGCGGCGGCGGCGGTCGTGCTGACCGTAAGCGTGGTGACGCCTCCGCCGGCTACTGAGGCCGGACTAAATGCGCAAGTCGCCCCTGCTGGAAGCCCTGATGAGCAAGAGCTTGCCGCAAAGTTTATGGTGCCGTTGTAACCATCCAGTGCAGTAATTGTCAGGGTTAACAATCCGTTTTGCCCCGGGCTTGGGATCGCGATGGTCGGGCTGTTGCCGGCGGAAATCGAGAAGTCGCTTTGTTGCGTTACTGCGGCTGTGCCACTGGATGCCACGTAATTTGCGTCACCACTGTAGGAAGCTTTCACCGAGTAGGTGCCGTTTGCGAGCGTCGGATCTGCGAGCGTTGCGGTAGCCTGCGCTCCTTGAAGCGTACCCGTCAGACTTGTTAAGGCGGGTATTGCGGTCACGTTGAGGGGAGATCCCGCCTGGGTGCCATTGACGGAAAAGGTCAATGTGCCAGTGGGAGGAGTGCCACCACTGCTGGTATTAACCGTCGCTGTGAACGTGCTCCCTTTAGAATTCTCGACTGAAGTCACGGACGTAGTCGTGGACGCCTGGGTGATCGTCAGATTTACCGGCGAAGACGCGCTTGCCTGAAAGCTGGCATCTCCCGCGTAGTTGGCGGTGATCGAATGCGACCCGACTGCCAAGCTAAACAAGCCGGTGGGCGAACCGCCGTTTGGTGCATTCTCGAAATTCGGAGTAGCTGTGTTTCCCTGGCTGTTTAGCGCGAAGCTACCGAGGCTCGTGCCACTGTCCATAAATGCGACGTTGCCGGTTGCAATTCCCTGCTGCGAGGCGCCGGCAACGTTCGCACGGAGATAAACGAAACTGCCGTAGGGGCCGCTGCTGAATGGCAGGAAGTTGAAGTTTTGGTCGAGGGTTTGTGCGGTAAGGGTCGTCACGCTCGGCTCTGAATTCACAGTAATGGATGGCGATGCCGCTGATTTGCTTGGCGCGAACGTACCATCACCCGCATACTGCGCGACCAGGGTGTATGCCCCGCCGGGCAACGATGAGATGGCTTGGTTGGCTGCGCCACTGGTAAGAGCAAAAGCACCCACGGAAGTCTGCTGGCTCGAAGACGATCCCGTATTAGCGATCAGCGCGACGTTGCCTGTCGGCGTGCCGCTATTTGCGGCCACCGTTACGTCGACGTTTATGGACTGACCATGGGTAATGGTCGTCGGCGTGGAAGGATTGACGATGGTTGTAGTTGTCGGGGTGAAGGTAACCGAGCTCCACTTGCTGACCAGGTTTGCAACGTTTACCGAGCCCAGGCCTGTTGCAAGATCGTAGCCGATTGTTGCGGGGTACTGTGTGCCAACACTCACCTCACCGGGGACCTCATTGTTGCCGACAGTCACGTCATTGAAGACACAGGTGCTCGCGGGCAATCCTGAGGTACTCGAAGCATTGCAACTGGAGAACTGCTCAGAGGCCGCCAGCTTATACAACACATAGTTTGGCAGACCTTGCCGCCCATTCACCTTTTGGTCCACCAGCGCCATAATTCCCGCAAACGAAGGCGTCGAAGCGGAAGTACCGGCGACGGCAGCGAAAAAGAAATTCCCCTGCGCATCAGGGACACAGGAACCCTCGATGCACAACAGATATGGATCGTGACCAGCAGCGGTCAGAGAGATGTCGGGCACGTCCCGCGCCCCGTCACTAGGGATGCCCGTTACACCGGATTGCCAACTTGGTTTCGTGAAAATACTGCTTGCTCCGCCCCCGCCCGCCGCAATGTTCGCATTCTGCCCGCATTGAGCCTGCGTGCAACTCTCGTTCCAGACATCCTCGGGAATGTAGGAAAGGGCTGATTCGAATGTGGACGAATTATTCTTCGTGTTCCAGTACTTACTGTCGTCACCGTTTTCGTTGAACATCGTCCCGCCGACCGCCACGTCGAAAGGCGTGGCTGCCTGCAAGGTCACCGAGATAGGTCCGGTCGCGACCGTTTCGAAATTCGGACTATCACATCCCTCTGCGCCGGCATCGCCGGCGGCTACAAAATAGCTGATTCCCTGGGCGGCGGCCTGTTCGGCAAGAGTGGCTACCCCTTGTGCTTCGGCGGTGTTTGCTGCCTCGCAGCCGCCGAAACTTTCAGTCATGATGTCGGCTAGGTTGTTGTCGACGATGTAGAGTTCAGAAAGATAAACGCCGTCAGTCGTATCGGTGATGGCGGAAACTACAAAATAGACGGTCGCTCCAGGTGCGAGAGCGGAGGCCCAACTCGCATCCAGCGTGGCCTCAGCTTCCTCCCCTCCCCCGATGTCGCCTGGGTCAGCACCGTCATGTATGGTCGTGACACTACCCGTAGGGGAAAGGTTGAACACAGTGTCGAAGTTTGGAATGTCACTTCCGGACCCAAAAAGATCGCTTCGTGCTATCACCCCAATCGTTCGTCCGGAACCGGTGATCGCCGGCGGCCCCGTGTAGACGGGGTTGATGTTATAGATCGTCGCGTAGTCTGCCGGTCCGAGCGCATGCAGCGGAGGAGTCCCAGGGAAGGTCACCTTCGGCGGCTTGCCTTCTCCTTGAGAAAGCAGTTTTGCTGGGACTCTTTGCTCCACCATTCGAAGCATCGGTTTTTTGAGGAAGTTGTGCAACGTCAGCACACCCGCAACCACCGGGGTCAGGGCTGTCGGAATTGCCGGTTCACTGGCGTTCGCCCAGTGCTCCTCTCCATTCACAACGTACTTGTGGATCGCTGTGTGCAAAGCCTCCTGTACCTGGCTCGCAGTGCCGGAGAATTCGATGATGTTGCGTCCTTTTGCTACTTTGGCGATCTGAAACCCGTGCGACTGCAGCCAGGATGTGACCGCCTGAAGGTCCTGGTCATTGGGTCCAAATTGCAGCCCAAACTCCTCTGGAGTGAGCCATTTGTGGTAGCTGGGTGAGGCTTTATCCTGCTGGTTATCGAGGAGCGTTTGGAGTGCTGCTTCTTGCTCAAAGCTGCGTTTCAGAACCAGCAACATCCGATTCATGGGCAGATCGGGGGGCGCTGGTCCCCGGTCGTATTGCGGGCGAGCAAGCGGGTGGATGTTACCTTTCAGCGTTGTAAGTTTCGACTCATCGACCGCCGCGACAATGCGCGACCGAACCAGAGGTTGCTCGGCAAAGGCCAAGGCTCCGAAAAGGACAAAAAACGCAGTGATTCCGACAGAAAGGCGCAACACCCTGGATTGCATTCAACTTCCCCCATTGGCTGAGACGCGAAACGCCACTTGCCGAAAACGGCGAAAACACCCCATCGCTGATGTGCCCGGCTCGTGACAGCTTTTGGCAGCCTACCTCACCCGGCGGGCGATAACGAATCATATCTCAAATTGGCGAGCAATATGTCGCATCGCCATGGCGTGGTTCTGGCCCGGTTTTGTCCCCAAATCGCCGCAAAATGCCTGGTTACTCCCGTAATCAGCGGTGAGCCGGATGTAATTGACCATTCGGCAAGCCCTCCGTAAAGTCGCTTCAGGGGGTTGTATGAAGGACATTCACGAAGTGCTGCGGCGCAAGCAGGCCAAGTATGCCCAGCTTGGCAAGCAGATCGAGATGCTACAACAGGCAGCAGAGAAGCTGCGAGAAGTGGCCCCTCTGCTGGCGGATACAGAAGACGATGATGCCGCCGTCCTGTCTGAGGTGGACGAGCCGCAGGGCGCAGCCAAAGCAGCCGCGGCCGCTGCCAACCCGGCCGCACCCGCCAAGGCTCGGGGCAATGCGCCGCGCTGGCCATAAAGTCAAATTCCAAAGCGGCACTACGACGGGCTTATGACGTTTCACGCATTGTTGGTTTCCAAAGACGACGAAGCTGCCGCTGTCCTGAGTACCGTGCTGTCTGGCTTTGGCATCACCGCTGTCGGCTGCGGGTATCCTGAGGCGATCTGTAAGCTGGGCGAGCAAAGGTTCGATGCGGTCGTAGTCGATTTTGACGACCCGCACAGCGCTGCTCTCGTACTTCAAAATCTTCAACAGTCTTCTTCTGCCAATCATGCCGTGACGATCACTCTGCTGAGTGATAAGGCGAAACTTCGCAGTGTGCTTTCGCAAGGAGCACACTTTGTCCTATACAAACCTCTGACTTTGCTGGCAGTAGAAGCCAGCCTCCGGCCCGCCAGTGCATTGATCAAGCGCGAGCGTCGCGTGTCCTGCCGAGTACCACTGCAGCTTCCCATTCGCCTTAAAGTGCAGGACCTTCCCGATATTGAAGGTATCCTCCTGGATCTAAGTGAGAGCGGAATGGACGTGTTGGCCGCGCAGCCGCTGTGCCCTGCGGGACAAATCAGCGCGCGTTTTACGCTTCCTGATGGAAAAACAGAGCTTGAGGTTCGCGGTGAAATAACTCGGGCCAATCCCAATGGCGAGTCAGGAGTGCGCTTCGCACAGCTTTCCGATAACACCCGGGCAGTACTCAAATCGTGGATTGCAGCCAACGCGCCGGAGCTTCCTCCACCCGATATCGAGCCGGTGGTGCAATGTAAACTGACCGACCTCAGCTTGGGCGCCTGCTACGTTGAGACTGAATCGCCATTTCCCGAGCAGTCGGCAATTCAACTCTGCCTGAGGGCTGGAAATACTGAAGTGCTGGTTGAAGGGATCGTACGGGTAATGCACCCCGGATTCGGCATGGGGATTGAATTTGCCACCGCGGAACAGCGATCTCAGGTCGAGCAGTTCATTGCTTTGCTGGGCAACAACCCCGGAACCACACCCGATTTGGAAATCTTGCCGGTTGCGTTGGTCTGCAAAAGCAGTTCTGATAACCTTGATGCCGCCGGTGAAGATACGCTACTGGAGTTATTGCGCAGGCACGAGCCACTGAGCCAGGAAGAATTTCTGGAAGAACTTCGCAATCAGCGGGGAGCCACAGCCCCTGCCTGAGGTAACGCGCTAAGGGGTCCGCACGCCGTCTCTCGTGCGGGCCCCTGTAACGCCGGGTTTCTCCACCTCGAGTATCCAGAGTTTAGTCAGTCCCACCATCGCGAAGGTTTCAGCCGGATGAATATTCGGTAAAATCGCGATTAACTTGTCCACAGGTCCACTACTTTCAAAATCCGAGAATTTCATCTCTCGATCCGAGCTCGTATTTTCGGGTGGAGCTCTTCGCGGATGGCCGCTGGTTCTCATCGCCGTTGCTGCGCTCTTCGTAGTCGCCCCGTTTTCCTTTCTCGGAATTCCTTCCGGGCACGATCTTGAATTCCATGTCAACTCCTGGATGGAGGTCGCCCGCCAATGGCGGCAAGGCATTCTTTATCCGCGATGGGCCGCGCTCGCGCACTACGGCTATGGTGAACCACGCTTCATCTTTTATCCTCCAGCTTCCTGGGTCATCGGAGCCGCGTTGGGCACGCTTCTCCCGTGGAAAGTCGTTCCCGGGATATATGTCTGGCTAGCCTTGACTCTTTCCGGATGCTCAATGTTCGTCCTCGCGCGAAGATGGTTCAAGCGTGCTGATGCGGTATTCGCTGCAATTGCATACGTGACGAACCCGTATTACATCGTGATGGTCTACTGGCGAAGTGCATACGCCGAGCTGCTGGCTGGAGCTGTCCTGCCACTGTTTCTGCTGTGCATCGCTGAAATAGACAAAGACCGCAGGAAACTTATTCCTTTGTCACTGCTGATCGCTGCGGCGGCTTTGACCAATATTCCGGCCTTTGTCATGGTGGGTTACTCGTCAGTGTTATTGGCCTTGATTCTTGCGATTGAACGGCGTTCACCAGGAATTCTTTTGCGCGTAGCCTTAGCGGGTATGTTAGGCGCGGCGTTGGCGGCATTCTATCTTCTGCCCGCATATTGTGAACAGAAGTGGGTCAACCTCGCTCAGGTTCTTTCTCCGGGAGTGCGCCCCGAGGACAATTTCTTATTCACAACCATCGCCGACCCCGACCACAATCTGTTCAATCGTCTGGTATCGGTTGTGGGTATGGCAGAGCTGGTTATGCTCGCGCTGGCTGCGCTTTTCGCCTGGCGAAGGCGCGAAAACCGCCACCTATGGGGCATTCTTGCGATTTGGTCGTTCGCGGCGGCTTTCTTGATGTTTGCCGTGTCCAGCCTATTTTGGCTGAAGTTGCCCCTCTTGCGATTCATGCAGTTGCCCTGGCGCTGGCTCCTCTGCGTAGATGTTGCGCTGGCTATTTTTGTCACAATGTCCTCAAGGCGCTGGCTTGTGCGCTCGTCGGTTTTTTTATTTGTGCTGGCGGTTTTTGTCTGGACTTGCGCTCATATCCTGCCGCCGTGGTGGAGTGACTACCGAGATTTTGCCGATATGTCGGCGGCGCAAATGTCCGGAGCGGGATACGAAGGAACGGATGAATATGCGCCCGCGGGCGCCGACCCGTATAACATCGATCAACATGCAGCCGAGGTGGCCTCGGACAGTGGCGCGCCCTTCAATCTCAACGTACAAAATTGGGCACCCGAACTAAAACGATTCACCGTCAGGGAAAACCAGGCCGACAAGCTGGTACTCCGCTTGTTCAACTACCCTGCGTGGGAAGTAGAGGTCAACGGCTATCGAGTCAAGGCTGAAGCTCGCAATAGGACTGGTCAGATGATCGTACCGATTGCCGCGGGTGACGCGCAGGTGCGCGTTCGGTTTGTCCGGACCTGGGACCGAACGGTTGGGGGCCTCGTCTCGCTAGTAACCGGCCTCGGCCTCGCGTTTTGGCACATGAGAAGACGAGCGCATCAGATATGAAACGTGTGCTGATTGCTACTTCCAATCCCGGCAAACTGAGAGACTTTGCCGGTGCCGCAGCTCGATTCAATATTGAGGTTGCGGCGATACCGAATTTCGCTTTCCTTCCCACTGTCGTTGAAGATGGACAGACGTTTGAAGCGAATGCTCGCAAGAAAGCCCAAGCCTACAGTCAGTATGTTCCGGGGGAAATAGTGTTGGCTGACGACTCCGGGCTCGAGACCGACGCCCTAGGTGGGGCTCCGGGTGTTCATTCTGCGCGCTATGCCGCAGAACTACCTCATCTCGCGAACAACAACACCGATGACGAGGCCAACAATGCCCGCCTGCTCCAGGAGTTGGCGAATGTGCCGCCTCCAAAGCGTACGGCCCGATTCGTATGCGTCATCGCAGCCGCTCGAGATCGACAGATTCTGGGTACATTCCGCGGAGAAGCCCGGGGAACCATACTCGATTCTCCCCGCGGGCAAAACGGATTTGGGTACGATCCCCTTTTCTATTTTCCGGCAATCAAAAAAACCTTCGCCGAGTTGGGCGCCGAAGAGAAGGCCAGCTATAGTCATCGCGGCGCCGCATTTCGCGAATTCTTGAAGTGGTATAGCTTGAAGGGCTCATAACATGGCCGCGCATATGAACCTCAGTGTTCGACTGGCAGTGCCAGCGGACGTTCCAGTCCTGCGGCGATTGATTGATGCCTCGGTTCGTGGACTACAGGCCAAGGACTACACGCCAACACAAATCGATGCCGCACTGAGAACCGTTTACGGCGTCGACAGCCAATTGATTGCGGACGGAACTTACTTTGTCGCCGAAGCTGGCCCTGACGAAATTTTACAGCGAACCATCGTTGCTTGCGGGGGATGGAGCAAGCGGAAAACTCTCTTTGGCGGTGATCATTGGACTGGACGCCATGACGCACTGCTCGATCCCGCGCACGACCCTGCCAAAATTCGCGCCTTCTTCGTCGATCCAGATTGGGCGCGACGCGGTATCGGAAGCATGATTTTGGAAGCCTGCGAGGCTGCAGCCAGGTCGGCAGGGTTCAAGTGGCTCGAGATGGGCGCAACCTTGAGCGGCGTGCCCTTTTACAAAGTGAAAGGTTACGAAGCTCTGGAGAACCTCGATGTCCCGCTCGGAGAATGCGGATCCATGGTCGTGGTCAGAATGGCGAAGAAAATAGCTTGACGGCTCCCCCCGCCTCGGAGTTCAGCGCTGGGCGTCGAGTTTTGCGATCTCGCGCGCGAAAAGCGGATTCTGAGGGAAATCCCGCTGCAAGGAGACGAGTAGTTCGCGGGCGCGAGGCTTGTCCTTGTCGCGAACATAGGCGATTGCCAGAAGGATTCGGGCGAAGGGAGCCAGATAGTGGCCATGGTTCGCGGTCAGTTTCAGATCATCAATCCCGCCTTGTTTGCTGCCGGAAACACCCCCCAGCCGCACCAGCCATCGCAGCGGTGCGGTCATGCTTCCGATAATATACTTGGCGACTCCGGTCGCCAGATGAGCGTCGTAGTATTCCGGGTCGACCGCCAGAAGCTGATTTGCCCATCCGGTTGCGTCTCGTGTGAAGTGCAAGGACACCAGGTTGTGCTTCTCGATCAGGGCAGCGTAATCTGCTCGCAGGCCTGAAGCCAGGGTCATTGAAAACAACGCATCCCGATCATTAGGATCGCGGGCCAGACGAACCTTCGCCTTGCTTTCCGCGCGATCAAGCGCCGTGTTCAGCTGATCGCGGATTGACGGGTCCGGAGAGAGTTTCTTGCGCGCATCAAAAGAGCGGTCGTTTTCGTAAAATTCTGACTCCAGCACACCCAATCGATTCAACTCTGAGAAAAGCAGCCCCGCCGCATCGGAAACCGGCCCGAGTGGATTATCGGGATACTCCTTCTCCCAGGAGGCAAACACCTGGTGCGCGTCCCGAAAGTCCAACTGATAAAGCAGCTGAAAACCGTGATCCAACGACGGTCCACTCGAAGGCAAGTCAGCGGCTGTAGCGGGGGCAGCCATCGAGATCAATGCAACAAATAAGCAAGATCGATACTTGTGCTGACGCAAGTGCCGCATGGCTAAATGCTTGGATGTTAAGCCGATGACAGCTTAGATGCAAATCAGATATGAGAACCCATAAATTTGTAAAGAGTTTGTTAAAAGGCGTCGCACCCTGGCTTCCAACAACACAACGTCATGGCAAGGCTTCATGGGGAGAGGAGACGGCGAGTAAATACCATGCGGCATGAGGCAGCCACTGCTCCTGCCATCGCCAATCATTGTCGGCGCCTGTTTGCTTGTAGGTCAGATCGAAGTCGATGTCATCTTCGTCGTGAAAACCGCTGGTAATGCCATTGGAGATCCCGCCGGGCGCATTGGTGAATTCCCACGAATCGAAGAACATGTACTGCGGATTGTTCCGCCCGACTCCGTACAGCATTGAGGTATCGAACGGATTTAAACCGAGGATCCAATTCAGCTGATCGAGGGAGTAGTTCTGAAGCTGGCTATAAAGCTGGGGATCATCTTTGAAGTGAACCGCGGCGAGTCTTGCGGCAGTCGCCAGCGATGCCAGGCGGGCATTTTCGCCTTGCCACCACGGTGCCGCATCCGAGTTATGAGGAAAAAAGAAACTGGTGTGGCGATCCCCCGTTTTGTCCTGCACCAACTGGCGAGCGTATCCGAACGGATTCGGGACTTCGCCCGTCACTCTCATTTCAGTTACAAGCGATTTCTTGACAGTTTCGAGGACGGCGTGCTGAGTACTTGCATCGGCAATGTCTGAATAATAGAGCAAGCTGACGATCGGAAGTCCAGCATCGGAAGCATGAAAGAATGGGCGATCCTGATCATCGGCCCGCCAGTAATCGTGATAGCTGCCGCTTGAAATCAGGCGCGCCATAAGGCTCTTCGCCCGGCGGTCGGCTGCGGCTTTATACCTTGCCTCCCTTGTCGCACGGTAAAGCTCCGTCGCCGCGGTCAGCGCGCAATAGTCATCCACGATGTTTTCTTTCCCGTCGTTTACCATCTTGATATTGTTCTGTTCGAGAAAGTCAAAGGCGTCTTGCGCCGCTTTCAGATAATCCGACTTGTGAAACTGTCCGTACTCGGGATACGTGCTGGCCATGGCCAGAGCCGCAATAGCGACACCACCGCCAGAGCGATAGCTGACTTCGTATTCCAAATCGTTGTTCGCCTGTTCCACCATGTCGCGCGGTTCCTGATTGCTGGACTGGTAGATTCCGAACCTTTTCATTTCGCCTGCGACTTTGCGCTCTTCCGGAATTTGCTTCACACCTCCAGTGGAGATTGAGCGATAGAAGGATCCACCAAGAGCCTTCACGCGTACCAGGTAATCGGCGCCGAAACTCGCTTCGTCCAGTAAACGGTCTTCGTAACGGGCGAAATTTGGGTCGTTGCGAAACTTCAGCTGATCGTAACTCTTAAGCAGCGAATAAACCGCCAGGGGAATCTGCTGCGGGTTGAAGTAAGTGGAGAATGACAAATGCGAGAGGTGCTTGCCATAATCGCCCGTTGCGTCCCACCAGCCGCCATGGGCGTCGAGCGTGCCTTGCTTGCGTCCGTCGAAAGAAAGATGCCGATCGGCTTGATCAAGCCGTCCTGAGCTGCGCTCTTCTTTGAAATAGTAGATGACGTCGGAAAGGGTGTTTCGTTCGAGAATTGAGTGTTGAATGTGAAATGGGAATGATCGCAGCTGACCCCCGCTCGATGAGCACTCCAGGTAATACTCGCCTTCGCCCTTAAACGAATCGAAATCTGCGGTCCAGAAATACCAGTCTCGCCATTTTCTTACCGGCCCGGCGGCCCGGGTGGAAGCGTCGAAGACGGCACGATCATCCGGAGAATTCTTTAACGCACACGCTGTGACATTTTCTCCGGCTTTGCTCAAAATCACGGCATGTTTCGGGCCGTCAGGATCGTATCCCAGGTGGTTCGTCAGGATTTTGAAGTCGGAGCCACCGGCATGGAGCCCGAAAGCCAGCAGACAGATGGATATCGATGAAAAAGCCTTCAGCGGCTGCATAGAAGATGTCCCTCGAAAGACTTACGGTCAGAAGAGAAACTTGGCGCCGACCTGCAGGATGCGTGGATCACGCGCCCCGGTTACCAGTCCGAACTCGGTGGAATTGATTTCCCCGGTCGGACCCATAAACTGAGCGTGATTGAAGACGTTGAAAGCTTCAAAGCGCAGTTGCAGCTCCTTGGCCTCGGTAATCTTTGTCGTTTTCAGCAACGCCATGGTGAAATTGTTCAGACCGGGACCATGAAAGAAACGCCGCCGCGAGGTTCCAAATTGCCCAAGCTGCTCGTTGCTGAAAAGCGAAGTGTTGAAATAGGATTTGCCATTACGAGGATTGGTGTCAGCCAGCACTTTGCCGGGAGTGTAGTCCGGCACGTCCACCGGCGCGGCATTCGCGCCAATCAGCGAATTGTCGTCGTTTTCCGTCAGGCTAACCGGCAACCCGGTCGCGAAGTTTGTTATTCCCGACAAGCTCCATCCGCCCACAACTTTTTT
>DASPTU010000101.1:0-3657 GCA_035623255.1 Terriglobales bacterium | reverse complement strand
GCGATGACGGAAACCCCGTGCGTGTTTGTGGATGTCCAACGGGGGGGACCGTCAACCGGTCTGCCTACCCTGCCCGCGCAAGCCGACATGATGCAGGCGAGATGGGGATCCCACGGGGATTACGAGATCATCGCGCTCTGCCCGAACTCGCCGCAGGAGTGTTTCGACCTCACGATCAAAGCGTTCAACCTCGCGGAAGAGTTTCGAATTCCCGTGATGATGATGATGGATGAGGTGGTCGGACACATGACCGAGAAGGTGGTGATACCGCCCGCCGACCAGATCGAAGTTGTGCCTCGAAAGCAAACTCACAAGCGGCCGGATGAATATATGCCGTATGAAACCAATGGTGACATGGTTCCGGAAATCGCCCACGCCGGCGAAGGCTACAAGTTCCACGTAACCGGTTTAACCCACGATGAGCGCGGATATCCGAACATGACCCCGCAGGCGCAGGACAAACTGGTCCGGAGATTGCAGAACAAAGTTCTGGCGGCGGCCGATCGCATAGCCATGTTCGAAGAAGATCAGCTTCACGATGCTGATGTGATGGTCATCTCATACGGAATCACTTCCCGAGTGGCGCAACGCGCCGTTGATATAGCGCGGCAACGCGGGTTGCGTGTCGGGAAGCTGCGCCTTATCACCGCCTGGCCCTTCCCCGACAGGAGGATCTCCGAGCTTGCGGGAAAGGTGAAGGCGTTTGTGGTTCCTGAACTGAATCTGGGGCAAATGGTTCGCGAGGTTGAGCGCGCCGCGGCTGGCCGAACAAAAACTTTTTCTGTGCCGCACGCCGGGGGTGGAGTACACAAGCCAGAAGATATTCTGAAGGTCATCGTGGAGGCGAACCGATGACGACTGACTTGAGTAATGGCCTGGTGAATCCTGTGGAGCCGTTTCTGCGCAGCGACCGCATGCCTCACATCTGGTGTCCGGGGTGCGGCATCGGCACAACTGTAAATTGCTTTGCGCGAGCCCTGATCGAGTCCAAAATTGATTTGCAGTCGCTGGTGGTGGTCTCTGGCATCGGCTGCACGGGGCGAGTTGCGGGGTATGTCAAGCTGGATTCGTTTCACACGACACATGGCCGCGCCATCCCGTTCGCGACAGGCCTCAAGCTGGCCAATCCCAAATTGAAGGTGGTGGTGTATTCCGGCGATGGCGATCTTTCTGCCATCGGCGGCAACCACTTGATTCACGCAGCCCGCCGCAACATCGACCTGAAAGTAATTTGCGTCAATAACCTCACCTACGCCATGACTGGCGGTCAAACCGCACCGACGACTCCCGAACACTCCATCACCGCGACCAATCCCTATGGGGTATTCGAACCGTCGTTCAATCTGCCGCACCTGGTCGAAGCAGCTGGCGCTGTTTACGTCGCGCGCTGGACCACCTATCACGTGCGGCAGCTAGCACGCGCCATGAGCGAGGCATTTCAGAAAAAAGGCTTTTCTTTCATTGAGGTAATCTCTCCTTGTCCTACGCTATACCAGCGCCGCAACAAACTGGGCGACGGACTGGAGACCATGAAGTACTACAAGGAGAAGAGCAAAGTGCGGCACGGGGCGCCCACCAGTGAAGTCGGTCTAACCATGACCGGCGAGATCATCGTTGGCAAGTTCGTGGACCGCGACCGCCCCGACTATCAGAGCATGATGCGAGCACAGCTCACTGAATCGCTGGGTGAACGCTACGTGCAAAATCCGGAGATGGTATGCAGTTAACCGAGATTCGTATTGCGGGATTCGGCGGCCAAGGCGTGATTCTCTCGGCGATGATTTTGGGTAAGGCTGCGAGCATTTACGAGAACGCCTACGCCACCATGACACAAAGCTTCGGTCCCGAGGCACGCGGCGGCGCATGCAGCGCGCAACTCATACTTTCTGATTCGCCGGTGCTTTATCCCTATGTTACCAGCCCCGACATTCTTGTCGTCATGTCGCAGGAAGCATACACACGCTTCGTGCCGGAATTGAAAGATGGCGGCATTTTGATTGTCGAGCGGGACCTGGTGAGGGTGGATCAGCTCAAGGGTGAGATCAAAGTTTATAGTGTACCGGCGACGCGTATGGCGGAGGACTTAGGCAAGCGCATGGTGCTGAATTCTGTGATGGTCGGATTTTTCACGGCAGTGACGCATTTGCTTGAACCCGATGCTGTGGCTAAAGCCGTGGAAGATTCTGTTCCACCCTCCTTCCGCGAAATTAACCTCAGGGCCTTTCAAAAAGGCCACGAATACGGGAGCACGGCGCAGGCAGGTTCTCCAGCCTCCCTGGAAATGGAGCCGCACCTGATTTATTCCGAGGACTAATCCCGCAGCGGCGTGGGCCTTTGCAAAGTCCCGTCTCGCTGCCGCGCCCGAAGCGACTCCGCTTCCTCAAGATGGCAGGCTGATGATTCCTACTACGACAACTGTGACCGTGAGTGGTCATGTTAAGCTAGCCCCAACGTGAGGGAGCGGCTGCAGCAGATTTTTGAAAATACCTATCGCGAGCTGCGGCCGCGGGCTCCCATCCCTGGACTGAAGATCGAGTTCTTCGCCTTCGCCAATATCAACAACACCATTCGGCTGCGTGAGGGCAGGCTTTTCGTGCGGTTGTCGGACCTGCTGGAGGGCGCGCCGGAAGCGGTGTTGATGGCAATTGCCCATATTCTGCTGGCAAAAATGTACTGCAAGCCGATTGAGCGCGAATACGCGACCCGTTATCGGCGATATGTGGCCAGTCACGACGTCAGAAAAAAGGCCCATTTGCTGCGGCAGATGCGGGGACGGAAGCGGATCGAAAGCGCGCAAGGCAAGATGTACAACCTGGAAACGATTTTCGAGGATCTGAATGCACGATTTTTCTACGGGTTGCTGGCGCGTCCGCAACTGACATGGAGCCGCGATCATGCGCGCAACAGCTTGGGGCATTATGATCCGGCGCACAATGCGATTGTGGTAAGCCGTGTCTTCGATCATCCCCGCGTGCCGCGTCATGCAGTCGAGTACATCGTGTATCACGAAATGCTCCACCTGAAGCATCCGGTGAAACTGCGCGGCAGCCGGAGGTGCGTGCATTCGGCGGAGTTTCAGGCGGAAGAAAAGCTGTTTCCGAGGCTTGAAGAGGCGAAGAGATTTCTAAAGGAGATCTGAACCCTGGCAGATTTGATTGTCGACGAGTGTTGTCGCCTGCTAACGACGGTCATGGGATGAGCACCGCAAATGTAAAGCGCTGGAAGCCCGTCAACTTTTGCGGTGGAAACGAACCACCGTCAAGCGCCAGTGAGCCTGTGGCGCGCCAATGGATCCAAGAAGAGTGCGCGATCAGAGGCGGGGCGAGTTCGGAGTACAATTTCTAGCTGACGTGCAATGAGTCCAGCGCCCACAGGATGGGTCCGGCGTCTGCTTCCTTGCCTTAGAGCGCTTGCTGTTTCTTGCTTATGCGTAGCCATTGTCGTCGCTGCTCAAACCACGGACGCCAAGCAACCTTATGGTTCCCCATCACCAGCACAGATCTCAGGCCATGTCTTTCGCGCGGATACGGGAGAAGCGATCCCGCGAGCAGAAGTGGAACTTTCCGCGACGGACCAGGCCACTGCCGAGGCAATCGGCGATAAGCGCATTGTGCGCACGGGAGCCGACGGCGCCTTTATTTTCGCCGACATTCCGGC
>DASPTU010000100.1:0-55845 GCA_035623255.1 Terriglobales bacterium | reverse complement strand
TAAGGTGGGGCACCCGGCCGCTTGTCGGCCTGGCCCCGTCAAAATCGCACGAATGGGAGCAGACCTGACGAAAAACCCCACCCTACGTCGCGAGGAACGCTCTGTTAGGGTGGGGCACCCGGCCGAAAGCAGAGAAATCCTCCGCATCTCCCAACCTCTCCGCCGCATCCAATACTTGACAGCAAGTCACTCAAGTCATAGGATGTCTGAGTCGCAATCATAATCGCATTGATTGCAAAGCACTTATAAGCAACGGAGGAGCCAGCTATGGCCAAAATTATTGGAATTGACCTGGGCACGACCAACTCGGTGGTCGCCGTCATGGAAGGCGGAGAGCCTAAGGTTATTGAGAACGAAGAAGGTGGCCGCACGACGCCATCGGTCGTTGGATTTACCAAGACCGGCGAGCGTCTGGTAGGACAGGTGGCCAAGCGGCAGGCCATCACCAATCCCGAGAACACAATTTATTCGATCAAGCGTTTCATGGGGCGGCGCTTCGACGAGGTCAATGAAGAAATGAAGATGGTCCCATACAAGGTCGTCCGCCAGGGCGATCACGTGGCCGTCGTGGCGCAGGGCAAGGAATACACTCCGCCCGAGATCTCGGCCATGATTCTGCAGAAGCTGAAGAAGGCGGCGGAAGACTACCTGGGCGAAAAAGTCACCGAGGCGGTCATCACCGTGCCTGCGTATTTCAACGACGCGCAGCGGCAGGCGACGAAAGACGCCGGCCGGATCGCCGGGCTCGATGTGAAGCGAATCATCAACGAGCCGACGGCGGCGGCCCTGGCCTACGGTCTCGACAAGAAGAGAGACGAAACCATCGCCGTTTACGACTTCGGCGGCGGCACGTTCGATATTTCGGTCCTGGAAGTCGGCGAGGGTGTGATCGAAGTGAAAGCCACCAATGGTGACACGCACCTGGGCGGCGACAACATCGACCAGCGCATCGTTGACTGGCTGATTGATGAGTTCAAGAAAGACGAAGGCCTCGACCTGCGCGGCAAGGGCAATGAGATGGCGCTGCAACGTCTGCGTGATGCGGCTGAGCGTGCCAAGATCGAGCTCTCCACCACGATGGAGACCGAGATCAATCTGCCCTTCATCACTGCTGATGCCAGCGGCCCGAAGCACCTGGTAAAGAAGCTGACCCGGGCGAAGCTGGAATCGATGGTGGAAGACATCATTCAGCGTTCGGTTGGGCCATGCAAGCAGTGCATGAAAGATGCCGGCGTGGACGCCAGCAAGATCAACGAAGTCGTGCTGGTTGGCGGACAGACGCGCATGCCTCGCATCCAGGCTTTGGTGAAAGATCTGTTCGGCAAAGAGGGCCACAAGGGCGTCAACCCGGACGAAGTAGTCGCGGTTGGCGCGGCGATTCAGGGTGGCGTGCTTAAGGGCGAGGTCAAAGATCTGCTCTTGCTCGACGTGACCCCGCTGACGCTCGCCATCGAAACGCTGGGCGGCGTGGCAACGACGATGATTCCGCGGAACACCACGATTCCGACCCGAAAGACGGAAACGTTTTCGACCGCGGCAGACAGCCAGACTTCGGTCGAGGTGCATGTGCTGCAGGGCGAACGTCCGATGGCGGCGCAGAACCGCACTCTCGGCAAGTTCCACTTGACCGGAATTCCACCGGCTCCGCGGGGCGTGCCGCAGATTGAGGTGACGTTCGACATCGACGCCAACGGCATCCTGAACGTGACTGCGAAAGACATGGCCACGGGCAAGGACCAGAAGATCACGATCACGTCGTCTTCGGGTCTGAGCAAAGAAGAAGTCGACCGCATGGCGAAGGAAGCCGACGCGCATTCCGCCGAGGACAAAACGAAGCGCGACGAGATCGAAGCCAAGAACCAGCTCGATTCCATGGTTTACAACGTGGAGAAGATGCTGCGCGAGCAGGGTGACAAGATTTCCGGCTCGGAACGCGGCGACGTGGAAAACGCGATTGCCGACGCTAAGAAGGCGCTGGAAGGCGGCGACAAGGCGGCCATGGATCGCGCGCGAGACAACTTGACCAAGGCTTCGCACAAGCTGGCCGAGCAGATGTACAAAGCCGCCCAGTCGCAGCCGGGGGCAGGTCCGAGCGCGGGAGCCGGGCCAGCGCCGGGCGGCGATGGTCAGGCCCAGAAGAAAGATGAAGGCGTGATCGACGCCGAGTACGTCGACGTCGAAGACAAGAAATA
Source organism: Terriglobales bacterium (assembly GCA_035623255.1). GTDB lineage: Bacteria > Acidobacteriota > Terriglobia > Terriglobales > Acidobacteriaceae > JAFAGX01. The sequence goes on along the minus strand of DASPTU010000100.1, from coordinate 53,653 downwards.
AGCTGTCAGCTTTCAGCAGGAACTGTGTAGCGCGGGCATTCTTGCCCGCGAGCGATTGGCCACGGATTGGGGGAGCAACGCTCCTCAGAGGTCCGTGGCTTACGTTTCAGAAATCAGGAAGGGGAATACATTGAAGTTTGAAGTAAACGGACAACAATATTTCCTGGGGTTTGTGGAACAGGAGAAGCGGCTGTACTTGTTTGCACCTACGCCGACCGGCATGAATCGCATTCCGGTGTACGTGGACGGGGCGCAGTGGAAAACGGAAAACTCTGCCGAACTCCGACACTTGTCATCCTGAGGGGAGCAACTGTTTTCGCCGCGCGAAGCAGTCGCGAAATCGATGGATCGCACACCGCCGGTATAAAGACGAGCGTGAATAGGCATTCTCACCAATGCTGCCGAACCGATCGAGAGAACTCCCCGACGGGCTTCAGGTGGCCCTTGCAGTATGGGATCCTTCGACTGTATCGTCGTTCGCTCCGCGAACGGCGATTTCGCTCAGGATGACACGAATTAGCTAGCTCATGGCGACGACGACCAAGAAAGACTACTACGAGACTCTAGGGGTAAAGAAGTCGGCGTCGGCCGAGGAGATTCGCAAGGCTTTCCGCAAGCTTGCCCGCAAGTACCATCCCGACGTCAATCCGGGAGACAAGTCAGCCGAAGAAAAATTCAAGGCCCTCTCCGAAGCCAACGACGTTCTCAGCGACCCCAAGAAGCGCAAGATCTACGATCAGCTTGGGTTCTATTCCGACAACATCGATCCGGCAGCGGCCGAGGCTTATGCTCGCGGCGGGCCGACTGGAGCTGGCGGCTTCGGAGGTTTCCCCGGTGCCGACACGCCGGACGGACAAGCGGGTCCTGGCGGTCAGAGGGGCGTTCAGTTCGATTTCGGCGGGTTTGATTTCTCTGACATGGTTGATAGCTCCCGTGGCCGCAAAAGCAGCGGTGGAACTGGGGGCTTTCGCGATATTTTTTCCGGGATCTTCGGCGGGCGGGGGGGTGCGCCGGCGGCTGAGGAAGGCCCCGAACCCGGATCCGACTTGGAATACCAGGTCAACGTGCCCTTCTGGACCGCCATCCGCGGCGGCGTCATGCGACTGAACGTTACCCGCTACGACACCTGCAGTGACTGCCATGGGCAGGGCTTCATTGAGTCGCCGGGGAAATGTCCCGAGTGCAATGGGACCGGCCAGGTGACCCAGACCGGCGGGCGCATGAAGTTCAACGTGACCTGTCCACGCTGCCACGGCACCGGCAAGAACATTTCAACTTGCCCCATGTGCCATGGCGAAGGCGTGATCGAGCGTACTGAGCCGTTGGAGGTTCGAATCAAACCGGGTACGCGGGATGGGCAGCGTATCCGCATTCCCGGCAAAGGCAACGCCGGACCCCATGGGGGTGCACCGGGAGACCTTTATGTCATCATTCGCACCGGAACTCATCCCATCTTCCGACGCGAGGGTGATGATATCTACCTGATGGTGCCGGTTACGGCTTCGGAAGCGGCTTTAGGAGCCAAGGTCGAAGTCCCGACCATTGACGGACGGGCGATGCTCAAGATTCCGCCCGGAACGCAGTCCGGTCAGAAGCTCCGGCTACGAGAAAAAGGTGTACCTTCGGCAACAAAAGAAGGCACGCGCGGAGACGAAATCGTCGAGATCAAAATTACCGTGCCCATGCCTCGCGACGAGAAGACAAAAGAACTGCTGCGAGAGCTCGCCAAGCTGAATCCCGAGGACCCGCGTGCCGAGCTTTGGAGCAAAATCTGAACTCAGGGCCGGGCCACCTGGCCCCGGCCCTCCTTCCTGCTACTTCTTGCTGGGATCATCCGCTGGGTTGATGTAATTGAACTGCACCGGGGATGCACCGTGGATCTGGATTACAGTTTCCCCCGATGCGGCCGCGTAGTGATGCATGCTGGGGTCAAGATAGGCAAAGCTGCCTGACCCAAAGCTCATCATCTTGGCCTCTTCGAACTTGTCGCCCATCCCCACTTTCAGGGTTCCCGAGAGAACAGTCACGTTTTCCCGCTGGGGATGCGTGTGAGGGGCAATCTTGTAGCCGTCCGGCATCTTCAGGCGGATTGTGTAGTCACCGGATGAGGCCATTGGATCACCCTCCAGAACCGCTAATTGGGCGCCGGGCGGGATAAACGGCGGGGCTGGTCCGAACTTCACCTGGCTAGGGGTGAAGGCATTTTGAGCTTGCGAAGTCTGCGTCAAAGGCAGAGCAGTGAGAGTAAGAGCGATTACGAGCAACGGTAGTTTCACGGGGGCCTCCAAAGTGTTCGCGGCATGATAACGATTCGGAATGCACCTAACAAGTTGGTAACGGCGATTCGACTGGCGACGCGGGCTGTTTCATTACTCCCGTACCAGCCCGCCTGCTTACAAAATTTTGCAAGAAATTTGTTGCATCTGTGGAAATTTGCCGTAATCTCTAACCTGCGAACTAACTTCGGCCCAATGCCCGGAATCTAAGTCACCGGGAGCCTCGCAACAAGGGAGACGAGGTGGCCGAGAGTGATTCGCCCGAGGGAGGAAGCCATCGAAATTGGCAACCGCTACTGCTTCGCACCAACCGCTTGAATCGCCAAGTCTAATTGTTTCCAGGAAAAAGTCTGTTCGGCTCACGCTCTGGCCGCTGGTGGCTGCCACGTTTTTCATGGTTTCCGGCGGCACCTATGGTACCGAAGACATCGTGCACGGCGCCGGCTACGGGCGCGCAATTCTCATCCTTCTCCTCACTCCCATACTCTGGAGTTTGCCGACTGCGTTCATGATTGGCGAGCTTTCGAGCGCACTGCCTTATGAAGGGGGCTACTACGCCTGGGTGCGACGCGCGATGGGAAATTTCTGGGGATTTCAGGAGGCCTGGCTCTCGCTCGTCGCTTCGATTTTTGACATGGCGATTTACCCGACGCTGTTTGTACTTTACCTCGACCGCTTGTTCCCGTGGTTCGCTGTCGGACATCGTGGCGTGATGGTCGCACTGGGCGTGGTGATTGTCTGCGCGTTGCTCAACATAGCCGGAGTGCGCGTGGTTTCGACGACTTCGCTTTGGCTGTTCTTTGCGCTATCGGCGCCTTTCATCGCGATCGTTTGCATCGCGCCGTTCAAGGTTGGCGCACTTGCCGCCGTGGTCAAACCGGCAAATGCCAATGTGGATATTCTGACCGGGCTTCTGATTTGCATGTGGAACTACATGGGCTGGGATAACGCCTCGACCATCGCCACGGAAGTCGAGCGCCCGCAGCGCACTTATCCTCGCGCGATGTTAGTTGCAGTGATGATCGTGGCTCTCAGCTACATTGTTCCGGTCGCTGCGATGTGGATGACTGGACTTTCCCCCGCCGCCTGGGATACCGGATTCTGGGCCGACATTGCGGGCATGCTGGGAGGCTCGCTTCTTCGGTTTGGCCTGGCTCTGGGCGGAATCATTAGCGGCTTCGGAATGTTTAATGCGCTCGTGATGAGCTATTCCCGGCTGCCGCTCGCCATGGCGCAGGATGGCATGCTGCCCAGGTTTTTTGGCAAGCTGCATCCGCGTACGCGGGCGCCGTGGGTCGCAATCATTGCCTTGGCCATCTGCTGGGCGATGTGTCTTGGCCTCGGCTTCGAGCGGCTGGTTACACTTGACATTCTTCTCTATGGCGCCAGTCTGGCGCTGGAATTCGCCGCGCTGGTGGTACTTCGCGTTCGCGAGCCGGATTTGCCGCGCGCCTTCCGTGTCCCCGGGGGAATGCTGGGAGCCATTGGCGTCGGTATCGCCCCAATGCTGCTGTTGGGTTTCTCGGTTGTTCGCAGCGAGAACGAGCACGTACTCGGCATGAGCTCTTTCGCTTTCGGAATGCTGCTGATCGCCGCCGGCGTGGTCGCATATTTGCTCAATCATGCCCTTAGGCCTGAGGGATGGGCGCCCGCACCTCAGGAAAGACCAGTCACTTAGAATCTAACCACAGAGGTCACGGAGTTTTTCACAGAAGAAGCCCGCTGCGGTCCTCTGTGCCTCTGTGCTTTGCCTGCAGGATTCCGCCTTCCGCTGCCGCTTATGTTTTAATAATTGCGGAGCTTTGCTCCGCCGGACAGCCGAGGGCAGCTGTCCCCGCGTGGTCGCACAAGCATGACGAAGCGAAAATCCAAGGGTGCCTACATGTTGAGCCGCTTTGCGGGCGTGAGCGCAGCGGGAGACCGCAGGCGAAATCCCGAGCGCAGCGAGGGAACCCCGTGACGAAACGGAAGTCTAGAGGCGCCTACATGATCTCGGCGGTCGCCGAGATGTATGGCATTCATCCCCAGACCTTACGTCTTTACGAGCGCGAAGGGCTGCTCAAGCCCTCACGAACCGAGGGCAACACGCGGCTTTATACGGATGAAGATTTGCAAAGGCTGGAGTTCATCCTTACTCTCGCCCGCGATCTGGCCGTGAACATCAGCGGGATTGCGATCATCCTGCAAATGCGTGAACGCATGGAGGAGATGCAGCGGCAGATTCAGGATTTCGTGAAATACATTCAGGAAGAGGTGCTTTCTCGGGCCTCCGCGGCGGCCGATCCGTCACGCGGCGCCATTGTCCCCGTCCGGCGCCCTATGGTAGCTCCTGCGTCTCCGAACAATCGTCGAAAATAAGCCTGCGCCCCTCGACGAATCCCTCAGGGCTCGTAAACGGAATTCCCATAACCCTGCTTGCGAGCGGCTTCTTGCAGTTCTTCTAATCTCTTTTTCTGCTGTTCCAGTTCGGCCTGCGCCCGTCGCACTTCATCTTGCTTGTCAACCTGATGTTGGTTGTATTGCACGCAATTGCGCACGCAATTTCCGGGAGCAAAGTGAATCGACGAGTTCAGTTGCTCGATCTGGGCCTGCAGGCTCGCAACCGATTGCTTCTGTTCCTGGATTTCCTGCTTCCACTGCTCAGCCGGCTTCTTTTCGACCGAATCCGCCGCTGGGTCGTCGTCTTCTGTGCTGCGGGACGTATCATCCGCCGCCTCGGGATGCTCGGGCAGATCCTCGTTGGTAATAACTTTGTGCGCCGCTTGTTCCTTAGCGGCCTGCTGTTTTTGACGTTGCTCACGCGCCACATCGCCGAGCGATTGCCCGTAACTCAGGGCGGAAGTTGAGGCCACCAACGCTGTAACCCAGATGAAGTGTTTGATTGGAGTCATGCCATCCCCACAATGCAGAGTCTGAGGCATGTTACTCCGCGCCATGCGAGCTGACGATATTACCTTCGTACGACCGGGCAGTGACTCTGATCTCGATGCTAAGCTGGTTCTGATCAGAGGGTTGCGGGCCGCTCGGGCTGCGAGACGCGGTTCTGCTTAGGCAATGCCGAGAATAAAGGAGCAGTAATCCCCAGTCTTCAAACGTCGGCATTCACTCTTCTCCGATATCTTCGTTCCAGATTTCCGGATGTTGGCGAATGTAATCGGCCAGCAGCTTCACACACTCTTCGGAGTTGAGATCGATTACGTTCACACCGAGGGACCGGAGCCACTCCACGCCACCCTGGAAGTTCCGGCTTTCACCCACGACGACAGTACGGAATCCGAACTGGCGCACCAGTCCGCTGCAATACCAGCACGGAGCCAGGGTGGTCACCATAATGAGATTGCGGTAGCTGCGCTGACGCCCTGCATTGCGGAAGGCGTCGGTTTCGCCATGCATGGAGGGGTCGCCGTTCTGCACGCGGCGATTGTGGCCTGCTCCCAACAGGCGCCCGGATTGATCGAAGATCGCTGCGCCAATCGGGATACCGCCTTCCGACAGCCCTTTCCGCGCCTCGCCGATCGCAGTCGTCAGCATGGCTGCATAATTCGGTTGTGCATTCATTGCAGCGATTGTACTCGGGACGGCTAGCATTAGCGTAGTCTGGTTTAGTTTTGTTTGATCGAATGTCGTCCGCGCCGTGCGGCTTCGAGGAAACTGGAAACGTGTAGGGCGGACATTCTTGTTCGCAGCTGATTCAAGCCACGGGGGACGCGGGCAAAAATGCCCGCTCTACACAAGATGGAACGATCCATTTAGAATCCCTAGTTCCGCGAACCGCAACCCAATGTCGCAGTTGCCGTCGAATGAAATGAAAGGTCAGAACAGGTGATTCCGCGTTACACACGCCCGGAAATGGGCCGCATCTGGAGTGACGAGAACCGCTTTCGCATGTGGCTCACGGTAGAGGTCGCGGCGACCGAGACGCTGGCTGCGGCCGGCATCGTACCGCAAGATGCCGCTAAGGCGATTCGTGATCGGGCCGATTTCGATCTTCAGCGTATCCACGAAATAGAAGCCGAGGTTCGTCATGATGTCATCGCGTTTACCACGGCAGTTGCTGAAATCGTCGGACCGCAGGCGCGATGGTTCCACTATGGCCTGACTTCGAACGATGTGGTGGATACGGCGCAGGCGTTGCTGATCGGCCAGGCTTCGCAGGTCATTGCCGCTGACCTGGATCGATTGGCGGCTGTCCTCAAGCGCCGTGCGTGGGAGTTTAAAGACACGCCCATGGTGGGGCGAACTCACGGGGTGCATGCAGAGCCGATCACATTTGGACTGAAGCTGGCTAACTGGTATTCCGAAACGCAGCGCAACATTGAGCGCTTTGCGCGGGCTGCGGAAGACATGCGTGTAGGAAAATTTTCCGGGGCCGTCGGCACGTTCGCTCACCTTACGCCCGAGCTGGAAGAAGCGATTTGTGCGCGGCTGGAATTGAAGGCCGCCGCTATTTCTTCCCAGGTGATTCAGCGCGACCGTCACGCATATTACCTGGCAACGCTCGCGGTCATCGCCAGTACATTGGATAAGATTGCAACCGAGATTCGGCACCTGCAGCGAACTGAGGTGCGCGAAGCCGAGGAGTTCTTCAGCAGCAAACAAAAGGGGTCCTCGGCGATGCCGCACAAACGAAATCCCGTCACTTGCGAACAGATCAGCGGATTAGCGCGCGTGGTGCGCTCCAATGCTCAGGCGGCATTCGAAAATGTCGCTTTGTGGCATGAGCGTGATATCTCCCATTCATCGGTGGAGCGAATCATCATTCCCGACTCCACGACTCTGGTTGATTACATGCTGCAGAAGACCGCCAACCTGATCGACACGATGTTCGTCCACCCGAAGCGCATGCTGCAAAACCTCGAGAGTACGGGTGGCCTGGTTTTCAGCGGCCAGCTTCTACTGGATCTGGTGGAGCACGGCCTGTCCCGGGAAGATGCCTACCGTCTGGTACAGAAGCATGCGATGCGCGCCTGGCAGGACGGGAAGAATTTTCGCGAGTCGGTTCTGAAAGATAAATTCATTACTGGCCGTGTTCCAGCCAGGCAAGTCGAGCGAGCTTTTGATTTGAAGCGGCAGTTGAAAAATGTAGACAAGGTCTTCGCGCGGGTATTCGGGGAAGCTTCAAAGAACCGCGGACGGTCCGGCGGACGCCCTCGCCGCGGCTAGGGTCCCGGGGCTGCCTTCCTGCGCAGCGCGCTCACGCTCAGGGCCCCAGCACCAGACAACATCAGATCAATATTGGCCGCCAGGAGCAGCAGCGGGAATTCCACACCGCCCTTGGACGCAAAGAAGCCATTCTTGAAATGAACGAGGATGATTGCGGCCAGCATGTCGATGGCCAGCATTGCCGCGACATAGCGCACCAGCACACCAAGAATCAGGGCGATTCCGCCCAGCAGTTCGACTAAGGTAAGCACCACCGCTGCCACCGTCGGCATGGGTACGTGAAGCGAACCCAGAAATTCAGCGACGTGCTCGAATCCCCAGGAAAGCTTCTGCCAGCCGTGCATCACGAAGATCACACCCACCACAATCCGCAGCACCGCGAGCCCACACGAGCGCAATGTTGATCCCTTCATCTTTTCCGGCATCTTCGAGTCTCCTCCGGGTGCGGACAGGGCTGGCCAACCGAACGCACGTGTGCGCCCAAACCAAGCCTGGTCAGGTGAATATACAACAACTATTTACAAGCCCTACAAATCTTTACGAGCGCCCCGCTAATTCCGGCATCCAATCAATTAACTAACCGGTTAATAAAACTTTTGGGAAGCGGGTGGGTTTATCCCAGCGAGGATGGGAGGAAAACAATGAAAAACATTCTTCGAGTTGGGAGCTTACTGCTGGCAATCTGCGCTTTCGGCGTGGGGCTGAGCGCGCAGACCGGAGCGGCCCGTTACGATGGGTCGATCCAAAGCAAAGTTACCGAGAAACTGGCAAGCAAAAAGGAATTTCACGACGTTCATACCACCGTTGAGGATGGCATTGTGACCTTGACGGGTAGCGTCGACGTCTACCAGCAAAAGCTGGACGCGGCAAAGAGAATCCGCAAGCTGGCCAACGTCCAGGGTGTGCGCAACCTGATTGCCGTGGCCGGCAAAGACGTTCCGGATGCTCAACTGGCGGCGCAATTGGATCGCAAGCTTTATTACGATCGTATGGGCTACGACAACCTGTTCAATTACGTAACCGCATCCGTCCAAAACGGAGTAGCAGTTGTGAGCGGCGATGTGCGGACCGATCATGATCGCGATTCCGCTCTGGCTTTGGTTAACAACATGCCCGGGGTGAAGGATGTCGTGAACGATATCCGGGTCGCGCCAGCGTCGATCTTCGACGATCAGATCAGAATCAAGGCGGCGCGTGTGATCTATCGTGACCCGGTTTTGAGCCGGTACGCGATTGATCCCGCATATCCGATTCGCATCGTCGTGGACAATGGCAAGCTGAGCCTGTTTGGCACGGTCGCGACACAGATGGATAAAAACGTTGCTGGCATCCGAGCCAACCAGGTTTTCGGTGCATTCAGTGTGCAGAATTACCTGCAAGTGGAACCACAAAAAGCTTCGTAAGAGGTTGGGATCGGAGGAAGGCGCGGCTCTTGGCCGCGCCTTTTTTTTCGCCGGGAACTTGGGCCGCGGCCGTGGCCAACTTAGCGCTGAGTCATTACAGCCGATTAATCAGCGACGCAACGTAGCCCGCCCCGAATCCGTTATCAATATTCACCACGCTGACGTTGGAAGCGCAGGAATTCATCATGCCCAGCAGTGCGGCGACTCCTTTAAACGCCGCTCCATACCCGACGCTTGTCGGCACGGCAATTACTGGAACTCCGACGAGGCCGCCGACGACGCTCGGCAACGCGCCCTCCATGCCTGCACACACGATCAGCACTCTCGCCCGGGCCAGGGTCCTTCGATTCGCCAGCAGACGATGAATCCCGGCCACGCCGACGTCATATAACCGCTCGACGTCATTTCCCATGACTTCGGCCGTGACCGCAGCTTCTTCGGCTATGGGTATGTCGCTTGTTCCTGCCGAGACCACGGCAATAGTTCCCTTCCCATATTTCTTGGGATCCCGCTTTAAGACGATGGCGCGTGCCGGTTCACGAAATTCCGCTTTTCGAATCTTCCTTCTCACGGCCGCATATTGCTCGCGGGTGGCGTGGGTTGCCAAAATATTGCCCCCACGCCGAGCCAGTCGCGCGAAGATTTGGGCGACCTGCACTGGCGTTTTGCGTTCGCCAAAGATCACCTCCGGCATTCCCGCACGCAGCACGCGATGGTGATCCACCTTGGCAAATCCCAGGTCTTCGAAAGGAAGATGACGCAACCGCTCAACCGCTTCGTCCGGCGATAGCCTTCCTGAGCGGACTTGCTGGAAAAGCTTGCGGATGGATTCAGCGTTCAAGAAAGACACCAGTCGGCATTCAACGCGTTACATAGACTAGCACCTTCATTTGGGCTTCTTTTAAAGCGCTGTCAGAATCTCTGGATTGGAATCAATTCTGGCTGGCTACCGCACCGACGCGCACGGCTTTTTCCGGCTGGAGCCGATGCGGCGAATGATCTCCCGGCACAAGTTTCGAGCCGCGCCGGGCTGATCAAGATGGGCCAGGAAGTAGCGCCGGAGAACTGTCCGGCTGACGGCTCCTCGCAGATAAGCGTCGTAAAGCTGGCTGCCCAGCCGGTATCCAAGCAATTGTGCTTGATCATCCAACTTTTCGACGCGCTCTCTGGAAAGTGCTCCGCCGGCCAGTTTGTCACAGGCCTTCAAAGAAAGCTCCATCCCGCTTTCATCTTCGAGAACCGGACGCAAGGGGTAGAGGACTCTCGACCCGAAGCAAGCCAGGGCGTCTTCCACGGTACGAGCATAAAAAAGGTCGTAGCGAGTTCCCTCAGCGCAGGCAAGGCCGGTGGATCGACGATGCGGCAAACCGCGGCAAGCGTGATGAAGGAAGCGCGTCACTTCTTCGGCCGTATACATCATCTGGAATTCGCGGACGTAGATCGCGTTCAGCGATGGCAGATAGACGCAGCCGCGAACGTCGATCATTTCGAGCGCTTCTTTCACATCCTCTGGATTACGCAGCGCGCGCAACAGCAACTGCCGCAGCCGCGACTCGGATAGTCCGCTGTACACCTCGGGCAGGAGATCCACCAGAAATCTTGGCTGAGTAGTGTTGTGGGACGAGTAGCGATTGATATCGAGAAAGCCGGCCAGGCTGTCAATCAGGTTATAGGTCGTAGGCGCCGCGTCCGCCTGGCCGTCTCTTCCCTGGCTCCAGCGGGTGAGACACAAGCGGTAGCTCTCATATTTCTCCAGAGGTGTCGAATTGAAGACGCAGACAACGTCATCGCTGACCTTCACTGCAGCCACGGGTTGCTTGTGTTCAGCGCTAACTGCCCAGTAGAGCGTGTCCACATTCTGGAGAATAGTCAGCAATCGCTGATCCGGCATGCTCTTATGGAGCAAGCGGGGCAAGTGATGCGGTGCCAGGTGAGACTCGCCAAACAGGACCGCAATTACGGCGTGGGGATGAAGTTTTCTGATCTCCTCGATTTTCTCGACCGCATGGCGGTCCCGCGCGGCGATTTTTCTCAAATCCTCACGCGGCATGCAATCCAACCCGTAGATGGCCTCGGCGTGTTCCCGGGCGGTCACCAACAGGTCGTTGAAGGGCGCCCAATCGTATCCCCAGTCCACGTCAAAACGAATGCGCTCCTGCAACTCCTGAGAGTCGATCTCGCGCCTCCACCACTCCTCGAGTACGTGCTGATGGCGAGAAAAGATACTTTCAACCCCGAGAACCACTGGACGATCCCCCAGTTGCGCCCGCTGCTCCAGCAAGCTGGCGGCGAATCTCTGCGCGGCCGGCAGCGCATGGTAATCGGCAACAAGGATGATGTCGGCCGCATTGATCGTGCTTGCGAGTTGCTGCCCGGTGATTAGCGATTGATAGGAGCGAAACGCATCGCTGAAATCGCGCAGATATTTTCTTCGTCCGCAGGAATCATTGGCTCGCAGTTCGCGCTCTACACCCGCCAGCGCGCGCATTTGCGCGGCGTTGCGACGTGATCCCAGATTGGACGGACTAGCCATGCGGTTTTTCTGGTGTTCGCAGCCTTGCCGAATTCCTTTCTATTGCCGCGCTCCTTGACTTCCCGTGGGTGCTCTTCCTATGCTCAGGACTCGCCAGGAGCCGGCTTGCTCAACCATTCACCTCAGAACCTGACGGTTGCCACTACCGGTGCGAGTGGCAGCCTATTCTTGAAGCATCTCTTGCTTGCCGTCGAACGCGACCAGCGCGTCCAGACCGTAAACCTCATCGCCTCTGACAGTGCCCTTCGAGTCATGGCGGAAGAGCTCGGTCTTCGCGGCCGTAGCAACCTCGTTGGTCAACTCATCGGCAGAAGCAAAGGCAAAATTCACCAGCAAGCCAATGCCGACATCGGCGCGAACGTCGCCAGCGGCTCCTATCCCGCTGGCGCCATGATTGTTATCCCTTGCAGTGTCGGAACCCTCGCGCGCATCGCTAACGGCATCGCCTCCCACTTGATCGAGCGCGCCGCCGACGTCTGCCTGAAAGAAAAGCGCCCATTGGTGCTGTGCATACGCGAAACACCTCTCAACAAAATCCATATCCGCAACATGTACCGAGCGGCCGACGCCGGCGCCACGATCTTTCCTTTGATCCCTGCCTTCTACAATCGGCCCTCGAGCTTGGATGTGATGGCGCGCGAATTCGCTTACCGCGTTCTGGCCCACATCGGTCTGCCACAGCCTGACGCCTACCGCTGGAAGGAATGACTCTTCAGTCACTTAGCGGCGCACTGTATTTCGGGGATTATCTCAGTGTAGGACTTCTCGGAAGATCATGGGCAGATTACGAATGGAACGTGTCGTCCGGGGCTTTCCTGCATATGTTTCGCTCCGAAATACGTGCTGGAAGGATTCTTCATTCTTAAATTCATCGTTTTGTGAGATATTCAATCAAATAACCGTGCTTTCTGACTCGACAACCTCCTCAGCAGGCAACACCAGCCCACAGAGCGATGACCACGAGATCGAGCTTCTGCTCTCAAACAGTTGGAGCACTCCTTTATGGAAGCGCCTTGTGGAGGAGGTCAGGGATAGGATCTCTCCGGAAAAGCTGCCGCCCCTGCAGCTGACCTCCCGCCCGGTGGACGTCGGCATGTTGGAAGGCGACCGGTTGAGTTTGCCGTGGTATCGCACCGTATTCACAAATTTGGGCGATGTCATCTCGCCGGAAACTTTGCCGCCGCTGGAACTCGAATCGAGGCCAATCGATGTCGGTGAGCTGATTGCAGATCAGATGGCTCATCCGTGGTGGACTTCCCTGTTGCGCAACCTGGCGGACAAGGTCGCACCGGAGAGATTGCCGCCATCGGAGGTGACCTCAAAGCCTATGGATCCAGGCGGGGATTCCGAATCGATGTTGCTTCCCCGCTGGTCGTCGGTGATCAGCACTCCGAAAGTTTTCCTTCCCGATCGGCCGAAGCAGGACTATGTGCTCACGCTGCCCAAACCTGCGGCGACCAAACCCCAGCCGGATGCCGCGGAAATCCAGTTTATTCATGCTGTCGAAGCTGACCTGAAGAGGGACTTGCGGCGCTCGATCTTCCGGCAACGCTTATGGATTTCCTTCGCGGTTTTGGAGATTCTGGCGCTGGTCGGTACGTCGTTCTTGTGGAAGTGATTTGACGCGACTTACTTCTGCGCCTGTCCGGTGCCCTGTGTGGCGGCGGCCTGCACCAGCTTCTGAACCGAAAGCACGATCATCAGCAGCAACTGAGCTTGTTGTTTTTGCGCTTCTTGCAAGAAAGCAGTTTGCTGCGCTACCCAAGAATCGGGCGGCCGCTCACCGCGACTCAAGTAATCCAGCGCTTGCAATCCGGCGTTCCCAACCTGTGACAAAGCAGTCGAAAGTGGAATCGCTTCTTTCAGCAACAACGAGCGATCTTCCAGCGTTTGCAGGTCCGCTTGATTCGCACTCCAGCCAGTCAGCAAGGTCCTCACTTGTGTTGTGGTGCCGACATCCGCCTGACGCGAGATGACGGCCTGAATCATTTCAGCAAAATCGCGCGCCCTTGCGCTCTCGGGATGCACCGCGTCCACCAAGCGGTTCAACGGCACAAGACTGGTCGGCTCAACCGGCGCGGTCTCTTCACGCGTATAGTCTTTTACCGGCTCAACAACATCTGCCAGCGTGCGTAATCTCATAACGTCATCTGAACCGGCAACTCTTCTGAGCATCGGCTCGTAATATGAGTTATGCGTGAGTCCGAGCCAATCCAACCAGCGGCTCGTTGCCTCCAGCCGGTCATACATAGAGTTCACGTCGGTCACCGGCGGCGGCGACCATAGCCGCTCAGCGATAGCAGCCATTCTTGGCCAGATTCGCGAGTCGATGTTTTCCGGTGATACATACTCCGACCACATGCATGCCTCGCCGCCAAGAATCCGCTGGGCCTCGTCGGAACTCAGTTTTGCGGCATCGCCACTCATCGGATCGATTGCATAGTGGCGTGACGCCGGCCACATCAAATCGAGGTAATACCCATACGACAGCACGCCGCGATACCCCTGCCTGGCTGCTTGCGCCAGCGAATCCTGACCCCTCCACGACTGCACAACGATGTCCTTCGGCAAATCGGGGTTTAGAACTTCATCCCAGCCAATCATGGTTTTTCCGTGCTTGCTGACGATTTTCTCAATCCGTCGATTGAAGTCAGCTTGCAGGTCCTGGTTGCTCTTGATCGCATGAACCCGCATGAACGCCTGAATCTTCGGGTTCGCGTCCCATTGTTTTCCATTTACCTCGTCGCCGCCGATGTGGAAATACTTATCGGGAAAAAGGTTCGCCATCTCACCAATGAACTTGTCCAGGAATTTGTAGGTCCGCTCTTCGGTAGGATCCATGGCAGGATCGAAGACGCCCCATTTTCGCTCGATCTCATAGGGCCCTGGAGCGCTTGCCAATTCGGGATAGCCCACGAACCAGGCTGTGCTGTGTCCCGGCATGTCGAATTCGGGCACAACACGAATTCCCCGCTCGCGAGCGTAGGCGATCAGATCGCGTACCTGCTCCTGCGTGTAATACAGGCCATCCGATCCCATCTCGTGCAACTTGGGAAACTTCTTGCTTTCCACGCGGAAACCCTGGTTATCCGAGAGGTGCCAATGAAAGACGTTCAATTTCAGTGCTGCCATGCCGTCGAGATTGCGTTTAAGTACATCGGGGGGCATGAAATGGCGGCTTACGTCGATCATCAATCCTCGCCAGGCAAATCGAGGCTGGTCCTGGATGGTCACAGCCGGAGCCGCAAATCCCTGTTCCGTTGTGTGGACTAATTGCAGAAAAGTTTGTAAGCCGCGCATCACTCCGAGCGGTGTTGCTGCATTGAGGGTCGCTCGGGCCGAATCGACCGCGAGAGAATAGGATTCATCTTCGCCAGGTTCCGGCACATCTTTGCTTGCATGATCGGCGTGAACCACAAGAACGGCCTGGGGAGAATCCGTTAGCTTCATATCCAGGGGCGACATTCCGGTTTGCCGTCTTAGATTCCACATGAAGAGCTCGACGGCGTTTTCGGTCAGCCGGTCCTTCTGGCCTGTGATGGCCACTGAAAACGACGTATCGATTACCAATTGGCCAGTTCCAACACTCACGTGGCTCGGCGTCGGCATTAGTTTCAAAGTCGATGGTGCCTGGGCAAAGCAAGGAAGGATAAGCAAGAATAAGACGGCAAAGGCCCGCAAGTCGGTTCTCCCACAGTGAATGGGCAGAATATTAGATACTGAACTGCGGGGCAAATGCAGAAGCCAGCGGAACTGGAAGTCCTAATCTAGATCCGGCATCGAACAAGCGCCCGGGCCGCGCGGATCGCCGCAGGAACCGCATGGCCCGGGTGAAGACGAGGCCACGCCCGACGAACCCTTGGCGGCTACGGCAAACACCGACAGCTGCGGCGCCAGCTTCCTGCTGTGGCACTTCGGGCACTCCGCTTTGTCTCTACCGAAAACCAGGGCTTCGAACTCGTGATCACAATCCTTGCAGACATACTCGAATATGGGCATAGTGGGTTCCGTCAACTTCCATTAAAATCAATTGTGGTGAATTCCGCAAACTAAGCAGAATCCCCGTGGCGGCGCAGTTCGACAAGAAAGCGATCCAAGCGCGCGATTATTGAGCCTAAAGAACGCGACGCTTCGTGCGGATCGCCCAGATCCCTCGCTGCACAAAAGCGGCTTGCCCGGGATGACAATCAAACTGCACCACCACCAGAATCCGCTAACCGCCGTGAGTCACAATGGACGACTACGCCGAACCTTTCCTCTTGACTCTGCGAGTTCCGAGGATCGCATCCAGGGAGATCGGGCCGGCTCCGAAGAGGATCAAAGCAAAGGCGATGGTGGCGAGGGTCAGCGGGAATTCATAGCCGCCTTTGCCAAACATGCCGTTCTGCCAATGCACCTTCCAGATCGCCACTGCCATATCAATCAGTACGAGCAGGGCGGCGAAGCGGGTGAAGAGGCCAACATTCAGCAAAATTCCGCCAACAAACTCAGCGAAGGCAGAAGGATAGGCGAGCCATCCGGGCAACCCCAGACTGGAAACCCTATGTACGTGCTGGGCCAGTCCCCCGTGAAATACCTTTCCGTAGCCGTGAGTCACCATCACGACCCCCACAATCAGACGAAGGGCTACAAGTGCCAGCGGTTGCAATCGATCCAGGAAGCGCAAACAAACCCCCGTGTTGAGGTTAGTCTAGCGAAGCCGAAGGCAGAAGTGAGAAGCCAGCTACCGACCTTATGTGACCCGGCAGAAGTGCCGCGGAAGTCAAAAGACGCGGTGCTCGCTCCTCGAAATCGGCCAAAATGCCAGGTTTTTGTTGGCCTTTCTCCGCTTCTGGCACCTTGGTACCGTCTGTAATACTTTCGTTATGCCTGCGGCTGCGGTGCCGAATCCACCCTGTAAACATTGCCACATATTGTGGTCGCATAGCTATTGACTCACAACATATGGGGTTGGTTTGCAAGTCTCATCGTCCGAGATTCCAGAAAACAGGCATAAAAACCTGTAAAACTCGGAATTTTGCCTTGACCTCGTGACTTTCCGGGTTGATATATGCTCGGGGCACCCGAATTCTTTCGGAAGCAATTCTTCTGAGGAATTCTCTCCCAATTTGCCCTGCGGACCGGTAGGCGCGGGGAAATCACTTCTGTGGAAAGGGAACAACTATGGCCGACTCGCGTGAAGTCATGAACATTCGCCAGGCTTCGCAGTACCTGGGAGTGAGTCCGGACACGCTTTACAAGTACGTAGGGGAACAAAAGATTCCCGCCTTCAAACTGGGCAACCGCTGGCGCTTCAAGAAATCCAGGCTCGACCAGTGGATGGAAGAAAAATCCAGCCAGATGGAGGCAAAAGGCAAGAAGAAATCAAAAGCGGCAGCCACGGCTGCCGGATCGCCGTAGGCGAAAACAGCAGCCGGTAGAAGCCGGCTTCATAAGGCGGGCACATGTTTGGATTCGGATCCAAGTCGATTGTTGGTCTGGATGTGGGCTCTTCGAGCATTAAAGCGGTCGAACTGAAAAAAGGACGCGAAGGGCTGGAAGTGGCACATCTGGGAGTTGAGGCGCTAGCTCCAGATATCGTGGTCGACTCCATGATCGTCGATTCCGGGACCGTGTCCAGTGCGATCGCAAAGCTGTTCAGCGAAAACCAGATCAAAACCCGCGCCGTCGCGACAGCAGTCAGCGGACACTCCGTCATCGTGAAGAAGATCTCTCTGCCGTCCATGAGCGATCAGGAACTGGCTGAGACGATTGAAAAAGAAGCCGCCCAGCACATCCCTTTTGACCTGGCCGACGTGAACCTCGATTACCAGATTCTTTCTGAAGACGCCGGGAGCCCGCAGATGGATGTGCTTCTGGTTGCGGTCAAGAAGGACAAGATTCTTAACTACACCAACGTACTCTCGATGGCGGGTAAGACTCCGGCTATCGTGGACATCGATGCGCTCGCGCTGCAGAACTGCTACGAGTACAACTACGAGCCGGCACCTGGCCAGGTGGTGGCGCTGTTGAACCTGGGCGCTAGCGTGATGAACATCAACATTGTTAAGGGCACGACCCCACTGTTCCCGCGCGATGTCAGCGTGGGTGGGCATCAGTACACCGACTCGCTGCAGAAGGAGTTGGATCTCAACTTCGAGGACGCTGAGAAGCTGAAGCTCGGCGAAAAGGTCGGCACGGTAAGCGAAGATGCCAAGACGCCGATCCTGCAGCAGGTCACTGAGATCATCGTGCTGGAGATTCAAAAGACCTTCGATTTCTTCCGGGCCAGCGCCGCCGGGGAGCATATCGAGAAGATTTTCCTGGCCGGCGGATCCTCCAAGGTCCCGGGCCTGGTGGAAGCTCTGCGGCAGGAGTTCTCGTTGCCGGTCGAGATTCTGAATCCGTTTCAGAGGATCGCACCGCCAGCCGAAGGACCCGGAGTCGAGCTGATCGAAAAGAATGCAGGACAACTGGCTGTGGCGGTGGGTTTGGCGTTAAGGAGTTTTGAAAACCTATGATCCGAATCAACCTGCTTGGAGCACCGAAACCGAAGAACAAGCGCAGCGCCGTACCGGCGGTCACGCTGGATATGGGCGAGCCGGGCTCGCCCAAGATCAAGATTCTTGTCGTGCTACTCCTGGCCGGCGCTCTCAACGGGCTTTACTGGTACCGGCTGGATCGCGAGAGCCAGGGGCTGGCCAAGAAAGTGCAATTGGCGGAACAGAAAAATCGCGAATTAGCCGATGTGAAGGCCCGATATCTGGAGCGCCAGCGCGAAGCCGATAACTACAAGCGCCGCGTCGACGTCATCGACCAGCTGCGTGCCAATCAGTCAGGCCCGGTGGAACTGCTGAACACCATGGGCGACACCATCAACGGCACGGAAGCGGTGTGGCTCAGCACGATGAAGGACTTGGGCGCCAGTGTGGATATCGAAGGTACGGCCCTTAGCACCGATGCCGTGGCTTCGCTGATCCACAATCTGCAGAAAACGGGCCGCTTCAGCAGCATTGAGATCAAGGAAACGTTTCAGGATGAGCAGGTCAAGGACATGCAGGCATTTCAGTTTACTTTGACTTGCACAAAGGCGAAGTCGTAAGGGCGGGAGAGTATGGAAAATCTCAGCGAAATGCCGAGTCTGAAGCAGTGGGGAGCGTTGATTCTCGCAGGCGCGCTCATCACCGTGGGTCTCTACTTCACGGTCTTCAAGTCGAAGCAAGAGGCGAACGCGCAGGTTCAGCAGAAGCTCAACGTCAAGCTCCGGGAGAATGCCGAGCTGGAATCCTACAGGCCGAAGCTCAAGGACATGGAGCGGCAAGTGGCTAATCTCAAGCAGCAACTTGAGATTGAGCGCCGCATTGTCCCGGACGAAAAGGAAGTGGACAACTTCATCAAGATGCTTGATGCGGAAGCTCTGAAGACGGGGATCGAGATCCGCCGCTACACCGCGAAACCGGTGAGCACCCGCGAATATTACTCGGAAGTCCCGTTCGAAGTGGAACTCGATGGCCCGTACTACTCCGTCCTCAGCTTCTTTGACCATGTGTCGAAGCTGGAACGGATTGTGAATGTGTCCGACCTGCTGATCGCCACCACGAAGAAGCCGGGAGACGCCAAGACAAAACATACGTATCAGTACGGCCCGAACGAAAGCATTGTGGCTACATGTCAGGCATCGACGTACTTCTCGCATGACACCGTGGCGGCAGTTAGCGCGCCCGGCAAAGCCAAGGGGGGCCTATGAAGCTGCAAATCGGGATTCTGGCTTTGGGGACGATATTGGGAACCGCCTGGGCGCAGAACCCGGACGTGATCCAGAACACCAGAAACACGCTCCAGAACGTTCAGCAGAAACAGACGATCGACCAGAATGCTGCGCTCGCAGTGGCTGGGCAAGCCTCCAAGCCGGCCCCGGCAAGTCAGTCAACTGCAACGGCTAATCCGGCTCCGAGCAATCCCGCAAGCGCTGCCCCGGCAAAAGTGGCCAGCAAGGCCACCCGGAAGCCAGCGGCAAAGAAACCAGCCAAAACACTGGTTAAAGTGAGCAAGCCGGCCGAGCCGAAGAAAGAAGTCGCAGTCGAAGACAAGAAGGTGCCAGAGGATTCGAAGAAGAAAGAGCCACGCGAATATAGCGCGGCCGGACGACGCGATCCATTTATCAGCCCGGTGGTGAGCCACATGAGCTCCGGTTCGGGTTGCAGCACAGGAAAGCGCTGCCTGGCCGTCGATCAAATCATCCTGACCGGAATCGTGAAGTCCGAAAGCGGGATGATTGCAGTGGTCGTCAACAGCATGAACAAGGCTTATTTCCTGCGCGAGAACGACCCGGTGTTTAACGGGTATGTCGTCAAGATCACCGGGGACTCGATCATCTTCAACCAGACGGTGGAAGACAAGCTGGGTAAACAGTTCACGCGCGAGGTTACGAAAAAGATTGCTACTCCTGCAGTGTAACGCGGGTAGGAACGGGCCCGTTCGACGCGGCTCGCAAGAACGTACGGGGAGAGAGATCACGAGGCTGGCACGGTGCTGGCCCGTGGGGAGAAGGGAAATGCGAAAGCAACTGCTGGTTGTTTTGCTACCGCTGCTGGTCATGATCGCGGGTGCTGAGACCGCGAACACAACAGCAGCCGCGACCGATCACGCGACCTTGCAAAGGGTGGAGGTCCTGCGTGCGGATGATGGAATTACCGTCGAAATGACGGCCCACGGTTCCATGACGCCCAAGGTCAGCACCATGAATTCACCCGCCCGGGTAGTGGTAAGCCTACCCAACACGGTGACCGCGACCTCGCGGAATCACCTGAGTGTAGACCGGGATGGGGTGAAGGGCGTGCGGATCGGGATGAATGGCCAAGTGCCCCCCACCACCAGTGTGGTGATCGATCTGCTCACTGCTTGCGCGTATGAATTGGCTCCTGGCGGCGACAACAAGGTCGTGCTGAAGTTGCACCCAGCCGCCAACTCCACCGCCAAAGCCGTGACGAGCTCGCAAGCTGAGAAAACACCGGCTTCCATCCATCGCACGGCGCTGCTGCCCGTCTCCACGAACCCTGTGGCGAGTCTAGATACACCGGCATTGCCCGCGGCCGTTCCGGCGGATAGCAAACAAGAGCAAACCGCCTCGACTCCAAAGGACTTTGTGTTCCTGGAGCCTTCCTATAAGGCCAAGGGCGCAGGCGAGAGCGAGCCCGCTGTCGCTCCTCCTGCAAGAGTGGCCGAAGCTGCCTCGAAGTTCGTAGACCGGCCTGAGGGCAATCTATTGCCAACGCCGAGCGCGGCGCAAACCTCGCAAGCTCCATCAACTGGCTCTGCAGTTCAGCCGGCTGTAAATCTGGCCGCTGAACAGCGAGCCCAGATGACGCAGCAGCCATCATCCGGCTCCGAGCCGAAATATACCGGCGAGCCGATTTCGGTGAACCTGAAGGATGTGGATTTGAAAGACTTCTTCCGCCTGATTCACGAGATCAGCGGATTGAACGTAGTTCTGGATCCAAACGTAAAGGGAACCCTGACCATCGTGTTGGATGATGTGCCGTGGGACCAGGCTCTGGACATCGTTCTCAAAAACAATGATCTTGCTCGTCAACTCGATGGCAACATCCTGCGCATCGCAACAGTGGACACGCTGAAGCGTGAGGCTGACCAGCGCCGTGCTCAACACGAAGCGGAAGCGCTGGCTGTGGACAAAGTCACCTTCACGCGGTTCCTCAGCTACGCTCACGCGAAGGACCTGGTCGTTACCTGCAAGAAGTTCATCTCGCAGCGTGGCGACGTGATTGCCGATGAACGCACGAACGCCATCATCGTCACCGATGTGCCTTCCGTCATCCCGGCGATTGACAAGTTGCTCACGCAACTGGACCGTAAGACCCAGCAAGTAGAAATTGAAGCCCGCGTTGTGGCCGCCACTCGCAGCTTTGCCCGCGATATCGGCACGCAACTTGGTTTCGGCTGGGGCAATCACTCAACCAGTGTCGGTGGTGCCAGCAGCGTAGGCACATCTCCGGTTGGCGTGTTCGGCCTGAACCCGTTCTATCCGATCATCGGAACTTCGGCGCCAAACTCTTCCACACTTACGCAGGTTCCGCTGTTTTCTAACCTGGGCTCGACCAGCCCAACCAGCGGCGTCACCTTGCTGAACTTCAGCAAGAACATTCAGCTTGACGCCATTCTGACCATGGCTGAATCCCGCGGTTTGGTGAAGATACTTTCACGTCCACGCGTCGTGACTCAGAACAACATTCAGGCGTTGGTTCGCCAGGGCGTGCGAGTGCCAATCGTGACCCAGGCGCAGTTGGGTGGTCCGCCTACCGTCACATACGTGGACGCCTTCTTGCGGCTCACAGTGATTCCGCAGATCACGTCGGAAGGAACGATCTTCCTCAACGTGGACGTGGAAAACACTACGCCGGACTTCGCGCAAGCGATCCAGGGCAACCCCACTCTAATTACCCAACAGGCAACGACGCAGGTGCTCGTGACTGATGGTGGAACGGTTGTGATCGGCGGTGTGATCCAGACCAACAACTCGGTAAACATCAACCAAGTTCCGTTGCTGGGCAGCATTCCATGGTTGGGCAACCTGTTCAAGCACACGCAGGTCGCTACCAACAACCAGGAGCTGATTTTCTTCATCACTCCGCGAATCATTCAGACATAGCAAACGGTTAGCAGTAAAGACAGCCGCCGGTGACCTGAGAAGGACACCGGCGGTTTTGTCGTTTCGGCGGCTAGCATTGCGCGCTCGGTGGTGCTGATAAACTGCGTCTCAATGGACTATCCGGGCAGGCAGGCTAATTTGCAGCATGACCTGGGTCGCAGTGGATTGGATGCGCTGCTAATCACCCATCTTCCTAACATTCGCTATCTCTGCGGATTCACTGGCAGCGCCGGCACCCTTCTGGTCACAGAAAGCAGAAGCGCGTTCTTCACTGATGGCCGTTACAAAGAACAGGCCAGCACGGAAGTTCGAGCGTCCCGCATAATTACCGGCCGCAAATCGCCTGTGACGATGGCAGCCGAGTGGCTCAAGCGAAATGCGAGAAAGCTGGGCGTGCGGGTGCTCGGAATCGAAGGCCAGCACTTGACCGTGGCGGAGCATAGTCAATTGGAGAAAGCGCTTCGGCCGACCGTACGCTTGCGGAAATCGCCTCCTCTGGTCGAGCAGGCACGAATGGTAAAAGATGCCGACGAGATCGCCTTGTTGCGCGCTGCCCTGGAGCTAGGCGAACGTTTGTTCGATGTCGCAATCAAGACCATCCGCGCCGGGGTAACGGAAACCGAAGTAGCTGCGGAAATGGAGTTCGCGGCGCGTCGTGCCGGCGCGGAAGCCATGTCGTTTGAAACAATCATTGCATCAGGACCCCGGTCCGCCTTGCCGCATGGGCGAGCATCTACCACAGAAATTCCGGCTAAGGGCTTCGTGGTCTGTGACTTTGGTATCATACTCGCGGGCTATTGCTCAGACATGACCCGGACCGTGCACGTCGGCAGGATCTCGGCCGATGCGCAAGAGATGTATGACGCTGTCCGAATAGCCCAACAAGCAGCAATTGAGGCTGTAAGACCGGGCGCTACAGCTGACAAAGTTGATCGAGCTGCCCGGACGGCACTCGCCAGGAAAGGTTTGGGCAGGTACTTTACGCACTCGACAGGACATGGAGTCGGCCTGGAGATTCACGAGCCCCCCCGAATCGCAGCCCGTCAGAAGGACACGTTGCAGGTGGGGATGGTCATAACCATCGAGCCGGGTGTTTATGTACCCGGTTTTGCTGGTGTACGCATAGAGGACATGGTGCTGGTCACTGAAAGCGGCTGCGAGGTGCTCACACGAACCAGCAAGGAATTGTTGATAGTCTAGCTTCGGGCTCTCAGGATTAACTGCGCTCTGATTGGCGACGTTCCAGAGGAACAGCAGTCGCGCCACATACATGAATCAAAAAGAGCTGAAGGAACTCATCGAGTTCTTAATTGAGAAGGACATTGCCGAGTTTGAGCTGGAGCGCGGCGACGTCAAGGTACGCATCAGGCGGGGCGGTGAACACGGCCCTGCAGCCTCAGTCGTGCCGATTGCCCTGCATGCGTCTCCCGCTTCCCTACCCGCGGGCGCCCCCGCGATTTCAGGCGCCCCAGTTCCGCCAAGTGCTTCCGAGGTTGCTGCTTTGGCCGATGAAAAACTCCACATCGTGCGGTCACCTATGGTCGGCACGTACTATGAGTCGCCATCACCAGGGGCGCCCCCATTTGTGGCAGTGGGAGACAAAGTGGAGACTGGGCAAGTCTTGTGCATTGTGGAAGCTATGAAGCTGATGAACGAGATCGAATCGGATATAGCCGGGGAGATCGTCAAGAAATTGGTAAATAATGGACAGCCGGTCGAATATGGACAGGATCTGTTTGCGGTTCGTCCAAGTTGAAGTCAATCCGGTGACAAGGCTTCATTTTCCTGACACAGCGTGAGAAGCGCGGGAGGCCCTCCAGGTAATTGCCGGCAATAGCGCGGCGCATTTTCATGTTCAAAAAAATACTCATTGCTAATCGTGGGGAAATCGCCCTGCGCATCATTTGCGCGTGCAAAGAGCTCGGCATCCGGGCAGTGGCGATTTACAGCGAGGCTGACCGCAATTCCCTGCCGGTACGCTTCGCCGATGAAGCCATCTGCATCGGTCCACCTCAGCTGTCGCAAAGCTACCTCAACATTCCGGCGGTCATCAGCGCGGCGGAGATCAGCAATGTGGACGCGATTCATCCCGGCTATGGCTTGTTAGCTGAGAACGCCAACTTTGCCGAGGTGACCGAAACCAGCAACATCAAATTCATCGGCCCACCACCCGAAATCACCCGCCTGATGGGCGAAAAGGAGAAAGCTCGCGCCGCTATGAAAAGGGCTGGAGTTCCTATCCTGCCGGGATCTGAGGGGATTCTGGCCAGCGAGGGTGAGGCGCTGGAGTGGGCGCGACAAGTGGGTTATCCGGTCATCATCAAGGCCTCGGCCGGCGGCGGCGGACGCGGAATGCGGGTGGTACGCAGCCAGGACGAACTGCCTGCTCTCTTCAGCGCCGCGCAGTCGGAAGCGGCCGCAGCTTTCGGCAACGGCGACCTCTACATGGAGAAGTTCATCGAGCGCCCACGGCACATCGAATTCCAGATTCTGGCGGATCAGTACGGCACCGTAGCCAGTCTCGGTGAACGCGAGTGCAGCATCCAGCGGCGGCATCAGAAGCTTCTCGAGGAGTCCCCTTCCACGCAGATGACCCCGCAACTGCGCGAACAGATCGGCCAGATCTTATCCAAAACTTTGTCCGAGATCGGATACGTGAATGCGGGAACGATTGAGTTCCTCATGGATGAGGACAAGAAACTTTACTTCATCGAAATGAACACGCGAATCCAGGTCGAGCACCCAGTCACGGAAATGGTGACAGATGTGGACCTGGTGAAAAGCCAGATCTTGCTGGCTGCCGGCGAACGCATGGAAACCGTGCTCCACGGCCCAATCGTGCACCGCGGCCATGCGATTGAATGCCGGATCAATGCGGAACATCCGGACAAGTTCACGCCCTCGGCAGGAAAGATCACTGCTTTTCATCCGCCAGGCGGAACAGGAGTTCGCATTGATACGGCCGCATACGCAGAGGGTGTCATTCCTCCTTACTATGACTCCCTTATCGCAAAACTGATTGTGCGCGGTAAAGACCGGGATGAGGCCTGTTCGCGCATGTCCCGTGCGCTCGAAATGTTTATTGTTGAGGGGATCTACACGACGATTCCGTTGCACCGCAAGATATTGGCGGACCCCGATTTTCGGGCCGGCAGAATTGACACCACTTTTATCGAGAGATTCCTGGTTAAGAACGAAAAAGGAAAACACTGAGTACCACTGAGGCCTCGCTGGGGTTCGGCAAGCGACGTACCGAGCCCAGTCCGGTCGGCTTAAGCTGAATGTTGCATTTACCTCGACTTTACGCGATTCTCGACGCCACCGCTTTCGCGGGAATCGAGGACTTGTTCTCGGCGGGCGAGGAACTCGTGCGGGCCGGAGTTACCCTGTTGCAATATCGCAATAAGATCGGCAATGCGCGGGAAATGTTGGAGCAAACACGAACACTCAGGCACACGGCCGGAAAATCGATCAGATTGATTATGAACGATCGCGCGGACCTGGCGCTGGCCGCAGGTTTTGACGGGGTTCATCTCGGTCAGGATGACCTCTCGCCTGAGGGTGGCCGGAAGCTCATCGGAGGTAACCTTTGGCTGGGAGTTTCCACGCACAATCAGGAACAGGTAAAACAAGCGCACAAGAGTTCGGCGGATTACATCGCGATCGGGCCGGTGTTTGCCACTACGAGCAAGGCGCGCCCGGATCCTGTGATCGGGTTGGAAGGTGTGCGCAACGCCAGGGAGCTGACGCACAAGCCGCTGGTTGCAATTGGCGGGATCACGCGGGCAAACTGTCGTTCGGTCATCGACGCCGGCGCCGACTCTGTCGCGGTAATATCTGATCTGGTGCGGGGACCGCGAAAATCAGCAGAGGAATTCTTACGCATCTTAGGATAAAGTGGCGCGGCAGACTTTTGCCGGGCTTGGGCCCGGTTCCCCGCCAATTCGGGGGTTAGTTTCTCGCGGCAATTGCACCCGCGCTTGATCAGAATTTGTGAGCACCGATACCAAAAGCCCGATTGCTGCAGCCGCTAGCGATTGGGAGATTCACAGCCATCAGGATCGAGAGCTGGTTAAGGCTCTTGGCCTCACCAGCGCCACCATGCTGGTCATGGGTTCCATGATCGGCTCAGGTATTTTCATTGTTTCCGCGGAAATCGCTCGTGAAGTCAACTCACCAGCCCTGCTGATCGGTGCATGGCTCGTCACCGGATTCATGACCATTGTGGGCGCTCTGAGCTATGGCGAACTGGCGGCCATGATGCCACGCGCCGGCGGTCAATATGTCTATTTGCGAGAAGCGCTCGGCCCGCTTTGGGGATTTCTTTATGGCTGGACGTTATTCCTAGTCATTCAAACTGGCACGATTGCCGCGGTGGGTGTGGCATTCGGCAAGTTCCTTGGCGTATTCGCTCCCTCAATATCCTCCGCACACTGGATTTTGCATTTTTGGAAAGTTCCTCCGATTCCGATCGGACCCATGGTTTTGGGAAATATGGATGTGGGGCTGAATACTCAGAACCTGGTCGCCATTCTGGTCGTTGTGGCACTCTCGTTGATCAACATCTTCGGGATCAAGACCGGCGCGGCCATTCAAAACATCTTTACCGCTGCCAAGGTTGCGGCCTTGTTTGGACTGATTCTCCTTGGCCTTTTGCTGGGGCGAAACGCGCACGCCCTGATGGCAAATTTCCACGGTAACTTCTGGCGAAATGCGGGACTCGGGGCAATGCACGACATCGGCGGCGGAGTACTGGTAGGAACTCTGACTGTGCTAGCGGTAGCCCAGGTTGGCTCGCTTTTCTCCTCCGATGCCTGGAACAACGTCACCTTCACTGCCGGCGAAGTGAAAAATCCCAGCCGCAACCTGCCACTGTCGCTGGCGCTCGGTACCGGCGTTGTCATCATTCTTTACGTCGCCTGCAATTTCATTTATCTCAACGTACTCCCGTTGGACGGTGTTCAGGGCGGAGCCACGATTCTGCAGCGGGGCATCAAGTACGCCACCGAGGACAGGGTCGCAACTGCCGTGATGACGCAGATGTTTGGGGCGGCCGGCGGCCTGCTCATGGCGGCCGCAATCATACTTTCCGGCTTCGGATGCGCCAATGGATTGATACTCGCCGGCGCGCGGGTGTATTACGCTATGGCCAAGGACGGCTTGTTCTTTCGCGACGTCGCCAGGCTGCATCCTACTTATAAGACCCCGGCCGTATCCCTGATGGTACAGATGGTCTGGACGTGTGTCCTGTGCGTTTCGGGAACATACAACCAGCTACTCGAATACATCATTTTTGCCGTGCTCGTATTTTATATTTTGACGATTATTGGGTTGTTTGTACTGCGGCGGACGCATGCCGAAGCCGAACGGCCGTATCGCGCGGTTGGATATCCGGTTCTGCCCGCTATCTACATCGCGTTCGCTGTTTTTATCGATGTGGTGCTGTTGCGCTACAAGCCACAGTACACTTGGCCGGGACTGACTATCGTTCTACTGGGGATACCGGTGTACTATTTGTGGCGCAGGCAAGGCGGAGCTACTTCCATGAACGTCAGAAACCACGCAGGAGAAATGAATGCCTAATCTTTGGGCTACAAAGCCACTCAACACGATTCTGACGGAAGCAGCCGAAACCGGCGAGCACAGCCTGAAGCGGGCGCTCGGGCCGACGAATCTGATCTCCCTGGGCATTGGAGCAATCATCGGAACCGGCATTTTCGTGCTCACCGGAACGGCCACCGCCAATCACGCTGGACCCGCCATAATTCTCGCTTTTACCCTGGCCGCCGTAGCCTGTGTGTTCGCCGGCCTCTGCTACGCCGAATTTGCCTCGATGATTCCGGTGGCGGGTTCGGCCTACACCTACGGCTACGCCACACTCGGCGAGTTTATTGCCTGGATTATCGGCTGGGATCTCATTCTGGAATACGCGTTGGGCGCGGCGACTGTGGCAAGTGGCTGGAGCGGATACGTACTGAGCTTTCTCGGAGACTTCGGCATTCGCCTCTCGCCCAAGTGGGCGGGCGCTCCGGGCACGGTTTTTCTGTTTTATAACGGTCATTGGGAACGTTTAACCGCCCAATTTCAGAAGCTGCTCGATTCGCATCACATCGAGGCTGCCAGCCTGCCCCACACGTATTCCTCATTCAATCTCTTCGGGTTTATCGGTATTGCTCTTGTCACTATGGTGCTGGTAATCGGGATCAAAGAATCGGCAAACTTCAACTCCTTTATCGTGATCGTGAAAGTTTGCGTCTTGCTGGTCTTCATCGGCTTGGGGATCAACTACATCATGGGCCACCACGCCGAGGCGATGGGCAATTGGACCCCGTTCCTGCCACCGAATACCGGACACTATGGAGATTTTGGCTGGTCCGGAATCGCAACGGCGGGTGGAATCATTTTTTTCGCCTACATTGGGTTTGATGCTGTCTCGACTGCGGCCCAGGAAGCCAAGAACCCCAAACGCGACATGCCCATCGGCATATTGGGATCGCTGGTGATCTGCACAATTTTGTACATTCTCGTCGCCGGCGTTCTTACCGGGCTGGTCAAGTACACCAGCCTCGATGTACCCGATCCAATTGCCATTGGCATAGATATGACCGGCGTGACCTGGGGTAGCCGACTGGTAAAACTGGGAGCGATCTGCGGGCTCAGTAGCACGATGGTCGTGATGTTGCTGGGGCAGACGCGGGTATTCTTCTCGATGTCGAAAGACGGGTTGCTTCCCAGGTGGGCCAGCACGGTGCATTCACGATTTCGGACACCGTATATCTGCACGATTCTGGTTGGCGTTTGTGTTGCGACGGTGGCTGCACTTACACCCATCAACGTGCTCGGCGAATTAGTTTCCATCGGTACCTTGCTCGCCTTTGTCATCGTCTGTAGCGGAGTGTGGATTTTGCGGCGACGCAGAACCGAGGTTCCGCGAGCGTTTGTTGCACCCTGGATCCCCTTCACGCCGATCATGGGCATCGTCGTTTCGTTGCTCATGATGTTCAGCCTGGCATGGCAGACCTGGGCTCGTTTGATCATCTGGCTGGCGATCGGTCTGGTGATTTATTTCACTTATGCGCGCCATCATAGCCGGGTGCAACTCTCCGAGGCAGCGGCAACGCCCCAACGGGCGCCGTCGATGGCGGATTAAGACCACCCAGTTGCTGACCGTCTGGGCCTCGGGTTGGACTAGCCGCGAACTGCGTAACCCGTTGCGATTCTTAGGATGGTTCGGCCTTATCTTTTCTCATAGCTCCGGAAAAAATCAGCGCGGGACTTCGACGTCGGGCGACACCAATCCCGGACCCAAGAATGTGCATGCGACAACAGCCAACTGAGAAATCGAACCGTATGAGGCCACAAAGCCAGAGCGACTCTCCGAAGTACGCCGTCCAAAACGGGTGCTTCTGCCCTACGAGGTTGTATACAAAGGGCTGATGGCTCAGACTCAGGTCTTGAAAGCCCAAACCTTCAGATGAAAGCCTTTCATAACTTGCGGCTGATCGGAATTGCACTGGCGCTCCTGACTGTGATCGGGATGGCAGGGTTCCATTTCATCGAAGGATGGTCGTGGTTCGATGGCTTCTACATGGTCCTCACAACCTTCACCACGATCGGATACCAGGAGATTCATCCGCTATCGCACACCGGGCGAATATTCAACGTGGCGCTGATATTAGTTGGTGTGTCGCTGGTTTTTCTGGGGATCGGCTCGCTTACGCAGGCTTTGCTAGAATTCGAGCTTCGAGACTTCTTCGGGAAACGCAGAATGGAGCGCGAGATCGAGCGACTCACGGACCATTACATTATCTGCGGCGCCGGACGCGTGGGCCGAAGTGCGGCGCGGGAGTTGGCACGCAAGCCGGCAAAGTTTGTGATCGTGGAGCAGAATGAAGCCAAGGCCGCCCGGTATGCCGGCGAATGGCTCACGGTGGTGGGAGATGCTACGCAGGAGCAAACGCTTCGCCAGGTGCATATCGAACGTGCCCGGGGGCTGGTTGCCGCCACCACAACGGACGCTACCAATCTGTACATTGTCCTCACCGCCCGCGGACTGAATCCGCGCCTGACAATCATTGCCAGAGCCAGCGAAGACGATGCCGAGAAGCACTTGCTCACTGCAGGCGCCGACTCGGTGGTCTCGCCCTATCACTTCGCGGGACAGCGCATCGCACAATCGTTCTTGCGGCCTCACGTGGTGAGCTTTCTGGACGCCGCCACGACCCACCTGGGAATCGATCTTGAGATTGGGGAGATTCAGGTCCCGCAGGGCTCTGCCTTCTCCGGCAAGACAGTCGAAACATCGCGGATTCGCCAGGACCGCGGCGTCATCATCCTGGCAATTAAGCGCGAGCGGGGCATGCACTTCAATCCTGCGCCCGAAGACCGCATCGAAGCCGGCGATTACCTGATCGCTATGGGCGAGCCTTCTCAACTGCGCCAACTCGAACAGATGGCAGCGGCACGATCATGAAAATCATTACAGCCGCAGAGATGCGCGAGATTGATCGCATAACCAGCGAGCAGTTCGGTATTCCTTCTCCCACACTGATGGAGAATGCTGGAACTGCCGTCGCCGATTTCGCCTTATCTCATTGGCCATCGGCGAAGCGGTTTGGAGTGATTTGCGGCAAAGGCAACAACGGCGGCGACGGATTTGTAGCCGCGCGCAAATTGAAACAAGCCGGACAGGAAGTGCGCGTCCTGTTACTAGCACAGCCCTCAGAATTGCGTGGAGACGCAGCGCAAATGTTCAGCGGTCTTCCCATTCCTCCGGTGATTGCGAGTTCCAGCCAGGAACTAACGGTCGATCAGGCACAAGCCGTTTTTGACAGTGACCTTTTGATTGACGCGATATTAGGGACCGGTTTTCGACCGCCGGTAAGCGGGCTGTACGCGGAGGCTATCGGATTCCTGAATGCGCGACGTTCGCCTGTGCTAGCGGTGGACATCCCGTCTGGCGCTGATGCCGATGTCATGGGCGAACAGACGGGAGCAGTCGCCCGTGCGGACGCGATTGTGACCTTTACCGCGCCACGCCCCGCTCACGTCTTTGGCGGACTGGCACGAGGAATAACCCGAATTGCCCCAATCGGGTCGCCCGAAGAAGCGATTCGTTCTTCGCTCCACCTTCACTTGATTGCTGCTCGAGATATCGCTCCCCTGATCGGGCCGCGAACTGCAGCCGCAAACAAAGGTAGCTTCGGTCATGTGCTCATCGTCGGTGGCTCAACCGGAAAAGCAGGTGCGGCAGCCATGGCAGGGATATCAACATTGAGGGTGGGCGCTGGGCTTTCTACTGTGGCCACAGCAGGGTCGGTGCTCGGCATCGTGGCTGGATTCCATCCCGAAGTCATGACCGAACCGCTGCATGAAACCGCGGCAGGCACCATCGCGGAAAAGGCGTTGAGCCGCATTGGCAAGTTGGCGGATGGGAAAACGGTTTTAGCAATTGGACCGGGTATCTCGCGCAACCCAGAAACTGGCGGTTTAGTACGGGCTCTGCTAAAGCGCCATACGATCCCCATCGTTCTCGACGCCGATGGTCTGAATGCGTTTGAGGGTCGCTCCGCGGAACTTAACGGGAAACCGGGCCCGCTAGTGCTAACGCCCCACCCTGGCGAAATGGCTCGCTTGACAGCGTTAACCATAACGGAGGTCCAACGCGACAGAATCAATGTAGCGCGAACATTTGCCGGCGAGCATGAGTTAATTTTAGTGCTGAAAGGTCATCGCACGCTGATTGCGAATTCCGACGGCGAAGTCTGGGTCAACACTACGGGAAATCCGGGAATGGCGACCGGCGGCACGGGAGACATTCTCACCGGCATGGTTTCTGGCTTAATCGCGCAAAACCCACAGCAGCTTTTCTCGGCGGTCGTCGCAGCCGTTCATTTGCACGGGCTTGCCGGGGATGTCGCAAAAGAAACTTTGGGCGAGCACTCTATGGTGGCCACAGATCTCTTAACAGCGCTGCCCCAGGCATTCGCTCAGGCCCGTAGAGATTCGGAGAGCCCCTACGTGGAGATTCACGGGTAAGAGATTCGTTCCGACTGCCCGTTCCAATTCCTGGCGGAGACGCTTAGGCTCCGGCGATGTTGGCCAGCGTTTCTAGATCCGGAACTCTGACATCCGGGTCTCCCTCCGTTCGCCGGGTCGCGCCGAAACCTCTGCGGTACACCAAGGCCGTGCACAACCCTAACGCTTTCGCTGGCAGCACATCGTGGTAGACGCTTTGTCCCACATGTAGCACTTCATGCGGCGCCAGCCCGAGTCGCTTCAAGGCTAGCAAGAATGGCGCCGAGGAAGGTTTGTAGGCCTTGGCCTGCTCGGCCGTAATCACCTGGTCGAATTTAATAGCCAAACGACGCGCTGTGCCCGCAAAGAGATCATCATCGGTGTTGGAGATAATGGCTAGCTCGTATCTTTGGCTCAATCTCCGCAGCGCCGGTACGGTGTCGGGAAAAGGCGGCCAGTTCTTCAGCGAGTCAGGCAATCGTTTTGCTTCTGCCTCGGAAACAGCAAATCCTAGTCTTTCGCCGAATCTGTGCACAATATTCGCCAGCACCTGGCGGTAAGGGCGATAGGGATTTTGCTCTTGCGGCTCTATCTGGCTGTAGATATCGAGGATTTGCGCGTCGTCGGGAGCGTGTCCGTGGGCTGCAAGAATGGGCCGCATCGCCTCCAGCAGTCCGGTCTCCCAGTCGATCAGCGTGCCGTAGCAGTCGAAGGTCAGGGCTTTGAATCGGACAAAATCCACCTTGCTTCCAGGCTTTGACCTATCGGCTACTTGCATAACAGTCCTGGTGCAAAAACTGCTGAGAGCTTCAGCCGAGCTTTGCACCATTCGGCACCTTCCTTTCCGGATGCAACAGCACGACCTCGCCAGTTGGGAGGTAAAAACCAGTAGTGAGCACTTCAGACATAAAACTGGCGATCTGTTTCGGAGGAAAATTCACGACCGCCAGAACTTGCTTCCCCAGCAACTCTTCCTTCTGGTACAAATCCTTGATTTGCGCGCTGGATCGTTTGATTCCGATTTCCCCGAAGTCGATTTTCAATTTGTAAGCCGGCTTGCGTGCCTCAGGAAACTCTTCTACTTCAACAATCGTTCCAGCTCGCAATTCGACACGCTCAAAATCCTTCCACGTGATGTGCTCCATCGGATTGCTCATGTCTAGCTTTCTTACGAGATAGCCTTTTGTACACTCTGCTTCGACAATTTGCCGCGATGTTCGGCCTCCGACAGGATTGACTCCGCTTTGGCGATAATAGGTTTGTCTACCAGTTGGCCCTGCATCGCAACCGCCGCACCTTGTGACTTTGCGGCGGCTTCCAGCACCTGTTTTGCCCAGGCAATTTCTTCGGTGCTCGGCCGGAAGCACTCATGGACGATCGCTATCTGTTTGGGATGAATCAATAGTTTTGCACCGAACCCCAGGCGGCGGCTGCGCAGGGTATCCGCTCGCAGGCTCTCAAGATCGTCTATGGCAGTGTTGATTCCAGCTACCGGTGGCTGGATCCCCGCCAGACGAGAAACCAGGACCAGATGTGACTGGAAATGCAGGAGTTCTTCCCCGGTCCCCTGTATCCCGAGATCGAGTTGGAAGTCGATCTCGCCGAAGATCAGGCGCTGGACGCGGGCTGCGCGAGCCAGTTCGATCGCATTCCAAAAACCTACCGCCGTTTCGATCAAGGGAAGAATCTCTGCGGAGGCGTTGGCCTTTTCTCTCAGGATCCCAAGATCCTCAACGCGCTCCGCCTTTGGCAGCAAGACTCCGGCGACGCCCCTCAGGGCGCAGATTTCCAGGTCTTCGCGAGACCACTCTGTGGTGACGCCATTAATCCGAAGCAGCGTCGCCTTTCCTTGCGACAGCCAAGCAGCCGCATTCTTCCGCGCTTCGCTTTTCTGCGTCGGTGGGACCGCGTCCTCCAGATCAATAATCACCGCATCCGCTCCAGCTGCAAACGCCTTCGCGAAGCGATCGGGTCGATTGCCCGGAACAAACAGGTAGGAACGAGGGATCGCGCCTTGCATGGGGTTTGTCACAGACTTGTTAAGAACGGCCCGACTCTTGGCACGCGCGCAAGGCCCCAGATTTGTGCGAACGCAGCTTTCATTTCTTCCTTTGTCGCGGCGTGAGAGTATTCGGCAAGTTGCACCGCTTTCTCCTCTAATTCGGGGCGGCTGAGTGTGTTTGCCGGATCTCCTCTCGGCTCGTCTATCCGCCCATATAGTGTCCGTCCATCGGACGTTTTGACTGTCACCTTTCCGATCCAACGAACAGGGTACGAACGATTTACTTCATCATCCACCACCATGCGCACGCGCCGTCGAAAATCTGTGACTTGCGGATCGTCCCAATGATCATCAAAGTCCCGTACTCCAGCATGTCCAAAAATCGCGAGTAACGCCAGCACAGTGCCCATGGAAAACTTGGCCTGATGCACAGATTGCGGATCGGTGACCGTGCCCAGCACATCCATAGCCCCCTGATGCACGTGTGCGGTAACCTCCGTTATCTGATCCGCGGTCAGCTTATAGGTATTGATGACGCTCAAGAGCGCATCGGCCGCCGGATGAGTGTGACGGCACGAGGCGTGATACTTGAAGGATGTTTCACCCGTTGCCCAGCGCTCTCCGAGCCCGTCCGTCAACTTTTCAGGGTCGGCATCGCGAGACATTCCTGCGGCCATTCCTCGCGGTCCTTCAAGTATCCGCTTCGCCCCGGTAAATCCTTGTCTAGCAAGATACGCCGCCATCAAGCCATTGGCCGCAGCTTTCGCCGTGTGCAACTGTTTCGAGTCTGCACCGTCGCGAAGAAACTCCCACAAACCAGCGGCCTGGGTGCCCGCCGAACCAAAGGCATCCAGCATTTGTGTCTCGTTCAGGCGCAATAAATTGCCAGCCGCAGCCGCAGCCGCAAGCGAGCCGGCGGTGCCAGTGGTATGAAAAATTTCGTAATGCGACCGCCCGAGAAACTCGCCCACTCGAATCCCAACCTCATATCCGGCAATGCTCGCCGTCAGCAGTTCCCCGCCCGAAGCCCCGATTTCCTGAGCTACTGCCAGCGCCGGCGGGAAGACAACCGTAGCGGGATGAAATACCGCTCCGCAATGGACATCGTCCTGCTCAACAAAGTGAGACGCTGCGGCGTTCACCATTGCTGCGAAAAACGGCGTCGTAAGCCGTCGAGAGATCAGCACCTCAGATCGCCCGCTCGCGCCGGCTCCCATTTGTTTCGCAAAGCACTCGATGGCCTCGATCGGGCGCGCACCTTTGCCTGCGAGCGCGGAGCCAAACCAGTCAACAAACAGATCTTCGCACCGGCACAACACTGGTTCGGGGATCTCCTCAAAGCGCAGACTTGCTGCGAAGCTGGCCAGAGCGGCGCTCGGACTATCATTCATTGCTGATTGCCTCTGCCGTGGGTCATACAACATTCTCGCTCCTGAGTCTGAGAATCTCGTCTTTGTCGTACCCCAACTCGTCAAGAATCTTGTCGGTATGTTCGCCAAGTGCTGGAACAGGATCCATCCGTGGCGAATACGTTTCTGGAGCTCCTGGCGGCAACAGGGTCGGGATCTTTCCCACAGGTGTCTCCATAACGCTCCAACGGCCCCGCGCTTTGAGCTGGGGATGTTCCCAGACCTCGCGCACCTCATTCATGCGGGCATTGGCGATTCCCGCAGTGTCGAGCCGTTGCACAATTTGGTCAAGCGACAATTGAGAAAAGACGTCAACAATGATCTTCTGAAGCTGCTGGCGAGATGTCACTCGTCGCGAATTCGAGGAGAAACGAGGGTCAGTCGCCAAGCCCGGCTGCGCAAGTACTTTCTCGCAGAAGATCACCCACTCGCGCTCATTCTGCAGGCCGAGCATGATCGTCTTGCCGTCTCCTGCGGGAAATGGCCCGTAAGGATAGATTGTGGCATGCGCGGCTCCGGTACGTGGCGGCGGAGGCGCACCATCGAACGCGTAGTAAAGCGCGTATCCCATCCACTCCGTCATGCTTTCCAGAAGCGAGATATCGACACGGCAGCCTCTCCCTGTTTTCTCGCGTTGCAAGAGGGCGGCAAGAATATTACTCAATGCATACATCGCCGCAGAGATGTCGGCGATGGAAAGGCCCGCTTTCGCGGGCTCGTCAGGCGTGCCGCTGATGGAAATGAAACCGGACTCGCTCTGAATCAAGAGGTCATAAGCCTTCTTGTCATGATAGGGACCGTCCGAGCCGTAGCCGGAGACATCGCAGACAATTAAACGCGGGTAGGTTTCTTTCAGGGCCTCGTAGGAAAGTCCGAGGCGAGCTGCGGCGCCCGGCGCCAGGTTTTGCA
This sequence comes from Terriglobales bacterium, assembly GCA_035623255.1. GTDB lineage: Bacteria > Acidobacteriota > Terriglobia > Terriglobales > Acidobacteriaceae > JAFAGX01. Next base: position 17,296 of record DASPTU010000100.1, on the reverse strand, counting down.
GAAGCACGTCAGCTTTCTTCAGCAGTTTGCAGAGAATTTCCTTCGCTTGCGGATGCTTGAGATCCAGGGTAAGGCTCTCTTTTGACCGGTTTACCCAGACAAAATACGATGCGAGTCCGCGTACCCTCTCGTCATAGTGGCGGGCGAAATCGCCGACGCCGGGACGCTCGATCTTGATGACTCGGGCGCCAAGGTCCGCGAGTTGCCGGGTGCAAAACGGGCCCGCTACCGCATGCTCCAATGCAATCACCGTGATGTCATCCAGCGGACGCATCGACTCGAATCAGAAAGAACGCGGCAGCCCGAGAACATGCTCTGCCACGAACGCAAGGATCAGATTTGTTGAAATCGGAGCGACCTGGTAAAGGCGCGTCTCGCGGAATTTTCTCTCAACATCGTAATCCGCAGCGAAACCAAACCCGCCGTGAAATTGCAGGCACACATTCGCCGCTTCCCAGGATGCGTCGGCGGCAAGGAGCTTGGCCATGTTCGCTTCCGCCCCGCAAGGTTGGTGCGCATCGAAGAGGTCGCACGCTTTGTAACGCATCAGATTCGCGGCTTCGAGGTTGATGTACGCCCTCGCGATAGGAAATTGAACCCCCTGGTTCTGCGCGATCGGCCGCCCAAACACGGTTCTTTCGCTGGAATACTTCACAACCCGGTCAATAAACCAATATCCGTCGCCAATGCATTCCGCCGCAATGAGTGCCCGTTCCGCGTTTAGCCCGTCGAGGATGTACTTAAATCCCTTTCCCTCCTCGCCAATCAGGCTCCCCGCGGGGATTTCCAGGTTATCGAAAAACATTTCGTTGGTTTCGTGATTCACCATATTGCGGATCGGCGCAATCGATAACCCTTTGCCCATGGCGTCCCGCAGGTCCACCAGGAAAATCGACATTCCTTCAGATTTCTTCTTGACCTCTGGCAGCGGCGTAGTTCTTGCCAGCAAAACCATCAGATCCGAATGCTGAACCCGGGACACCCATACTTTCTGCCCGCTGATCACATACCGGTCACCTTTCCTAACTGCGGTGGTCTTGATTCTTGTTGTGTCCGTCCCCGTGGTTGGCTCGGTCACTGCCATCGACTGCAGCCGCAAATCACCGCTGGCAATCTTCGGCAGATACTTGCGCTTCTGCTCTTCCGATCCATGCCGCAGCAGCGTGCCCATGTTGTACATCTGGCCGTGGCAAGCTCCGGAGTTGGCGCCGCATCGGTTAATTTCCTCCATAATCACCGAGGCTTCGGTAAGGCCGAGTCCGCCGCCGCCGTATTCTTCCGGAATAAGTGCAGCCATCCAGCCTGCTCTGGTAAGGGCTTCTACGAATTCGTCTGGATAGGCCCGCTCCTCATCTTTTTTCCGAAAGTACTCATCCGGGAAATCGGCACACAGCTCCCTCACCGCCTTTCGGATGTCCGCATGTTGTTCGGTCACGTTCAGCATGAAAAAGGCTTCCTGTTTCGTTTAAAACACTGATCAGAAGATCATTGGATCAAAGGAGGGTCGCAGTTGCCTCCATGGCGAGCCAGCCATCAACGTCTTGTGCCCAAAGCTCGACACTCTTCTTGTCGCCTGCCATGCGGCCGCACACTGCGAATTGGGCGGTATCGAACAATGCACGCACCGCGCGAAATGAAAATCGGCTCACCGCCTTATCCGGCACGTTGCGGCGAAGAAGATCCAGTAGCAGCGTGGCGATCAAGGGACCGTGCACCACGAGGCCCGAATACCCTTCGACTTCAGTCGCGTAAGGACGATCGTAGTGGATGCGATGACCGTTGAATGTGAGCGCAGAATATCGGAAAAGTAGCACTGGATCCGGGCAGATCATCCGCTGCCAATCGGGTGATTCGGGTGCGGATTTGGGCACTGTTACGGGATCACCCGGCTTGGGATTTTCGCGATAAACGACATCCTGTTCTTCCCCAATTGCAATCCCTTCGGCGTTACGGATCTCGTGTCGCACCGTTACAAATACCAGCGAACCACTCCGCCCTTCTTTGTGACTCACATCCGAGATAACAGAAGTCCGAGAAATCCCTTCCCCGATGTTGAGCGCCCGATGAAACTGCAGGCGACTTCCGGCCCACATGCGCCGTGGCAAAGGAATGGGCGGCAGAAATCCGCCACGACGCGCATGTCCGTCGTCGCCCAGCGCAGACTGCCGCGTCACCGGCAGGAAGTATAACCAGTGCCATAGCGGTGGGAGTGGATCGCCCGATTGCGGCGCAGGGTCGTCGCGGTCCAATGTCGCCGAGAGGGCAACGATCGGAGCGGCAGTTACCTGATCGCTACGGAACTCGCGTTTCCCAATCCACTCCTGCAGCGCCTTGATATCCAAAGCCATTTTTGTGTTGTCTTCAAAACCGCACAAATCTGATCCGGCCCAAGCATCTTAATTGAATTCCGGAGTTTTCGTCGTCTCCCGCCACTGCTTGATTCCGAAAAAAATTACTTCACCGCTATACATGTCTGAAGAATCGAATGAATTGTGAAATTTCGAAAACGCTTAATCATTTTCATCGTCATTTTGCAGTCTATTCTGTTCCTAACTCATCTTGTCCTTTACGACACCTGGGTTTTTTCGTCGACCGGTCATAGTGCCGGGCCGCTCTGGCTCAAGCTGCTTCTGGGCTGTCTATCCATAACGTTTGTGCCCGCTTCCCTTCTAGCCTTTCGCTATACAAATGCTTTTGTGCGAGCTTTCTACAGGATCGCTGCCGTTTGGGTAGGGCTAGGGAGTTTTCTGTTCTTTGGAGCAATTTTGTGTTGGATCGTCTACGGGGTTGCGATCACGGCTGGGCTGAATGTGAACTTCCACAAAATGGTGGAATGGCTGTTTGGCATCGCAGCCCTGGCAGGAATCCTTGCTGTCGTGAACGCAAGCTGGACTCGGATAACGCGCGCCACTGTGCGCGTCGCAAACCTGCCCGAGACTTGGCGTGGACGAAAGGCAGCACTGATCAGCGATTTGCACCTGGGGCCCGTGAGGAATGGTGGTTTTCTCCGCCGCATGATTGCAAAACTCCTGCGCGAAGAGGCGCACGCCATATTCATTGCCGGTGACTTATATGACGGCACCGCAATTGACGCGGCGCGCGCCGCGGAGCCCTTGAGCCAGTTGACGGCGCCCCACGGCGTTTATTTCGTCGCCGGAAATCACGAGCAGTTCCGCGATGATAGCGAATATCTGCGCGCCATCTCCGCCGCCGGAGTCCGCGTGCTCAACAACGAGAAAGTGGAAGTGGACGGTCTACAAATAGTCGGCGTGCCGTACCGCCATGCGCGGCGGCGCAACTCTTTGGCGTCCGCGCTGCGAAATATTGGTTTGGACCGCGACCGGGCCAGCATTTTATTGACACATGCCCCCGATCATCCGGACATTGCCGCGTCCGCTGGCTTTTCTCTCCAACTTTCCGGGCACACCCATCTCGGTCAGTTCATACCCTGGAGCTGGATCGCGAGAAAGATCTATGGGCAATTTGTTTATGGACTAAGTCGTATCGGGAAAATGCAGGTCTTCACTTCCAGCGGCGCTGGAACCTGGGGACCGCCTCTGCGACTGGGATCGAATCCCGAGATTGTTGTGCTTCAATTTGAATAAACCAGGGTTGCAGCCATCAAGCTATTTGACGTGAGTCTCCTGGTAATGGAGTTCTTTCCACTCCCCGGCTCGCTTTACCCAAATTTCGCTGATGTAGACTCGGGAATAGCGCACTACCGATTTCGGCGGGAACTGCATTGTGACTTCGTAGATGACCAGTGCGGCATCAGGCCCCAGAGAAAACTCCTTGAAGCCCCAGAGCGTGTAGTTGAAAACGTTCTCTTCTGCAACCTCGTTCATTGCTTGAATTCGTGTGCGTTCCCCTTTGCCGTCAACCTCCACCCCCTGAAAATCATCCGCCAACAGATCTCCGTAGGCCTTTTTATCTTTGTTCTTTAGAGCCTCCCACTCGGCCTTGACCTTCGCCTCGAAAGCAGCCTTCAACTGAGGCGATATCTCGGTTCCTGGGCCTTGGCTTTGAGCCGTGCATGAACCAGCCGCAAAAATAAGCATCAGCAAGACGACAAGTTCGCGGAACTCAGCCAAGTACATCTTTGTCCTCCTAACCGAAGAGCGGAAAACAGATTTCTCAGCCCTCGTCGTTCACCGGTTCACTAAGGTAACCAGCCCTTGGCCCGTGTTTTCTCATTTGTTAGTGCGTTCTTGGGAAAGATGGGATTACATCGGTAACAAGACAGCCAACGAGCCGGTTCATACAATGGGTCAGCGATTTTTGCGAAGGGTATAGCCATGAATCGAACAAGAAATCTCGCCGCTTGCGTTGTCGTTCTCATCGCCACTGTCTGGCTCTTGCCGCGCGCCCAGGGCCAAAACACAGTGTCGATCGTTGGGTCTGGCTCCAATGTTCCGACGCCTCTGTACTCGGTATGGACGGACGAGTTTAACAAGAAGACCTCCAACATCCAAGTGCGCTATCTCTCTATGAGCACGATGGAAGGGATTCGTCAAATCAGCGGCGGTTCTGGCGATTTTGCTGCCGGTGAAGTCCCGCTCAGCCACGATCAATTGGACACCGGCAAGCTCTCTCTCATGCAGATCCCCACCGTCCTGGTAGGAATTGTTCCAATTTACAATCTGCCGGGAAATCCTGAATTGAATTTTTCCGGTGAAGTGTTGGCCCATATTTTCATGGGCACGATCACGAACTGGAAGGACCCGCGCATCACAAAACTCAATCCAAGACTCAAGCTGCCCGATTTGCAGATTGCGGTGGTTCACCGGACGTCCGGCAAAGGCTCCAACTACATCTTCACGGACTTCCTCTCGCGGAATAGCACTGAATTTCGTTCACAAATCGGAAAGAGCGCCTCGCCCAACTGGCCGGTCGGAGTTGATGCTAATCGTGGCGAGGATATGATCACAAAGGTGGCCTCAATTCCCGGGGCCATCGGGTATGTGGAGTTGAATTTTGCCAAGCGTTCGGATATCGGCTACGGAGCCGTGCAGAACCCTTCTGGCGCGTTCGTGAAAGCTACCCCGGCATCGATCACCTCCGCGTGTAAGAGCCTGGCTCAAACGATTCCGGCAGACTTTCATGTGTCGCTGGTTAACGCTCCCGCTCCGGACGCCTACCCCATTGCGAGCTTCACCTGGATTTACCTGCCGCTTTCCGGTGGGTCGGCGGAGCGTGCCGCGGCCTTGAAAGATTTTCTGCAATGGGCGCTGCAGGATGGACAAATCATAGCGCGAGGTCTGGGATATGCGATCCTGCCGCCGGTTGTCCAAAGCAAAGCGCAAGCAGCGCTGAATTCGATGCAACTGGCCAGCCGCACGACCTCCCGCTGATTGGCCAGGAAACACTCAGCAGCTGGTTAAGCGGTCTGATATAGTTCCTCGCCAGTATGGCCGCACTCCCTTCGCCGGTCCAACCGGGGCCATCAGGATCCGCCCAGCTCACCCGAAATCAAGTCCGCGGTTTCTGGGCCGCCTGGGGAGGCTGGACCCTGGATGGCATGGATTCCTTCATCTATGCCCTGGTTCTGGTGCCATCTCTGCGCGAACTCCTCCCACGATCTGGCATTCCCGCAACGAAAGGCAATGTTGGTTTCTACGGTGGCTTGCTGTTTTCGTTGTTTTTTATTGGGTGGGGTTTGGCTTTTCTGTGGGGGCCGGTCGGTGACAAGCTGGGACGAGTTCGCACGTTGATGCTGACCATCCTCTGGTATTCCCTATTTACCTTTCTGAGCGCAGGCGTCGTCCGGGTCTGGCAATTGGCCGTGTTGAGGCTTCTGGCGGGCATCGGCATCGGCGGCGAATGGGCGATGGGCGGAACTTTCGTCGCTGAGGAGTGGCCGGAACATCGCCGCACTGCCGGAGCTGGCTGGATGCATACCGGCTATTACGTAGGAATTTTTCTTGCCGCTCTCGCCAACTACGGTGTTGGCAGCCACTTTGGTTGGCGCGCCATGTTCGCGGTTGGCGGCCTTCCCGCCCTGCTGCTCGCGTGGATCCGCCGCGGTGTCAGCGAACCGGCGCGCTGGCTGGAAAAGGGCAACGTGGTCCACACCTGGGCTTTCTGGCGTCCGTTGGCTGTGCTGTTTTCCCGGGAATTGCGGCGGCGCACCATATTGAATTCCCTTTTCATGCTGGTCTCGATCTGTGGGCTTTGGGCTGGCACCGTATACGTCCCTGCTGCAGTTACGACCCTCGCGGAAGCGTCCGGCCGTGCTGCATCCCAATCGGCCAGACTGGCCTCCTGGGGCACGATGCTGGTCTCATTCGCAACCGTCCTGGGATGTCTCTTCATGCCGGTTATTGCGGAACGATTCGGGCGGCGAGCGGCACTGGCATTTTTCTTTACCTTGATGATGATCTTCATCGCCCTTAGTTTTGGCAGGATCTTCTATTTGGGCGCTGCCGCACTTCCCTGGTTCTTCGTCTGCTTAGTCTTCTTAGGCTTGGGCGGGGCAAATTTTGCCGTTTACACGCTTTGGTTGCCGGAGCAATATCCAACGGAATGCCGGGCCAGCGCATTCGCGTTCGCCACTTCATTTGCCAGATTTGGCGGAGCCGGCATCACTTTCCTGGTGGGAGCTGGAATAAGATATTTCGGCTCGCTGGGAAAACCAGTGGCTTTGACCGCGATCGCTTTCGCCGTTGGGCTGCTTTTGATTCCTTTTGGCGTAGAGACTCGCGGACGCCGTTTACCCGCTTAGGGAAGTTGAATTTCAACAATTGTGGTCATCCAAAATGTTGTTCTGACAGTGATCGTGGGGACGGCAGCAACATACGTCGGATGGGAATTCGCGCCTGCGCGCTGCGGCGTGATGCAGAAATGTGGTTTGATCCTGGCGATCGCGGGATTCGCCCTTTGGAGTCTTGCCCGATTTCAACTCGGGAAGTCATTCAGCGTGTCAGCGCAGGCCAGGCAGCTCGTCACGCGTGGGCTCTATTCCAGGATTTGTAATCCCATTTACGTTTTCGGGTCGCTGTTTATCATCGGCTATATCCTTCTGCTCGGGCGGCCGCTGTGGCTCCTGATTTTCCTGATAATTGTCCCGCTCCAACTCTGGCGGGCGCGGAAAGAAGGCCGGGTGCTGGAGGCGAAGTTTGGGGAGGAGTATCGCGCGTATCGAGCGCGAACGTGGTTCTGAGCAGAAGCTTTTACGACCTGGCGTAGCGTTCGCTATTCGGCTTCGATCCACTCATGGCGAAGAACAAAATATATAGGTAGCAGAAGACTGGTAGGATGAGGGCATAGTGAATGCCTTGGCCCCAGCTGGTCTCTCCCTGGCTTAGCGTGCGATAGTAGGCGTGATTGATGACATCTGCCACCCGGCCAACGATCCAGGGAATGATCGCACCCCCAACAATCGCCATATTCAAAATGCCAGACCCATCGCCCGTGAGCGGACCGAGTTCTGCTATCCCCATGGTGAAAATCGAAGGAAACATGATGGAGTTGAAGAATCCTACCAGCAGGATGGACCACATCGCGGTGTGGCCCCCGCTCAACACAGAAATCGTCACCAGCAGCGCCGCAGCAATAGCACAAATTGCGAGCAAGGTACCTGTCTTTATCTTCTGCAGCAGCGCCGAACCGATGAAACGGCCGATCATCGCACCCAGCCAATAAACGGATATGTAGCGTGCCGCCGGTCCCAGGGCCGCCCGGTAACGCACGGCAGCATCCGGCACCGCAGAAGGGGAGATTAGATGCCCAATGTTGTCCAGCGCCAGGTAATTCGCGATGGAACTGCCGATTGCGACTTCGGCGCCCACGTATACAAAAATGGCGATGGCACCGAAAATGAGGTTTGGGTGCTTCCAAACCGAATCGTTTACTTTCTCCCTGAGCGAGTGTCCGGCCGCCGTAATCTCGGGCAAATGAAAAAGTCCAATCGCAACCGCGAGAATGGTCAGCGCAACCGCAAAAAAGTTTACGTAGAGCTTGATGACGGCATTAGCTTCCTGGGCTGGGCCCTGGGACAGCGCCGATGCGGTCGTTCCAAGTATCAGGTGGGCACCGATCCAGGGGAAGATTGCGGTGCCGAGAGAATTGAAAGCCTGTGTCAGGTTCAGCCGGCTCGAGGCTGTCTCCGGTTTCCCCAGTACTGCTACATAAGGATTCGCGGCCACTTGAAGAATCGTGATGCCCGTCGCCAGAATGATCAAGGCAGTCAGGAAGAACGGAAATGACGGAATCTTTGCCGCTGGGTAGAAGCCCAGACAGGCTGCAACCATTGTGAACAGGCCGATGATAATTGCCCTCTTGTAGCCGACCCAATCGATGATCCTCGATGCTGGAATGGAAAAAATGAAATAAGCTGAGAAAAATGCCGTCTGAATCAGCATGCTGGCCGCAAGCCGTATGTTGAAAACATGCTGTGCGTAGGGGATCAGCACGTCGTTCAGCGAAGTCAGCGAGCCCCACATGAAGAACAGAGTTGTGACTACCGCCAGGGCGCTGCCATATCCCGCAGAGGACGATTGATCTGTTTTTGGAGGTTGGACGTTCGCAGTTGTCATGCGCGTAAGACGGTCCTCGGCCGCTGAAAACCCAAATCTGTATTGTTTTTGAGCTTCCCTATTCTATCGGCTCCGCGGCGTTCCGCAATGTATCTTGGGATTCCATCTGATATCTCTCGTAACAAAGTCGTGAAATTGCGCAACTTCTCCGGGCAGCGTGGCGCAACCGCTTCGCAGCCTTGGTATGCTGTAGAGTTGAATGTGCCAGCCGAAAATCTTTCTGCCGATCAGGCATCGAGTGACTCCGAGAGCAGGAAATCAGCGTTACCTGCCACTTTGCGTGCGCTACGCCACAGGAACTTTCAACTATTTTTCAGCGGCCAGCTGATCTCCCTGATTGGAACGTGGATGCAGAGTGTGGCCCAGGCCTGGCTTGTCTATCGCCTGACCGGTTCTTCCCTGCTATTGGGAACCGTGGGGTTTGCCAGCCAATTCCCGGTATTCGTGGTGGCGCCGTTGGGCGGGATCGTCGCCGATCGGTTAAACCGTCAGAAGGTTGTGATTGCAACTCAGACGGCTTCCATGATCCTGGCCTTCATTCTTGCGGCACTGACGCTGACCAAAACTGTCCACGTGTGGCACATCTTTGTGCTGGCCGCCTCTCTGGGCATCGTCAATGCCTTCGACATCCCTGGCCGGCAAGCCTTTCTTGTGGACATGGTGGGGAAAGAAGACCTAATGAACGCCATCGCGTTGAATTCGTCGATGTTCAACGGCGCGCGCATCATTGGCCCAGCCATTGCCGGAGTTTTGGTGGCCAAAATTGGCGAGGGTTGGTGCTTTTTCGCGAATGGGGTGAGTTACATCGCAGTGATCATCGGGCTCATGCTTATGCGCGTTGTTCCGCCTCTTTATCGCAAACCCGCAGCCTCGCCGCTGGCTCACATCATCGAAGGGTTTCGCTTCGTTCGTCATACCGCGCCGATTCGCGCGCTACTTTTGTTGCTGGGCCTGATCAGCTTCGTGGCTATGCCCTATACAGTGCTGATGCCGATCTTCGCCGATCGCATTTTGCATGGCGGCGCCCGTGCGCTGGGGTTGCTCATGGGCGCTACCGGCGTTGGGGCGCTACTTGGGGCTCTTACCCTTGCGTCAAAGACCGGAGTGCGCGGCCTGGGACGTTGGGTGGCGTTCGCCTGCGCCGGCTTCGGGCTCAGCTTGATTCTCTTTGCCTTCTCGCGGGACCTCCATCTTTCGGTTCTGCTGCTCTTGCCCGTAGGGTTCTGCATGATGCTGCAGATGTCGTCCTCGAACACCCTTATTCAGGTCATGGTTCCGGATCATCTGCGCGGGCGCGTGATGGCCGTCTATTCGATGATGTTCATGGGAATGGCGCCATTCGGCGCCCTTTTTGCCGGCGGGTTGGCCGATCGGGTGGGAGCCCCGGTGACGGTCGCGATGGGCGCAGTGGCCACGATCGGCGGCGCTGCGTTGTTCTGGCTGCGGCTGCCAAGCTTCAGGGTTGAAGCACGGCGCTTGATAGTGGCCCAAGCCGTCTCCGGAGGTAATCCGCCGGAAGAAATGACGGCACGAGTCGTGGAGGACTAGCGGCAACCCACCTAGGCGGAAGGTTAGTTCAGATGAGATCGGACATTAATAGCCGTATCCGGCCCCCACCAGGCTGTAAAGAAGAATGACAAAAACGATCACCGTAAAGGTCACGTACATCCGATCGCCTTCAGCCGCAAATCCCCAAATCGAAAACGCCACTCGAGCCACCGGCGTCGCGATCAGAAGGACAAGTCCTAGCTGAATGATGCCGCGGCCCTGCAAACCAAAGGCATCGTGAATGATGCCGGTAAGAGTTCGCAAGTCGGGAGGCTCGCCGCGAAATACTCGATAATCGGGATGCGAGGACCCGTAGCCAAGGAGATACACGAGGCCCCCAGCGAACACGATCGCTGCCGAAATAATTACCCCGGCGCGAAGCAGGTTCCCGATAATCCCCTCAATATCCTGATCGGACCATGGGCGCGTCATTAAATCGTCCCCCCGATTCCTTTATAAATCATCTGCGCTCCGAGAAATGCGATAACGATACTAAATACCAACCGCAAAACTCTGGTTTCTGCTCGCATCAAAATACGAGCACCAAGCAGCGAGCCGGCCAGCACACCTAGCATTACCGGCATGGCTAGTCCAGGATCGATGTAGCCGCGGCTGAGATAAATCCCGGCACTTGCAGCAGCAGTAACTCCGATCATGAAATTACTCGTCGTCGTCGAAACTTTGAAGGGAATTTTCATCGCCTGATCCATTGCGAGTACTTTCACAGCCCCAGAACCGATTCCAAGCAAGCCGGAAAGAGCGCCCGCACCAAACATGAAACCAAAGCCTGTGGGGACGTTCTGCACGTTGTAATGGCGGATTTCTCCGTCGTCACCCGGAAAGCTCCCATTCATTTTCAATTTTGTGGCCAACCTGTCTGGCGGGAGATTGCGTTGCTCGGGTGGGCGCGGCTTGCGCGACAGATATGCGGAATAGAGCAGCACCACCCCGAAGATTATCGCCAGAAAACGAGTGGGCACAATCGTCGCCAGGAAAGCCCCGCAGAGCGCACCCACGGTTGTCGCAATCTCAAGAAACATGCCGATCCGGATGTTGGAGAACCCCTCTTTTACATATGCTGCGGCTGCCCCCGAAGAGGTAGCGATCACGGAAACCAGAGATGCTCCGATGGCATAACGCAGGTCCGCTTTGAAGAAAATGGTTAAGAGTGGTACAAGCACGACTCCGCCGCCGAGACCCGTCAGGGCGCCCAGCAATCCCGCGATGAACGACCCCATCGCGACCAGTATGGTGAATTCCAGTGTGTTCATCTAGCTAGATGAGTCTGCCACAGACCAGTCGGCAGGTTGATTCCATACCATACCAGTAACTCATAGGCACTGACCTATGACAACCGCCAACAGCTATGGCACGCGGACCAAGCGTCATCGTAGATGTTTATCGGGACAGGTTGTATTCTCAGGACGGCGGTGGGAGTGGCGAAGAACGAGCGATCTCCAACCTTCGGATTGCTTACCGGGCTGGTAATAACCCTGGCCGCAGTGGTGGCCTACTCGGCGTACGCGGGAAGCCAGATCACCGCTCTGCGAGCACTGCAAAACAACCTGATTGATCGCGACCGCAAAGATTCGTTGCAGCTTCTGCGCATCCAAAACGACTTGAACTCTCTGGCGCTAGCCATGCGCGATATGCTGGACAATGATGAACCATACCCGCTGGCCGCCTGGTCCTCGCAATTCGAACGCATCCACGCCGATCTCGACGATGCATTAAGGAAAGAAGAACAAGTTTCACCCTACGATCAGGCCCCGGAACAGCGGCAGTATTTGAGCAATTCGCTGGCTCAGTTTTGGGACGGCACGGAGCGCATGTTTGCGCTTGCTCGAGATAGCAAGGAACAGGAGGCACGGGCGCAAATTCGGATCTCACTGCAGGCACGTCAGGCGGCATTGAGCACGGCGGTCGCCCGTCTCCTGGTCCAGAACAACGAAAGCGAAGAGCAAGCTACCACACGCATCGCGCGAATCTATGATCGGGTCGAGCGGCAGGTTTACTGGTTTCTCGGCGCCACTCTCATGGCGATTCTCGTCACAGGTTTGTATGTGATCCGTTCGAACCGGGTACTGTTCGCCCGTGTGGCTGCGCTGTCACAGCAACGCAGCGAATTGGCCCAGGAACTGATCTCAACCCAGGAATCCACCCTGCGGTATCTATCGCGTGAGTTGCACGACGAATTTGGGCAGGTCCTCACTGCGATCGGCTCGCTGCTGAGTCGCGCCGGCAAACGCGTTCCCGAAGGTTCGGACCTGCTTACTGAACTGCAGGAAGTGCGCGAGATTGCGCAGAATACTCTGAGCAAGGTACGCGCCCTTTCCCAGGCACTACATCCGGTGATGCTCGAAGAGGCCGGGCTGGAGAGCACATTGGAATGGTATCTCCCCACATTCGAACGGCAGACCGGAATTAAAATACGGTACGAGAAGTCTCCAATTACAATCAACGGAAACGGTGCTATTCACATCTATCGCGTGCTGCAAGAGGCCCTGAACAACGTAGCGCGGCACTCTGGCGCCAGTGAAGCCTGGGTACGAGTCCGTTGCTCCCCAGATGAATGGGAATTTGAAGTGGAAGACCACGGATCCGGATTTGGCGTGCGACCGGCAAAGCAAGGCATCGGAGTCGTTGCCATGCGCGAGCGAGCGGAGTTGCTGGGAGGCAAGTTGCAATTCCTCCATCCAAACGAAGGAGGCACTTTGGTCCGGCTAAGCGTTCCGCGAGAGCAGGGTGAGCCTCATGCCCGATAAAATTTCAGTCCTCCTGGTAGATGATCACAGCCTGGTACGGCGCGGGTTTCGCCGCATTCTGGAGGATGAGGCCGACATCAGCGTAGTTGGCGAGGCAGGCGATGGCGAAGAAGCCGTGCGTCTGGCCGAACAGCTTCGTCCCAAAGTCGTTGTGATGGACTGTGCGCTACCAAAGATGAATGGGCTGGATGCCACTCGAGCAATTCTCAAGCAATTTCCGGAAACCTTGATCCTGATGCTCAGTATGCATGCGGAGGGAACGTTGGTCCGGCAGTCGCTTGATGCCGGGGCACGCGGCTATATTTTGAAGAATGCAGCGGACCTGGACTTAGGAACCGCCATTCGTAAGGTAGCCGCCGGTGAGACCGTTTTGGACCCTCAGGTTGATACTCCCACGAGACTGAAGGGTGAACGAAACACGCTGACGCACCGCGAGATTGAAGTTCTGCAGATGATTGCCCAGGGCAAATCGAACAAAGAGATTGCGGCAGAACTTCAGCTCAGCGCCAATACCGTAGCAGTTCATCGCGCCAACATCATGGACGCGTTAGGCATTCACAAAACCGCAGAACTCGTTGTTTACGCCATTCGCAACGGGTTGGTTAACCTTCCGTGAATCGGCGTACTTTTCTTGGCGGGATCGCTGGCCTGGTAACCGTTTGTGAGCTGCGCCAATTGGGCGCATTCGTAGCACCTTCCGGACAGACGCCAGTTCCGGGTTTTCGTCTGGTCGACGTCACCTCTCAGGCCGGAATCCATTTCCGCCACAATAGCGGCGCCTATGGCGGCAAGCTTCTGCCAGAAACCTTGGGCTCAGGCTGCGCATTCTTTGATTATGACGGTGATGGCTGGCAAGACATTCTGCTCGTCAACGGAATGGATTGGCCTGGCCACAAGCGCGAACGAACTACTCTTCGGCTGTATCGCAACAACCGCGACGGCACGTTCACCGACGTGACTCGTGCGGCGGGACTTGACCTCGAAATGTACGGGATGGGCATCGCAATCGCCGACTATAACAACGACAGTCACCTCGATATTCTCATTACCTGCGTAGGGCAAAACCGCCTGTTCCGAAATACGGGGAACGGCACTTTCGTCGACGTCACCAAGTCCAGCGGTCTCGCCGGACGACAAGCGTTCAGCACCTCGGCCCTCTGGTTCGACTACGACCGCGACGGCCTGCTGGATTTGTTCGTTTGCAATTACGTGAAGTGGTCGCCAGAGCATGACGTGTTCTGCAGCCTCGACGGCAAACGCAAGGCCTACTGCACTCCGGAAGCTTACCGCGGCGAAACCTGCTGGCTATTTCACAATCGGGGTGACGGGAGCTTTGAGGACGTTACCGCAAGCAGCGGTATTTTCGACAGCAGCTCGAAATCTCTCGGCGTGGCGATGTTTGACTTCGATCAGGACGGCTGGCCTGACCTCTTGGTTGCAAATGACACTCAGCCAAACAAACTTTACCGCAATCAGCGGAATGGCACATTCAAAGATGTCGCCGTGGACGCCGGAATAGCCTTTAGTGCGGACGGCAAGGCGAGAGCCGGAATGGGAGTCGACGTAGCCGATTTCGAAAACTCAGGCTCCCCAGGGGTTGCGATCACTAATTTTGATAACGAAATGATCGGGCTTTACCGCGCATCCGGCGGCAACTATACCGACATCGCCACCCAGGGCGGTGTTGGCATCCCCTCCAAGGACAAGTTGGGATTCGGTTGCCTGTTTCTCGATGCTGCGCTCGGTGGCAGGCTCGATCTGGCAGTAGCCAACGGGCACATTGATGAAACCGTACGTAACGTCCGCAATGTTGGATATGCACAGCCGCCCCAGTTCTTCTTGAACATGGGCAAAGAGAATTTCCGTGATGTCACGGGTGACCTTGGTCCTGATTTCCAACGTCCAGAGGTCGGCCGCGGGTTGGCCTATGGCGACTTCGACAATGACGGCGACCTGGATCTGTTGATGACCACTAACAACGGGCCGGCCTTCTTATTCCGCAACGATCAAACGACTGGAAATAGAAGCATCCGCGTTCGGTTGCTGGGCACGAAGTCGAATCGCGACGCCATTGGAGCTTTGGTCCGTATGTTCGCCGGTGATTTGACTGGGCTTCGAATGGTGAAAACCGGATCGAGCTATTTGTCGCAGTCGGAAATGCCGCTGACCTTCGGATTGGGACACCGCGACCGCATCGATCGCCTCGTGATTCAATGGCCGAGCGGCCGAACGGAAGAATACAAAAACCTTGCGGCTCTCAACACCTACACATGCGTGGAAGGTAAGGGAATCACGTCGGTGGCTTACCCAAAAAAGTCCTAAACGGGTACGACGATCATGCACTCTTACTAGCCGCCTTCACCCGGGCCACCCTTGCAGACAACAGTTTCTTCGCCCGTTCCAGCTCTCGTCTGCGCGACGCACTCAAGCCTTTGCCGCCACGGTTGATGAAGTAGGTCAGCATGCGCATCCCGGAGCCCGGACCTTTAGGAGAGACCCTTTTCGATGCCAACACCCTGGCAATTGTGTTTGCGTCTTTGGTGAACAGTCTGGCCGGCGGGTGGGTAGAGTCGGTCTTTACCTCGGCAATCCAGCCCTTTGTCTTTGGCCTCGACACGGTCTTTCCCGGCCGTAAGATGCCGGAACCACCTGAAACGGTTTACGGCTAGCGCTTTTTTCTTCGGGCTGCGGAGTTGGCTAAACGGTTGGCTTCGGCGTTCAATTCACGCCTCACGTGGGAGATAGAGAACTTCAGCGAACGCGCGAGTTTTCGGCACGTCCAGTTGAGCGAATAAAGCCGTGGACTGCGGCAGGCATACTCGCCTGTCATCTGTTTCACGACAACCTCAGAATCGGAGTAAACATGCAGGGCGTGGGCCTTCAAAAGCACTGCGCATTGCAACGCCTCCAGAAGCGCCAAATACTCCGCGACATTGTTATCCTGCCAGCCAATCCACTTGGCGATCTTCAGTTTTCCGTCGCGGGCTCCACTGATCACAACCCCGATACCGGAAGGTCCGGGATTTCCCAACGAACCACCATCGACATAGGCCACAAGAGCGGACATTGCCACGTTAACTCTGATTTGATTCAAGATGCTTCACTCCACACCGATCGTCAATAGCCTAAGATGATTCCCTGTGAATTTGGGCCTATATTTTGCCTGTGCAAATATCTGTGGAAGAAGCTTTAGGGAGGCAGGAAGCAACCCGTAAGTGCTTACATTTCGATGAAATGAAATTCACAATATGCACAGGCACGCAAGAGGCCGGTGCACTGAAAACGGGCGTTGACAATTTGTTTCATTCCATTTAATTTTTCGCGCGTCGACGGCTGAAAGGGTTGGCTCAAATAAAATTAGCCGACTCGAAGTAAGCTGGGTGGTTCGTTAGCCGAGGCAACTCGGTGAGCGACCTGACCCGAAAAAACCGGCTGGTCTGCGAGGATTCGCCGGGGTCAGGAACTGTGAAAGCAGTGATCACATCAAGGGCCGTGATGGTGCATGACTCCACGCTGTTGGCTTCCTCGCAGGAGCGGGCGGCTAGAGCATAACCAATATCACGGCCTTTTCCTTTTGTCCGCCAGGAGTTCACAGCTTTTCTTAGACCTCGCCCCCTGTAACATTCTTCGCCTCGACCGCTTCCGGCTAACGAATATGGGTTAGGGCCTCATCTACGGCGCCGGGCTCTGGCTTGCACTCGTGCTTTTGGAAATCAGTTTCTAGTTGCTGTCGGGCCTTATCGCTGTCGAGAAGGAATTCCTGGCGCGTTCGGAAGGTAAGGCGGCAAACATCACAGTACGCCACACTGGGAGTGGCGCCTATAAATCTCACGATCTGAAGGTTCCGTTCTGTCATGTGCGCATTGTATCGAATCAATCTGCTCGCATGAACGCCCCTTCTCTGGCAGTTCTGATAAGGGCCGCTGGTATGGGAAACTATCTGGGATGAGAATCACCATGTTCGGTGCGACCGGTTTACTGGGTAAGGCCCTGATCGCGGCATGGAAAGCTGATGCAGTGGCAGGCCTTGGCTCTAAGGACGCTGATATTCGAGACATTGAGCAAGTTCGCGCGGCTGTCGAGCATACGCGCCCGGAATGGGTCGTCAACGCGGCCGCCTACACCGACGTGGATGGCTGCGAGAGCAATCAGCAGCTGGCTTTTGACCTTAATTGGCATGCCGCTGTCAATGTGGCGCAGGCGGCAAAGGACTTTGGCTCCCGATTGCTGTTTCTGAGCACTGACTACGTTTTTGACGGACTTGCTACGTCGCCTTACCAAGCTAACGATCCCCGTGCGCCTCGTAGCGTGTACGGCAGGTCGAAAGCGCACGCAGAAGAGGAAATCAGCCGAATATTTCCAGATGCTTGCATCGTGCGCACATCGTGGTTGTTCGGAGTTGGTGGGAAGTGCTTTCCCGACACTATTCTCAGGCTTGCCCCTTCCCGG